>JAQCCM010000034.1 GCA_027621175.1 Bacteroidota bacterium | reverse complement strand
CTTCCAAAGGGCAGCTGTTCCTTATTGCATGGCGAGCTTATGTGACAATGCGTGCGATTTAGTTTTGCTAATGTTCAGTTAACAGAAGATTTTTATATTTATTAAAAATTTACAAAATATGTTTCATTTTATTCAAGCGGATGCTTGGGAAGCCCCTTATATTGGCTTAATTTTAGTTATTGTTTAAATAGGATTGGCTGTTTGGGCAAAATTTGATGAAAATACATCTAAACCAAAACACACACAGCTTAATCAAAATTTAAAAAAAGCACATAGCGTTGAGGAGGTGGTTGAAAAACCTGTAAAAGTTAATAAACCCCATCAATCAACCTTATTTTTTTCAACTACTGATGTAAACGTTGATAAATTAGCTAATGAATTGGAAAGCAGGATAAAAAGATATTCTGTGAATAATGAATTGAGTTTTTTTATTGATGGTATTGAAATGGAAGAACTGTTAGGAATAGATTATTATGAATACGCTAAATATTTCAAAGAAACTTTTTCGGAAAACGCAAACCCCGCAAAAGGTTTTCAGATAGACCACATCAAACCAACATCAAGAGCAATAACCATCGATGAATTAAAATCATTCTTACATTACTCCAATACAAGAGCAGAAACAAAGTCAAGAAATAAAGAAAAATCGTATATGTTTGAGTATGAATATTATTATCGTTGTTTAGACCGCAAAAGATTTTACAACACAGCTAAGCGCTACGAGCATTTTGGTTTTGCTCCAAAGTCAGAGATTTATAACCGTTATAAGGAAGACAATGAGGTGCTTTTCAACCTTGACTACAGATTTGACTTAACTTATAATTCCTCATTCCCTGAACCCTACTTAAGATATAACTTACTTACAGAAGAGGAGAAAGAATATAAACTTGAGTTTCATAAAAAAGCACACGAAGAGTATGTTTACGATGTGACAAAAAACGAAAAAGTAATAAGTCAATTAGTAAGTCCCCCAACTGAAGAAGAACTTAAATGGAAGCCCGAGAATTATATCTATGCAAAACCTGAACCTAAATTTTGGGAGGTAACGCAAAGAGGCACAGGAAATACTTTAAATGATTTTAACAGAAACTTTCATAGTAACATTCTTGAAGACCCGAGTGAATACTTAAAATTGAGAAAGGAACTATTAAGTAAAGAGTTTATTTCAGAAAATGATTTTAAAAAAGCATTAATGGATTTTGGATACCTATAATAGTTTAGAATAGTATGAATAATACAGGCAAAAAGTACGGAGGCAGAACAAAAGGCACTCCCAACAAAGTAACTACAGAAGTAAAGAATAAACTTGTAGAACTAATTGATGGTACAATAAGTGAATTATCTACTGCTAATTTAAATATTGCTAACAAGATTAAACTTTTAGAAATAGCTTTAAACTACTGCATCCCCAAGCTATCTCACAGCTACAAAGAAACCAATAATGAGCAGAAAAGTTTTAGGGTTGAATATGTGGGTAGTGTTGGGGAAAATATTCAAAAAAATGATTAAGTTTGCCGCCTCGTTGTACTCATATAATCACAGCGTTTGTACAAGCCGTTTTACACCAAGTTGTACACAAGCAAAATTATACACAAGACACGAGGGTTAATTTTAACCATATACGGCCTCGTGGCGCAACTGAATAGCGCATCTGATTACGGCTCAGAAGGTTGCAGGTTTGAATCCTGCCGAGGTCACATCTATTGGGGGCAGGAATTTATCTTGCTCCCTTCTTTTTTGGTGTCATATATGGTGTCATCAGGATTACTCCCTCCCACATATTCAACAGTAAATGTCTTTGGTTTTTCCTGTACCTCATTGTAGCTATAATGTAGCTTCGGTAGACAGTAATTCAGCATAATCTCCAATAGCTTTAATTTATGGCTCACACTTAAATTAGTAGATGACAAATCCTCTATGGTGTTGTCTATCAGTAGCTGTAGTTTACTCTTAACCTCGCTTGTTACTTTATTAGGAGTACCTTTAGTTCTGCCTCCTGTCTTTCTGCCGTATGCCATTGTCTAAATATTTCTATTATAGTTAAGTAAGTTATGGGGCTCTATTTTTCTTTAAAATTCAAAATCAGCTTTACCTCCAATTGCTTTTAGTTCTTTTTTACTTATTTCAACTTTACCACTACTGTAGATGTATGTATTGTCCACCGTTTCCAATGAACCATCTTCCAAATAAATATTAATTTTACAATCCCAAAAATATCCATATTTAAAACCGCTTAAAACAATCTTAATTTCTTTTATTGAGCTTATTGTAAAGTCATTGGTGATGAATTAATAGCTTCATAATAAAGTCCGTTTCTGATTAAATCATTACGTCACGAATAAATAGGACAATAAGATTAAACGCCAAGCTTGCTTGAGCGTTTTTTTGTTTGCGTTATTTTCAAAGCGGAGCTTTTTGGATTATTAATTCAAGTTATAGAACTGTTTAGTATTAAATTTTCAATTTTGTACTGTATTTTTTTTTGTAAAAGTGCGCTGGAAGCAACTTTAAGCATAATTTTTTGTTTTAATTAACATATATTAACTTTCAAAACATCATTTTTATAATTCCTGACAATGAAAAACATTAAACTTCTAGTTTTTATCTTTTTAGTAGGCACCCTTTCGTTAAATGCACAAGAACCCAGTAACTTATACCCATTAGAAGCTAAGATCAAATATCACACAGATTGGACGAAAAATCATTACTTAGAGCGTTTAAACGAATTTAGTTCTGATCCAGCCAAAGATGGCGATATTATTTTCATCGGAGACAGTATTACAGAGGGGGGTAAAACATGGTCTTCTAAGTTTAATAGAAATAATATAAAAAACAGGGGAATCAGTGGCGATGTAACTGATGGCGTTATTGCTAGGCTTGGTGAAATATTTTATTTCAAGCCTAAAGCTGTTTTTATCATGATTGGTGTTAATGACCTCTTCAATCTGCATTATCAAAAAGAAATCTCTTCGCCTGAATATGTCGGTAATAATGTGTTAACTATTATTGAGCAGATAAACGAAAAATCACCAAAAACGAAGGTCTATCTTCAAACGCTGTTACCCACACATGAGGATTTTATGAATAAAAATATTTTAAAAGTGAATACTATGCTAAAACAGCAGAAAGGGAAGCGCAACTATATATTGATTGACCTAAACGAATCTTTTACAAATGAAAAAGGTTTTTTAAAGGAAGAATTCACTTACGATGGTGTTCATCTCAACGAAAAAGGCTATAACTATTGGGTTGAAATACTTAAGCCAATTATCTCATCTATTTAGTGCACCAATACAGTTTAGACTCCAAAGACTATTCAAGGGGTTGAAACGATACTTTTTATCAAATTAAAAAAAAATGATTCAAAACTTGTAAGTTATTAACACTACAACGTTTTCGTAATCAATTTCATGATTCCACATTAAAATTTTATTACATTCGTTAACGAAGAAGTGTTTATTTTAACATAAATCAACTAACTATGAAATGTAATTTACTAGTTTTTTTCATGTTTTTTCTTGGTTTCAATGCTTTTAGTCAGGACTTAATTGGTACTGTCTATACTAGTGGTGAACCTTTACCGGGTGTAAACGTTATTAATTTAACTACCGGTAAAGGAACGCTCACTAATTTTGACGGAGATTATGTTCTGAAAAAAGTATCTGAGGGAGATGAAATAGAGTTCAGTTATATTGGCTTTGAAAGCCAAAAAGTTGTCTACAGTGGGCAGGCTGAACTTAACATTACCCTCGCTGAATCAAGCGAACAACTTGAAGAAGTAATTGTTACTGGGTATGGAACCCAGATTCAAAAAAACCTATCCAGCTCAATTTCAAAAGTAAAAAGCGAAGATCTAGAAAATACAGCGCTACCATCTTTTGAACAGGCCATTCAAGGTCGTGCTGCAGGAGTTCAAGTAGTTAGTGGTTCAGCCATGTCTGGGTCACCAACTAAAATTAGAATTCGAGGCACGAACTCTGCTGTTGCCAGTTCAGAACCATTATTCGTAATAGATGGTATCATTGTTGAGTCTGGCAGTTTTATGGTCAGCAATGGAAACGTGGGCTTTATGGACCACGGTGGAGGAAACTTGCTTGCAAGTATAAACCCCAATGACATTGAATCCCTTGAAATTCTTAAAGATGCCGCTGCTACCGCGATATACGGAGCAAGAGGATCTAATGGGGTTGTTTTAATCACAACCAAATCTGGAAAAAGTGGTGATACGCAAATAGACGTTACTCTTGATTCTGGTTTTTCTACCGTAACACGCAAGCTCGATTTTGTAAACAGTCAAGAGTATTTGATGCTTGCACAAGAAGCTTGGTACAATTCAGGAGAAGATCCCACCAAGTTTTGGACCAATAGCGGAGTTCTCGTTAATGGACTAACTAAAGCGCAGGCGATGAGTACCAATACAGATTGGCAAGATCAAGCGCTACAACAAGGTAAGGCCTACAGAGCCAATATTTCTGCTTCTGGTGGAGATGAAAAAACCAAGTTCTTTATTAGTGCTAACTTTCTTGATGAAGAATCTATTTTTGTTGGAAACGAATATCTAAGGTTATCCGCCAGAACCAACCTAGATCATAAGGTCAATGACAAGTTGCTTGTAGGCGCCAATGTGTTTTATACGCACATAGATAACTCACCCGTTCCGATTCAAAACGGTATTGGTAAGGCGAATAACAACTTACCCATTCATCCGGTTTACAATGTCGATGGAACCTATTTTAACCCAACACGAAATGTTAGGGCAAGTATTGATATGTGGGATTACAACTCTAAAAGTAAAACATTCCTCGCAAACTGGTACTTAAACTACGAGATTGTAGACGGTTTGACTTTTAGATCTGAATATGGTGTAAATTCATTCAACAATGATGATCATCAATATATTGATGCTGTTATTGATTCTAATGGAGAGGCCAAAGCCTTTACTTCTCAAGGGTCTAGAAACTCATGGAACTTTAAGAATCTTTTAAACTATCGAAACACATTTGGCGGACATCGTATTGATGCACTTGCAGGAATTGAGTCTTCTAGAAACAGCCAGCGAGTAAGCAATATCACGGGTATTGGGTTTCCAAACTCTACGTTAAAAACGCCGCAAGATGCGGCAACTCAAAAAGTTTTCTACAACGAAAGTGCCTATAGTTTTTTATCCATATTAGGTCGGATAAACTACGATTATGAGGGGAAATATCTTCTTTCTGTTACTGCTCGTAGAGATGGTTCTTCCAGATTTGGTAAAAACAAACGCTGGGGATTATTCCCTGCGGTATCACTGGGGTACAACATCAGTGAGGAGCCTTATTTTGAAGGGCTAAAGAAAACGGTTAATTACCTAAAGCTTAGAGCCAGTTATGGTATTTCAGGTAATGCTGAAATCGGTAACTACGCTTACGAGTCAACATATAACACAGCCAATTACAACGGAAGCAATGGTATTACATTGGGTAATATTGGAGATGATGAATTGGGTTGGGAAACATCGACACAAACCAACTTTGGGCTTTCTTTCGAAATGTTTGACGGTAAGTTGAGAGGTGATGTTGATTACTACGATAAGCTCACTTCAGATATGCTACTT
>JAQCCM010000005.1 GCA_027621175.1 Bacteroidota bacterium | reverse complement strand
AATTCCATTAACCGTTTTTTCGCAGGAAAAAATGATTAGCGGAACTGTCAATGATGATAACGGCAGCCCCCTTCCTGGCGCAACAATTCAAGTTAAGGGTTCAGACAAATTAGGTGCAATAACCGATTTTGACGGAAAGTTTTCCTTAATTCTTTCTTCAACAGATTCAACTATTGTCGTATCATACGTTGGATTTATTAGTAAAGAAGTAAATGTAACGAATCAAAGCACTATAGTTGTTTTTTTAGAACAAGATGTTTCTGAACTTGATGAAGTAGTTGTTGTTGGATACGGAACCGTACTAAAGAGTGATTTAACCGGTGCTGTTTCCTCAGTAAAGGTTGATGAAAAGTTATCTCGTCAAATTAATTCTATTGACCAACTGATTCAAGGACGAGCAGCTGGAGTTCAAGTTACGCAGAGTGCTGGAAATCCAAATGCTGGAGTAAGTGTGAGAATTCGAGGCACAAACAGTTTACGCGGGAACAACGAACCGCTTTATGTTGTGGATGGAATTATTGTTTCCTCCGCTGCTGAGGATAATATGGAAGTTGATCAAGCACAGGGAAATACAGGTCAAGATGTACAAAGTGGACTGAATGGTATTAATCCTAGAGACATAGAAAGCATAGAAGTACTTAAAGATGCATCTGCTACTGCTATATATGGTTCGCGTGGCGCCAACGGAGTTGTTCTTATTACAACTAAAAGTGGCGTAAGTAATGGAGATAAAGGAAAAATAAGTGTTTTTAACAATGTTACTTTAAGTTCAATTTATAAAACATATGATGTGCTTGACGGAATTGGCTATGCTGAGTATCAAAATGCAATTCAAGAATTAGATGGAAGTGCCCCAAGATTTTTGATACAAGGAGATCAAGTGTATTCCTATCGCTTAGACTCAAATGGGAATGCTTCAACATCACCAAATGATGAGCCCTTAACAATTCGCAATTGGCAAGATGAGCTTTACTCTACAAGTACTAGTAATAATATAGGTGTTTCATTTTCAGATGGAAATGACAAAGGCAACTATTATATTTCGGCAGGATTGAGTGATCAGCAAGGAATTGTAAAAACCTCTTCTTTTAATACTGCTGATTTGCGTTTGAATTTAGACTACAGACTATCTAAAAAGTCCAAGGTGATTGCTAGAATGAGCGCATTTATAGGTGATTCAGATTTTTCTGCAGGTGGTGATAAAATTGGAGGGGATCGAAACTTTGTTCAGCAACTCGTTGACTTCAGACCTCTTGTTAACAATAGCCCTGATACAATCATTGATGACAATGATTTAGGGGTTGGAAACCCATTAACTTTTGTGGAAGACTTTAGCGACAATACATCTGAGAATAGATTTTTTGCTTCATTAGCTTACCAATATGATTTTAATATACCCGGGCTTCAATATGAATTCAGATTGGGAGGAAATTTAAGAGCAAAAAATAGAGAACGATTTTTTGGAAACTCTACATGGCAGGGAAGCAATGTAGGAGGCTTATACCAAAAAATGACATTGAATTCACTAACATATCAAATTAATAACCTTCTTAGATATAATAAAAAATTTAATAGCAACCATAGACTAAACGCAGTTGCTGGTGTTACATATGATGTCCGTGATGTTGAGAACACAACATATGCCGTTTCGAATTTTATAACACAACAATTGGGCTCAGCACAACCCTTTTTAGGTCAGGTAGTGAATTCTCCACTCTTTGTTGCGAAGGCTGACCAACAGATATTCTCGGTTTTAGGGAGGTTTAATTACACGTTTAGAAATAAATACACATTGACTTCAAGTTTCAGATACGATGGTGTTTCAAAATTCGCTCCTGGTAAAAGGTATGGCTTCTTCCCATCTTTTGCTCTAGCATGGAGAGCAGTTGGAGAACCATTTATTAAAGACCTGAATATTTTTTCGAATTTAAAAATTCGAGCAGGTTGGGGTGAAATTGGCAACCACGGAATTAACCCATACGGTACATTGCCAAACTATGGAGCAGCGACTTCCTTATATGGATCACCCAGCGGCGGAACAGTTGTACCATTGGTTCTTAATAATATTCCAAACCCAAACTTAACTTGGGAAACTACAGAGCAATATAACTTTGGAATTGACTTTGGAATACTTAAGGGTAAGATTTCTGGTAGTATTGACATGTATGATAAAATTACCAAAGATTTACTTCAACAGGCACCTATTCCAACATCCTCTGGATTTCAACAACTTGTTCTAAACCGAGGATCTATGAGCAACAAAGGAGCAGAGTTTTTGGTTGATATTTCTGCAATCAACACCTCTGATTTTAATCTTTCTTTTGGTGGAAATATTGCATTCAACAGAACTAGAATTGAAAATTTAGGATTACCAACAAGCGACCTTCTCATGAAAGATGGAGATGGGTATGCAGTACAACAACGTGCATATTATAATGGCAACAGGGTTAGTAGAGGTAATTCTGATCCCTTAACCCCAATGAATATATTTATTGAGGGTGAAGAATCTGCTTTGTTCTATGGATGGAAAACGGACGGTTTATTTCAAGAAGGCGATGAACTCTATAGTGTAAATGGCAGCATGGCACAACCAGGGGACATTAAACCATTAGATTTAAACGGGGACGGTGCAGTTGATCAAGGCGATATGACTGTAATTGGTAATCCAAACCCCGACTTCACCTATGGGTTTAATGTTAATATGAATTACAAAAGGTTTTCTCTAAATCTATTATTTAATGGTGTTCACGGGAACGATATTGTTAATGCCAATTTATACAGGTTTGGGATGGCTCAGGGTAATTTTAGAAATATTCTCAGCGATGCTTGGTACAATAGATGGACTCCAGAAAATCCGGATACTACCTTCCCAAGGCTAAATTACCGAACAGATAGATTTGTTGCTCTTATGGACAATGCAGTTGAAGATGGTAGTTTTTTAAGGCTTAAGAATATTTCATTCAGCTACGACATTGATGTAGACTCATTAAGCTTTGTTGATGCTGCAAGTTTGACATTGACAGGTGTTAACATGGTCACTTGGACAAATTATTCTGGATATGACCCTGAAATAACAGCATTCCTTTGGGATGGTATGATTCAGGGCATAGACTGGAATAACAACCCCAATGTTCAGTCTATAATTCTTGGTTTAAATATTGAATTTTAAAAATAAAATAACATGAAAACTTTAAAACTTTTTTTAATAGGAAGTATCATACTTTTTGTTGGTTGTGATTTGGATGAGAATCCTCCATTTTTGGATGACTCTATTTACCAAGATTCTCAAAGTATTATTGGTGCACGCGATGGAATTTTTCAAGCTATTACTACTTATGACACTCAGGAACGCAGGTTGTATGTAGAAAACCTTTATGGTGGGTTGATGCAAACAAATAAAGACGGTAGAGTAACCGCAACCGATCAAGTATCATTAAATGCGTTAAATCCTGGTTACCATAACGATGCTGAGTCTTTGTGGGGTGGACTATATAAAACTATTGGTAGAGCAAATGGTGCCATTAATGCGATTGAATTACCAAATGACAATACTACCATACAAGACGTAGGTGGGAGCGCATTATTTGTTAGAGCTTGGTCATATTTTAAATTAGCTGAGCTTTGGGGAGACATTCCTTTATGGTTGGAATTACCTGATGCAGATAACACAGATAAAGCTAAATCTACTGCTGTTGAAGTTTATACACAAATCCTTCAAGACTTAGAAGATGCCGAGCTGTATATGAAGGGTGAAGATCAAGACGTTGGTTATCCAAAAAAATGGGCTGCCAATATGATGGCGGCTAAAGTATGGATGAAAATGGCCACAACTCCAGCTTTGCGTGATGCGGCTGGATATTCTGAGACTGATTGTTGGACAAATGCATATACTGAAGCAAAAAAAGTTTATGACAGTGGTCAATACTCTCTTCTTCCAGATTTTGCTGACCTTTTCAACCCTTATAATGGAGAAAACACTTCCGAATCAATTTTTGAATTACAGATATCTTTGGATGCAGATAATTCACAGATGGGTCGAAACTTTACTCCTTGGAGATATAAAGGTACTGGAGCAAATCAACATTTTGGATGGTTTCGTGTAAAACGTACTTTCCACGATTACCATATGTCAATTTATGGAACGAAATCTTCTGGTAATGGCCTGGCAAGCGTTGAAATTCATGATTTAAGATATCCAGGAACGTATATAAGCCAGTACAATCAAGCATATCCAAACCCTAATGCGGTAGCTAAAGTATATCCTTCTGGAAATGCAAATAACAACATGGGTGCAACACAACCCTACCATTTTAAGTTTACTGAAAAAGACCGCACAAGTATGACTCAATATGGTCAGCAAAACATTGTTGACCTTAGATACGGAGAGTTGCTTTTAATGTTAGCCGAGATTTCGAATGAACTTGTAAACGGAGAGGAGATGACATACTTAACCCCTGTTTTAGCTCGAGCAGGAGTAGATGGTACTTATGCACGACCTGAATGGACTCAAGGTAAAGATGCTTTTAGAGATGCTATAATGGATGAGTATAAGTTTGAACTGATTGGTGAGGGATATGATGGTTTTCATGCTCGTAGAAGAGGGTATGACTATTTCTTGAATAACACAATTCTTAGAAATAATGACCCAATTACCAATGGCGACAAAACATTGTATTATTCCTTTATAACCTATGCATCAAACAGGGATGTGCTGTTTTCAACCAGCGAAGATGAGGTAATGTTAATGCCCATACCTCTAGCTGAAATTAATACAAATCAATTATTAGATTAATTAAACCGTTCTACAAAAGCTCTAATGAGCTTGTGTAAAAAATAAAAACTCATAAATCATGAAACATTTATACATTTTTATACTTTTTACAACCCCTTTATTTTCTCAAACACCTGTTCTAGAATATACGTTTCCTTCTGATGCTCAAGGGTGGACTGCTAACAATGGGGGTTCTTACTTCGCATATAACTCTTCAAATGGAGGAGAAATTGTGCAGACTTATGATGCAAGTCATAATAGTCCACAGTTAAAATCTCCTGCACCGTTGAATCTTAACATAACTACTCTTAATTACTTGGTTATAACCGTTAAGAATTCAAATCAGTCCAATAATCAGATTCAATTTGTACCAAATATGACTAACTCAGATAACGGAGGTTCACCATATGATTCATTTATTGGTCCTTTTACAATTGCTAACAATAATAATTATGTCACGTTAGTTATTGATTTAGCAGATTACACGGGTGAAAAGTTTACAACTAATACTAATATTAGTTCAAGAGACAAGTGGTTAGGAATAATGAATAGCTTTAAAATTGGCGTTAAGCCACATGATCCAAAGGTAGCAGGAACATTCCACATTTCATACTTGGCATTTTTCACAGAAAAGCCTACACTTGGCGAGTTTAACTACGTTGGGTCTGGCTATGATGGTCTTTGGAACCGAAAACAGAATGTAACAATTGCCTCTTCAGCAGGAAATTTAAATGTTACAGCTGTAGCAAACGCATCTGCTAAACTTACACTTGATGAAAATGTTCGAATTTCAGGAACAACCCCTCACATGTACATAACTTTGGTAAATAATACAATTGATGATCAGCTTAGAGTTCTTGGCCCGGATGTTACAGGTGCATTGAATTCAGATGTTTTTTTAAATCAATCGATGAACGGAACTAACGAACAGACATTATATTTTAATTTAGAAAACGAAAGTTCCAAGTATAATGTGAGTACAACTATCCCTAAAGATTCAGATGGGCATTATTATGACATTGCTTTAAGTTTTAGATCTACAGAAGAAGGCTTTGAAGGAAAATCCAAAGGAGGGCTTTACGAAATTAAGTCAATAAATTTCTATTCTCAACCACTTTCAGTTGAGGATTTAAATCTTTTAGATAATATTCAAGTTTACCCCAACCCAGCTCAAGATTTTATCTTCATTGACAATGCGAACATCGACGATAATGTTAATGTCTTTAATGTAGTTGGAAAACGAGTTATGTCGTTTAAAATAGAAACTGAAAATCAGCAGTTGGATATTACAGAGTTAAAATCAGGACTTTATTTTCTGAGACTTAATAATGGTCAGGCTGTCAAACTATTGAAAAAATAATATGAGAAATCTAACTATATTAATTTTTATGCTGTTTTTTACCGCCACAACTCAGGCCCAAGAACCAACTAAATATCAACAAGGAAGAGCGACTCTTTTCTCAACGTATATTGCTGACAAAATGGACTTGAATGAAGAACAAGAAAATCTTGTTTACAATGTTATGCTTGAAAGAGTTGTGAATGCAAATGCTAAAATCAAGGTAAACAAAGACATCTCTAAAGAAGAGAAGCAATCTATTTATAAGGCTGAGTTTTCAAATGCTCAAAATAAGTTAGCTGCCGAATTTGGAGAAAAACAAGCACGCAAAATGATGCTCTTAAGCAATGAGGCAAGAAAAAATGCTGATAAGGAATAAGGGTTCGTTATTTGTACTATCAAACACAATAAACCTGCTGCTATTTTTAGTAGCGGGTTTTTTAAGCGCTCAACAGACCCCGCAAGAAATTATATCCAAAATGGGGCGTGGAATAAATCTTGGAAATGTACTTAGTGCACCTGTTGAAGGAAATTGGTCTGGAGCGGCTACGGCTCAATATTTTCAAGAAATAGCCCAAGCGGGTTTTACAAATGTGCGTATCCCCATTGATTTTTTTGGGAATAGAACTACTTATACAGGAAGTGCAACGACCTTTAGTCCAAACGAAAACACCACCTTTACAGGCTCACGGTCGGATTTTGTTGTAAGCGCCAACTATCTAGATCGCCTTGAGACAGTAATTGGCTGGGGCTTAGCAAATAACCTGGTGGTTATTATTGACTTTCATGGATCAACCCTCAAATCAGAATTTATCTACACATTTGATCAAAGTCAAACTGCTTATTACACCCACCCTACTTCCGAAAAACGTGCCGCTGATCTAGCCAAGTTTTACTCTATTTGGGAACAAATTGCCGACCGATTTAAAATGTATAATGACGATTTGATCTTTGAGGTGATTAACGAACCCTATTTTCACATCTCTGAAACTGATATGAACACAATTAATAATGAAGTGATTTCAATTGTTAGAAATTCAGGGGGCAATAACATAACAAGGAAAATTATCATCACAGGCGGAACAAAAACGAGTTATGAAGCCATTACCACAATTGATTCTCAAATACTTAATAACCACGATTTCTTAATAGCTACTTTTCATTATTATCGCCCCTTTCAATTCACAAAATCTAGTGATTACAGGTATGACACTAATAGTTGGGGAACCACCTTAGACAAAATTAATATTGACACTGAATTTGATATAGTCAAAAATTGGGCAAATGGGTTTACCCCACCTGTTGACGTATTTTTAGGAGAATTTGGAGCAGATAATTATTATGGTTATGATTATTCAGAGGGGGATTTAAAACAAGTTTCGGCAAATAATGCTCCCAATGTAACAGGTTATTCTGACGGAGGTCCAGACCCTAAGTCACGAGTTGCTTATCATGGCTATGTTGCTAATGCCGCCATTGATAGGGGCTTTGCTTTTGCTGTGTGGGACTCAGGTGGTTTATCTAGCAAAACGATACATTTTAGGAAAGATTCTGGAATAGCTATTTATGATTTCGACTACTTTTCTATTGACAGCTTTTCTCCAAAATCTACCTCACCTAGTACTGTTTTAGAAAATAGCATTTGGGTAGATGACGTTAAAGAAGCATTACTTAATCCATATACTCAGCCTTCTTGTAATGATAGCAACATATTAAAAAATATGGATTTTGAATGTGGATATAATACTGAGTGGTCTTTTATAGCAGTAAGTCCAGACACTCAAGGAAGTGTGTCTTCTGATAAAGCAATATACGAGGATGCTTCATTTACATCAAGAAGCGGGTCACATGGCGCAAAAATTAATGTTTTTCAAGCGGGCAGTTTAAACACTGCATTGTTGTCGAATTCCTCAATAAGCGTAGATTGAAATTTAGATAATAAGCGTTTAACTTTTTCTCTTTATGGTAAAGGAAGTATCTCGAACCTACCATTCAAACTACGGGTTAAATACAATCAAAATGGATTAAAATATTCTGTATCAAGTCAGCAGCTCTTGGGCACATCATACCCTGAATCACCCTATAGTTTTTCTTTTGATGTCCCCGAAGGAACTTCCTCCATTCAACTTCAACTTATGTGTGGAGCCGATATTGGAGTATATTATTTTGATGACTTTTTTATTAGCACTGAAACATTATCAACCAAAGCAATAACCCAAAATATCAGTATTTACCCAAATCCTGTGAAAAAAGAACTGTTTATTGGCGCGGATGTTAAAATCCAACACATAACCCTTTACGACCTGAATGGAAAAATAGTAAAATCATTAAATGGCAATAAAAAAGCAATTGACCTTTCTTTTCTAAAAAATGGAATATATTTTATAGAATTCGTCACAAAAAATCAACTAATTTGTTATCATAAGATAGTTAAACAATAACCAAATCAACAAACTCCCATGGGAAGGACATTATTTTTACTATTGATGTTGTGCGCGCTTACAAATTACGCACAAAACAATAAACCTCTTAACATTGTATTCATTGCGGTTGATGATTTAAAACCTACTATTCGCAGTTTTGGTGATAATATTGCCATTACACCCAATATGGATTTGTTGGCCAGAAAATCAAGTGTGTTTCTTAATGCGCATGCCCAACAAGCTATTTGTAGTCCATCTCGAGTTAGCTTACTTACAGGCTTACGACCAGACAAAACACAAGTCTATGATTTGAAAACGAGAATGCGTGATAAACTGCCTAATGTAGTTACCCTGCCTCAACATTTTAAAGAGATGGGATACTTGACCGCAGGTGTTGGTAAAATATTTGATCCGCGCGGGGTTGACCAAAAAGCAGATGCCCCTTCCTGGTCACTACCTTTTAAGAAGTCACATCAACTTAGTTATCCAGAGGAATGGGGTTCACCAGTGTTGGGATTTTACCAAAACGAAAATATAAAAACTAAAATTCGTTCATATCTCAAAGAGAATAATATTAAAAGTAGCCAAGCAGCTAAGGCACTTAAAGGGAAGTACAAACCACCTGTTTCTTGGAGTAATGCACCAGATGAAGCTTATGTTGATGGGGCAATTGCTACACATGCAGTTAGTATGATAGACGAGCTATCTAAAAACAATACTCCCTTTTTTCTTGCAGTTGGATTTAAACGTCCACATTTACCCTTTTCTGCTCCAAAGAAATACTGGGATTTTTACAAAAAAGAACGTATGCCATTGGCTAAATTTAGAGCCCGCGCTAAAAACACAGGTGAATTGGCATATCACACCTCAGGAGAGCTGCGATCTTATGTTGAAGAGGGCAGAGATTATAAAACAGATGCCAACAATCAATTAGTTTTAGACGACGATTTTCAGCGTGACCTTATCCATGGTTATTATGCTTGTGTGTCATTTATCGATTTCCAAATTGGAAAAATTATAAATAAGCTCAAAACAGAAGGGCTAATGGACAATACAATAATTATCGTTTGGGGAGACCATGGCTTTCATTTAGGAGACCACAGCTTATGGAACAAGCACTCAAATTTTGAGCAAGCTACAAGATCGCCATTAATCATATATAACCCCAAAACCAAAAAAGCTCAAAAAATTATGTCGCCTACCGAGTTTGTGGATATTTTCCCCACAATTGTAGACATGGCCCAAATAGCACCGGTATCAAATCTAGACGGCACCTCTTTGGTTCCCCTTATGAAAGGACAGCAGCAAACTGTTAAAGATTTTGCAGTTAGCCAATATCCAAGAAATCAAAAAATGGGATACAGTTTTCGCACAGCAAATTATAGATACACTCTTTGGATTGATAAAAGTAAGATTGGTCAAAAAATTAGTGAGGAAGATATTGAGCAAGAAGAGTTGTTTGACTACAGTACTGATCCGCTCGAAACTGAAAATCACATTGGTAAAAATGGTTACGATGCCATTTATGTGGAACTTAAAAGAAAAGCGTTAGCTTTTTTATCTCCAGCTACTTATCCAAAGTCAAAACCACTAACCAAAATGAGTAGTGACGGGATTAAAGATTTATTAGTTAATAACGGCTATGATACCAATCAAGTTTATATTGGTGCAACACTAAATCACCGACAACTCAACACGAAAGTTTCTAAATTATTTTTAGAGGAGTTTACCTATTCAACTCCAGAGAACTGTGCAAAGCAAGCGCAAATTCATCCAAAGCCAGGTGTGTGGGATTGGCGCTTAATTGATGACTATTTAGACTTTGCAGATAAGCACAATATAACACTTCGAATACATGGGCCAATCAGTCCTCAAGCCTCGCACTGGGCAAAGGCAGATAATCGAACTAAAAAAGAATTAGAAGAGAACATGGTGGAGTATTTTACTGCGCTTTGCAAACGTATGAATGATGAACCCTCTGTAAAGTGGATGGATGTTGTGAATGAAACCATTACCCCAGAAGGAAATTGGTTTGAAGAGAAACCTGGAGTTACCTTATGGGAAAATCCTTGGGAGCAAATAGGAAGAGATGAAAATGACGTGCCATTATATATCACAACTGCCTTTGAAATTGCCAATAAGTATGCTACTAAAAAGAGCTTAGTGTTTAATCAACACGGGGGTATGGAACCTAAAATGTGGGAAAAAGTAAAAGAAACCATTTTATACCTAAAAAAGAAAGGATTCAGGGTTGATGGTTTAGGTTGGCAAGCGCATTTACGAAGTGATAAGCCTCTTGCACTTGATAAAGAACAATTGAACTATTTCTCCTCCCTAATCGATTGGGCGCATCAAAACGGATTAGATTTTCACGTTACAGAAATTGATTACAAGATTTGGGATTCGAATACAAGTCAAACCGCTCTAAAGGAACAAGCAGATGCATATGCCAATGTTCTAAAAGTTCTCTTATCCAAAAGAAATCAAGGGGTTGTTACCTACAACACATGGGGAATGGTAGATGGCTTAAAAGGAAAGCATCATGACATGTACCGCTTTATCTTTGATCAAAACCTCAATCCAAAACCTGCCTATTTTGCATTGAGAGATGCCATTATTAATCCTAATAACAATCTGAAATTAAAATAATTTATGAGAATAAGATTGTTCATTTTATTGATAAGTATTTCCATGATGGGTCAGAATAGGAATCCATTATATTTAGACTCAAGTGCCGATGTTGAAGACAGATTATCCGACCTAATGTCGCGGATGACTCTTGAAGATAAAGTAGCTCAAATGTGTCAATATGTTGGGTTAGAACACATGAAAAAGGCAGAAAAATCTTTAAGTCCTGAAGAATTATTAGGAAATGATGCCCTTGGATTTTACGAAAATTTGCATAGCTCTCAAGTAGCTGAAATGGTAACAGAGGGTAAAATAGGATCATTCTTACACGTTCTTACTGCTACTGAATCAAACTATCTTCAGTCGTTGGCAGAAAAATCTAAATTAAAAATTCCTCTTTTAATAGGTATTGACGCCATACATGGAAATGCACTCGTCTCTGGTACTACCGTATATCCGACACCTATAAATATGGCAGCAACTTTTGATAACTATTTTCCATATCAAATTGCCAAAGAAACCGCTATTGAAATGCGTGCTACAGGTTCACATTGGTCTTTTACCCCAAACATAGATGTTATGCGAGATCCAAGGTGGGGACGAGTTGGAGAAACTTTTGGAGAAGATCCTTATCTAGTAGGAGAAATGGGGGTTGCCATGATAAATGGCTTCCAACAAAATGATTATACGGGCACAAAAAAAGTAATTGCATGTGCTAAACATATGATTGCAGGCGGAGAACCCATTAACGGATTAAATGCGTCCCCTATGGATGTTTCAGAGCGTACCTTGTATGAAATTCATTTACCCCCTTACAAAAAAGCTATTGAAGCTGGAGTTTATTCCATTATGGCAGCACATAATGAGCTCAACGGAATCCCATGCCATATGCATAAAGAGCTTATGACAGATCTTATGCGTAATCAATGGAATTTTGATGGTTTTTATGTGAGTGATTGGATGGATATTGAACGTATTGAAAAACTCCACTATGTTGCTGAAAACTTTAAACAAGCTACTTTTTTATCTGTTGATGCCGGAATGGATATGCATATGCATGGGACACATTTTTTGGAAAATGTAATTGAATTAGTAAACGAAGGCCGATTGTCAATAGAACGTGTTAATGAGGCATGTGAAAAGATTCTGCGGGCTAAGTTTAAACTGGGACTTTTTGAACACCGATATGTAGATGAATCTGATATTAAGAACCAGATTTTCACTCCTGGACATCAAAAAACAGCCCTAAATGCGGCACGGCAATCCATTACGCTTCTAAAAAATCACAATGATATTTTACCACTAAAAAAAGCGAACAAAACAATTTTTATAACTGGTCCAAACGCTAATAACGCCACCACATTAGGTGATTGGCACGCTGAACAGCCCCAAGAGAATACCATAACAATTTATGAAGGGGTTGCTGAACTTGCTTCTAAATATGGCTATAAAACAGAATTTTTTGACTCTGGTCAAAACCTTAGAAATATAAAAAATGTGCAAATTCAACAAGCTGCCCAACAAGCTGCAAAGGCAGACTATGCTATTGTTGTTGTTGGTGAAAACTCAATGCGCTACAAATGGAATCAAAAAACTGCAGGCGAAAACATGGCACGTGCCGATTTAAAACTTCCGGGTAAACAGTTAGAACTTGTACAAGCCATTTACAAAACCAAAACTCCCGTCATTGTTGTATTAGTAAATGGACGTCCTATTGCAGAGCCTTGGATGCAAGAAAATATTCCTGCTATTATTGAAACTTGGGAACCTGGAAGTTTTGGTGGCCAAGCCCTTGCGGAAATATTATTTGGCGAGGTAAACCCTAGTGGTAAACTCCCGCTTACAGTTCCAAGAAGCGTGGGTCAATTACAAATGGTTTACAATCACAAACCATCACAGTATTTTCACAAATATGCATTTGAAAAAACAACACCATTATATCCTTTTGGATTTGGTTTGAGTTATACAAGTTTTACAATATCAACTCCAAAACCTTCTAAATATACATGGGACGGAAAGGATTCATTAGAAGTATCGGCAATGGTTACAAATACTGGAAAACTAGATGGAATGGAAACTGTACAGCTTTACATTAGAGATATGTATAGCAGCGTGACTCGTCCAGTACTAGAACTTAAAGGTTATCAAAAAATTTATTTAAAATCAGGTGAGTCAAAAAAAATAACTTTTGCCTTATCGGCTCAAGACCTTGCCTATTATAACATAAATATGGACTATATGGTGGAGGAAGGTGCTTTCTCTATTTATGTTGGAAATTCCTCCGATAAAAAAGACTTAAAACATACACAAATTAACCTAACACAAAATATCTATTTTAATGAAAAATAATGTAATAAAATACTTCATACTATTGTTTTTTGGAACTTTAGTTGTGGCACAAGAAAACCAGCCTAAAAATATTCTTTTCATCATAGTTGATGATCTTAGGCCAGTATTACCAACTTATGGAGTAAGTCAGGTTGTTGCTCCCAATGTGACAGCCTTAGCTAATGATGCAGTTCAGTTTAATAATGCTTTTGTGAATATTCCCGTATGCGGTGCCTCACGTGCTAGCATATTGACAGGAATACGTCCAACCAGAGAATATTTTAAGGAATTCATTACATCAATAAGTAATGATATGCCTGACGCAATCACATTCCCAGGATTGCTAAAATCTAACGGATATACCACTATTAGCAATGGTAAGGTATCACACAACAGTTGGGATATGAAGCATACGTGGTCTGAGATATGGAGGCCAAAAGGACGTTTTAACGATCAAGATTATGTTGATGAAGAAACCAGTGAAATATTGCAAGCAGAGGGGTTGCCGGGAGTTTATCCATTTGAAAGATTGGATGTTGATGATGCAGCCTATAAAGATGGAAAAATAGCAAACAAAGCTGTTAAGGATTTGAAAAAACTAAAAAACTCCGGAGCTCCTTTTCTGCTAGCTGTGGGTTTTTTAAAACCGCATTTACCTTTTAATGCTCCCAAAAAATATTGGGATTATTACAATTTTGAAGATATTAAATTGCCTCCCAATAATACATTCCCAACCAATGGACCACGTTCTGCTGGTAACTGGTACGAATTAGTGAAATACAAAGGCATTCCAAAAGATGTTGAAGGAGCGGCTCGAAATGGAGCGTTACATACTCTAGATCAAGATTTTGCAAAAAAATTAATTCAAGGTTATTATGCTTGCGTAAGTTATACTGATGCTCAAATTGGTAAAGTACTTAAGGCATTAGATGATTTGGGATTGCGTGATGAAACTATTGTTATTTTCACAAGCGATCATGGTTTTAGCCTAATGGAGCATAATCGCTGGTCTAAACATAATCTATTTAGCGTTGAAAATAGAGTGCCCCTTATGATACGTGTTCCTGGACTGACAGAAAAAGCACAATCCATGAGTTATGTAGAGTTAATTGATTTGTATCCAACAATAAGCGAGCTATTGGGTTTAGAAACACCCAAAGATGTTGAGGGAACCTCTTTAGTTAAAAACTTAAAAGACCCGAGTATTATATCGAAATCTGTTAGTTACTCGAGAATTTGGAACGGTGATATGGTATCATCCCCTGACTTTTTATATGCAGAATGGACCAGTGAAGAAACTGGAAACGTGTATGACAACATGCTATATGATTTAAAAAAAGACTCCCTGGAAATGAATAACTTGGCTGATGAGCCGAAATACAGAAAATTAATAGATAGTCTAAGTCAAAACATTAAATCAAAATCTATTTTTTAAATGAAAAAAACACTTCTTTTTGTTGGTTTTTGTGTTGCACTGCTCACGTATGCTCAGCCAAAAAAACCTAACATTGTTTTTATTATGTCAGATGACCACGCAGTAAGTGCTGTGAGTGCCTATCAAGACTGGCTTGCTGAGCTCGCACCAACACCAAATATTGACCGTATTGCTAAAGAAGGAATGCTTATGCATGCAACATATAATACCAACAGTATTTGTGGGCCCAGCCGCGCGGCTATTCTGACAGGAAAATACAGTCACATTAATGGTTTTTTTAAAAATGAAAAAGGAGGCGATTTTGATGCCTCTCAACAGACGTTACCTAAATTACTTCAAAAAGCTGGTTACCAAACAGCTGTAATAGGAAAATGGCATTTGGGTACAGCCCCAACTGGATTTGATTATTCTAAAGTCATGGTAAACCATGGAGGACAGGGAACCTATTTTAACACTGTATTCGTAGAAAATGGTAAAGACACCATTGTTGAAACAGAACGACACTCAACAGCTCAAGTTGCACATGATGCCCTGAAATGGTTGACAAATAAGCGAGACAAAAGCAAGCCTTTTATGCTCATGTATCAATTTAAGGCGCCTCATCGTCCATGGACACCAAACCCAAAGTTTAATGACATATATAATGAAGATTTTCCACACCATGAAACATTTAATGACGATTATAAGGGTCGACTTGCTGCTTCACAAAATATGTTAGAGATTGAAAACCACATGAATCGCAAAGACCTCAAAGTGCCACCGCCTACTAACCTTAAACCTTGGCAAGTAGGAGAATATTATCGTTATGGAAATAATGGTGAGTTTTGGACTCCAAATGACACGTTACAAGGCGCAGCACTTAAAAACTGGAAGTATCAGCGCTACATTAAAGATTACCTACGGTGTGTTGCTGGAGTTGATGAAGCTGTTGGCCAAATGCTTGATTTTTTAGAAGAAAATAATTTAGATAAGAATACCATTGTAATTTACACTTCAGATCAGGGCTTTTATTTAGGAGAGCATGGCTGGTTTGATAAGCGATGGATGTATGAGCCCTCGTTTCGCATGCCCTTTATGATAAAATATCCTAATAAAATAAAAGCAGGCACCCACAATAAAGAGTTGTTGTTAAATATAGATTTCGCTCCCACTTTACTTGATTTGGCAGGTGTAAATATCCCCCACGACATACAAGGAGAGAGTTTTAAACCACAACTTTTTGGAGATAACTACCAAGGTAGAGACGCCGTGTATTATCATTATTACGAGTATCCTTTTTGGCATAAAGTACAACCACATTATGGAGTAAGTACTGGCAAATTTAAGCTGATTCATTATTATTACGACATGGATGAATGGGAGCTATTCGATTTAGAGCATGACAAGAATGAAATAGATAATTTGTATGGCAAATGTGGATACGAAGAAATTACAACGGCTTTAAAACAAAAAATAAAAGCACTTCAAGTTCAATATAAAGACGATATGTCATTAGAGGAAATGCGAGCTATGACTGACATGGTTGTTGAACGAGTTTATAGTGAAAACAAAGAATAGCATAAAATGTATCTTTTTAAAAACTGTTGTGTTATAGTTTGCATATCCTTTTCACTTCTTGCCTTTGGTCAATATGAAAAAAAGACAAAGGTGTTTTTATTTGCTGGACAATCTAATATGGATGGCCGCGGTGATGCTTCAAAACTTACAAACAAAGAAAAAGAGTGGTTAGAAAAAGCGAGTCAAAAAATAAACTTTATTTACAAAGGAACCGTAGGTGAAGGAAATGCTATTAAATACAATGGAAAATTGAATTTCACAGATCCTTGGGAGTTTGTGAAAAAAAAATTTAGTATAGAAAAATGCTTTGGACCCGAACTATTTTTTGGCATTGAGCTTGCTAAAAATTATCCAAACCAAAATTATTTGTTTATAAAAAGATCGCAAGGCGGAACTTCTCTATACGGTGCTTGGAATCCCTTATGGACTAATGAAAAAGCTGCTTTTTTCAACGAACAAAAGAAGCCAAAATTATATAATGATTTTATTAAACTAATTGATGACGAGTTGTCCAAACTTGATCCCAATAGCTATGAGATTGTGGGAATGCTATGGGTACAAGGCGAAACAGACAGTAACACCCAAAATGGATTAAAAGCTGCTAATTCTTATGCTGAAAATTTGGAGTTATTAATCCATTCAATTAGGACATATTACAACTTACCTAATTTACCTTTTTTAGCTTTGGGTGTTGGAAGCGATAAAGTTATAAAGGCAATAAAAAGTGTAAGCGACAAAACACCAAATGTTACATTTGTGGAAAGAAGTAAAAACCCGAAAAATTATAATTACACGCCAATCTATACGCATCAATGGCAAGGGAAAAATGTAGGGCATTATAATTATGAAGGGATGAAAAAAATTGGACAATTATTTTACAACAGTTATTCTGAGAGCTATTTAAAGTTATTAATTGAATGAAAAAAAATCTTTCAACAGTATTATTTTTTTTAACGTTTTTCTTTTTCTCATGCTCCGAGAAAAAAAAGCCAAACATCATTTGGTTGGTTTGTGAAGATCAATCTCAGATTTTCTTTCCAATGTATGGGGATAATACAGTTGATCTTCCTAATTTAAAAGCTCTTGCTGAAGATAGTGTTGTGTTTGAAAATATGCATGCTACTACTCCTGTTTGTTCACCTGCCCGTAGCGCAATTATTACAGGAATGTATCCAACTACGCTGGGCACTCACAATATGAGAGCTTATAATGAAGGCAGAGCAACAAATCAACCACAACTTAATATCCCTAGTTATTCTCCTTCTTTTCCTGACCATATTAAACCATTCACAACATACCTAAGGAATCAAGGCTATTTTTGTATTAACAATAACAAAGAAGACTATAACTTTAAAATTAGTAAAGATGCTTGGAATCAGAGTTGTAGTTATTGTAGTGGGACAATGAAGGAAAATATTCATTGGCGAAACCGTTTGCCAAATCAACCCTTTTTTGCTGTCTTAAATTTTCAAATTACGCATGAGGCCCAAATATGGAAACAAAGTGAAAACAAATTATATGTAGATCCGAATCAACTTAATGTTCCAAAATTTTTTCCTGATAATGATATTATTAGAAAAGATTTAGCTGTAAATTACAGTAACCTTGTGCGAATGGATAATGAACTAGGGCTTCGAATTCAGGAACTAAAAGATAAAGGGCTATATGAAGATGCTTATATTTTCTTTTACAGTGATCATGGAGGGCCGTTCCCAAGATTTAAAAGGGCTATTTATGATACTGGTGTCAAAGTTCCATTTATGGTTAAGTACCCAAAATCGAAGTGGGCTAAAACTCGTGTGGATGAGCTATTAAGCTTTGTTGATCTTGCACCAACAGTTCTTGATATCGCTGGAATCGAAATCCCAAACCACCTTCAAGGGTTTTCCTTTTTGGATTTTTATAAGTTTAATCGCAACTATCTTATAACTGCATCTGATCGTTTTGATGAAGAGGTTGATAGAATACGATCTATAAAAACAAAAAAATTTAAATTGATAAAAAACTTCTATCTGGAAAAGGCTCACGCGCTCCCTGTTCGCTATAGAGAAAACATGCCCCTAATGAAAGAACTGAATAAACAATTCATGGAGAATACTTTAAATAATGATCAAATAAAGTGGTTTCAAAGCCCAAAACAAGAATTTGAGCTATACGATTTGGAAAAAGACCCAAATGAGCTCGAAAATCTCTCGGGAATACCTGAATACTCCTCAGTAGTTGATGCTTTAAATCAAGAACTAGATAAATGGATTATAGACACGAATGACTTAGGAGAATTTCCAGAATCATTTACTATTAACAATTCAAAGATTGATTAAATTAGTTTGCTGGTTGTTTAAAAATAAAGGGGTAGCACCTCAATGATATTAGTTGTTTTTATTTCTGGGATTGTTTTTTTGCATCATGACAAATAAATAGCTGTATAATTTCAAGTAATTGATCATTGTCTTTAAACTTAACCTGAAAACTTCTCTCACGGTTTATAAGAATAATCTTGAACGGTTACTTGTACTGATCAAGGTCTAATGCATAAAAAAGTCAAGATTTATCTTGTTCCATTTCAGATTTCCAATTATTCAAATCGTTCAAAAGTGCTGATCGTAATTTTGGTTTTTCATTGGATAGATTATGTCTTTCATAAGGGTCTTTTTCCAAATTATAGAGCTCTATCTTATTGGATTCAAACCAATGAATGAGCTTGTACTTACCTTTTCGTATTGCAGATGATTTTGTGTCTCCGGTACTTTTTGGTCTTGCTTTTTCAGAATGCCAGTAAACCGTTCGGTTTTGCCATTTCTTTTTAGAATAAAGCAATGGTAGCATGCTTTTTCCGTCCACATCTGAGTCTATATTGGCAGTTACATCCAATAGTGTTGGAAAAATATCCATGAGCGTTACAATAGAAGCATTCTCAATTTTTGGTTTAAATTTATTTTGCCATTTAATAAATAAGGGAACTTTTATCCCTCCATCATATAACCACCCTTTTCCAGCGCGTAACGGAAAATTTGAGGTAGCTAACTGCCTTTTGTTATAGCCGTCATTAGATAATCCTCCATGGTCGGAAGAAAAAACGATTATTGTGTTTTCCAAGACTCCACTAGATTCTAAATGAGCTAAAAGTTTACCAATGTTGTAGTCCAAGTTTTCTACCATAGCGGCATAAGCGGGATTATCCTGACGCATTTTTGTTCGTCCTGTACCTTCTTCAATATATTCTGGTTGATTCCCAAAATCAGTAGCCTCTATTTCTTTAAGGTTACGCTCTATGTCGTTAGGTTTTGCTTCAATTGGTTGATGAACAGCATAATATGAAAGCATAAGCATAAATGGTTTCAATGAATCATACTCCTTTAAGTAATTAATTGCTTGATTTGTCATGACATCAGTCAGATAATCACCTTCAGTGCTTACCTCATCAACATCTTGAATAGGTTTCTTTTTGTTCTTTCCTTTTCCCTTAAAAACATTGAAGGGATAGATAAAACTAATAGGTGAGCCAGCTTTTCCAGCACCAAAGCTAAATTGAAATCCAAAGTCACGTAAACTTTGTTCATCTCCTAAATGCCATTTACCAAAATAAGCCGTATGATACCCCATCTTATTAAATGATTTAATGAAGTTTTTGTTTGCAGCTATATTTTTGATTTCAAACCCATCATCAGGAACATTTCCATTTTGTATTGGATAATTCCCCGTCATCATAGAAAATCTAGAGGGTACGCATCTTGGGTAGTTTGCGTATGCTTTTGTGAATGAGACTGATTGGCTCGCAAGTGTATCAATATGAGGAGTTTGATATGTTTTTGAACCATGAATGCTAAGATCGTGGTACCCTAAGTCATCAACATGAATAATCAGAATATTTGGCTGTAATTGACCAAAAGAAAAAATTGATAAAAAACAAAAGAAAACAGTTAAATAATAAATGGCATAATGTTTTCTCATATTTATAAAAATTAAAAGTTGAATAACATGCCATGTATTTATTGGCTACGAGTTATTATCAAATATATTTATTTATTTCTAGAAATATTTTTTGCGGCAAAAAATAAACTTCTTTCCATTAGTTTGAATTATCGAATTTTTGTGGCACAAGTCGAACCTATATCTAACAAAGTTGTGGGTTTATTTTTTAAAGCGGAGATATTTGAGGATCTCGGCGAAATCCTTACAGGGATCACTACAGAAACACAACACTTTTCCTCTGTTTGCCTAAATGCCTTTGTTGAAATATCCCCTACAACACAAATAAAACAGTCAAGATATTTTGTTTTTATTCGAATATAATTTAGTGTATTCAAAATTTTTATAGATTTATAACATGAAAGACTTAAAATATCTCATAGCATACACGGTTCCCCTGAGTGTAGTTGTTAGTTTCTATTTTAAAGGAGTCTTCTCCTTCACTGCATTGGCTTATGTGTTTGTTTTAATACCCTTTCTTGAAGGCATAATTCCGATAAAAAACGATGAATTTTCAGATATTGATAAACAAAAAAGGGCGTTGAATCGTTTTTTTGATTGGCTTCTTTACTTAAATGTTCCTATTGTTTACTCTGTGCTATCTTATGGGATATATAGCTTTTCAACTACAACTTTAAGTGTTTATGAATATGTGGGATTAATTTTTGCGCTAGGCATTTTGTTGGCAACTAACGCAGTGAATGTTGCACATGAGCTAGGTCATAGGAAAGGAAAATTTGAGATTTTACTCACAAGGTTATTGCTGTTGCCTTGTTTGTATTTGCATTTTACTCTGGAGCACAATTACGGGCATCATAAATATGTTGCTACCGAAAAAGACCCAGCAACTGCAAAAAAGGGGCAGAGTTTATATCATTTTTGGATAACATCGGTTTTTGGTCAATATAAAAATGCATGGCGGATACAAACCAAACTACACAAAAAGAAAGGGGCACATTTTTTCTCAACCAAAAACAACATGCTGTTGTTTATCATTTACCAAGTAGCATATTTGGGTGGTGTTTATGCTTTTTTTGGAGTAAAAATATTTTCTATTGCTTTAATTGTGGGGATAATTTCCTTCTTGTTTCTCGAAACCATCAATTATATAGAACATTATGGCTTGGCTCGAAAAAAAATCAACGGCAAGTACGAAAAGGTTCAACACATACACTCTTGGAATTCCGATCATATCATGGGTAGAATTGTGCTTTATGAGTTAACTCGGCATAGTGATCACCATTTTCGAGCTTCAAAAAAATATCAAGTTTTGGATAGCTTAGAAAACAGCCCAACATTGCCATTTGGTTATCCGGCATCTATGCTTTTAGCACTTTTTCCGCCTCTTTGGTTTCGTGTTATTCATCCAAAATTAATACCCAACAAGTAGTTGAAAAGGGCAGCTTACAAAAGCTTTCTTACTTTCTGCTCCCATTTCCATGCCGAAGCAATAGCTTCGTCCAGGCTGCGTTTGGTTTTCCAGCCCAAAACAGTATTCGCTTTTGTGGTGTCCGCGTAGGCTGCAATGACATCACCCTCTCGGCGTGCGCCAATGTCATAACTTAATTTTTGACCAGAAACACGTTCAAAACTTTGAATGACTTCCAATACACTACTTCCTTTACCAGTACCTAAATTAAAGACTTCATAGGCTTCTGTACTTCTACTTTCCAAAATACGCTCTAAAGCTACCACATGCGCCTCTGCCAAATCTACTACATGAATATAATCTCTCACATTCGTGCCATCCGAGGTAGGGTAGTCGTTTCCAAAAACGGTTAGTTTAGGATACAGTCCAGCTGCAGTTTGCGTAATAAATGGAACTAAATTCTGTGGTTTACCTAAGGGCAATTCGCCAATAGCAATGGACGGATGTGCGCCAATCGGATTAAAATAGCGCAATGCAATTACTCTGAACCCATCTATGGCATTTACGGTATCTATCAAAATTTCCTCGCCAATTTGTTTGGTGTTTCCATAGGGTGACATGGCAGGCTGAACAGGCGCATTTTCGTTAATGGGGAGTTCGGTAGCCTCGCCATATACGGTACAAGACGAGCTAAAGATAAACGGAATAGGGGATGCAGCTTTTTCAACTTCTGCTAACAAATTAAGCATCGACCCCAAATTATTTTGATAATAAGCTACAGGTTTTTGTACGCTTTCACCCACGGCTTTAAATGCTGCAAAATGAATAATCCCTGTAATAGAATAATGTTGGAACATATCTGAAACAGCGGTGCTGTTTTGCAGGTTGAGTTCGATAAAAGTTGGACGAATGCCACTAGCCGTTTCTATGCCATCTAAGACCTCAACAGAAGAGTTAGATAAATCATCGACAATGAGGACTTGATGTCCTTTTTCTTGTAAGGCGACTACCGTATGTGATCCAATAAACCCTAAACCTCCTGTAACTAAAATCATATATTTATATTGAACGCTAAAATAAGTGCAAAAATGAGAATTTAGGATGCAGTATTAGCAATCCAAGCGTTAATTTTATATTCTAACAGTGCCAAGGGAATACATCCAGATTCCAAGACAATACGGTGAAATACACGGATGTCAAAGGCATCACCAAGTTTTTCTTCTGCCATAGCGCGAAGTTCTCTAATTTTTAACTGTCCAATTTTATAGGACAATGCCTGCCCGGGATTTGCCATATAGCGTTCTATTTCAGAAATAATGGCGTATTCTGGTTCCGCTTCGTTTGCTAAGGAGTAGGCGATGGCTTGCTCGCGAGTCCAGCCTTTTGTGTGAATACCCGTATCTACCACCAATCGAATGGCGCGGTGCATTTCGGCACTTAACATTCCAAAATATTGATATGGATCGTCATACAAACCAAGTTCCTCGCCCAACGATTCGCAGTATAATGCCCAGCCTTCGCCATAGGCGCTATACCAAAGTGTTTTTCTAAAATCTGGTAGGGAAGTGTCTTCTTGTTGTAATGAAATTTGAAAGTGATGTCCCGGAATGGCTTCATGTAAAAATAAATCTTCATCAGAGAAAACATTGTATTCTTTTACGTTTGGAATAGGCACATAAAACACACCGGGTCTGGTGCCGTCAAGGGAGCCGGGATTGTAATGCGCTGCCGCTGATTTTTCTCTAAATGCCTCAACTCTTCTTACCTCAAATGGTGTTTTGGGTTGCAGTTCAAACAAGGCATCTACTTTCGCTTTCATCTTATCGTGAATGGCATTAAAGTTATCAATGACTTGTTGTGGATCATCAAACGGCATCAGTTTTGGCAACGTACGTACGTGCTCAAAAAAAGCATTTAAATCCCCTTTGAAACCTACCTGCGCTTTAACACGCTCCATTTCTTTGCGCAAGCGCTTCACCTCTGACAATCCAAGCTGATGGATTTCGTCAGCTGTCATGTCTGTAGTGGTATAAAGTCTGACAGCGTAGTTATAATAATTTTCTCCAAATGAATAGGCATCAAAACCACTACTATTGCGTCCTGCTTCCAAATAAGTGCTATCCATAAAATCTGCCACTTCTTGATAAGCAGGAATGATTTTATTTGTGACCATGTCGGCATATGCTGCTGAAAGACTGTCTTTTTGAGCCGTGGTAAAACCTTCTGGGAAGTTTTTAGCAGGCATGTAGAAAATATTTTTATCTAAGTCGGGTTCGGTCATTGCTTGAAGTTGCGGCACTACTTTTCTGATTAATGATTTTGGCAGTACCACGTCTTGTATAATCCCTTCTTTCATTCGTGCTTTGGCACTTTTTAGCCACGCTACATAATCGTCTACACGAGAAAGCCAATTGTTATAATCCGTTACAGTAACAAAGGGCTGTGCGCTAGATCCTGCTGCCAATTGCCCCATGGTAAGCTGTAGCGTCCACATTTGGTCTATCGGAAGCAGTTCTGTGGGAAATTCCATGCCCATCAAGTTGGTTTCGCACTCCCATTGCAACACTTTTTTACTGAGCTGGTCTTGCTCGTTTAGGTCATTGGCATCAATGGCGTTAAGTGCATGAAGCGTTTCGGTATAAAACGCTTTTTGTGATGCCATTACTTCGTCGTCAAGGTAATTTGGCAAGTAGTCGTTGTAACGCGTGTCACCTTGAAAGGTTGCGCCAATAGGATTCATTTTCAAGCTTTGCTCATGGTAGTTTTCCATAAGTTCATGCAGCTTTTCATGGGCAGTTTGTTGGGTGCAACTTGTAGTAAGTATGGCTATAAGAAAGAAGAAGAAAATGGTTCTCATTTGATTTATTTTAGTTGTTATTGTGTCACTGTCGTTGCATTAATTTGTTTGGCTAAAGCTTTGGCTCCAGGAATCCAGCTCTGCAAGTTAGCAATTCTACGTACTTCGCTAGGGTGGGTACTTAAAAACTCAGGCTGCCCCCCTTTGGATTGAGCTTTCATACGCTCCCATAGTTTGGGTGCTTCCTCGGGATTATAGCCTGCAATCGTCATAAGTTCTAATCCAATTTTATCAGCCTCGGTTTCGTGCTTTCTGCTAAATGGCAACATGCCACCAACGGTAGTGCCAATGCCATAAGCCATCATAATTTTTTGTCGTTTTTTTGCATCCTGATTTTTTGTTACCTCGCCTGTAATAATACCACCTGCTTGTTGCACCATACCTAAACTCATACGTTGCGCACCATGATCAGATAAGGCATGTGCCACTTCATGTCCCATGATAGCAGCTATTCCGTCGGGGTTTGATGCAATAGGCATAATTCCAGTATAGAATACTATTTTCCCGCCTGGCATACACCATGCATTAACTTGTTCGTTATTGACTAAATTATACTCCCAATTGTAGTCATTAAGCATATTGGGTTGCCCTTTGTAATTGTAATATATTTGGGCTGCGCGAGCAATATCTTCTCCAATAGATCTTACCAAATTGGCGTCTTTGGTACCTGTTACAACTTCATTTTCGTTTAAAAACGTTTCGTATTGTTGTAACGACATGGCAAAAAGTTTTTTGTTGTCGCTGAAAAAATTAAGCGATTTTTCTCCGGTAAGCACATTGGCTTTACACCCTATGAACAGCAAGCATACTACAATATAGAGGGGATATGTTTTTTTCATAATAAAGATTTGATTTTCTAAAATTAAGAAAATAAATCCTTTACTACGAATTAAACGTTTGTTATCTTGTGTAAATCAGCTATAGTACCTGATGGATTTTCAGACTTAAATACAAAGCTGCCCGCAACCAGCACATCGGCACCAGCTTGGACAAGAGCTGCAGCATTTTTTGAAGTAACGCCACCATCAATTTCAATCATGACTTCAGCATTCTTTGCATTGGCAAGCGCACGTAGCCGGCGTACTTTGTCATATGTATTTTCAATAAATTGTTGCCCACCAAAACCAGGATTTACGCTCATGATACAAATCAAATCCAAATCCGAAATAACCTCTTCCAAAACCGAAATAGGTGTATGTGGATTTAGTGCCACACCAGCTTTCATACCTGCCGCTTTTATGGCCTGAACGGTGCGATGAAGGTGTGTGCAAGCCTCTGCATGAACGGTTAATACGGTTGCTCCCAAATCAGCAAATGTTTGAATGTAGCGGTCTGGATCCACAATCATCAAATGTACATCGAGTGGTTTTTTGGCGTGCTGTACCATGGCTTTTAAGACAGGCATTCCAAACGAAATATTCGGAACAAAAACACCGTCCATGATGTCCATGTGAAACCAGTCGGCTTCACTTTGATTTACCATGCGTACATCACGTTCTAAATTGGCAAAATCTGCCGCCAACATGGAAGGAGCAATTTTGATATTCCCCATTATCCCAAATAGGTTTTTAGGATTTTACTTCTTGACGTATGCTTTAATCTGCGTATGGCTTTTTCTTTGATTTGACGTACACGCTCGCGAGTTAGATCAAAAGTTTCACCAATTTCTTCCAGTGTCATTGGATGTTGATTACCAAGTCCGAAGTACAAACGCACCACATCCGCTTCGCGCGAAGTTAGTGTTTCCAGCGCACGCTCAATTTCAGTACGCAACGATTCATGCATTAAGGTTCTATCTGGGTTCGGTGATTCGCCAGAACGCAATACATCATATAAGTTAGAATCTTCACCTTCCGCAAGTGGTGCATCCATCGATACGTGACGTCCCGAGTTTTTCATCGATTCTTTAACGTCAGAAACGGTCATGTCCAATTCCTTTGCAATTTCCTCTGCCGAAGGTACACGCTCATGCGCTTGCTCTAAAAACGCATAGGTTTTATTGATTTTATTGATTGACCCAATTTTATTTAGGGGTAAACGAACAATTCGAGATTGCTCTGCAAGAGCTTGTAAAATAGATTGTCTAATCCACCAAACAGCGTATGAAATAAATTTAAATCCACGTGTTTCGTCAAAACGTTTAGCGGCTTTTATAAGACCTAAATTCCCTTCGTTAATAAGGTCGGGAAGGGTAAGACCTTGGTTTTGGTATTGCTTGGCTACCGACACTACAAATCGGAGATTTGCCTTAGTTAATTTTTCCAATGCAATTTGGTCACCTGCTTTAATGCGTTGCGCCAATTCCACCTCCATTTCGGCGGTAATTAGGTCAACTTTTCCAATTTCTTGAAGGTATTTATCTAGCGATGCAGTTTCACGATTGGTAACCTGCTTGGTAATTTTTAACTGTCTCATTTGCTTTGAATTGTATGTATGCTATGTATTATACGTTTGACTCGTAATGAAGGTTACAGTATTTAAAAAAAAATCCGCTAAAAATAATTTTTAGCGGATTTGTTGTTTTTATAGGAGGTTGAATTAGTCGCGTTTTGGACGTCTATTGTTTCCACCACCTCTTTTATCTCTATCTCCACCTTGACGTGGTTTACGCTCTACGTATCCCTCAGGTTTTTCTAAAAGTGCTTTGCGCGATACTTTTTCTTTTCGAGTACGCGGATCAACACCAAAGTATTTCACTTCAAAAACGTCATTCATGTTTACTACATCGGTAACATTTTCGGTGCGTTCCCAAGCCAATTCGCTTACGTGAAGCAACACTTCGTTTCCTGGAGCATCGGTGTATTCTACCACAGCGCCGAATTCCAAAATTTTGATGACCTGTACTTCGTACACATTACCTACTTCTGGCTTAAACATAAGGGCATCTATTCGAGCAAGAACTTGATCGATTCCTTCTGCGCCTGTGCCTAAAATTTCCACGATACCTTCTCCAGTAACAGGATCTTCGTTGATGACAATTGTGGTGTTGGTTTCTTTCTGTAATTCTTGAATTACTTTACCACCACTACCAATAATGGCACCAATATATTCGTTAGGAACTGTTCGCATTACCATTTTTGGTGCGTGCTCTTTTACGTCTTCTGCTGGAGCAGCAATGGTGTCTGTAAGTTTTTCTAATATATGCAAACGACCATCTCGTGCTTGCTTTAATGCCTGAATCAAAATGTCATAGGAAAGTCCTTTAATTTTGATGTCCATCTGACATGCTGTGATACCATTTTCAGTTCCAGTAACTTTAAAGTCCATATCGCCAAGGTGATCTTCATCACCAAGAATATCAGAAAGTACAGCAAAACGCTCTCCATCAGAAATAAGCCCCATGGCAATACCTGAAACAGGATTGCTAATTTGCACACCTGCATCCATCAATGCCATCGTACCGGCACAAACCGTTGCCATAGAAGAGGATCCGTTAGATTCCAATACTTCTGAAACAACACGGACGGTGTAAGGACAATCGTCTGGCATTACTTTTTTGAGTGCGCGTTGCGCAAGATTTCCGTGTCCTACTTCTCTACGTGATGTACCACGCAACGGACGTGCTTCACCTGTACAGAATGGTGGGAAATTATAATGCAAATAGAATTTTTCCTCGCCTTGTTCTGTTGGCAAGTCAATAACGTTTGCTTCTCTAGACGTACCAAGAGTCACGGTAGCTAAAGCTTGCGTTTCACCTCTTGTAAACACAGACGAACCGTGTGTAGAAGGTAAATAATCTACTTCACACCAAATAGGTCTGATGTCTGTTGTTTTACGTCCGTCTAAGCGAATGCCTTCTGCAAGAACCAATTCGCGAACCGCTTCTTTTTGCGCTTTGCCAAAGTATTTCCCAATCAGCTTGCCTTTTTCTTCCAATTCTTCTTCAGAAAATGTTTCTAACAACGCATCTTTTACTTCTCCAAAAGCAACGCCACGTTCTTGCTTAGAGCTACCTTCTTTTGCTATGTCATAGCATTTTTGATAGGCAAAATCGTGTATTCTTTGTTGCAATTCTTCGTCGCTGTCTTCGGTTTCGTATTCACGAGTTTCTTTTTTACCAACGGCTTCTGCCAATTCTATTTGTGCAGCAATTTGTTTTTTGATGGCTTCATGACCAAAGCGAATGGCATCTGCCATAACTTCTTCAGATATCTCATCAAACTCGCCTTCAACCATAGTAACGGAATCTTCACTGGCACCAATCATGATGTCAACATTAGACTCTTTGAGTTGTTCTTTGCTAGGGTTTATGATAAAACGTCCATCAATTTGTCCTACACGTACTTCTGAAATGGGATATTCAAAAGGAATGTCGGAAAGTTGAATAACTGTTGATGCAGCCAAACCAGCTAATGCATCAGGCATAACCGATTCGTCATGCGACATGAGCTGAATCATCACCTGCGTTTCGGCATGGTAATCTTTTGGAAAAAGTGGACGCAATACACGGTCCACCAATCTCATGGTTAAAACCTCTTCATTGCTGGGTCTTGCTTCGCGCTTAAAGAAACCACCTGGGAATCTTCCTGCGGCAGCAAATTTTTCGCGATAATCTACCGTCAAAGGCAGGAAATCTACAGGGGATGCTTGTCGTGCGGAAACAACGGTTGCTAATAGCATACAGTTGCCACTTCGAACAACAACAGAGCCGTCAGCTTGCTTGGCAAGCTTGCCTGTTTCTAGTGTTATAGTACGGCCATCGCCTAAATCAATAGTCGAGGTGTGTACGTTCGGTATCATACGTTTTTATTTTAAAGTTAGTATCTGTTGTGTTGTGTTGTGGTCGTAGATACCTAATGAAAAGCTGTATGATGCGGATGCTTTTATGTGCTTACTTTCGAATGCCTAATTCCTTAATTAAGGAACGGTAGCGCTCGATGTCTTTGTTCTTTAAATAGTCCAAAAGACTTCTTCTTTTACCTACCAACATAACCAACGAACGCTCTGTGTTGTAATCTTTATGATTTTTTTTCAGGTGTCCTGTTAGGAAATTGATTCGGTTTGTAAATAAAGCGATTTGTCCTTCTGTACTTCCGGTGTCTTTTTCAGATTTACCGTACTTTTTGAAGATTTCAGCTTTGTTTTCTTTACTTAGTGACATGCCAATATTATTGTAAATGATTTTTATGCAACCTCGAGTCTTTCTCGAAGGCTGCAAATATAGTATAATTATTGGTTGAAATTACGCTTCCGCCGAAAGGGGACGATTTAAAATTAAATCGAGGTATAAGTTAATGTTTTGCTTCAGATCTTTTCGATGTGTAATAAAGTCCAAGAACCCGTGTTCTTGTAGAAATTCAGCGGTTTGAAATCCATCGGGTAAATCTTGTCCAGTGGTATCTTTAACAACTCTAGGTCCCGCAAAACCAATTAAGGCGCCTGGCTCTGAAATATTAATATCTCCCAGCATGGCAAAAGAAGCCGTAGTCCCACCAGTCGTAGGGTCTGTACACAAAGAAATATATGGAATTTTGGCATCGGCAAGTTGTGCGAGTTTAGCAGATGTTTTTGCCATTTGCATCAATGAAAGCGCCGCCTCCATCATGCGAGCACCGCCCGATTTTGAAATCATTACAAATGGTAGCTTATTTTTTAGCGCATAATCTGCCGCGCGATAGATTTTTTCTCCAACCACAGAACCCATTGAACCACCAATAAAGGTAAAGTCCATACAGGCAACTACCAATGTGTTTCCATTGGATTGGCCTACAGCAGCTCTTACGGCGTCGTTAAGGTTTGTTTTTTTCTGCGCCGCATTGATGCGGTCTTTATACTTTTTGGTGTCTTCAAACTTGAGTGGGTCTTTTGACTTTAACGAAGCGTCTAACTCCTTAAATGTGTTGTTGTCAAAGATAATTTCAAAATACTCCTTACTTCCAATTCTCACGTGATATCCGTCTTCTGGAGATACGTAAAAATTTTCTGCAAGTTGTTCCGTATCAATAATTTTCCCCGTAGGAGATTTGTACCACAAACCTTGCGGGGTATCTTTTTTCTCGTGAGTTTGAGTTTGAATTCCTTTTTCGGTACGCTTAAACCACGCCATATGACAAGAATTTTATCAAATATATAAAACCCCTGTAATTAAAGGGTATTAATGTTGTTAAGGTCTTCGAAAGCTTGCTCTAAACGCCCAACAAATGTCTTTTCTCCCTCACGTAACCAAACGCGTGGGTCGTAGTGTTTTTTGTTGGGAACCTCGTCGCCCTCTGGGTTTCCAATTTGTTGTTGTAAGTATTCCGATTTGTCTTGCACATAGTCGCGTACTCCAGACAAAAATGCGTATTGTAAATCGGTATCAATATTCATTTTAACAACTCCGTAACTGATGCCCTCGCGAATTTCTTCAACGGTAGAACCTGAACCTCCGTGAAATACAAAATCAATAGTATTGGTTTCTACGCCGTATTTTTCACTAACAAAAGCTTGGGAGTTTTTAAGAATTTTAGGTGTAAGCACTACGTTACCGGGTTTGTAAACGCCGTGTACGTTACCAAACGCTGCAGCAATAGTGAAGCGTGGGCTTATTTTTGAAAGCTCCTCAAACGCATAAGCAACCTCTTCCGGTTGTGTGTAAAGCTTAGCGCTATCTACATCTGTATTGTCAACGCCGTCTTCCTCTCCACCTGTAACGCCAAGCTCAATTTCTAAGGTCATGTCCATTTTGGCCATGCGCTCCAAATACGTTTTACAGATTTCAATATTTTCTTCAATAGGCTCCTCAGATAAATCTATCATATGTGAACTAAACAATGATTTTCCGGTTTCTGCAAAGTGCTTTTCACTAGCATCTAACAAACCATCAATCCAAGGAAGGAGTTTTTTCGCGGCGTGATCTGTGTGTAAAATAACGCTGACTCCATATAACTCAGCCATTTGATGTACGTGTTTTGCACCTGCAACAGCACCTGCAATAGCAGCTTGCTGATTTTCGTTTGAAAGTCCTTTACCTGCATTAAACTGTGCGCCGCCATTCGAAAATTGGATGATCACAGGAGCATTGAGTTTTGCAGCAGTTTCTAAAACAGCATTGATGGTATTGGAACCAATAACATTTACTGCCGGAAGGGCAAACTGTTTTGATTTAGCTAATTTGAAAATTTCTTGAACTTCGTTGCCAGTTGCAACGCCTGGTTTAATGGAATACGACATCAGTTTGATTTTTTTGGTCGATGCAAAAGTAACAAACAATTGTGGGCTTAAAAAGGATAATTTATACCAAGTGTTGGATTTGCATTTTTTAATTCGTAGTTAAAGTTCCATCGCTCACCTGATGGTAACACGGGGTTATGGGTTTTAAAGCCCATATCGAGGCGAAGTAAGAATAATCCAAAGTCATAACGGAGTCCAAAGCCTGTGCCAACAGCAAGTTCATCTAAATCTTGGAAACCATCAAATCTTCGGGCGGCTTCCTTTACATTATCGGCGACATTCCAAATGTTTCCAGCATCAATAAATAAGGCACCCTTAAAAGCACCAAGTATATCAAAACGATATTCGGCATTAAAAGCGAGTTTAAAATTTGCTTCGTTGAATTCATTTCCGGTGTTACTTGATCCAGGTCCTAATCTATACACTTCCCAGGCACGATTATCATAAGCACCTCCAGCAAAAAAGGAACGATTAAAAGGGATGTTGTCTGCATTGTCATAAGGGATGGCAGCTCCAACGATAGCACGTACCGCAAACACCTGATTTTCTGTAATCCCCCAATGTTTTACAATATCTGTTTCTAACTTTACAAACTGACTAAAAGGCACGTCAAAAAGCAAGTATTGTCCATTTGATTTTTCCCAGTTGAATTGCTTTGCAAGCGTTTGCAATAGGTTTCCAGACCATGAAAGGTTTGCTCTAAACTGTGTAAATGTTTTATCAAAAATCCCACTTTTACTTGAGTTGAAAAACTGCAAGCTGGAACTAAAAATAAGGTTGTTTTGCGTCAATCTACTTCTTCGTTCTTCAATGCGTTGCACTCTATTATATAAGTCATCAGTAGGGGTTAAGCCTGTTTTGCCACTTATTACATCTCCAATAAATGACTGTGCTCCTTGCGGAATAATAAGGGTGTTGTTGAGTAAATATGAGGGATTTGTATTGGTGTTTCGTGCAATTTCGTTTAGTTCCCCAAAGGCGTTTGTGTAAACACCAAAGTAGTTTTCTTTGTTTTTATTGTTGACAAATTCAACATCTATAAGTGAAAAAGTCCATCGCTTATTTTGCTTTGGACTCCACTGGTACTGAATGGCGCCTGTCAGACTTTGCTTATCTAATCCGATATTTTCTTGAACTGCCGAACCCAACCTAAAAATCGTTTGAGGGGCAATTTCTTGTCGATTTATTTTTTTACCAAAAGGAAGTAGAAACTGCGGTGCTCGTAATTGCACGTCAAAAGCGAATTCAGTAATCGCAACATCAGCAGACCTACCCACGGAACCCCGCGCGCCCAATTCTAAAGTTTCTGCCCCGCGAAATATATTTAGCGCACTTAATCCCGAACTAAAAGCCACCCCTCTTTTTATAATATTTGACTGTGTGATGTCCAATCCAAAATTTTGCGCATATCGCTCTTTTGGCATTAAATAAATGGATGCATCCAGCAAGGTTTCTTCATCGTTTGCGTAATTATACCGAACCGTTGGATAGTCAAAACTTTGCAAACGCGTAAGTTGTTTTAGTGTTGTGCTACGGGACAAATCGCTGTAGGGTTCGTTTGTTTTAAACGATATCGCCTCACGAAGCAACCGTTTGCTGTAACGCATTTTTCCTTGACTGTAAAGCGTTAACCCTTCGTAATTCCCAATCGAATCATAAGCTTCATTCCCCGTATTTCCAGCTTTGCTTATCAGTACCTTTACGTTGTTCATGCGTGAAATTTGATACTCCTTTTCTACTGCTGTTCCTTCTTGATTTTCAATAAAATTCCGAATATTTAGTTGCACGGGAAGGCGATAATCTACCCCTGAAGAATCGATACGCACACTAAAATCAATGGCATTTAATTGAAAAGGAAAAACACCTGCATTTCGAAACTGTGCAAATAGCCGATTCCGTTCTTCATCAAAATCTATTGTACGGAACCTGTTGCCTCGCTGCAAAATGCTTTTATTGATAGAAGCATGATAAATGGAATCTAAAACAGGACTTTGGATATTGGCCTGAATACTATCTAAATAATAAGGCGCATTTGTTGTAATGTCATATTTTACTTGCGCTTTTCTGTTTTGAGCAGCGGTAGATGTTTCAACGGAAGCGTTAAAATAGCCTTCGTTTGAAAAAAATGCTTGTAGTTTTTGAGCATTTGTAGCACTGGAAATAGAGTCGGTAAGCACTGGGGCTTCGCCATTACGTTTTTTCCAATCTTGAAACCCTACTTTGTAGTCTTTCATTTTGGCTACTTGTTTCGCAGACCAAAGCGACTCCATTCTTTTTTTACGTTTTGGTTTTTTTGATAACCATCGATCAAACGCAACGCCTGTACTGTCATTTGCAGATTGATAGAGTAATAACCCAAAGGGAATTCCCAAAAAACGCTTGTTAGGAGTAGGTTGTACGATGTTTTTCACGGAGTCCACAGCGGATTCACCATTTACTGCAACCTCGTTCTTTTGCAGCAAAACAGTACCTTGCGGTAAGTGTTTGGTCACAGAACATCCCACCACAAAGGCTAAAAGCCCATAAAAACCTATTATTTTTGAAAATCGTCTAGTCAACAGAAAAGTTAATAAACAAAAATACATCAAATACATGGTTAGCAAAAACATGCTAAAGCAGTTAGGGCAGTTGAGGCAAAAAAAATTCAGAAAAGAGCACGGCCTCTTTGCAGTTGAGGGTAAGAAAGCAATTACCACTTTTTCAGCCTATGGTTTTGAGCTTGCACATTGCTTTACAGTTGATAAAGAACCCCAAAATTCTTTAGACGCTGACGTTATTTCTGCCAGCGATATGAAAAAGTTGAGTACCCTAAACACGCCTGCAAAGCACTGGGCTGCGTTTAGACTACCGCAACAACAACCGTTTGTGTCGCAAGCGTTAAACTTGGCGTTGGATGGCATTCGTGACCCAGGAAATCTTGGAACGATTATCAGGGTGTGTGATTGGTTTGGTATTCAACAGTTGATTTGTTCTACAGATACTGCAGATTGTTTTAACCCTAAAGTGGTACAGGCAAGTATGGGCTCTTTGGCAAATGTACAAGTACATTATGTTGATTTAACGTCTTTTATATCACAACATAACTTAGTTGCTATAGGCACTGATATGCAAGGTGAAAATATGTACACCTCAACACTTCCTCCCAATGCCCTTTTGGTCTTGGGTAACGAAGGACATGGAATCTCAGATGAGGTCAAATCAATAGTACAAAAAAATGTTATGATTCCAAGTGTTGGCAACCCAGCTGCTGAAAGTCTTAACGTTGCGATGGCAACGGGAATTTTGTTGAGTGAATTTAAACGTGAAACCTAATTATTCAAACGTAAATCGAAGAAAAACACCACGGCTTTTCATGGAGGCAATGTCCTTTGTGAAATCGCTGTTTGGGTCTTTGTCAGGAACAATTTCATTGTTCAGCGCAAATAAACCGTGTATCGAAGGCGTGAATTTAAAATAAGGAAGATAAATGTCTGTTCCTATGGCAAACTCCCACGCATACATGTTTCGTTTCATGCGAAATGTTCCTGTTTTATTGTCTTCGGGGTTAGCTTCTTCACTTGTAATATTAATATTATACGACATACTTCCCATTACAAATGGCCTTGCATTTCGGATGCGTCTTGTGTTAAATTTAACACCAAGTGGAAAACGCACATAGTTGGATTTTACTTTGCGTTCAATTAATGTTTTGGGTATAGTTGGTGTTTCTTTAAAAGGAAAGGTTATTTCACGCTCTACAAATGCAACCCCAGGGTGAAAACGGATATTTATAAATTCGTTGATGCGGATATCAGCCAGCAAGCCAACATCAAAACTGGGTTTAGGTTTTACAAACAATCGAAATGGTAGTCCGCTTGTAGTGGGCAGGTATTCCATTTTTGCCCCCACCAAATTTAGCCCCAAATAATAGCCAAAACGAAATCGTTTTTTGTCATCGGTTTTTAGGTTTTCCAAATTGTAGTCTTGCCCGTATATGGACGAAAACATGGAAAACAAAACAAGAAAAGCAATTAAAAAAGGCTTCATTTTTGCGCTATATACAAGCTAACCACACCACCGGTTAGCGGCTTATGTGTTACTGTAGAAAACCCAATTTCACGTAATTTATTGCACATCACTTTTCCATCAGGAAAATGTGTGGCTGATTCTCCTAGGTAAGCGTAGGCACTTTTGTCTTCTGCAAAAAGCTTTCCTAAAAGTGGGATAACCACATTTGACATGATAAAGTGCGCTTGTTTCATTGGGAATTTTTTAGGACGAGAAGTTTCCAAAATATACAAGCGTCCATCTGGACGAAGTACCCTATACATTTCGCCTAGTCCTTTCTCGAGGTTGGCAAAATTTCGAATACCAAAGGCTACGGTAACTGCATCAAATTGCTCCTTAAAAGGAAGCTTTTCGGCATCAGCTACGGAAAGTTTTATGCGGTCATTGAGTTTTAATTTATCTAATTGCTTCGCTTGTACGGCTAACATTTGTGTTGACAGATCAACGGCATCAATGCGAACCGATGGAATTTTACTTAATGCAATGGCAACATCTCCGGTTCCAGTGGCTACATCTAAAAGATCAACTGCTTGTTGCTTTCGAACGCCCTTTACTAATTTTTTGCGCCACCCTTTGTCTAATCCTAAAGACAATACTCTGTTAAGCCCATCGTATTTTTGGGCAATTCGATCAAACATCAGCGTGACCTGTTCCTTTTTTGATAAGGAAGAGTCTTTGTAAGGGGTAACGTTTTTACTCATAGCGTACAAAGGTAGCTATAATCTGCAGATGACAAATGCTTCTTTCCCAGCAGAAACTTGCTATATTTGCATTAGATTAATCTTTTCATAGATGAACATTGCCATCGCTGGAGCTAGCGATATTGGCTTTCACTTAGCCAAATTACTTTCGTTTGAAGCACAGGACATTACGCTAATAGATGCCGATAAAGAGGCGTTGAATTATGCAGACAACAACCTTGATATTCGTGCAGTTAAAGGCGATCCTTCTGCATTGGCAACACTTAAAAACGCAGGTGTTGACAAGGCTGACATGATGATTGCCGTTACGCCTTCTGAAACCACGAACCTGATGTGTTGTTTGTTAGCAAAGCAGTTGGGTTGTAAACGCACCATTGCACGTGTCACTGATATCGAATTTGAAAAATACAAAGATGATGTTGATTTTCAAGCCTTGGGAATCGACGAACTTGTTTCACCAGAAGAGCTAGCCGCTGAAGAAATACAATTGCTTATCGATCAATCCGCTTTTGAAAACAGCCATGAATTTGAAGGGGGTACGCTCACGATGATGGGAACTACTTTGGAAGAAGACGCTCCATTTATTGGAAAAACAGTTCGCGAGGCTGCATCCGTGTTTCCAGGAGTTCATTTTATGCCTATTGCCATAAAACGAACAGCATCACAAAACACCATTATTCCAAGAGGGGATACTTGTTTTGAACGAGGTGATCAGGTGTATTTTACAACGCTTCCACAAGGGGTTTCAGAACTCTACAGCCTTACGGGTGAGGTGAAAAATAAAATTAAAAATGTGATGATTCTTGGGGGAGGTCGTGTTGGGTTTAAAACCGCAGAAGATCTTTGCCAACGTGGGATAAATGTTAAGCTCATTGAGTTAGATAAAGAACGTGCCATTGAAATGGCAGAGCGGCTCCCCAATGCGCTTATTCTTCATGGAGACGGTCGCAATGTTGAATTGCTGCTTGAAGAGAATTTGGAGGAAATGGATGCGTTTTTAGGAGTAACCAATGATGCAGAAACGAATATCATGTCTTGCCTTATGGCAAAATCGAAACAAGTGCCAAAAATCATAGCACTTATCGAAAACATGGATTATTTTGAGCTGACAAAATCGATAGGAGTCGATACGCTTGTGAACAAAAAAATGCTCACGGCAAATACGATTTTTAGATATATCAGAAGGGGAGAGGTTGTTGATGTAGCAAAGTTAAATAACATGGACGCTGAAATTGTGGAGTTTAAGGTGCAGCCTTCTGCTAAAGTGATTGGCAAAGCCATTAAAGATTTGGATTTTCCAAAAACAGCTACTATTGGGGGTGTGATTCGAGACGGCGCAGGAATTATTGCCTTGGGAGATTTTATCATTCAAGAAGAAGATCTTGTGTTGGTGTGTTGCTTACCACAATCCATTAAAAGGATAGAGCAACTTTTTTTATAGACCATGAAAGGTTTTAACTTAAAACTTATTGTGCATATTCTTGGATTGCTTTTGCTATTCAATGCTCTTTTTATGGGAATTGCAACGCTTTGTAGCTATTTTATGGACGATGGTGTTGTAAAAGGCATGCTCACGGCGCTAACTATAAACATAGTGGCGGGCGGATTAGCGATGGGATTAACGCTCAATCGCAGGAAAGAAATAAAAAAACGTGAGGGCTATTTGATTGTGGTTTGTGGTTGGCTTATTATGGTCATTTTTGGGATGTTGCCTTTTATTTTCACGGATAGCGTATCATCAATATCCGATGCACTTTTCGAAACCATGTCGGGCTACACGGCCACGGGAGCCACGATTATGGATAATATCGAAGCGCTCCCCAAAAGTATTGTTCTTTGGCGCTCGCTCACACACTGGATGGGTGGTATGGGAATCATCGTTTTAGCGATTGCTATTTTACCCCTTTTAGGTATTGGAGGCATGCAACTTTTTAGTGCAGAAGCACCTGTTTTGGGTGGTGATAAATTGCATCCTCGTATTAGCGATACCGCCAAAAGATTATGGTTGATTTACGTGGGGCTTACGGCAGTAAATGCGCTGTTGCTTTCACTATCGGGCATGTCTATTTTTGATGCCGTTAACCACGCCATGAGTACGATGTCATCTGGTGGTTTTTCTACCAAGGATACAAGCTTAGCTTACTGGAATGACACGCCTCAAATCCAATATATTACAGTCTTATTTATGTTTTTGGCGGGTAGTAATTTTGTGTTGCTATATTATGCATTAAAAGGAAAATTTAGACGAGTTTTTATAGATACGGAGTTTCGTTGGTATGCTGGTTTTATTTCTGCATTTGTACTTATAGTAACAGCATCGCTTATGAAGAATGGAGCGTACACAATGGCAGATCCATCGGTTTGGATGTCACTGGAACAGTCCTTTAGACATGCGTTGTTTCAGGTAGTGGCGGTTATTACCACCACAGGACTGGTGACTTCTGATTTTACGGCCTGGTCTCCTTTTGTAACCATGCTCTTTTTTGGTTTGATGTTTTTGGGAGGCTCGACAGGTTCAACGTCTGGAGGCGTAAAAGTCATGCGCCATTTGATTCTTATAAAAAACGGTTTTTTAGAGTTTAAGCGTGCACTTCACCCGAATGCTATTTTGATGGTACGCCTAAACAAAGTTACCATCGAGCAATCTATTGTGTATAATGTTTTGGCATTTTTCATCCTTTATATGATACTCTTTATTATTGGCGCAGGAGTTTTTAGTGTATTGGGATTAGATTTCATCACGTCCATAGGAGTTTCTGCGACCAGTTTGGGTAATATAGGACCTGGACTAGGCGCATTTGATCCGTCAAGCACTTTTGCTAACTTACCTGCTTTAGGAAAATGGTGGTGTGCATTGCTGATGCTAATCGGAAGGCTGGAATTGTTTACAGTACTTATATTATTTACACCTTACTACTGGCGTAAACGTTAACTGACGGCTTCTTTAATTCTACGAATCGCTTCTTCAATTTCTTCTAAAGAAGCAGCATATGAAATGCGGATGTTGTTTGGACAACCAAACGCATCTCCAGTAACCGTGGCTACGTTTGCTTCTTCAAGTAAATACATAGCAAAATCAGATGCATTTTCTATGAGAGTGCCATTTAATTTTTTCCCAAAAAAGAAAGATATATCAGGGAATACATAAAAAGCCCCTTTAGGCACATTTACAGTGAATCCTTCAATGTCTTGCAATAAATCAATGATGCGTTTTCTTCGAAAATCAAACTCATCTACCATATATTGGATTTTACTAACAGGAGCTAAAACGGCTGTGATTGCAGCGCGTTGTGCGATACAGTTTGTACCGCTTGTTACTTGTCCTTGAATTTTGGTACATGCCTTTGCAATCCATTCTGGACCACCCAAATACCCAATACGCCACCCTGTCATGGCAAATGCTTTTGCTAATCCGTTTACAGTAACCGTGCGCTCATACATGCTTGGTATGGCGGCAAAACTAAACGGAGTAACGCCGTCATAATTAATGTGCTCATAAATCTCATCTGACAACACAAAAATACTTGGATGCTTTTCTAAAACTGCAGCCAAAGCTTCGTATTCCGCCTTTGTGTACATGGAGCCACTCGGGTTGTTTGGCGAATTGAGCATTACTAATTTTGTTTTTGGTGTAATCGCGTTCTCAAGTTGCTCAGGTGTGATTTTAAAATCAGTTTTGATATCGGAACGAATTTCAATAGGATTACCCTCTGCAAGAATGACCATTGCCGAATAACTTACCCAGTAAGGCGCTACGAGCAATACATCGTCTCCCGGATTGATAAGTACTTGAACTACGTTTGCAATCGACTGTTTTGCACCCGTAGAAACGACAATCTGATTGGGAGTATATGCCAATCCGTTGTCACGCTTAAATTTAGTACAAATAGCATCCTTTAGTTCAGCATAACCGTCAACAGGGGAGTAGGAGTTGTAGTTTGCCTGAATAGCTTCAATGGCCGCTTCTTTGATAAATTCTGGCGTATTAAAGTCTGGTTCTCCAAGACTAAGCCCAATAATATCTTTTCCTTCGATTTTTAACTCTCGTGCTTTAGCAGCCATGGCTAAGGTTGCCGATGCTGGTAAACTTTTTATGCGTTCCGATAATGGTTGACTCATCAATTAATTTTTTGTCAAATATACTCGCTTGTATAAAACGAAAACAAATTTATATGCAACAGCTTCCGTATTTTTGCAAATACATTATGATAACATCTATTTTTAATCAATTTTCCAATTTAAATTCGGTTCAAAAAGAACAGTTTGAGGCACTTTTGCCACTTTACGCTGATTGGAATCAACATATAAATGTCATTTCTCGTATTGATATGGCACATTTCTATACACGGCACGTACTACATTCGTTGGGCATAGCAAAAGTGCAAAACTTTGCTGCGGGTTCAAAAATCTTAGACGTGGGTACTGGAGGTGGATTTCCAGGAATTCCATTGGCAATACTATTTCCCGAAGTGCAGTTTACCCTTGTGGATTCTATCGGAAAAAAGATAAAAGTAGTAAAAGCTGTGACGTCGGCATTAGATTTACAAAACGTGGAAGCATTTCACAAAAGAGCCGAAGCGGTAGAAGGAATCTATGATTTTGTTGTCAGTAGGGCTGTTACAAGAATGGAGCGCTTTGTTCCATGGGTGAAAGATAAAATCAGTGCTACAAATCAGCACGAACGCCCAAACGGGATTTTATATCTAAAAGGAGGCGATTTAAATGAGGAGCTTGCGCCCTTTCCAAAAGCAGTAACGACACCACTAAAACTATTTTTTTCCGAGGATTTTTTTGAAACCAAAAAAGTGGTGTACTTGCCACTTTAATCCATACACGGATAACGGTAATCTGTTGCAGGCACAAGCGTTTCTTTAATCAATCTTGGCGATACCCAACGCATCAGGTTTAAAGCCGAACCCGCTTTGTCGTTTGTTCCAGAGGCACGACTTCCTCCAAAAGGCTGTTGTCCTACCACTGCGCCACTTGGTTTGTCATTGATATAAAAATTACCGGCTGCATGACGTAATTTCCCAGACGCTTCTTCAATAAACCTACGGTCTTGTGCAATAATAGCTCCTGTTAATGCATATTCAGAAGTCGTATTAACCAACTCTAACGTAGCTTCCCACTCGGAATCCTCATACACATACACGGTTACCACAGGTCCGAAAAGCTCAGTTTCCATGGTGGTGTAATGTGGGTTTGTGGTTTTTAACAGTGTAGGATGCACAAAATATCCTGTGCTTTTGTCGTATGTGCCTCCTGCTAATACCTCTACATCGGAATCTTTTTTGGCTTGTTCTATGTAGTGTACCAATTTGTCGAATGAATGTTCGTGAATAACAGCTGTAATAAAATTATTCATGTCTTCGGGAGAGCCAATGGAAAAACTTTTAATATTCTCTACGACACCCGAAATGATACTATTTGCTATAGATGCGGGCAAGTAAATTCTAGAGGCAGCAGAGCATTTCTGTCCTTGAAATTCATACCCACCCCGTGTTATTGCTGTCACTACAGTTTTGATATCGGCAGAATGGTGTGCAAAAATAAAATCTTTCCCTCCTGTTTCGCCTACGATACGTGGATAGTTTTGATAGGTTGAAAGATTATTTCCAATCTGTTTCCAAAGATTTTTGAATACTTCGGTTGAACCTGTGAAGTGCAAACCTGCGAAACTCGCATGCGCTAAAACAGTATTTGAAATAATGACGGGATCACCACTAATCAGGGTAATCACACCAGCGGGGACTCCTGCTTCTTCAAAAATATCCATGATTATTTTTGCCGAAAACATTTGGTGATCGCTGGGTTTCCATACAACTACGTTACCCATCAATGCTGGTGCAGCACATAAATTCCCTGCAATGGCAGTAAAATTAAAGGGCGTTACCGCATATACAAAGCCTTCTAAAGCACGATATTCTAATCGGTTAATTACGCCATTTCCTTGGATGGGTTGCTGTGCATAAATATCTGCAGCAAATGCCACATTAAAGCGTAAAAAATCTGCAAATTCACAGGCGGCATCTATTTCGGCTTGAAATATATTTTTGGATTGTGCCAGCATGGTTGAAGCATTTATTTTAGCCCGATATGGCCCTGCAACAAGATCGGCAGCTTTTAAAAAAATAGCAGCTCGATGCTCAAACGACATGTTTTCCCAAGTGTTTTTGATTTTTAGCGCAGTTGTAATGGCTTTGTCGATATGTTTTTTTTCTGCCAAACTGTATGTGCCTAACGAATGCTTATGGTCGTGTGGAGGTGCCATGTTAGCGCGTTTTTCAGTAACAATTTTTTCTTCGCCTATGTAGAGCGGAATAGTTACAGGGTTGGCATACATTTCTTTGTAAACAGCAAGAACTTCACTTCGTTCTGGACTCCCAGTACGGTAATTGAGTACGGGTTCGTTTAGAGGTTTTGGGACCGAAAAAAAACCATTTGACATGGAATGAGATTTAAAAAATTAATTAAGCGCAAAGGGCGGGCTTAGTTCAAATTTAGGGATGTAGGCTCTGAATTTTTTGGTTGTAGCAAGATTTATCATGTTGTAGTGACCTTGCATTGCTCCCAACGGAGAGGCAAGCAAACAGCCCGATTGGTAGGTATATACTTGACCAGGCTTGATGATGGGTTTTTTTCCTACAACACCTTCGCCATCAACTACCGAGGTTGCCTTGAGCGCATCAAATATTTTCCAATGCCTAGATTGCAACTGAACAACATCCTTTCCTTGATTTGAAATAGAGACGCGGTACCCAAAAGAAAAGTGCAAACGGTAGTTTTTGAAGTACGTGCCTTCAAAAAAAGAAACGACCGAAATTCGTATTCCTTGAGTTACCTGTTGAATCATAGGCATAAAGGTAGTGATTTTTACTATAACCCAATGTCTTTTGAGTTTGAACTTCCAATCGCAATAAGTTCATCACATCGCGCGCCTATCGGACGGTAATATACAAACGCCCAGTAGGTGTTTTCTGTTGGCCAATAGCTTCCCGAAATAAGGTTGTCGTAAGCGTTTCCGTCATAATCAGTGCTTACAAACTTGTAGTTATAGATGCCTTGTTTAAGTAAAAGTGTTGTTTCAAATCGCTCTGTTTCGGCATTATACCGCAGCTTATTTTCATCGCTCTTGATATGCTGATTAAAATCGCCAACTACATAATGTTCGGCATCAAACAAAAAATCTTCAGCGAACAATGAAAACACGACCTTACTATAGTCAGATTCGGTATGTGGATTTACGCCTTGAAAGGTATTGATACGAAAATCACCATTGATGTCTGGGGCATAGGTGTATGGGCGACCAGCGCGCACCCATTGAGGAGCCAAGACAGAAATAAAAACATCGTCTCTTAGTACATGGGCTACGTTTCCGCCGCCTCCGCGTATGTCTTGTGTTTCAAAGAAATGATACTCGTTTCCTGCTGCGAAAAGTGTTTCAGGTTTATAATTGAACTCCAATGTATTTCCAAGAGTATAGGTGGCTTTTCCTGCTGATCTCCAGCTTTGCCATTGTTGATTTTGCACCACAAAAACACGCAGTTGCTCTTCGGGAATGCGGAGGTTTAACCCATCTGTAATCAAACTCATTTGTACGCTCTGATGCGATTGAAAGGTTTCCAAATCTTGTGCGCGCTTCACACGGAGTCCTATTGCAATAGCTTCGTCAACAATTACAAAACGCTTTTGTAGGATTAAATTTCGCGTATCATCCCAAATTTTTAAAACGTAATTACCACTTTTTTTGAGACGCGTTTGTGCATTTGGAAGCTTCAATGAATATTGGATATAAGATTGCAGCGTTCCCACAGAATACGAAATATCTTGCAAGCGGATGTCGTCATATCCATCCATATAATCGGCTCGGAATAAATCACTTTTTTCCCAATCGGCATTGGCGCGTTCTACTGTGTAATAATAGGTGCTATCATCAGCATTTAAATCGTCAAAGCGCAGTGTAATCGATTCATTTATAGGTACTATGGGTAGCGATGTGGTTTCTTCATTAACGTAAAAAAGAACGCTTTTGATGTTGGCTGGCGGGGAATATTCGGTTATGATTTGTGCAAAACCACTTACAGAGACCAGCCATAAGAGAAAATTTTGTTTAGGAAATAATTTCAACGCAATTCGGTTTAAGATTGATTTTTCAGATTGAAAAAAGAATTTGTGTAAAATCCACATAATTACAAAGTTAAACAAACTATTTAGTGTTTGATAAATTTATGGATTTACGTTGAATAATCCTTTACTATTTACGTGCTGTATCTTACATTTGCACTGCAAAAACAACCACAGATGTCCGCTGACATAACACTGCGTAAAGGCCTGTCAATACCATTGAAAGGTGAGGCAATAAAACAAATAAAAACGTCCAACACTTCGGACAACTTTACCATATACCCCGATGATTTCCATGGGGTAGTACCTAAAATGCTCGTAAAAGAGGGCGAGAAAATAGCGCTGGGGCAACCTGTGTTTTTTTCAAAGGCTAACCCTGAAATCCAATTTGTCTCCCCCGTAAGCGGGACGCTATCAAAAATTGTAAGGGGTGCCAAACGCCGTATTTTGGAACTTCAATTGAAGTCGGATGGGAAAGACAAACCCGTAAAGCACAAAATACCTGCAATTGATACACTCAGCGATGCCGATGTTAAATCGCATTTGCTGGCATCTGGGTGCTGGCCTTTTATCAAGCAACGTCCATATGACATCATTGCAAACCCCGACAGTACGCCAAAAGGGATTTTTATTTCAGGATTTGACTCCGCGCCTCTAGCTGCCGATGTTGCTTTTATGTTGGAGCATCAACAAGAAGATTTTCAAAACGGTGTTCGCGTACTTGCTGCCTTAGCTCCTAAAGTTCATCTTTCTTTTGCTGCCGATGATACGTCGTTTTTGTCAAAAGTTACTGGCGTTGAAATCCATCGTATTAAGGGGATTCACCCTGCTGGAAATGTGGGTGTACAAGTGCATCACATTGATCCGATTAATGCTGGAGAAACCGCTTGGGTGGTAAGTCCAGAAAATGTAGCCATCATTGGGCGTCTATTTACTACCGGAGTATTTGATCCGCAAAGGACGGTTGCTGTAGTAGGTCCCGTGGTAACAACACCAGCGTATTACAAAACACGTATTGGTGCTACTATTGCGCCACTGCTAGATGATGCAGGGGTGTCTGCTAACGGTCAAGTGCGTATCATTAACGGAGATGCGCTTTCTGGCGCAACAACTCACGCCGATGGAAACGTTGGGTTTTACAACAATACGATTACGGTACTTGCTGAAGGAAATCACTACCGTATGTTTGGATGGTTGCCTTTTGCAGGAAGTAAGATTTTTAGCATGTCGCGCACCTCATTGTCTTGGTTGCTGCCAAAACGCACTTATGCGCTAGATACCAATATGAACGGTGAAGAGCGTGCTCTTGTAGTTACTGGCGAGATGGAACAAGTATTGCCGATGGATATTTTCCCTATGCAGCTCTTAAAAGAATGTATGGCGCAAAATATTGAGAAAATGGAAGGACTTGGTATTTATGAAGTTGCTCCAGAAGATTTTGCTTTGGTGGACTATGCAAGCACCTCCAAAATAGAAGCGCAAGTTATTATTCGCGAAGCGCTAGATTTGATGATTAAAGAAGTTGGTTAAATAGATATTTATGAAACTACGTGAACGTATAGATGCAATAAAAAAACCTTTTGGTAAAGGTCAAAAATTGGAGCGTTTTGCTCCTGCTGTTAACGCTTTCGACACCTTTTTATTTGTACCTAATCACACCACGCACAAAGGAGCGCACATCCGCGATGGTGTTGATTTAAAACGCACCATGGTAACGGTGATTATTGCCTTGTTACCCGCCTTTATTTATGGTGTATATAATACAGGCTATCAATATTTTATTCAATCAGGAATTGCCTTTACGTTTTGGGATGCGTTACTTCATGGCGCACTAAAGATCATGCCTATGGTAGCTGTGTCTTATGGCGTTGGTCTTGCTATTGAATTTGCATTCGCGGTGTATCGTGGTCACGAGGTAAATGAAGGCTACTTGGTTACAGGACTTTTGGTCCCGATGATTATGCCCGTTGACATCCCGATTTGGATGGTTGGGCTTTCTGTGGCTTTTGCAGTGCTTATCGCCAAAGAGGCTTTTGGTGGAACTGGAATGAATATCCTAAACCCTGCCTTAACAGCTCGTGCATTTGCCTTTTTTGCTTATCCCACTTATATGTCTGGAAATAAGGTATGGGTTTCTGAAGCAAGCAACATTGATGGTATTTCAGGAGAAACCGTTTTAGGTAGCTTGGCTGCTGGAAACGATGTGAGTTATTCCATGTTTGATATGTTTATGGGCGCCATTCCAGGATCCATTGCAGAAACATCAACCCTTTGGGTGTTGGTAGGTGCTGCCATTTTAATCCTCACAGGAGTGGGCAGTTGGCGTATTATGGTAGGTGGTGTGCTTGGCGCTGCCGCAACCGCATTTTTATTCAATCTTTGGGGGGCTAACGCACTAATGTCATTTGATTGGATGAATCATCTTGTTGTTGGTGGGTTTGCATTTGGTATCGTATTTATGGCAACAGACCCTGTATCTGCGGCACAAACAACCAAAGGAAAATGGATTTACGGAATCCTTGTAGGACTTTTCTGTATGCTAATTCGCGTATTTAATCCAGCTTACCCAGAAGGTGTTATGTTGGCTATATTATTAATGAATGTTTTTGCGCCTACTATCGATCACTATGTGGTTGAAGGAAACATCAAACGACGTAAAAAACGCCTTAACGCAACACTAACTCCTGCATCATGAACAGAGATTCGAACGGTTATACTTTTGGTTTTGCTGCCGCCATGGTTTTGGTAGTAGCTTCCGTGCTTGCTTTCACAGCAAGCTCACTCAAAGACTTGCAATCTGAAAACGTACGCAAAGAAAAAATGCAAAACATTCTTTCTACCATCGGAATCGAAACAGATAGAGAAGGAGCTGAAGTATTATTCAATCAATATATAACAGAACAATTGGCATTGCGCAATGATGGTACTGTTGATAGTACTGTGGATGCCTTTTCTGATATCGATTTAGCGCTTGAGATTAAAAAAGATCCTGATTCACAGCGTTTTCCATTATATGTTGCCGCATTTGAAGAAACTCAATATTATATTATTCCGCTAAGAGGAGCTGGTCTTTGGAATGCTATTTGGGGCTACATTGCATTAAACGAAGATAAAAATTCTATTAAAGGGGTCGTGTTTGACCATCAAGGTGAAACTGCTGGACTTGGTGCTGAAATCACCCAACAGTGGTTTATGAATCGTTTTGTTGATGAAAAGATATTTGATATGTCGGGAGATTTGGTCGGGATTAGTGTTTCTAAAACCAACAATGACCCCAATGACACAGATAAAGACGACCACGAGGTTGATGCCATTTCGGGCGCAACCATTACAGGCGATGGTGTTTCCGATATGATTATCGAGCGTTTACAACACTATTTGCCGTACTTAAAAGCAACATCCGCAGACCTTGCGTATAACAACTAACTATGTCACAACCAAAATCAAACAAAAAACCCGCCATTTTCTTTGTAGCCAAAGAGCGCGAGCCGCTTTTTTCAAAGAAAAACCGCGGTTTACTTAAAGATCCGCTCGATGACAATAACCCGATTACCGTACAGGTTTTGGGTATTTGTTCTGCACTGGCAATTACCGTACAACTAAAACCTGCGGTGGTGATGACGCTTTCTGTAATTGCAGTAATGGCAGCCAGTAATGTTATCGTTTCTATCCTTAGAAATGCCATTCCAAACCGTATCCGAATTATAGTGCAGTTAGTTGTAGTAGCATCGATGGTAATTCTTGTAGATCAGGTCTTGCGTGCGTTTGCTTATGACGTGAGTAAACAGCTTTCCATTTTTATTGGGTTGATTATTACCAACTGTATCGTGATGGGACGCTTAGAGGCATTTGCACTTGGCAATGGTGTTTGGAAATCATTTTTAGATGGTGTTGGTAACGCAGCAGGATATGGTTTTATGCTCATATTAGTAGCCTTCTTCCGCGAGCTTTTAGGCTCTGGGAAATTATACGGATATCAAGTTATTCCAGATGCGCTTTATGAAATGGGCTATGAAAACAACGGGTTGATGTTGCTTTCGCCTATGGCACTAATCACGCTGGGGCTCATTATTTGGATTCAGCGTGCTCGTAACCGTAAACTCATTGAAAAAAACTAAGCCATGGATTATATCAATCTTTTCGTAAAAAGTATTTTTATTGAGAACATGATTTTCGCCTATTTCTTAGGAATGTGTTCTTATTTGGCGGTATCTAAAACAGTTAAAACAGCTGTTGGATTAGGCTTTGCTGTAATTTTTGTTCTTTCGATTACAGTACCGATCAACTACTTATTAGATAATTATTTGCTGAAACCTGGTGCAATGGCTTGGCTGGGTAAAGACTACGCAGCATTAGACCTTAGCTTTTTAAGTTTTATTATGTTTATTGCCGTGATAGCCTCTATGGTGCAATTGGTAGAAATGATTGTGGAGAAATTTGCTCCTGCGCTTTATGGTGCATTGGGGATTTTCTTGCCACTAATTGCAGTAAACTGCGCTATTTTGGGCGGATCCTTGTTTATGCAACAAAAGAGTTTTGCCTCTATTGGCGAGTCTGCCGTTTACGGTTTTGGGTCTGGAATTGGATGGCTGTTGGCTATTTTAGCTATCGCTGCCATTCGTGAAAAAATCGCCTATTCAAACGTTCCTGCTCCGCTACGTGGATTAGGGATTACCTTTATTATTACAGGCCTTATGGCCATCGGATTTATGAGTTTTATGGGAATCAAATTATAATAACCCTATGGATATTACAGTAATTATTGCAAGTATTGTTGTTTTTTTAACCATTACATTTTTGTTGGTGGGTATGTTGTTGGGTGTAAAAGCTCGCTTAATGCCATCAGGACCAGTAAAGCTTTTTATCAATGGCGAAAAAGACGTGGAGGTTTCATCGGGAAGTACGTTACTTTCTACCCTTGGTGATAATAAAATATTTTTACCTTCTGCTTGTGGTGGTGGCGGTACTTGTATTCAGTGTAAGTGTATTGTAAAAGATGGAGGCGGTGAAATTCTTCCTACCGAAGCACCGCACTTTTCAAGAAAAGAAATTACCGAAGGATGGCGTTTGGGATGCCAAGTCAAGGTAAAAGAAGACATGGTCATTGAAGTGCCAGAAGAAGTGTTTGGGATTAAGAAATTTGCAGCCAAAGTCGTACGTAACTGGAACGTTGCTTCGTTTATCAAAGAGTTTGTTGTAGAGATTCCAGAAGACATGCATTACGAAGCGGGTGGATATATTCAAATTGAAGTACCTGCCTGTGAGGTTGATTTCAAGGATATTGATATTTCTGCACACCCAGAGGAACACCCTGAAGATGTGAATAAATTTAAATTGGAATGGGATAAGTTCAAGTTATGGGATTTAAAAATGAAAAACCCAGAACTTGTAGAGCGTGCCTATTCCATGGCTTCCTTTCCTGCAGAGGGTAAAGAAGTTATGCTTAATGTACGTATTGCAACACCTCCTTTTGACCGTGCTAAAAACGGTTGGGCAGATGTAAATCCTGGTGTAGCATCATCTTATATTTTCTCACTAAAAGAAGGTGATCCTGTTACCATTTCTGGACCTTATGGCGAGTTCTTTATCAATCACTCTGAAGCAGAAATGCTTTACGTGGGTGGTGGTGCAGGAATGGCACCCATGCGTTCGCATTTGTATCACTTATTCCGTACCCTTAAAACAGGTCGTAAAGTAACGTTTTGGTATGGCGGTCGTTCTAAGCGTGAGTTGTTCTACACGGAGCACTTCCGTGCGCTAGAGCGTGACTTCCCTAACTTTAAGTTTTACGTGGCCTTGTCTGAGCCTTCGAAGGAAGACAATTGGAAAGTAAAAGATGGACTCGATGGTGAGGGAGATGGCTTTATTGGATTTGTGCATCAAGTGGTTATCGACAATTACCTAAACGATCACGAGTCACCTGAAGACATTGAAGTGTATTTCTGTGGACCACCACTGATGAATCAAGCTGTTGAAAAAATGGCAGAAGACTTTGGTGTGCCAGACGAAAATGTACGTTTCGACGATTTCGGCGGATAACAAACAAGAGGCTTCGGCCTCTTTTTTTATTAGGTTTGCATCATGCAAAAGCTTACAGATAAAGAACTTCACCAACTCGCCATGACTACGGTGGGAAAATCACTAGAAGCCGACGGGTTTGAGTTTTTGGCAGTAAATAGCGAGGCCCAAAAAGACCCGCAGTTTGTGTGTACAAAAGATAAAACCCTTCATTTTGTGGTGGTGCGCCATGTGCTGTATCCTAACAACCCTACGTTTTACGATAATAAATTAATGCAAGAGGTAAAAGAACACGCTATAAAATTTAAGGCAAAAACCTATTTTGCGGGTGTTGGCCTTGCACATGCCTCCGACTATGACAAACCAATACTTAAAAATGAACCCTATGCGATTAATTATACTGGGCTACAAGAAATTTAGCATCCTAGTTTTTGCTGTTGTTTTTGTGTCATGCCAAAATGAAATAAAAATTCAGCGTGCACAGGGAGATGCGCTTGGTACTACCTATTCAATTTTGTATGCCGATATAAAGGCAAATGAAAATGTGTTAGATTCAATTGACGCCGTTTTTTTGCGTATGAATCAGTCCATGTCAACCTATTGGCCAAATTCTATTATTTCCAAAATCAACCGAGGGGAAGTAGTTGTTGCAGATACTGATTTTAAGACCGTTTTTAATACTTCCAAAATGGTGTGGCAACAAACCAACGGTTATTTTGACCCTACGGTTGGTGCATTGGTAAATGCTTATGGTTTTGGACCTGAAAATCCAAGTATAGAAATGGATGATAATTCCATAGATAGTTTACTTTATATCACAGGTTTTCAACGTGTTTCCTTAGCTGATGACGGCACCGTACGCAAGCAAAATAAAAACATAAATATTGATTTTAATGCCATTGGAAAGGGGTACGCTGTTGATGCGCTTGCAAATATGCTTCGTTCGTTGGGTTATGAGAATTTTCTTGTTGAAGTAGGAGGAGAGTTGTTTACAGCGGGTATAAACCCTGAAAAAGAAGTGCCGTGGCGTGTTGCTATTGATCACCCAAAACAACAAGGAACACGAGCGTTTATCGCTACACTACCACTTCAAAACCAAGGCTTAGCATCTTCTGGTAATTACCGGAAATTTAGAACAGATGCGCAAGGCAAAAAATATGTTCATACCATTAATCCTAAAACAGGTAAAACAGTGCAAAGTAATGTATTGAGTGCATCCGTCTTGGCTTCCTCTACCATGCTTGCCGATGCCTATGCTACGGCTCTTATGGCAATGCCCTTTGAAAAGGGAAGAAGCCTTATAGATTCCTTGAACGATGTTGAAGCCATGTGGGTGTTGGCAGTGAAAGATTCGGTTGAAGTTGTTTCTAGCGCGGGCTTTTCTTTTACGCCTCAGTAGGACGTTTGCACACAGGAATATATTCCGTTTTTACTACAGCATACCTTGTGCGTTCTTTTTCAGAAAGTGTTTTTCCGTATTGCAATTCATTTACTTCAAATCCAATAGTGCGAAGCTTCTCGAAATAGTCCATACCGTAAATTCTTACGTGGTCATACTGACCAAAAACTTTGGTTCGAGTGGCTTTGTCGGTAATGCTATTGTCTTGAAAAGTTGTACTTCTTTTAGGGTCAAGAGGAACTTGAAGCAGCGCTTTTCCGCCGGGCTTTAAAACCCGATACAATTCCTGCATTGCTTTGGTGTCATTGGGAATATGTTCGAGTACATGATTGCATAAAACCCAATCAAAACTATTGTCATCAAAAGGCAACGCACATATATCCGCTTTGACATCGGCAAGTGGCGATTCTAAATCACAACTTATATAGTCCAAATGCGGCAGCTTTTTTAATCGAGAAATAAATGCTTTTTCAGGTGCCATATGTAGCACTTTTGATGGGAATTGGAAAAAGTCGGTTTCGTTTTTTAAGTACAGCCAAATTAGGCGGTGGCGTTCAAGTGAAAGTGTTCCAGGACTGAGTACGTTTTGACGTATCTTAACATATCCATAGGGTAAAAATTTCCGATATGATTTTTCGTTAATGGGGTCCGTAAATGTATTGCCGCGATACCATAAATCTAAAACGGGCAACAACAAGTTTGAGAACCGTTGTAAAACAGTTCTAGGAAAAAGTCCAAGGATAAGCTTAGCTAAAGCCTTCATACGGGTAACGGAACGACCCTAAAAGCATCTTCTTCATCAGAAGTGATACCCAGTGCATCGTAAATATATTTAAAAGTAGAGAGTAATTCTGGCTTTCCGTTGACAATGGCGACGTTGTGTTCAAAATGTGCGCTCGGTGCTCCGTCTGCGGTGAGTATGGTCCAACCGTCTTTTAGTTGTTTGATGCGGTGTGTGCCTTGGTTTATCATGGGTTCGATAGCGACTACCATCCCCTCCAAAAAGCTTTTTCCTCTACCGCGTTTCCCATAATTGGGCATTTCAGGTTTTTCGTGCATGTTGGTTCCCAGTCCGTGACCGACCAATTCACGCACCACGCCATAGCCAAATTGCTCTACGTATTGTTGAATAGCATAGCCCACATCACCAACACGATTTCCTATTCGGAATGCCTCTATCCCTTTGTAGAGTGAAGCTTTTGTTCGGTCAAGAAGGAGTTTGGTTTCCGAATCAATTTCGCCTACCTCAAAGGTATAGGCATGATCGCCATAAAAACCATTTTGGAGGACGCCACAGTCAATTGAAATAATATCGCCTTCTTGTAGTGGTGTGCTGTTTGGAATGCCATGTACTACTTGTGCGTTGGGACTCATACACAAGGTATTTGGAAAATCATAAAGACCCAAAAATCCGGGGATAGCACCTTGATCTCGAATAAAAGCTTCTGCTTTTTTATCGAGTGCTAGCGTGGTAACACCGGGTTTGATTTCCGAGGCCAGCATGCCAAGGGTTTTGGATACCAACAAGGCACTGCTTCGCATGAGCTCAATTTCTTCGGCTGTTTTTTGTAACGACATTAATCTTGATAAGTGTGTTTGTATGTTGCTCCACTTAGAATGGCAAGTATATCGTCTTCTAAAAAATCAACAGGCGATTCTACAATCCGATTCATTTCTTTGCCCTTTTTATAAAAAATAAACGTCGGAACATGGGTGATTCCGTTTTGAGTGGCACTACCCGAGGGTGTCTTTTTGTCCTTATCTACGGCACTAATGGATATTTTACCTTTAAAATCAACCGCATCTAAGATTCGAAAAAAGGCAGGTACTTGCATTTGACTGTCAGAACACCATGTTCCCATAAATACCTTGATTTCAATGTTTTCTAACAATGGTTTTAGCTTATCTGTTGTTTTGACAAATGGATTGTAATTGTCGTATTCGGCAGTAAACCATTCGCTATGTGGTTGTTGTTTTAATTGATGAATTTCAATAGGCCCTAACAGGTCTTGCGATGTAGCATATCCACTAACAATGACAAAAAGAAAAAGAATCAGCGTTCTCATGGAGCGTATTTTAAAAGCTAAAGTAATGATTTTGCTGTCATGGCAGTTGGTTGCTCAATACCCATAAGTTCCAATACAGTGGGAGCAATATCACAAAGGGCCCCTTTACGGATGCTTTTGGCATCCTTATCAATCAGATATACGGGTACCAAATTGGTGGTGTGTGCGGTGTTTGGACTGCCGTCTGGGTTAATCATGGTATCGCAATTACCGTGGTCTGCAATGATAATCACGGAGTAATCGCCCTCTTTGGCTGCGGCCACCACATCTGCCGTACAAGCATCTACGGTTTCACAAGCTTTTATGGCAGCTGCCATATCTCCCGTGTGGCCTACCATATCTGGATTGGCAAAGTTTAAGCACACAAAATCTGCAGCTTGCGCTTTTAGTTTGGGAACTATGGCATCTCGAATATCGTATGCGCTCATTTCGGGTTGCAAGTCGTAGGTGGCTACTTTTGGCGAAGGGCATAAAAGGCGTTCTTCACCCTCAAAAGGTTCTTCACGACCGCCATTAAAGAAAAAGGTAACGTGTGGATATTTTTCTGTTTCCGCAATGCGGATTTGTGTTTTACCCGCATGGGCAAGCACTTCGCCTAATGTTTCTTGAATGTTCTCTTTGTCATATACCACATGCACGTTCTGAAACGATTCATCGTAGTTGGTTAGCGTAACATAGTGCAATGCAAGTGGCTCCATATTATGTTCTGGAAAGGCTTTTTGGCTTAACGCTTGTGTGAGTTGGCGTCCACGATCGGTGCGGAAATTAAAGAAGATAACCACATCACCAGTCTTAATGCGCCCCGCCTCGATACCTCCATTTTCGGGAAGCGCAATCGGCTCAATAAATTCATCTGTTGTGCCTGCATCATAATTGGCTTGCATGACTTCGGTAAGGTTGGTTGTTTGCGTTCCGATACCGTGAACGAGTACATCATACGCTTTTTTGATGCGTTCCCAACGTTGATCTCTGTCCATGGCAAAATAACGTCCTACCACACTTGCCAAATGCGCATTTGTTGTGGTGCATATTTCTTGTACGCGCGTCAAAAACCCCAATCCCGATTTGGGATCTACATCACGGCCATCAGTAAAGGCATGTATATAGCTTTTGGGTACTTCCGCTTCGTGCGCTGCGTTTAACAAACCTTCAATATGATTGATGTGCGCATGTACGCCACCATCAGAAACCAAGCCCACAAAATGAACAGCTTTGTTGTTTGCTTTGGCGTATGCAAAGGCATCTTTGAGTACCACTTCGTCTTTGAGTGTGTTTTGCTCCACCGCCATATTGATTTTCGCCAAATCTTGATACACCACCCTACCTGCACCTAGGTTTACGTGCCCTACTTCACTGTTTCCCATTTGTCCTTCGGGAAGTCCAACGTGCATGCCGTCTGTGTGAAGTACATTGTGCACGGCATCGTGGCTAAGGCTATCTACAAAAGGGGTTTTGGCTTGTGCTACTGCCGAAACTGCGGGGTCAGGAGAAATACCCCAACCGTCTAAAATCATTAAAACAACACGTTTGTTCATAAGGTTATTTGTTGTGGTGCAAAGATAATCTAAACAAGATTAAATTAGTGTGAACTATTCCTCTAACAACACTTTGTTCACACCAATAACAAATCCCACAAGACTTCTTTGAGGAATTTTAATGAATAGTTTATAATTGCACCCCTTCACAACAGCAGAGTATGATAAACAAACCCATTTGATTGCGGAAACTTTAATCAATAAATTAATATAAAATCACCCTGCCTTTGTAGCTCTCTTGGATGTCAATATCTTGAGGTTTATTCAAACAATAAACATTTCCTGTACTCAGAATTTTACCGGTTATTGAACGTATGGGATACAAAGTCATATCGTTTGTTCCTCTGTGATAAATGATAACATCGTTGGCTAACAGTTTTTCTCCTTCAAACCTACTGTCACCCGCCCAAAATTGTACGATAAGTTTTTCAGTGTGACCAGAAATATAAAAAGTTGAGATTCCGTTAGAAAGAACTTTAAAAAGATTTGTGTTTATTTCTAGGTTAAAATCTCCAACAACCAACATGTTTTTGTCGTAATAGTTTTCTGAAATAAGTTCAAGTGAGTCTGCATGTATCACTCCTTCTGAAATAACAGTATGCTGTGAAGATGTCCTTATTTCTTTGAGCTTAGTTGTTGTTGATATGTAAACTTTTGTGATAAAATTATCTCGAAAAAAGGCACATTCATTATTGTTTTTCAGTTGCAGTTGATTTTCCATAACTTTAACTTCAATGTCATGAATCAAATTTTGATTTGTCTCAACCAATACGCTATTTTCAGTTCCTTGAGATAAAATAAGTTGAATATCTCTATTGACTAGTATTTTGTTGAACGAAGGCACTTCTATATTTTGCTGCACAACAGTATCCGATCTTTGAAAACAATCTTCAACACTATCGCAAGAAAAAACCGAAATGACCATTAATAAACAACAATTTTTTTTAATTGTTTTAGCTCTTGTTGACCTCATCATTTTATACTATTTCATATTTAAAACCTCATTCCTATTCCAAACTCAATGGCTTCAGCCGAAAATCCATGTGCCTTAACCGAAAAAACGCCAAACCATTTTGTTCCAAAATGTTTTTTTAGCCCAGTTCGGACATATACTTTTTCTGAAGTTTTAAATGGTTGGTACACATAATATCCGGCATGTGATAAAAACCTAAGCGATCCAAAAACCAGTTCATGTCCAAAAAAAATACTGCCGCGTTTGTAATCCTCATCACCATTTATACCATTTTCTGGAAAAGCGATTGCTTTATGTTTGATAAACTCTTTCAGATAAGTAGAAAAAAAAATTCGCTGCCAAACTGTATAGAACTCTTATAACTTAAACGTTTGTCAGCGTAAACTGATATCACATAAAATGGGTGTTGATCACTTCTTATCACATCACTTTGATTAACCCCGCCTCTAAGAACAACATTGATTTTGATGGGTTCGGTGTATTTTGTCAATGTATAATCTATTTCGAAATTGGGAGGTTCTTCTTCAAAAATGTGTGTAAGGCCTGCATTAACAGAAAATACATTTACACTCGTATTCGGTGATTTTGTATTTCCATTTGAGTAGTGAATCACAGACGCTCCAAACTGGAATCCCAGTGCCCCAATAACAGCATCCTTCTTAAAATTTAGGGCTAGTAATGTGCTAGCCAAAAACTTAGACCCAAATGCATGATTTTTAAAATTATTTTTGAAATGATAAGGATTAGAGGCAAAAGCTACACCTTGTCCAATACGAAAAAAGAGGGCCCTTTTAAAAAAATAAAAGTTATAATGTCCAAATAAAGCAGTGTTTTTCCCTAGATGTTCATTTTTAAAATCTTGATACAACAATGTAAAACCCGAGTCAGGAAAACCGTATTCAACATGCCATCTTTTTTCTCCAAACGTTTTTTTATTCCAGCTAATAAATACTCCCGATGGATGTCCGGTTTTTAAGTGCAACAGATTATTTTTATGTAGGAGAATATCACCTCCCATATAATTTACATCTATGCTAAATGGTTTTGAAAATAGATTAGTTTGGGCAAACGAGGTTTGATAAAAAAAATAATAGGATTAAGGGATACATTACGAAGGTTTGAGGTATTGCTAATTTACAAATTTTGGCTGTATATCATTCAAAATAATTTGGTTTAGTCTCTAAATCCTGTGATTTGCCTCATCACCAAAGCTGTACCCTGCGTCATGCTTGTGATATTTACTATTTAAAATAAGGATAAGTAACGCGTCACAGGTCTGTCTGCATGAGGCATGTGTATGATAGTCGCTGTAAAAAAGAGTCTATTTTTTATTTCTAAAATAAGCCTCCATATAATTGGCGGTATTTAAATACTCTTTTTGGAGGCTGCGTAAAAAACTGAGGTTAGCATTATGCCTGTCGTATGCTGGGGCAAGGGCATCTTGTCCGTTTAAGTCGGTAAGTGTGATGATGATAAACCATTTTTCATTTCGGGTGGTATAAAAACTATTGAAAAAACCTGGAACTCCGCTGTTTTCACCTGAAAGTGCAGCATCTATAAGAATAGGTATGAAGTTCAAAGTGCTTGTGGTGCGTCTGCGCTCATATATGTTCATGATAAGTGGCTTCTTGTGCACCCATAATGGAATTTTGCGATCAATTCCAGGTAACTGATATTTGGTGTTAATGAATGTAAAGAACTCATCGGCTTCTTTTGGGTCTTCAAAAATAAACCCGTATTGCTTTGGTAAATCACGCTTAAAGCGTTTGGCGAGTTTGACCTTATTCGTTTCAATATTTGGCGCAAAACTTAACGGAATACAGCTTGAGAAAAAAGAAGTCAGGAATAAACATACAAGCAATTGTTTCATTTTTGTGAATGTTCAAAAGCTTTGCCAGCTAAAAAGAGGGAAGTGTTAATTCGACGTTAATTCCTTTTATAAAAAGGGAGTAATACGCTTGCCAAAAATCAATATCAATATAGGCACTTCCATAAATCCCCACCGATTTGAAATAGGCGAAAGCGGTTCGGGAGTCGTATTGTTTTTGGTAGTGTTTGGCTTCGGGCAAATAACTGTAATGCCAGGGTTCATATGAAAAACCAGTGCGAGTACTATCGTTTGTATAGACCAAATAAAACCCAAAACGATTGGCATTTTCCTCCATCCATTTTCGCAAAGGAGCAAAAGGTCCGTTGTTGTGAAATTTTTCAGGGACCAAAACCTGTTTTTGTTTGGGCGCGTTGTTGTCTGTGATGTCAATATCGGTACCCCAATGATGGCGTGAGGTACCTGGAATGGTGGAATATTGTAGAATACGGTCTATAGCGTCTTTGGGTGTCATCCCATCTGCAGTGTAACGTTTGTATTTGTCTTCCCAAATATATTGCTGGCGCTCAAAGGAACGGTATGCCGAAACCAGTTGTAAATCAATGCCGTCTTGTAGCGCCGCTTCTTGCATGGCGCAGAAGGCTGTGGCTGTTTTTGCTGTGAGGAGGTTTCCCTCCAATTCTACCAAATGCGAATCGTCTAAACCTAGCGTTTGTATGAGTGTGGGTTGCGCTACTGCCATTTGACAGAGCAAAACAAAAAATAGGCTTAGGCGCATAGTTGTTTTATCATTTTATAGTGGTCTCCGCCATAAGGTAATCTAAATTTCCCTCCCTGTTTTTGGTAGCCACAACGCTCATAAAATGGAACGGCTATCAGTCGGGCGTTCATCCATAGCAGGGAAATACCCATATGTACTACTCGCTTTTCTGCTTCCAAAATCAATTGATACCCAATGCCCAGTTTTTGCATTTCTGGCAATACCGCCATGCCTCTCAGTTGTACATCGGAAGCATTCGGTAATAGCGTAAGTACGCCAATGAGTTTTTTATCTGTATACGCACCTAGGTGCAGGGTGTCATTGTCCTCGTCTCGGTCAAAAGCGCAGGTTTCAATAGGCAAGCCGTTACGCAAAACAGGGTGTCGCACCATGTAAGTGTCTTTCGTACAGATTGGTTTTAGTTGTATGTTTGTGGCTCTTTGCAAAAAGTTATGGAAATTGAATTTCGTTTTTTAAAAGTAGCGAATATACCTGAAATCATTCCGTTAATGCAAGATTTTACACAGCATAAATATACGGATCAGATTCATGAGAAGCGTTTTATGGGTATGTTTCAACATGAGTATGATTGCGTGGGGTTTTATGATGGGAGCAAGCTGATAGGGCTTTGTGGGTTGTGGTATCAAACACGACACTATTCGGGAAAAAGCTGTGAGTTAGATCACTTTTACATTATGCCCGAATACCAAGGGAAAGGACTGGGCACACAATTTATGCAATGGATTGGGGATAAATTAAAAACGGAAGGCTACGAGGCGTTGGAACTCAACGCTTATAAAGAAAATATTGCTTCGCATCGGTTGTATGCCCGTGAAGGATTTGATCATTTGGGCTTTCACTTCGTGAAGCGTTTATGTGAATAATGTATATTTGTGTATATTCATTAACCGTTGCACAACTGCCCGTTTTTTGATTCGAGTCAACCCAACTTTTGTTTTTATGAGATATATCCTATTTGCCCTTTTATTTGCGCCTTTGGCTATGGCACAGTCCGATTACCGCACCTGGCTCCGTGGTAAAATTTTATATCAAAACACCAATGTTGTGGCTGCTAACGTCGTAAATTCTACCACTCAAAAAGCTACGATTAGCGACGACAACGGCGAGTTTGCCATTGAAGTAATGATGAACGATGAATTGGTTTTCACCTCTTTACAATATCAAATTCGTGTGGTAAAAATCACCAAAGAAATCCTACAACGTGGACGCCTTGTCATTGACGTAAATGAAAAAGTTACTGAACTTGATGAGGTAGTAGTAACACCCGAACAGCGACAGAAATTTTTGGATTTGCGTTCTGAGGAATTCAAAGCGTTTGATTATGAACGTGACCGATCTACAAGAGTGGAAAATACGCTGATGCGACAAGGCCAACTCTATAACGGTGTAAACTTTGTAAATGTTTTTAAAGCACTGTATCGCTTGGTTGATAAAGAAAAAAGCGACGAAAAAGTGTATACGCTCCAACCCAGTGAGGTGCTTCGTCAGCTCTATGACGATCGCTTTTTTATAGAAGAACTAAATATTGATCAAGACAAAATTGGATTGTTTTTGGTCTATTGCGATGGCGAAATCAAAACCAAAGAATTGTTAGAGGATAAATCCGATTTCGAAGTCATGGATTTTCTAGTTAAGGCGAGTAAAAAATTCAATAAGAAAAACTAATGCGTTTGTTTTTACTACTTATGCCGCTTTTGGCGTTTGTGCCCCATAAGTATTATGTTAGTACAACGGACATGTATTACAAACCCGAAAAGCAGCAAGTACAGCTTGTGGTTCGCGTATTTACCGATGATTTTTCAAAAGCTTTGTCTAAGCATGTTGGTGCTTCCATTGCTTTAGACCCTGATAACAAAGCAGATGATGATATGGAAGTCTTAATTTCCAACTACTTTAAAGAACACTTTGTTGTTTACGGGCTTCCAACTGACTCGTATTTTTCCTTTGTTGGTAGGGAATATAAACAAGATCAAACATACCTCTACGCATCTTTTGATCACGTGCCTGAAATGGATGTTTTGGAATGGTCAAACACCTTTTTGATAGCCACTTTTCCCGAACAAAAAAATATTGTAACACTCACAACATCAACAGCTAAAAAAAGTTTTTTACATACCAAGGAAGTTAATTTTGCACAATTTGATTTCTAATTTTCCAACAAACTAATATCTTTAACAAAAATCTAATGCAAATGAAATACGCACAAATTGTTACCACCATCTTACTGGCTACTTTTTTCACCTCTTTTGCGCAAGAAACGCCGCAAGGACACACCAATCAAAATAAATTTAGACAGCTCTATAATGAACTTGCTACGCCCAATGTATACCGTACTGCTTCGGGTGCACCAGGTCCAGCATACTATCAACAACAGGCAGACTATGTGATGGAACTCGTTCTCAATGACGAAACACAGCAGTTGTTTGGAGATCAAGTTGTTACCTATACAAACAATTCTCCCGAAACACTAACGTATTTGTGGGTACAAATGGATCAAAATGTACGTGCGCGTGATGGGCAATCTTTTGACCGATTAAATAATGGGAGTAATTATTACGGTACGCAACGTAGTGTTGCCCCAGGTTTTGTAAACGAATTTTTACTCAACGAAAAGTTTGATGGTGGTTTTAAAATTGATGCACTGCAAACCACAGCAGGCGTTGACTTGCCCTATACCATTCATCAAACCATGATGCGAATAGACCTCCCAACTCCCTTAGCGGCTGGTACAGCGATTTCATTTCGTTTAAAATGGCATTATAATATTCCAAATCGTCAATTTTGGGATGCGCGTTCGGGTTTTGAATATTTCCAAAAAGACGATAACTACGCCTATTTTATTGCTCAGTTTTTCCCTCGTATGGCAGTTTATAACGATGTTGAGGGTTGGCAAAACCAACAGTTCTGGGGCAATGGTGAATTTGCACTTCCCTTTGGAGATTACGACGTAAAAATCACAGTGCCAAACGATCATATTGTGGAAGCAACAGGCGTTTTAGAAAACAGAAAAGAGGTGTATTCTTCTACGATGATGAAGCGTTTTAGAGAGGCTAAAAAATCATACGATAAGCCTATATTTATTGTTACGCAAGAAGAAGCTGAGGCGAACGAAAAAAGTGTGCCCACTGGAACAAAAACGTGGCATTTTACAGCTAAAAACGTTCGTGATTTTGCGTTTACTTCTTCGCGTAAGTTTATCGTCGATATGATGAATGTGGATGTCAACGGAAACGATGTCATGGCAGTTTCTGTTTATCCGAAAGAAGGAAATCCACTCTGGGAACAATGGTCCACCAAAACCGTAGCGAGCGCATTAAAGTCCTATTCTAACATGACTTTTGATTACCCATATCACAAAGCCATTTCTGTGCATGCCGATGATGTAGGTATGGAATACCCGATGATTTGCTTCAATTTTGGACGACCTGATGAGAACGGCTATTATAGCGATCGCACCAAATTTGGTATGATAGGGGTTATTATCCACGAAGTTGGACATAACTTTTTTCCTATGATTGTAAATTCCGATGAACGCCAATGGGGTTGGATGGATGAAGGATTGAACAGTTTTGTGCAAATCATTGCCGAGCAAGATTTTGGAAAAACGCATCCCGATGCGATTCCAGGTTTAGATCACTATCCCTCTGATGATATGGATCCGCAAAATATTGTGCGTTATATGGCAGGTGATCAAGATTTTATTGCGCCTATTATGTCAAACCCTGAAAACGTATATCAACTGGGGCCAAACGCCTACAGTAAGCCCGCAACGGCTCTAAACATATTACGGGAAACCGTTATGGGTCGCGAATTATTTGACCATGCATTTAAGACTTTTTCACAGCGCTGGATGTTTAAACACCCAACACCCGAGGACTTTTTCCGCACCATGGAAGACGCATCTGCTTTTGACTTGGATTGGTTTTGGCGTGGATGGTTTTTTACTACAGATGTTGTTGATATGGGTGTTACAGATGTCAAAGACATAAAAAAGCTAGGTAATGATAAGCGTTACTTCTCTCTGTATTACAAAAGAAGTTTAGAAAACTTAACGCCTGAAGAGCTTAAAAACCGTAAGGAAAACAAGAAGTTTTACGAAGTAGTTTTTGAAAAACCAGGCGGCTTAGTAATGCCGTTGATTGTGGAGTATAAATATGCCGACGGCACTACAGAGCGTAAAACGTATCCTGCGCAAGTATGGCGTAAAAATGATAAAACGATTAGTAAATATATTGCCACAGACAAAGAGTTGGTGGGTGTTGTTGTTGACCCTGATAACGCAACGGCTGACATCAATAAGGATAATAACAATTGGCCCAAAGTAATTGAAGAAAACGACTTTGAGAAATTTAAAAAGGAGCAATAGTTAATAAGAGCTCTTATTTACGATTTTACTAAACTTCTATTGGAGCAAAATCCAGCACCACTTGGTTTTCTACTAGATTGTCAAACGTTTCTGCTTTTCGTATAAGTTGCGCTTCGCCATTATACCAAAGCACTTCGGCAGGGCGGTAGCGTGAGTTATAGTTGCTTGCCATACTAAAGCAATAGGCTCCTGCATTGTGAAAACACAATACATCACCATCGCTGATTTCGGTAATTTTACGGTTATTTGCGAAGGTGTCTGTTTCACAGATATAGCCAACAACAGAGTAAAAACGCTCACGCCCTTCTGGGTTAGAAATGTTTTCAATACTGTGTTGTGCGCCGTATAACATAGGGCGTATAAGGTGGTTAAAGCCGCTGTTAACTTGTGCAAATACGGTGGAAGTGGTTTGCTTAACTGAATTTACTTGCGTTAAAAAATAACCTGCTTGGCTTACTAAAAACTTGCCTGGCTCAAATGCCAACACCAATTCTTTACCATATTCGGCACAAAAGGCGTTAAAGCGAACGCTCAATTTTTCTCCTAACTCCTCTATATTGGTTTCGTTATCGCCTTGCTTGTAGGGCACTTTAAAGCCGCTGCCAAAGTCTAAGAATTCCAAATCTGCAAAGTGGCGAGCCGTATCAAATAATATTTCCGCAGCATGTAAAAACACCTCAATATCCAAAATATCACTTCCTGTATGCATGTGTACGCCATTAATGCGCATCCCTGTGTTTTCTGCGATACGCAGCAAGTGTGGCATTTGATGAATGCTAATGCCAAATTTTGAATCAATATGTCCTACTGATATGTTTGCATTTCCACCTGCCATAATATGCGGATTGATACGAATACACACAGGAACGGTTGGGTGCGCTGTTCCAAATTGTTCCAATACATCTAGATTGTCAATATTAATTTGAACTCCTATTTGCGCTACTTCCTCAATTTCAGAAAGTGAAACACCATTTGGTGTATAAATAATTTCAGATGGCGCAACCCCGGCTGCAAGCCCAAGTTGCACTTCTTGAATAGAAACGGTATCTAGTCCTGCACCCAACTGATGCATCCATTTTAGAACGCTAAGGTTAGAAAGCGCCTTTACAGCATAGTTTACGCGCAATTGTGGCACGGCACTAAACGCTCGTGTAAGACGTGTGTATTGTTGTTCCATTATATGTGCATCATACACATATATAGGACTACCAAAATCTTCACTTATTTGAACTAAATCTTGATGCTGCATGGCATAATATTTTGCGCAAATGTAGGTGTTTGATAGATGAAAGAAGTGTTGATTGTGAAAATATATTAAAAATAAAACATAATGTTATATTTAAAACAAACATCTTTGTCTTTTTCTATGCAGATGCTCTCTCGATTGTCTATTTTTGTACCTTAAACAAGACCAATGAACGTACACGAATACCAAGGAAAAGAAATTTTAGCACAATTTGGAGTAGGCATTCAGCGTGGTGTAGTTGCCACTACTCCAGATGAGGCAGTTGCTGCAGCCAAACAACTTACAGAAGAAACAGGAACAGGTTGGCACGTCATTAAAGCACAAGTTCATGCAGGTGGTCGTGGAAAAGGCGGTGGTGTAAAACTGGCTAAATCTTTGGAGGAGGTAGCGAAAATTTCGGATGATATCATTGGAATGCAATTGGTAACGCCACAGACCACAGCCGAAGGTAAAAAAGTACATCAAGTACTGGTGGCTGAAGATGTGTATTACCCTGGAGATTCCGAGCCCAAGGAGTTTTATATTTCGGTATTGCTTAACCGTGCAACCGGGCGCAATATGATTATGTATTCTACAGAAGGTGGCATGGATATCGAAACTGTTGCAGAACAAACACCAGAACTTATTTTTACAGAAGAAATTGACCCAACCGTTGGTTTGATCCCTTTTCAAGCGCGAAAAGTAGCGTTCAATCTTGGTTTATCAGGTACTGCTTTCAAGGGAATGACCAAATTTGTCACGGCATTATATAAAGCCTATGTAGGCGCAGATGCAGCCTTGTTTGAAATTAATCCAGTGTTAAAAACATCTGACGATAAAATTATCGCTGTTGATGCTAAAGTAACGCTAGACGAAAATGCCTTATTTCGTCATCCTGATTTTGAAGCAATGCGCGATATTCGTGAAGAAAACCCAACAGATGTGGCTGCACGCGAAGTGGGGCTTAACTATGTTGCCTTAGATGGAAACGTTGGTTGTATGGTAAATGGAGCTGGACTAGCTATGGCTACAATGGATTTGATTAAACAAGCCGGTGGAGATCCTGCTAACTTTTTGGATGTAGGTGGTACAGCTGATGCAGCCCGTGTTGAAGCGGCGTTCCGTATCATTTTACAAGATACCAAGGTCAAAGCAATTTTGATTAATATTTTTGGAGGTATAGTGCGTTGCGACCGAGTTGCCCAAGGTATTGTAGATGCGTATAAAAATATGGGGGATGCGATTAATGTTCCTATTATTGTACGCCTTCAAGGAACCAATGCGGATATTGCAAAAGAACTTATTGACGCCTCGGGTCTTGAAGTGCAAAGTGCTATTTTGTTTCAAGAAGCCGCTGATAAAGTACAGGCGGTACTTCAGTAAACAGACACATTGTCAGTAATTTTACAAAAAAGAATGACACAAAGTCATTAAAGTAGCATCGGTATGATGCTTGCCATGTGTTAGGTGTATAACATTAAAACCTAACATCATGAATTTAGTTCGTAGAAACACAAATCCATTATTTCCATCTTTATTAGATGAGTTTTTCGGAACATCGTTTCCGTTAACCACAACATCGGCACATTCTCATGTGCCTTCCGTAAATATTGTAGAAACGGATACCGCTTTTGAGGTAGCCGTTGCTGCTCCAGGAAAAACCCGCAAGGACTTTAATGTGGAGCTAGACGACCACGTATTGACGGTTTCCAGTGAATCCTCACATGAAGATGAAAATAAAACAGCACAATTCACGAGACGTGAGTTTGCTTACGATAGTTTTCAGCGTAGTTTTAGATTACCAGAAACAATTGATACTTCAGGAATCAAAGCAAAATATGACAATGGTATTTTGACGATTGACTTGCCAAAACTACAAGAAGCGATACCTGAGCCTAAAAAGCAGATTGAAATTAAGTAAGTGTTCGCGTGTTAAGCCAATGTTTTTAGTTGGTTTTGTATGCGCTCAATTTCATCTCTAAAATGAGCCGCTTGGATAAAGTCCATATCCATAGCGGCTTTTTCCATGTCTTTTCGTGCCTTACGTATTTTGGTTTGAAGCGCATCTTTAGACAAATAAGCTATATCTTCTTTTTCTAAAGTTGCCGTCTCGGGACTAGCATTCATGCGCTCAAAAGTTTCGTCTAACGCTTTATTTAACGCTTGTGGCGTGATGTTGTGTTTTTCATTATACGCCATTTGCTTTGCCCTTCGGTATAGCGTTTCATCAATCGTTTTTTGCATGCTTTTGGTCATATTGTCTGCATACATAATCGCCATACCGTTTAAGTTTCGTGCTGCCCGTCCAACAGTTTGCGTTAGTGAACGTGCCGAACGTAAAAAACCTTCTTTGTCTGCATCTAAAATGGCGACTAACGAAACTTCGGGAAGATCTAACCCTTCTCTTAACAGGTTTACGCCGATCAGCACATCAAATAATCCCTTGCGCAAATCGTGCATGATTTCAACCCGCTCAAGCGTATCAATATCACTGTGTATATACCGACAGCGAATGGCAATTCGCGAGAGGTATTTGGTGAGCTCTTCCGCCATGCGTTTGGTAAGCGTAGTCACTAAAACACGTTCGTCTTTTTCGGTGCGTAGCTGAATTTCTTCTACTAAATCATCAATTTGATTTAAGCTTGGGCGCACTTCTATAATCGGGTCTAGGAGTCCAGTCGGACGAATAATTTGCTCTACATAAACGCCTTGCGTTTGCTCCAGTTCATAGTCCGAGGGGGTGGCACTCACGTAAATAACCTGTCGTTGCAATTGCTCAAATTCTTCATATTTCAATGGACGATTGTCCATCGCTGCCGGCAGTCGGAATCCGTATTCTACCAAATTCTCTTTTCGGCTACGGTCACCTCCATACATGGCGTGCACTTGCGATAAGGTTACATGGCTTTCGTCCACCACCATTAAAAAATCTTCTGGGAAATAATCCAACAAACAGAAGGGCCTCGTGCCTGGCGCACGTCCGTCAATGTAACGAGAGTAATTTTCTATTCCCGAACAATAGCCCAATTCACGAATCATTTCCAAATCAAAATTGGTGCGTTCTTCCAATCGTTTGGCTTCTAAATGTTTACCTATTTCCTTAAAATAATCTACTTGTGCGGTTAGGTCATCTTGAATTTGATGTATGGCGTTTTGCAGTACTTCTGGGGAGGTCGCAAACATATTTGCAGGGTAAATCGTCAGTTGTTCAAAGTTTTCTTTGATATTTCCCGTCAGCGGATCAAAGACTTCAATGGCTTCGATTTCATCTCCAAAAAAATGAATTTTAAAGGCGTGATCGGCATAACTTGGAAACACATCAATGACATCACCATTTACGCGAAAATTCCCATGTAAAAAATCGGCAGTAGTACGTGCATAAAGGCTTTGTACCAATTGATGCAGTAATTTTGTTCTGGGAATCACTTCATCCACCCGGATGTGAATCACGCTCTTTTTAAATTCCACAGGATTTCCAATTCCGTACAGGCAGGAAACCGAAGCCACTACGATCACGTCGCGTCGGCCCGATAGCAAGGAAGACGTGGTGCTTAGACGTAACTTCTCAATTTCATCATTTATGGATAAATCTTTTTCTATGTAAGTTCCCGAAGTAGGAATATACGCCTCAGGTTGGTAGTAATCGTAGTAAGACACAAAATACTCGACGGCATTATTGGGAAAAAACTGCTTAAATTCTGAATACAGTTGCGCAGCAAGTGTTTTGTTATGGGCCAAAACAAGTGTAGGACGTCTGGTTTCTGCAATAACGTTTGCTACCGTAAAGGTTTTACCAGAACCTGTAACTCCTAAAAGTGTTTGGAATTTATCTTGCTTGGCAAGTCCTATCGCCAATTCACGAATCGCTTTTGGCTGATCGCCAGTGGGTTTAAAATCGGAAATAAGCTCGAACTCCATAGCGTGCCAAAAATAGCAAAAACTTAGAGGTCGCGACGCATAAGTAGTCTATAGGTTAGTAAATAAAAAATATAGGACCAAATAAGCACAATTATAATGTCCCAAAAACGCACAACCGTATTGTTTTGCATCACTTCGCCTACTTGTTCGGCTAGGTTGCGTACCGCTGAAAGGCGTGTAAAAGGCTCGGGAACCAAGTTGCTCATGGCATTAAGTGGGAATAACCTAAACACTTGATCTGCATCGATCCACGAAGGCGATTTCCATTTGAGAAGACCAAAACAAATGCCCTCAAACATTTGCCAAACCCCCAAAAAACCCAATGCAAAAGCAGAACGCTTTATGGCAGTTCCCAAAAACAAACAAAACGCAAAAAAAGCGACTAGTTTTAAAAAATAAGCTAACAAGTATTCTAAGTCTTTAAATATAATTCCAATTTCAGTGTAATTGGAATACATACTGCCTAAAATCAGGGAAACCACGAAAATAAAAAGGGTGGAAATACCTGCAAACGTTAGAATCATTATCCATTTAGAATGTAAAAACTCACGTTTGCTAAGTCCATCAATCAAATTTTGTTTGATGGTTTTGTTGCTGTATTCATTGGCGGTCATAGAAACAATAACCACCGCCAAAAAGATTTTGAATAATGCCCCGATAAACGCATTGAAATGCCAGACGTATGGAAAATTAAAAATGCCTTGCTCTGCCAAGTGAAACTTAATGAAACCAATATTAAATTTGATAGCAGCAATAAGCGCAATAGAGGTCAGTAAAATAAAATAAGCACCTACCAAAATACGACTGGATCTATTGGCGCGCAATTTATCAAACTCTATCCAAAATAATCGTTTCATAGCTGTTGGTTTTTTGTTAGACTTAAAAATTGTTCCTCCAAGCTTTTGTGCTTTTGCGCAAAGTGTGTAATAATAATCCCTTGCTCACTTAACGATTTACTGAGTTCTGCAGCTGAAATGGTCTTATTTGGATATGCGAGAATATACGAATCAAGTATTTCAATTTTATCAATGTCATTGTGTTTTTCTAGGATGTTTTGAAGTGCTGTTACGTCAGTTGAATTTAGCTCAAAATAGCCGTGGTCGGTAGTTAGTGCTGTTACTTTTCCAAAGTAAATCCTCTTTCCTTTTTGTAAAACCAAAACGTGTGAGCATACTTTTTCTACCTCGTCTAACAGGTGGGAAGCCAATAAAATGGTTGTGCCTTGTGCTGCAATTTTTTTGATAATGCCACGCACTTGCGCAATACCTTGCGGGTCTAAGCCGTTTGTAGGCTCGTCTAGAATTAAAATCTCTGGGTCGTTGAGCAGGGCAGAGGCGATGGCCAATCGCTGCTTCATTCCAAGCGAATAGGTTTTAAACGTATCGTTTTTGCGATCTAAAAGATCAACCAGTTCTAATTTTTCTTCAATTTTAGATTGCGGTACTTCCTTAATTCTACACACCAAACGCAGATTTTCCGCAGCGGTCATATAGGGGTAAAAATTGGGTCTCTCAATAATAGCGCCTACACGCTTTAAGGCCTGATGTGTGTTTTGTGTTCCGTCAAACCAAGAAAATGTTCCAGAAGTTGGATTTACGACATTCAAGATCATACCAAGAGTGGTTGATTTTCCACTTCCATTGGGACCAAGAATCCCATAGACATTTCCTTTTTCAATCGTAAAAGAAAGTTCGTTTACGGCAGTAAGGCGGCCAAATTTTTTTGTTAGGTTGGTTACGTTTAAAATGGTGCTCATAGTTCTAATAACGCATGTTGCTGTGTTTTGTTACACAAAGTCCTAACTTTGAGGCATGCGAGATAAGTTAATTTCGAAAAAAAAACCCACCTTTCCTATTAGTCCGTTTTTAGCGGATTATTTGGAGGAGTATTCTCGGTCGTTGAAAATCCCAATTTTTTACGATGACTTGTTGCGTTTTTCAGGCTCTGTTGCTGTAATGAATAAGCACGACCAAGACAGTCTTTGGGTTCGGGTGTTTTATTCCGATAGTGACAGAATAGAAATAGATGAACAGCTCAAACAGGTTTATGCTTTGTTACACTCTGACGGAAGCGCCATGACAATTCCGTACCTCAATGTGGATTGCATTGACTATTGTACGTTTGGAAACTCAAAACCTTTTCGTGTTAAAATTCGAAATACACTCAATGATAACTTTATTTATTTCTATGTAAAAAAGGCTGATGCCTCACGCATCTATGGGTTGGAACTGGAGCATATGCTTTCGCCGCATCATTTAAATTTTTTAGTATATCAAGACACCCTTATTGAAGAACATATTGCGGGTATCCCAGGGGATGAGTTTATTGAAGAGTTTTTACCAACATGTACCAAATCCGAGCGCAACCAGATTGCAAAATCGTTTGTGAAGTTTAATGAGCGATGTATGATTCGCCTGTTGGGCGATATGCGTGCGTATAATTATGTTATTATTCCCATTCATGATTTTGATAAAGTAATCTATAAAATCCGCGCCATTGATTTTGATCAACAGTCGTATGAGGGGGACTTAAAGGTATATCGCCCACAATTTTTCAAAGAAAACTTTCCTATGGTCATGTTGGTTAAAGACCATTTGGATAAAACATCGATTGATCAGTATAAAATTGAAGAGCGTGCAACCATAGCCCGCCGTATTTTGAGTAACGAAACCCGTTTGACACAGTTGTTGAAATGTATGTTGAATGACCATATTTCAACGCCTGATAAAATTGAGCAGTTGCGCAAAGAGGTTTATGAGTTAACGAAGCAGTCTTCGTTTTTAAAAAGTCGTTCTATGGGTGAGATAGTTCGTGCGGCGTTTCATTTTGTTAAGCGGAACTATAAAAACCACGAAATGCTGCGAGTAAATCGCTAATACCAATCGTCTGACGGGTCGTCAAAATCATCGATGTCATTTGCGTCAAAGTCATCTTCACTCCACTCGTCTTTTTCGGCTTCAAATGTTTTTTCAGGCGCTTCTTCTGGAACATCACCATGTGAAAAAAGAAGTAATGGGTATGTGTTTCCTGGTTTGGGTTCGTCGGTTTCGATAAGCTCAACAAAGAAAGTCCACAGATTTAAAAAGTCATAGACATAGAGCATTTTGGTGATATGCGGGAAAATATCATGAAGTATGGTATCGCTCATGCGGCGCGCATCATCTTCTCCCATATCAAACAATGAAATGGAATCACCTTGTTGCCATTCGTCATCGCTTTCATAAAAAACTGCCATTTCGGATCCACCAAAACCAAACGCTTGCGTTATGGCATTGTGAAAATCTTCAAATGTGGCATTTTCTTCTAGAGCGATGTCGCGGAAAACATCCTCTTTGGTGTCTAAAATAAGTCTAAAGTGATAAATCATAACGATGTAAGTTAATGCGTAAAATCCAATACAATTGCACGCCAAATAATAGCGTTGCTAATACCAAATGTAGTGGTTGTGTGGCAAATGGAAAATCCAAATAAAACATGGCAATACCCAAAAGCACTTCCGCTCCAACAAGCCCTAAAATACGTTGAATAAAAACACGTTCAATTTGTGCTTTTACTACGCTGAAATAAAGCAAAGCATTGGTGGCTAATACAAGTATAGATAGGCTTCTGTGTATGTAAAAATTCAGCTCTGGTGCAGCCAACCAAAACTGTGGTAAATCGTATCCCCATCGATCAACTTGTATGTCAACAAATTGTCTAACCTGAATTCCAAGCACAATTTGAATCAAGGTAAGGGCAAAAGTTACGTAAAGCAGGGCACGAATTTTTCTAGATGGTAATTTACTTAATCCAAAAGATTTAGATGCAACTCGAACCATTAATATAAATCCTATAAGCAACAATGCCATCAGCATATGTAACGATATTTTTAAGGGCAATAAATTGGAATCAACAACTGTTTTTCCCAACCACGCTTGAAACAAAATCCCTAAAAGTGACAATAGTGAAAAAATAAAAATGATGGGTTTTTTACGCCACCATTTTAGGCTGTATCCAAACAGTATAAGTATGGCTAAGCCAGAGAGTGCTCCGAGTAATCGGTTTATGAATTCGATCCACGTGTGTTTGGCATCAAAGATTGCATAATCGTGTTTGGTGTAAGGTACCCAAAAGGCGGGATTAAAACTATCAGTACTTGTAAATTTTTCTGAAGCAATTAAAAGGCGTTCATTGTCAATTATGACATTTCCTTTTTGATATGTTGTATTGGGTTTCCATTCCAATTGCTCGGCTTGGGTAGGTGGAATATAATAACCAAAACACTTGGGCCAGTCTGGGCAACCCATTCCGCTTCCTGTCATACGTACCGTAGCTCCTGCTGCAATAACAAGATATACGATAACAAGAGAAATACGCGTCCAGCGTTGTAGATTTTTATACATAATTAGGCGGGCGATAAGCCCATTGCTTGCGCTTTGGTTAACATAAATGCATGTGCAGCCTCGTATTCGTTTGGAATCTCACCTTCTAAAATGGCTTCTTTGATGGCTTCTTTAATTTCCCCTACGTGACGGCACGGCTTTAGCGCAAAAATACGCATGATTTCCTCTCCTGAAACAGGGGGTTGAAAGTTTCGAACATGATCTCTAGCTTCGACTTCTTTCACTTTGTTTTTTACAATTTCAAAGTTTTGATGGTAGCGGGCAAAACGCTTTGGGTTTTTAGTTGTAATGTCTGCTTTACAGAGTAACAGCAAATCATCGAGTACGTCTCCAGCATCAAATATTAGCCGTCTTACGGCAGAATCGGTAACATCGTCTTGTGCAATAACAATGGGCCTTGAACTCATGTAGACGAGTTTTTGCACATATTTCATTTTTTCATTTAGCGGCATGCGCAGCCGTTTAAATAGCTTATATACCATTTTTGCACCAACGAACTCGTGAGCATGAAAAGTCCAGCCTACTTTATTATCGAATTTTTTTGTGGGTGCTTTGCCAATATCATGTAAAAGTGCCGCCCAGCGCAACCAAACATTGTTAGCATATTCGCTGATATTATCCACCACTTCAAGTGTGTGATAAAAGTTGTCTTTATGACGTTGCCCTTCAACTTCGTCAATGCCTTTTAGGGCGATGAGCTCAGGTAAAATACGTGCTAAAAGTCCTGTTTTTTCGAGTAATAAGAACCCTGTTGAAGGTTTTGTACAAGCCAATATTTTGTGCAGTTCCTCCACAATACGTTCTTTGGATAATATGTCAATGCGTGTATTGTTTTGAATAATACTCTTAAAAGATGCTTTTTCAATCTCAAAGTCTAGTTGGTTGGCAAATCGGATGGCACGTAGCATTCGTAATGGGTCATCAGAATAGGTGATATCAGGGTCTAAAGGCGTGCGTAATATTCCTTTTTCCAAGTCTGAAACACCATCAAATGGGTCTAGTAGTTTACCAAATTGATCGGCATTTAAGCAAAGCGCCAAGGCGTTGATGGTAAAATCTCGCCGGTTTTGGTCGTCTTCCAAGCTGCCATTTTCCACAACTGGATTTCGGCTATCGGATGTGTAACTTTCTTTTCGTGCGCCGACAAACTCAAGCTGTGTATCGCCAAACTTTATCATCGCTGTGCCATAGTTTTTAAAGACTTGAATCTGATTTTTTCCAGGAAGCAATTCAGCTACTTTTTTTGCTAACGCAATACCACTACCAACAGCTACTATATCTATATCCGAACCTGTTTCACGTCCCAAGAAAGTGTCTCTAACAAATCCTCCAATGACATATGCTTCCACACGTAGCGCATCAGCAGCTTTTTGTACATAAGCAAAGGCGGGCAGCTCAAGTGCTTTGTTGATATGTGATATGTTGATTTTCATCGCAATTGCTTCACGCTTCCATCGGGCAATACTTCAAAAACACGAGATGGAATTTGTGCTACGTTGTCTTTATTCAAAGGTACTACTTCGTCCACTTGCACCAAAATTTGTGCGTCTATTTCGTGATAGGTTGCGGGGATGGGTGCGCCGCTTATGTTTGCAGAGGTACTCACAATCGGTTTTCCAAATGCTGTGATTAAATCAAGCACAAAACAGGGTTTTGGAATTCGTATTGCAACGCTTCCGTTATCGCTGATGACGCCTTTTGCAAGTCCTTTCCCTTTTGGATAAACAAGTGTAGTTGGGTGTTCGCTATTTAGTAATTCTTCAATGTTTTCAGGGACCGTTTCCACGAAAAGCTTTAGCATATCAATATCAGCAACAAGTGCAATGAGGGGTTTATTTTTTGGACGATTTTTCAGTTTAAAAATAGCATCCACCGCTTTTTGATTTGTTGCATCACAGCCCAATCCCCAAATGGTGTCGGCTGGGTAGAGGAGAGTTTTGCCTGCTTTTAAAACAGAAACGAAATGGTTAATGTCAATTTTCATTTTTATAGTTTAAAGCAATTTTTGCCTTCAGCCAAGTTTCTCGGGTACGTAACTTGCAAATGATCCACCCCGTTTTTCCATCCAAAATCCCACCTCTTAAAATGTAACTATTCAAAAACTTAAAAGCTGGTTTTAAGTAGAGATTAAAAAATCCAATCTTTTTATTCTCTCTTATATACGTTTGTGCTGCATGGTGAGCATAGCGCTCAATTTTTTTGGTGTAGTGCTCTAAATTATTTGTGGTGTGGTGAATGATGTGATTACTTAAATGTCCAAGGGAAATGTTGCGTTCAATTTCCTCGTGCACCATTTTGTTTTCATACCTGTGAAGATCTCGATTAAAAAAACGTACCACACGATCGTTTTGCCAGCCACAAAAACGCACTTTTTTGCCTAAAAAATAATTTGTTCTCCATATCCAAAAAGCGGTGTGTTTTGGTCTTGTGTATAAGATGTTTTTTATCTCTGTAGCTAAATCTGCCGACACCATTTCATCTGCGTCTAGTAAGATAATCCACGGATATTTCGCTTGTGGAATAGCCCAATTCTTTTGGTCTGCGGCATAGTTGTATTTGCGTTGTAAAACCCGCGCACCAAATTTCTCACACAGCGCAACAGTATTGTCTGTGCTAAACGAATCAACGACTAAAATTTCATCTGCCCACTTTATTGAATTTAAGCAGTTTTTAATATTTTTTTCCTCATTATATGTTGTTACGATTGCGGAAATACGCCTTTCAAATCCTTGAATCAGGTATTTTTCAATTTTGAGATTAATTTCATCAATAGAAAATAAGTCCTTTGTGAAAGAATAGGCGTTTTCACCCATTTTAGCAGTAAGATCTCGGTCAAAATAAAGTTTTTTGATAGCGTTGCTGAATTCCTCCACATCATTATCGGGGGTCAATATTCCTGTTGAATTTTGTTTTACGATTTCTGGTTTACTACTATTATCAAACGCTACGATAGGTATTTTATTCGCCGCTGCTTCTATGATGACAAAACCAAACCCTTCATACAAAGATGGTAGTAAAAGCACATCGCCGCTTTTGTAAAAATCTTTCGGGTTTTTAACAAACCCAACGAAGTAAACATCATCATCAAGTTGATTTGTTTCTACGCGACTTTTTAGGTGTTCATAAAGAGAGCCACTTCCACCAATCAATAACTTGAAACGAACACCATCTTTTTTTAATTGTATGGCTACGTCTATTAAAAAGGAATGATTTTTCTCGGTTTCTAACCTACCAAGACTTAATAATACAAGTTCATTTTCCTTTTTTTTATAGATGGGTTTGAATTCCCTTTTTTCAATCAAGTCAAAATTAACGCCATGTGGAATTATTTTCACATAATCTTTGTTGAATATAGATTTATTGTTTTGGTAAATGCAGTTTTTCGTTGCCAATGAATTAACCAAAATCTCATCAATTATATGCGTATAGATTAATCTGTTTGTTCGTGAATTTCGTACGGCATTCGCACTTCCCTTGAAATAAATTTTCCTACTCACTTTTGATAAAAAAGCAGCAAGTCCACCAGCCTTAACATCTCTTGACAAGTTTAGAAGAACAATTTTGACGTTATAATTTTTAAAAAAAAATATTAATCGTAAAAGTTTTATGGGATTTAAAAAACTTAGGTTTCCAATTTTAATAGTAAATGTGGGAATCGTGGTCTTTTCAAGTTTGCGATGTAGTGCACTCCCTTTGTTACAAACAACGACAACTTTATGTCCTTTGTCGTGCATGAACATGGCGGTTTCAAAATGCCATTTCTCTCCGCCACCCCAAGGAATTGCTGTATTAAAAAAACAAATGGTGTTGTTCATGTTAATAGCGATTTATAAAGCTTATTCCATTGCTTAGCTAAAACGTCGTCGTTAAATTTTTGCGCATAATTAAGTCCCGATTCAATACGATTTTTTCGAGATTCATGAGATTCGGCATACAGGCTTTCAACGGCTGTTAGAAGCTCGGTTTCGCTCTGCGGATCTATATAAATGCTAGATGGACCACCTGCTTCAGAAAAACAACCTCCCTTTGTGGTAATTAAGGGTACACCACTGTATAAAGCTTCTATGATGGGAATTCCAAATCCCTCAAAAAAAGACGGATAACAAAAAACGGTAGCGTTTTGATAAATTCCTGCTAGGTCCTCAAGGTCAATATTTTCGATAAACAAAGCTCGGCTGCTCATATTATTTTCATTGACATACTTTTTTAATGCCTCCCCGTATGCTTTTACCTTTCCAACAAAAACCATATAGTAATTTGTGTCTTTTAGTGCTTTTGCAATAGATAACGCATTTTTTCTCGCTTCAAGTGTGCCCACATACAATACAAACTTTTCAGGGAGTTGGTGTTTTTTTGCTACAGCGTTCAATGCTTTTTCCGTAAAGTTAGTTTTAAAAATAGGGTGGCACCCTTGATAAATCACTTCAATGTTTTTAGCTGGAACACCCATGAATTCAATCAAATCTGCTTTTGTTTGCTCACTAATGGCCACTATTTTTGAAGCCGTTTTTACGGCATGTTTTACTTTTCGTTTATGAATTTCAACATCAATAGATGTGTAAAGTTCAGGGTAACGATAAAAAATAAGATCGTGTACCGTTACAACTGAAGGCATGTCAAGTGCTTTAGGTAATTCTCCACTTAGTCCGTGGAAAATATCAATACCATCATTTTTCAATTGGCGTACAATTGGGCCTTGTCGCCAAAGAGAATGAAAACACCGCCAAATGCCTTTTGGTTGTTTTTCTATGGTGTTGGGTAATGGTTTCCACCGATTCAGTTTTTGCTTCTTTGGATTGTAAAGGTGGTAATGGTTTTTTGGATAATAGGTTGCCAAAATGCGCACCAAATCACGGCTATAGTTTCCCAAGCCACTGGCATTGTGAAAAATTCGCTTTGCATCGTAGCCAATACGCATAGGACAAAACTACTTCAATTTGTTTAGATTTTCATTATAGCTAATAGTGTATATTAGCGATAACTATTTTGAGATGTTAAGTAATAAGATTAGCACTGTTATTATAACTAAAAACGAGGAAACCAATATAGAAAGGTGTTTGTTGTCTGTTCTGGACTTTTCTGATGAGGTTATAGTAGTAGATGATTTTTCAACAGATCAAACGCCTGATATTTGCAAGGGGCACAAGGTTGTTTTTATCCAAAATAAATTTGAAGATTTTGCATCTCAAAAAAATCATGCTTTAGACAAGGCTAGATTTCCACTCGTTTTTTCTATTGATGCCGATGAAGAAGTATCGGAAAAACTCAAACAATCCATTTTGGCAATTAAGGCTCATCCCACAATGATGTTTTATTCCATGAATAGAAAGACAAATTATTTGGGAAAGTGGATTCGTTATTCAGGTTGGTATCCAGACACCAAAATTAGATTGTGGCAAAAAGAAAACGCGCGTTGGCATGGCGCTGTTCACGAAGTTTTACATCCTGAGCCACAAAAGGTTCAACATCTAAGGGGTGATTTACTTCATTATTCATACCCATCCTTGCAGTGGCATATTACTAAATTGAATCATTTTACAGATATCGCCTCAGAACGTATGTTTTCGAGAAACAAACGAGTAAGTTGGCTTAAAATGATACTCTCAATGAAATTTAATTTCATAAAAAAATATGTATTTCAACTTGGATTTTTAGATGGATATCACGGGTTCTTACTTGCTTTGATGTCCTCATATTACACTTTGTTGAAATATGCTAAACTTCGTCATTTACAATCCAAACCTAAAAAAGAAGCATGAAAGTTGTAGGATTTTCGTTTATTAAAAATGCTGTTAAATATGATTTCCCTGTGGTGGAGTCTATTAAGTCAGTACTGCCCTTGTGTGATAAGTTTTATATTGCTGTAGGTAAATCCGAAGACGATACACTTGAATTGATTCGTTCTATTGATAAAGATAAAATCATCATTATTGAGACAGTATGGGACGAAACTCTCAGAGAAGGCGGTCATGTTTTGGCAGCAGAAACAAACAAAGCCATGCAGGCACTGCCTGCAGACACGGATTGGGCCATTTATATCCAAGGGGATGAGTTGTTTCATGAAAAGGATTATCCTGCTATTCGTACTGCCATGGAAACTCATAAAAACAACCCTAAAATTGAAGGACTTTTGTTTCATTACCTTCATTTCTATGGTTCATACAGCTATGTTGCTGATTCAAATGTGTGGTACCCCAACGAAATTAGAATTATCAAGTATAATCCCGCTATCTTTTCGTATAAAGATGCACAAGGGTTTAGAAAAGGGAATAATGAAAAGTTACAGGTGGCACAAATTGATGCTACGGTATATCATTACGGATATGTAAAACCCCCAAAAATATTGCAGGAAAAGTTTAAAAATTCCAGTAAATTCTATCACGATGATGCTTGGATTGAGCAGACCTTTCCAGGAGACACCTTTGATTTCTTGGAACATGTTAGTGAGCTAAAACGCTTTGAAACAAGCCATCCTAAATTAATTCAGGAACGAATTGATCGGCTTAATTGGGAATTTGACTACGATATTTCCATGAACAACCCTTCACTAAAAAAGCGATTTAAGCATTTCTTGCGTAAGTATTTAGGAATTGACTTAGGATACAAAAATTATAAACTAATCATAAAATAGTTAGATGGATAGGTGCTTGGAAAAGCCTTCTTTTTTAAATTTTATGCATCCTTATTTGAATAGAAAATCAAGAAGTCCATTCCAGAAATTTAGGCTCATTTTTTAAGATTTTTTGAGGAGTATTCGAGTTTAAAGAAGTCCTTTGAATTGCTTTTTCATACAATTCTAGATAGGCCTTCGTCATTATTTCAGCACTAAAATGAGTAGCGGCGTAATCGTGACAAGTTTTTGGGTTATAGTCTTGATAACGCTCCATAGCTTTACTGAGTTTTGTACTCGAATTACTGAGAAATCCAAGGTCTTCATTCACAAGCTCAGGCAAAGATCCATAAGGGGTGCCAAAAACAGGGGCGCCAAAATACAGGCTTTCAATGATGGCCAATCCAAAGGGCTCATGCCATCGTACAGGGAACACCAATCCCTTAGAATGTTGCAATTGCGTTAGCTTCTCTTTTCCACCCACCATTCCAAAAAATTTTACTTTTGGCTGCCATGTGAATCGGAATCCCATATTAAAATTTAAACGTGACCCTCCCAAAATATGAATTTTCTCACCTTTTAATTTTGTAATGGTATCAATAGCTCCTTTTACATTTTTCACGCGCCATGCAGCTTTTCCTAAAAAGTGAAAATACGAACGTTTGTTTTCCAGTTGCGGATTTCCATAATCTGTCCAGTCCAATCCGTTATAAACGAATGCTTCTGCATTGTGTCTTTTCGCATGATTTTTTGACACAAAAACAGTGTTTTTATCTAGAGAAGTATCACCGCTGCTGTTCCCGTGTTGCGTAATTATGTAGGGTACGCGAAGCTTTTCAACATTTTTAGGCTGATATTGAAAATGAACGACATCAAATTCATCTGAAATTTGGTCAATTAAACCTACTTCAGGGTTTCGTTCTATGATTGTTGCAAATTCACACCCCAGACTTTTATCGACCAAAAAACTTACATCATGTCCGAATTTGGCAAGTGTTTTTCCCAGATACCATACTACACGCTCTGTCCCACCGTAGGAATAAACAGGCAGTGTGCCGTTATTTACCAGGAGGATTTTCATAAGTAAAATTACACCGCTACGTTATGTTCTCTTAACGCGTCGTTAAGGGATGTTTTTTTGTTGGTACTTTCTTTGCGTTTGCCAATAATCAGGGCGCAAGGCACTTGATAATCGCCTGCGGCAAAGGTCTTGGTATAACTACCCGGAATGACTACCGAGCGAGCTGGAACACGTCCTTTTAGTTCAACGGGTTCATCTCCAGTAACATCAATAATTTTGGTAGATGCGGTAAGTACCACATTTGCACCAAGAACAGCTTCCGTTTCTACACGTACGCCCTCAACCACAATACAGCGCGAGCCAATAAAGGCGTTGTCCTCAATAATTACGGGTGCAGCTTGCAAGGGTTCTAAAACCCCACCAATACCCACACCACCGCTTAGGTGTACATTTTTTCCAATTTGAGCACAGCTTCCTACTGTTGCCCACGTGTCAACCATGGTTCCTTCATCAACATAAGCACCAATGTTTACATAAGAAGGCATCAAAATGGTACCAGCAGAAATATATGCTCCTTTTCGAGCTACAGCATGAGGTACCACACGAATCCCCTTTTCTTTATAGCCTGTTTTGAGCGGAATTTTATCGTGAAACTCCAAAGGACCTACTTCAATCGTCTCCATTTGTTGGATAGGAAAATACAGCACTACCGCTTTTTTAACCCATTCGTTAACTTCCCAGCCGTTAGCAGTTGGCGTGGCTACTCTAAGTGTTCCTTCATCTAATTGGTCAATGATGGATCGGATGGCGTTTTGTGTTTCTTCTTCTTGCAATAGTGCTCGGTTGTCCCAAGCGGCTTCGATTAGTGCTCTGCTCATGTATTTTTTTTTCAAAGATACATTCTTGATGGCAAACCCATTAGAAGATTCATAAAAATTCATTGATTACCTTTGCGGTATGGCGTGCATTATGGCAATAGATTATGGAACAAAACGTTGTGGTGTAGCGGTCACAGACCCGCTGCAAACCTGTGCTTTTGGATTGGATACGGTTCCGCCAGATAAATTAATATCCTTTATAAAATCCTATACCACAGTAGAAAAAGTATCGACTTTAGTAGTAGGCGAACCCAAACAACGTGACAATACACCTTCTGAAGTAGAAACCAAAATCGCGGCATTTTTGATAAAATTAAAACACGAATTCCCTTTGCTCGACATCGTTCGTCATGACGAAAGATTTACGTCCAAGATGGTGCAGCAAGCACTTATTCAAAGCGGTGCACCCAAAAAAGTACGCCAAAAAAAAGAGGTTATTGACAAATTAAGCGCAACGCTTATCTTGCAGGGATATTTAGACCAACACCAACGCATATGATATTACCCATTGTAGCCTATGGCGATCCTGTTTTAAAAAAGAAGGCATCACCCATAGAAAAAGCCCATCCCAACTTGAAAAAATTAATTGATGATATGTGGGAAACCATGTATGCTGCACAAGGCGTTGGCTTGGCTGCGCCTCAAATTGGCGAGTCTATTCGTTTGTTTATTGTTGATGGCAGTCCGTTTGCAAATGATAAATCCATAGACAATATTGAGCAACGTGAATTAAAAAACTTTAAGAAAGTATTTATAAATCCTGAAATTACAGCATATAGCGGACTTCAAGAAGCTTTTAATGAAGGGTGTTTGAGTATTCCAGATGTTAGAGAAGATGTAACTCGATTGACTACGATAGAGATTGAATATTACAACGAAAAATTTGAACAAGTAAGGGAGGAATATAGTGGAATTTCGTCTAGAATTATTCAACACGAATACGACCACATTGAAGGTGTTTTGTTTACCGATAAGTTGGGTCCATTAAAAAAGAAATTACTCAAAACGAAACTCGCACAAATTTCTAAGGGGAAAATTAATCCCGATTATCCCATGCGTTTTCCAAGTAAAAACAGTGTGCGTTAATGGATCGTAAACGCACAAAACAGCTTAAAGCTTTTGACCGTTTATTAACCATTATGGATGAACTCCGTGAGGGTTGTCCATGGGACAAAAAGCAAACATTTCAGTCGCTACGCCACTTGACAATTGAGGAAACCTATGAGCTCAGCGAAGCATTGTTAGAGGATGATTTAGACGGTGTTAAAAAAGAATTAGGCGACGTGTTGTTGCACATTGTTTTCTATGCCAAAATTGGTAGTGAAAAAAACGCTTTTGATATCGCCGATGTGGCAAATGCTATTTCCGATAAGCTTATTCAGCGCCATCCGCATATTTACGGAGACGTTACGGTTGCTGATGAAGAAGAAGTTAAAAGAAATTGGGAACAGCTAAAGCTGAAAGAAGGCAACAAAGGGGTCCTTTCGGGAGTGCCTAAAAGTTTACCTAGTTTGGTTATGGCAAGCCGTATGCAAGACAAAGCCGCCGGCATTGGCTTTGATTGGGACGCTATTGATGGGGTAAAAGAAAAAATCAAAGAGGAACTTCTTGAATTAGAGCATGAAATCAAACAAGACAATAAAGAAAAAATTGAAGCAGAGCTTGGCGATGTGTTCTTTTCTCTTGTGAATTATGCACGTTTTTTAGGTGTCAATCCAGATGACGCACTTTCCTCCACAAACAAGCGATTTAGAGCACGGTTTTCGGCTATGGAAGCAGCTGCGGCCAAGCAGAATATCGCATTGGATTCCTTGAGCAAAGCCCAATGGGAAGTGCTGTGGCAAGACGCTAAAAAAGGGTTGAGTTAGATTTAGCCTTTTTGTAGTTGCTTTAACAAGCGTTTCTTTTCAACAAATTCGTCGAGTCGCTCTTGATGCTTGGCTATATCCGTTCTAACCTTGATTACAATCGGATTTTTCTCTTGATTTTTGCCAAAAAATTGAAGATTGGTTTGAAGCTGAATCATTTCCTGTTTAACTTCTTCAATTCTTCGGTTTAGCGTATATATTTCTTTGCGTATTACTTCGTCATTTCCACGCATTCCATCCAGCTTGTTTTGGTAGCTTTTTTGTGTGATTTCAGACTTCGATAATCCTGCGAGTTTATAAGCCTTTTCTACCATTCGGTTAAACTCATGCTCAATCTTAGATTTGTTTTTTGGCACACGCCCGATACTGTTCCAACTGTCTAAAATGGTGTCGAGCTTTAGGTTTTTGTCGTTGGTTTCGACAGCTGTTTTTAGTGTGTTTAGTAATTCAGATTTTTGCTCAAAATGTTCTTGTTCTTCCGTACTCGATTTATTTCGATTTGAGTCAAGTTTTTCAAAGTATTCATTGCAGGCAGTACTGAAAATTTTCCAAAGCTTTTCGCCATCATTTCTACTTACAGGGAATGTGTTTTTCCATTCTTTTTGTAACGCAATAATTTTTGGTGTATTTTCTTTGAAATTTGTTTCAGACTTTAGAACTTCAACTTGTTCAATAAGTGCCTTTCGCTTTTCTGTGTTTTCTGCAAAAATGCGCTTTAGTTGCTTGTAATACTGCGACCGTTTTTTTCGAAATACTTTAGTTGTTTTTTTAAATTCATCCCAAATATCATCACTTTTTTTTGCTGGAACTTTCCCCAATGCAAGGAACGATTCACGGAGCCCTTCATAGGTTTTTGTAAATTGATTGATATTGGTTTTTGATGACATTTCTGTGGCCAATAAATCCTGTATCTGTGTGATTATGGCTTGCTTCTTTATCAAATTTTCCTCAAATATATCTTCTTGGTTTTTAAGAAAATATCTTCGTTTATCGTGAATAATTTTGGTGGCTGCGCTAAAGCGTTCCCAAACTTCTTCGCTGTGTTCTTTGTCTACAGGGCCAAGCTCATCCTTCCATTTTTTGTGTAGGGTTTGTAAATGGCGAAATGCTTTAGAAATATCTTCTGTTGTCGTTAGTGCTTCTGCTTGCTCACAGATCTTAAGTTTTTCTTTTAAGTTGAATTTAAAATCTAATTCTCTAAGCTCCCTGTTGAGGTGTAAGAAGTCGTAAAAATGTCCGACATGATGGTGGTATGTTTTCCAAATATCGTTGGCATCTGCTCTCGGAACTTGTCCAGATTCTTTCCACCGTTTTTGTAAATCTTTAAACTGGCTGTAAGTGGTGTTGATGTTTTGATCTACGTTAATAAGTCCTTTTAATTCTTCAATCAACTCCAATCTGTAGTCTAAATTTCTCTTTTGTTTTTCTTCTAAGCTACGGTAGTATGTGCCTCTATCAGATTTGTAGCGTTTATAAAGTTCGTTGAATTCTTTTTTTACATCGGGGTTGAAGTAAAATGCATCTGGATTTCCACCCTCTGCCAAAAAAATTTCTTTTTGTTTTGCAGCTTCTGCAGCAAATTTTTGATTAAAAACTTTTACCAACGAATCAATAGTTGATTTTAAATGTTGAATAGACTCCGTTTTTATTTTATCTGCAAAAAAGCCGACCAATTCTTTTGGTTCCATTGCAGCAAACGTTTCTAGGTCTTTCGCTTCTTGGGATTCCTTATTGGAGTTTGCAAGTTCCGTATCAGAAACTACGCTTTCTTTTTTTTCGCTTGTGTCAACAGTGCTTTCTTCTTTTTGATTAATTGTTTTATCCACCAAATTAGGGGTGTCCTCAACAGGTTCAGAAGCTACTGTTTCTTTTTCTGGAGCAAGTTTAGAAGTTTGTTTACTTACGTTTTCATCGTCCGCTTGTAGCGAATCGTTGTCGGTATGTTCCAACATAGTCATGATTTTAAAATCATGTCTAATATACAATATATAGTAAACGGGTCAAAAAAATTAACGGTTCCATAATTCCCAAGAAGCCTCTGCTTGCCCCACAAGCATGTGCTGTCCATTGGAAACGGTAGCGCCGAATGTTGCGCCGGCTTTCATAAAAGCTGTTTCTGCAGGATTGTATATCAAATCGAACAATACATGTTTTGACGTGAGCATACTGTAATCTAAATCTGGCTTTTCGGCGACGTTTGGAAAAGTACCCAAAGGGGTACAGTTAACAATAAGTTTGTGTGTGTTTATGATATCCGCATTTACTTCATGATATGCTATGGAATTCGCTGTATTTTTTCTTGAAACATATTGTGTTCTGATGCCTAATTTTTGAAGGGCATACAAAACAGCTTTTGATGCACCTCCAGTTCCCAGAATTAGTGCATCTGTGATGTTTTTATGTAGTAACGGCGTAATGCTCTCCCTAAAACCGATATAGTCAGTGTTGTAGCCTTTGGTGGTGCCATCTGCCTGAAAAACAATGGTATTCACAGCACCAATTATTTTTGATACTTCATCCAAATCATCTAAATATGGCATAACCTCTTGTTTGTATGGAATGGTTACGTTCATGCCGCGTAAATGTGGTGTGTTTAGTGTTTCTCGAAAGTTGTCTAGATGGGGTAAATCAAAATTTTCGTAACTGCAATGCGATAACGTTTCTAGTTGAAATTTTTCGGTAAAATAGGCTCTTGAAAAGGAGTAATCTATATCTCGCCCAAGAAGTCCAAAACGCGCTCTATTTTTTTCGCTCATAATAATCCAAAACAAAAACAATGAATAAACCAATAATTCCCCAAAAAATAGTCCAAAAAATGGAATTTCCAGAAAGAGATACGTCCAAATTTTCTACTCGCTTTGTTGGCCAAAGTATGAATAATGAACCAAATACAAATCCTATAATTATGGCTTGTAACTCGTTATTGGCTTTTTGTTGAATTCGATGTATAAGCGAAGATAAACCACTTATACCAACAAATGACCCAGCTAAAAACACACCAAAAACAAGTGCGTAGTGCGCATCTGTTGAAGCCAATTCCGATCCTATAAAAGGAGAAACAATCCACCTGCCAAAACCATTTACGGCATCTACTAAGAGGAAAGTATAATTTCCCATTAGGATAAGTAAAAACGAGCCAGAAAGCCCAGGTAACGTCATGCCAACAACACTGACAACCCCACACAAAAACACATAACCCAAAGATGCATTTTGCTCCGAGGGTGATAAAACACTAAGACCAACACCAACGGTAAGACCGATAAGCGCAAACACCATGGTTTTGGTATGCCATGTGTTGTAGTTTCGGAATAATAATATTGCTGAGGCCAATACCAATCCGAAGAAAAAAGCCCAAACGTGATGCGGAAAAATGCCCAGTACAACGTCTAATAAAAGGGAAAGGCTAAAGTAACTTAGTATGATTCCCAGTAGTAATACAAATAAAAAAGAACCATTAATGTATTGCCAAAATGCACTAAAACGCCCTCGAAATAGTAAATATACCGCCTGAAAATTAAGCCGTTGAAATGAAAAAATAAGTTCTTTGTAAAAACCTGTAACCACTGCAACAATACCTCCCGAAACTCCAGGAATCTTGTTGGCAATTCCCATGGCAATTCCCTTGAGTATTAGTAACCCGTAATCTGATAAAGATCGGTTATTCATTCGGTTTGCTTTTACTTAAACGCTCCAACAAAAACAATAAAATCAACCCAAGAAAAAAAGTACATACTGCAAGGATAACGTGGTTATCTGCGTTTAATACATCTGGAAAAACGGAAACTGAAGTGAGCGGCATACGTTCTCCACTACTGTTGGTATAGTATTGGGTTATTTCTTTCCATGGCCACGCTTTATACAATGACCCCAACAAAAATCCAATCATAGTTGCCAGGACCATATTTTTATACGTGGTATAAAGCCAACGAAGAATTTTCGCAAAAACTTTTAATCCTACCAAACCACCACTTGCCATAACGGCAAACACAATAAATCCATCAATAACGAATGATTTTAGTTGTTCGACTGTATCTAAGGCGGTTCCATAAGCCCCCAATAAAATGAGAATAAATGCTCCTGAAATACCCGGAAGTATCATAGCAATAACGACAAGCATTCCGCAGAAAAACAGGTAAATTAAACTTTCAGAGCCTTGACTCGGAGCAACTAACCCAATACCAAAAGCAATCACCCCGCCCAATATTAACATCAATATGGAACCTAAATTCCAATTAGAAACCGAGCTTTTTAATACAAAAGCACTACTTAAAATAAGTCCAAAAAAGAATGCCCAAAGGGGAATAGGAAAATATTCAAGAAGCCACGAAACACCACCCGTAACAAGTAAAATACTCGTGCCAATCCCAAGGCTAAGTGCAAGCAAGAAACTTCCGTCTAATTTAGCCCAAGCCACTTTGCGATTAGAAGTGAAGAGTTGCAGGACAAGTGACAGGGAGATGGTATCAATAGCACTGATAAGGCGCTCGTAAATATGGGTAATTAGCGCAATGGTGCCACCTGAAACACCAGGCACTACATCTGCTGCACCCATGGCTATCCCTTTTATATACGTAATTAGGTGTTGTTTTTGCGCCTCTTTCATGCCACAAGGGAGTTATTGATTGGTAAAACTACATAATCGATACAAACTAACTACGATTGGGCTAAGGTATCTTTTACTAAGGGTGAAGTTTTTGAAGTAGGGAAAGTCTCGTAAAATACTTCAAGATCATTAGGGTTTATGGAGTATGCATTTTTCAAGAAGAAAGATGCTTCACTAGCTTTAGCTTGCATCATATAAAACCCTGCTAGCATATAGTGCAATTGGCTATTTTCGGGGTGAAATTCAATCCCTTGACGCAATGCCTTAATGCCACTATCATATTCTTGAAGTTGCAAGAGCACATGCGACCAGTCTAACCAAGTTTTCACCTCATAGTTGCCCAAATGTGTTAAACGTTTATATGCTAAATTTGCTTCTTCCAAAAGGCCTAAAGCTTTGTTTGCTTGTGCATAAAACCGCCAATAGTGTGTATGGGTATTATCAATTTCCACAGCTTTTTTTACGTAATGCAACACTTTTGCGTAAGCATTTTTTTGCATGTAAAACTCACACAAAGAGAGCCAGCCTTTATCCAATAACGGGTCTTCGTGGATGGCTTTTTTGATAAACTTAACTCCTAAAGCGTCGTTACCTAATTTAAGATGACACTCCCCAATGCGCAACAAGGCAAATGCAGTTGGATCGTCAATGGTTAGCGTAATTTCATATTGGTTAATGGCTTCATTGAATCTTCCTAAATGTTCTAGGGCTTTCCCCAATTCGAGGTATGCACCAATAAAACTATCGTCACAAATAATAGCAAAATCAAAAGCCGTAATGGCCTGTTCATACATCTTCTTTGCCAAATATTGTCTCCCTAATTGATGCCATGCAACTTCGTTATACGGGTCTTTGTTTAAGAATTCGTTCATGTAAGTGATGGCTCCATCTATGTCTTCTAATGACTCAAAGCAATAAATGATATTGTATAACGAGTGGTTGTCAGTTACTTCCGCCTCTAAACACTTGATGAAATACTCTTTTGCCATAAAATACTCGTCGAGATGCAAATATTCCATTGCCAAAAGAGAATGAAATTCGTATTTAAAACTGCTAAATGACAATCCTTTTTTTAGGCTTTCAATAGCTTCTTGGTGTTGATTTGATTTGGATTGAATGACGGCCATATGCTGATAAGCATATTCGTTAAATGGCTCGAATGACAATAGGTTGTCCAATAATAATCGTGCTTCGTCGAAAGCATTGGTCAGAATATAATATTCCACAAGCAATAGGGTAAGCTCGGTGGATTCTGGATGTTGACTCAGTCCAACCTCAATGGCTTTTTTTGCCATACTCAAATTAGCGGTATCAATGTAATACTGGCCAATCTCTTCAAATTCTGTCGCATCAAAAAACTGGATTTCATTTGTTTTGAGCATTAGCTCGAAACGAGAAACGGCTTGTTCAAAAAAATCACCAAATTGAAAATCCATAATCAGATATATGTTATAAATCTACATATAGATTTATTTTTTACGTTATGTCAAACGTACAATTTTCAACAAAGTAATCAACAGTTTAAACCATCTAAGACCTGTAAGATTTTTTGACAGGCGTGTTTTATTTGTTTTTTACTGATAGTAAGCGGAGGCGAAATACGTACTGCTTTGGGTTCAAATAATAGAAAGAATAGCAATAATCCATTCTTAATAGATTGTTTTACAAGTTGTTGTGCAGTCTCAGGGGAATCCATAATCAAGGCTAACATCAACCCTTTCCCTCTAATTTCTTTAATTTTTTTGTGTAGGAGTAATTCGCGAAAAAGCTGTTCTTTTTTTAGTGTTTCTGCCATCAAATTACGGCTTAAAATGGTAGAAAGTGTTGCTCTGCATGCAGCTGCAATGACTGGATTTCCACCAAAAGTAGTAATGTGACCTAGCGAAGGGGCTTCTTTTAGCTGAGCCATATGATGCTGCGCCGCAATAAATGCACCCACTGGAAGTCCGCCACCTAGCCCTTTTCCGGTGACTAAAATATCAGGTACAATCCCATGATCCATGAAGGCAAATAATTTTCCTGTTCTGCCCATTCCTGGTTGAATTTCATCTAAGATCAGTAAGGCACCAACTTCTTCACAGCGTTTTTTGACGCGTTTTAAATACTCTTTTTCCGGCTGAATAAATCCTGCACCCCCTTGAATGGTTTCTAGAATGATCGCAGCGGTTTTTGTTGTAATTTGATCAACGGCATCAAAATCATTAAAATCAATGAATAGTGTGCCTGGTATTAATGGGCGGTATGCACTTTTTCTTTCTTCGTACCCCATAACACTCATGGCGCCCATCGTATTGCCGTGATAAGCGTTATTCGCAGCAATGATTTCCGCACGTCCCGTTACGCGTTTGGCTAATTTTAGCGCACCCTCTATTGCTTCTGTTCCTGAATTGGTTAGATATGTGGTATCTAAGGGATTTGGTAAGTTGTCCGCTAATAATTTTGTTAGCAGTACAGGCTCCTTTTGCACAAATTCGCCATAAACCATGACGTGTAGATACTTTCGAAGTTGCTTTTTTATGGCGCGCACTACCTTTGGATGCCTATGCCCCAAACTACATGCTGATACCCCTGCAATCAAATCCAAATACCGTTTGTTGTTTTGGTCATATAAATAACAGCCTTTAGCACGGATAATTTCTATGCCCATTGGATAGGTTGTAGTTTGCGCTTGATGCTTTTCAAATAATACCCCTAATTTTTGCATGGCGATTATTGTTTTAGCTTTAAGGGTGCTTTTACCAGCATAGGCATGATCTGCATCGAATAGGGCTCTAAATCAATTCCATCAAAAAGATCTTCTTTTTTGTAGATGCGTTCATCTTCTCGCCAAGAAAAACCTAGTAATTGACGTGTGTTCGCAGGAAGTTCATCTGGAGGGTAAACGATACCATCTGGATCTGTAAAAAACGTTACTTTATCTATAGCGCTTTCTTCAAAAGTAAGTCTTAAGGCACTACAAAAGGCCTTGTCAATTCCAACAAGATCTAAGGTTTCGTCGTCATATAAATAGTAAACCATCTCTGTATTTTGAATAACATCTACGGTTTCTAAACTACGTCCATTAAACTTTCCTTTCAGTTGCAATCCTTTGATTTGATTGAAATTTGCGGTGTCAAGGGTGTCTTGTTCAACAACAAATGCATTGTTGTAAATTAATAATGAATCCAAAACTTCCTTTTTCATATCAATAGTCAAATGAATCTCATCGCCTGTCATTTGACTTTCCCCCGACCATAAGATAGGATTTCTTTCAGCGATTTCTTGCGGAGTCAAAAACTGTAATTCTTTTTCGCTCATGGGGCGTCTGATGAGTCTGGCACGCCCATTTTTTTGATTGAAATGAATGGAGTCTGTTTTTCCACTCAGGTCTTCTTTAAAAATGCGTACATCGTGGAATCCTCGCAGAATTCGTTCTTCTGGTGGTCCTGTAGCTATGAGGGTGTCTGCATGAATAAATAGCGAGTCTTGTTCTACTAAATTAATAGCTACTGCTCTATGCGTAACCATCGCGGAGTCTTTCGCTTTAAAAATTTGGCCGTAATTTCCAGTGAGAAAAGTGTTGTTTATGGTATCTGTTATTCGGATGTTTTGTGTGGCAGCCGCATACTTTTTCGTATCGTCAAAGTAAATACTGTCTCCAATGATATTTCGATTATCATAATCTACAGATGCCTCTTTTTTAAAGTATCCTAATTTGCGTTGCGTATCGTAAAACCCGTTTTTGCAGCGTATCACATAATCTTGTCCAATAATTGTTGTTTTTCCGTAGAAAAAAGCGTGTTTGATGTCTGTGTAGAAATCCATACGGGCAGAAGTCAGCGTAAAGTCTGGATTTGTAATAACAACTTGATTTTCAAATTGATACTTCTTACTTTCTGAGATATAGGTCCCTTGTTTGCTTGTGATGGTGGTTAGGCTATCGTATAGCGTTCCGCTTGATGGGTAGTATGCCTTATCAGCAATGCGATCAAAATAGAGTGTATCTGTTTTGAGCAGCATCTCTTTGTTGTCAAGGACTACATTTTCTTTTGCAACGGCCAATTTGCTTTTTCCATCATAGTTGACCCGTTTACTTGTCAGTACTAAACTATCCCCTTGTTCAATACGTACGTTTCCAATCGCATCAAACCTATTCTCGGTTTTGTAAAAAAAAGCCTTGTCAGACCATACGTCCATGCCTTGGTGCACCAAATGTACCTGTTGGGTTTCACTTTTTGTTAAAATATTTGCACCTGGAAAGTTCTCTTGGTCAAGCTTGAAAGACCCCGCTTTTCGTATTTCAATTTCTTGTTCTTGCGCACCTAAACCAAAAGATAAAAGCAACAACAAGCAAGAGTGGAACACAGCTTTCATGAACATTTATTCAGAGGAACGAAAAATGGTTTGAGTTCGGTCTGGACCAACAGAAACGATACGTATAGGTGTTTGCACAAAATCTTCGATGAAAGCGACGTATTCGTTGAAAGTTTCTGGCAATTCGTTTTCACTTCGCATAGCTGTCAGATCTTCTTTCCAACCCTTCAATGTAGTGTATTGTGGCGTTAGTTCATCAGCATGTAACGAATAGGGGAGGTGTTGAATCGTTTCTCCTCTGTATGTGTAAGCCGTACATACCTTAAGTGCATCAAATCCAGAAAGCACATCGCCTTTCATCATCATCAGTTGGGTAACTCCATTTATTTCAACAGCATATTTTAAAGCCACCAAATCGAGCCAACCACAGCGCCTTGCTCTTCCTGTTGTTGCGCCAAATTCATGCCCAACACGACCCATAGTTTCGCCCGTTTCGTCAAAAAGTTCTGTTGGAAAAGGACCGCTTCCCACGCGAGTGGTGTATGCTTTGAAAATCCCAAAAACCTCACCAATTCTATTTGGTGCTATGCCTAACCCTGTGCATGCTCCAGCGGCAGTGGTATTAGAAGAGGTTACAAAAGGGTAGGTACCAAAATCAATATCCAGTAGTGAACCTTGCGCACCCTCAGCTAAAATTGGCTGTTTGTTTTGTTGTGCAATTCGAAGGTATTCTTCGCTATCTACAAAAGAAATAGCTGATTTTAAATACGCTACTGCTTCAAAGAAAGCCGTTTCTAAGTCTTCGATAGAGAATTCCAAAGAAACCTTCATGTCTTCAATCATGGCTAGGTGCTTATCTCGCAATGCAGCATATTTATCTTTCCAGTTAGGAAGCTCAATATCTCCAATTCGGATACCGTTTCTGCCTGTTTTGTCCATGTAAGTTGGGCCAATTCCCTTTAGGGTTGATCCAATTTTAGCTTTTCCCTTTGCCATTTCTGAGGCGGCATCCAATAAGCGATGTGTAGGTAAAATTAGATGCGCCTTTCTAGATACCAGCAAGGATTCACGAATATTGATATTGAAAGGTGCCAGGTTTTCTAATTCTTGTTTGAAAATAACGGGGTCAATCACGACACCATTCCCAACTAAATTGATAGCTTTTGGGTGGAAAATGCCTGAGGGAATCGTGTGTAAAACGTGCTTAATTCCTTCAAATTCTAGTGTGTGTCCTGCATTTGGTCCGCCTTGAAAACGAGCAATAATGTCATACTTTTTTGTAAGTACATCTACTATTTTGCCCTTTCCTTCGTCGCCCCACTGCAAGCCTAAGAGTAAGTCAATGGCCATGAATGGTTTTTATTTAGTTGATTTTTTTTTAGTGCCGTAAAAATACAAGGAGTGTGCGTGTATATCAATATCAAAAACTTCTTCAATGGTTTGTTTTATTGCTTGAATACGAGGGTCGCAAAACTCTTTTACGTCACCGGTATCGGTTAGAATTACATGATCGTGTTGTTTGTCAAAATATGATTTTTCATATTGTGCATGTTGCAACCCAAATTGATGCTTGCGCACCAAGCCACAAGCCAATAAAAGCTCGATGGTATTGTAAAGCGTAGCACGACTTACACGATAATTTTTGTTCTTCATCTTTATGTAAAGCGATTCGATATCAAAGTGCTCATCACTCAAATATATTTCTTCCAGAATAGCAAAGCGTTCGGGTGTTTTTCGATGCCCGTTGCTGTCTAAAAACTGAACAAAAACACGCTTGACTATTTCAAATTCGTTTTTCATATAGATAAGACCAAATACAAAGATACGTAACCGATTTTAATCCCGTACAACTTTGTCAATTCCAGTTACTTTTTCTAGCTTATTAATGAGTACATAAAGGGTTGCAGCATGACGTATTTCTAGTTTGATATCCCCTTTAAATGTGCCATTTTCTGTATCAAAATGAATTTGTGTGATGTCCACATTATGCGCATTGGAAATTAAATTAGTAACTTCATTAACAAGTCCCATCCGGTCTATACCCGAAAGACAAATACTCGCCTTGAAATAGCCTTTTGATGAATCTAACCATTTGGCGCTAACCACTCTATACCCGTAGTTGGAGTGTAAGCTAATAGCATTTGGGCACTCGTTTTTGTGCACTTTGATTCCGTCATTGATTGAAACAAAACCAAAAACTTCGTCTCCAGCAATGGGGTTGCAACATGGGCTTAGTGTGTAGTCAAGAGTCTCTTGATTTTTACCAAAAACCAACATGTCATAAAAAGAGGAGATTTGACCAATATTTATCTCTTTTTGTTTTGATTTATCCGACGGGCGACGCTTAAGGAATTGCCAAAATCGGCTATTTTCCTCAGCAGCAAATTTTTTCAGCATTTTATTGTCAATCGTTCCAATCCCTATGCGGTAATACAAATCCAAACTGGTTTTGAGCTTGAAATAGGATACCATTGCATTAATGATGCGGTCGCTAAATTTAAATTTCATTTGCCGCAACTTTCGCCTTAAGAGTTCTTTTCCTTCTTCAGAGATTTCTCGCTCTTCAGATCTTAGCGCAGTTCTAATTGCGGAACGTGCTTTTGAAGTAATCACAAAGTCCAGCCAACTGGAATTGGGTTTAGCCGTTTCGGAAGTAATGATTTCAACTTGGTCGCCACTGCTAAGCACTGAATTTAAGGGAACAATTTTTCCGTTAATCCGAGCACCTCTTGTTTTTTCGCCTACCTCGCTATGAATAGCATAAGCAAAATCAACGGGCGTAGCTCCTTTAGGAAGGGATTTTAAATCTCCTTGTGGTGTGAAGACAAAAATTTCGCTGGCATAAAGATTGAGTTTAAATTCTTTGACAAAATCAACAGCATCTGCTTCTTGCGACTCTAAAACTTCTCGAAGCCTGTTAAGCCAAAGCTCCATTCCTCCCTCGTTCTGGTTTCCGTGCTTATATTTAAAATGTGCTGCATATCCTTTTTCGGCAATTTCGTGCATACGCTCCGATCGAATTTGGACTTCAATCCACTTGCCCTCTGGACCAACAACAGTGATGTGCAACGCTTCGTAACCTGTAGATTTTGGTGAAGATATCCAGTCTCGAAGACGCGTCGGATTGGGTTGAAAATGATCGGTTACTATGGAATATATTTTCCAAGCCAAAAATTTCTCTTGTTTGGGTGTGGATTTATATATGATACGTACCGCAAATCGATCAAAGACCTCATCAAAGTTTTTGTTTTTGAGTTGCATTTTCCTGCGTATAGAAAAAATGCTTTTAAACCTCCCTTCCGTTTTAAACCTTATGCGCTCTTTTGTCAAATGACTTTGCAATTGCTCTGTGAAGTTATCGATGTAATCAATTTGCTCATCTTCACTTTCTTTAATTTTTTGTTCAATGGCAGTAAAAACATCGGGTTCGGTGTATTTAAGCGCCAAATCCTCCAGCTGTGTCTTTATGTTGTACATCCCAATTCGATGCGCCAATGGCGCATAGATATAAAGGGTTTCAGAAGCAATACGCACTTGTTTTTCTTCTGGCATAAACTCCAGCGTCATCATGTTGTGCAGTCGATCTCCAATTTTAATGAGTATCACCCGAACATCGTCGTTCATGGTTAACAGCATCTTTTTGAAGTTTTCAGCTTGTACTGATACGCGTTTGTCTTTGCTTAATTTTGATATTTTAGTGAGACCATCTACAATTTTGGCAACGCTTTTACCAAACATTAGTTCAATGTCCGCTAAAGTCAAAGAGGTGTCTTCAACCACATCGTGTAATAGTGCTGCTGCAATAGAAGTTGCTCCTAAACCTATTTGGTCAGCAACTATTTGCGCTACCGCAATTGGATGTAAAATATAGGGTTCGCCGCTTTTTCTTCGTTGGTCTTTGTGGGCATCAACGGCTGTTTCAAAAGCCAATCGGATTAATTTTTTATCTGCTGCTGACAACGACAAATACGTGTTGCGAAGCAAGTTTTTATACTCTTGCGCAATCTGTGCATTTTCATTAATCTCTTTCGTTGTCATAAGTTAAAGATACAAAAATTAGCAATTGCGTTGACGAATTGCTTCATAGGCTAAAATTGCAGTTGCAACAGAAACGTTAAGCGAATCTACATTCCCTAGCATAGGAATTTTTACTGCAATTATATCTTGTTTGCGCCAAAATTCACTTAGGCCTTTTGCTTCACTGCCCATTACAAATGCTGTTGGTTTTGTGTAATCTGCTTGCGTATAAACATTATTTTTTTGAAGTGATGCAGCATAAGGAATCACGTTATTTTTAACAAGAAAACGCTTTGCTTCTTCATTGCTACACAAAAAAATACGCGATGAAAAAAATCCCCCAACACTTGAGCGTATCACATTTGGATTATGAATATCCGTATGTTCTTCTGTAATAATTACCGCATCTACACCTGAGGCGTCTGCTGTTCTTAAAATAGCACCAAGATTGCCAGGTTTTTCTATTGATTCTAAAACAAGAATTAATGGGTTCTTGCTGTTCGGTTTCCAAGATTCCAACAACTTGTTTTTTTGCGCTGCAATCCCTACAACTCCCTCTGTGCTGTCCCGAACTACCATTTTTTGATATACATTTAATGAAACCGAGGTTACATCTATGTTGTTTTGAAATGGTGCAATCCAGTCTTCGAATTCTGCTTTTTCAAAAATTTCAGGACACCAAAAAATGGATGAAACAGTGTAGTCCGCCAATTGCGACAGCTGTAATTCACGTCTTCCTTCAACCACAAACTGTTTTTTTTCAGTTCGAACCTTAGCTTTCGATTGCAATAAAATATATGCTTTAATGGCAGCATTTTGTGTACTTGAAATATGTTTCATTGTGGTACAAAAATATTTATTTAAATATTAACATTATGTAACAAATTTTAGAGAGATGCAAAAAATTGTTTTATATTTACGTCCAAATCTTAAAACTTAATACGGCTTGTTAACTGCAGTAATTGTCGACGATGAGGCACGCAATATCGCACTTTTCTCTTATTACTTAGAAAAGTATTGCCCAAATATTAAGCTTGAAGCATCTTTTACAAAAAAGGCCAAAGCCATTGATTACCTATTGTCTAAAAAGCCAGATGTTTTGTTTTTAGATATTGTTCTTGATCAAGGTAGTGGATTTGATATTTTAGATGCCGTAGGTTGTGCTGATATGCAGGTGGTTATGTGTACTGCTCATGATGAATTTGCTCTCAGAGCTATTCGATATCAAGTAGTTGATTACCTACTTAAGCCTATTGAAATTCAAGACCTTATTGCAACAGTGGATAAAATTGATAAGAAACTCAAAAGCACAAAAGGCAAACAAGTGTTTGATGCTGAAGTACTCTCACAGTTCAATGTCGGTTCGAGAAGTATTTCGCAACGTTTTGCCATGTCAGACAGATTTTCAATTGATTTAATTTCTGTTGATGATATCATATGCGTAGAAACGCACAAGGGCAAGGAAAAAACGGAAGTAGTACTTAAAAGCCACGATAAAAATGAGTTTTTAATTGCAAATGTTTCCATTCAAGAAGCGGAGAAAAAACTACAATCTACCAAAACTTTCTTTCGTGTAAGCCGGAGCACTTTGGTTTGTGTTACTGCTATAAAATCTATTTTGAGGAATGTACAATACACCGTTGTATTGTCAAACGGAAAGAAAATTTTTATTTCTAGAAAAGGGTACCGAGAATTAGTTGATTTTATTGAAAAAACTTTCGAAACCAAGGTTTAGCTTTTTTATTGACACAGGCTTTAGTATTTTTGTGATATTATGGCTACAGAAATTACACTTACAGACCAATTTATCGATTTGGAACACGAACGCGGGGCGCACAATTATCATCCGTTGCCCGTTGTTCTGGATAAGGGCGAAGGTGTTTATTTGTGGGATGTGGAAGGAAAGAAATACTTTGATTTTCTATCGGCCTATTCTGCTGTTAATCAAGGGCATTGCCACCCTAAAATTGTACAAGCATTACAAGACCAAGCGCAGCAGTTATGCTTAACATCGCGCGCTTTTCACAACAGCGCATTTGGTCCATTTGCTGCTTTTATCACAACTTATTTTGGTTTTGATAAAGTCCTACCCATGAATTCGGGTGCAGAAGCCGTTGAAACGGCTATCAAAATTGCTCGAAAATGGGGGGTGAAAAAAAAGGGAATTCCACAAGAACAAGCTCAGATTGTTGTTTGTCATGGTAATTTTCACGGAAGAACTACAACTATCATTTCCTTTTCTGACGATCAAGTTGCTAGAAAGGATTTTGGTCCTTACACACCAGGTTTTATTTCCATACCGCATAACGATATAAAAGCACTTGAATCGGTGTTTTCTACAAACAAAAATATTGTTGGCTTTCTTGTAGAGCCCATCCAAGGTGAAGCAGGAATTTTCACTCCCGATGAAGATTATTTACGAAATGTGCAGCAGCTATGTAATGATCATGAAGTGCTTTTTATTGCCGATGAAATTCAAACAGGTATTGCCAGAACAGGTTCATTATTAGCAGTTTGTGGAAACTGTAGTTGTGAGTCCTCTTGCTTGCGTCAGCCGGACACATTTGCGGCACCTGATATTTTGATTTTGGGCAAGGCGCTTAGTGGAGGTGTTTATCCCGTTTCGGCAGTTTTGGCCAACCATGACGTTATGGATGTTATCCAGCCGGGTGAACACGGGAGCACGTTTGGTGGAAATCCTATCGCGGCGGCAGTTGCTACTGCCGCATTGAATGTAGTAAAAGACGAAAGTCTTGCTCAAAACGCGCGTAAACTCGGACAGCTTTTTCGAAATGCCATGAACGAATACATCAAAAACAGTGATATCGTTACTCTTGTTCGTGGTAAAGGTCTTTTAAACGCCATTGTTATTAATGATTCCCCTGATAGCGGTACCGCATGGAATATCTGTATGGCTCTTAAAGAAAACGGCTTACTGGCAAAGCCCACTCACGGAAATATCATTCGCTTTGCACCTCCGTTAGTCATGTCTGAAGACGAACTTTTTTCCTGTGTTGATATTATTATCAAAACATTGAGCACTTTTGAGCCAAACTAAATGCGATGGATTTAATCTATCTAGATAACGCAGCAACTACACCTATTTTTCCAGAAGTAGTGGATGCCATGCATGAAACGATGAACTTGCATTTTGGCAACCCTTCGTCTATTCATGCTGCAGGTCGTGCAGCAAAAGCCAAAGTTGAATCTGCGCGGAAATACATAGCGAAAATACTGGGTGTATTGCCGCAAGAAATTATTTTCACTTCTGGGGGTACAGAGGGGGACAATACGGTATTGCAGTGTGCTGTGCAGCACTTGGGGATTACGCATATTATAAGTTCTCCGATTGAGCATCATGCGGTTCTACATCCATTAGAATATTTAGCAGCACAAGGCATGATTACACTTCATATGGTAAAAATTTTACCAAATGGACTCCCTGATTTAAACGATTTAGAACGTTTACTTTCTGAAATACCGGATCAGAAACTGGTGAGTTTGATGCACATAAACAATGAAGTTGGTTCCATTTTGGATATAGAGGCAGTTGGAAGTCTTTGTCGGAAACACAATGCGCTTTTTCACTCTGATACCGTACAGTCTATTGGGCATTTCCCACTTCGTTTGGGCGAATTACCAATTGACTTTGCAGTTGCATCGGCACATAAGTTTCATGGTCCAAAGGGAATTGGTTTTATCTATATACGTAAACAAACAGGTTTGGGTGCTTTGTTTTTGGGTGGTTCTCAAGAACGTGGTATGCGCGCCGGAACAGAATCTGTACACAATATTGTTGGAATGGAAATGGCACTGCGTTTGTCATATGAAACAATGGAAGCAGACACTGCTACTCTGAAGGCACTCAAGACATACTGTATGCATAAGTTACAAGAGGTATTGCCGGAAACTGTTTTCAATGGTGCTTGTGCTGATATGACGCATAGCACCCACACCATAGTTAATGCACGTTTCGCCATAGATGAGAAAAAAGCACAGCTGTTGGCTTTTCATCTTGACTTGCAGGGCATTTGTTGTTCCAAAGGGAGTGCTTGCCAGTCGGGTAGTGAATCAGGGTCACATGTGTTGCATACATTACTTACTCCCTTGGAGAATAAATCTCCTTCACTCCGATTTTCATTTTCAGCACACAACACAAAGGGAGAAATAGATAGATTGGCAGATATACTGGCTGCATACGCCAACAGTTAAAATCTTGCGCTTAGCTTAATGTTAAATACTCGCGGTGTCATGTAGTTTGGGATACCAAATTGACGTTGGGTATAAACATCTCGTACCCAAGTATTGGTGATGGCGTTTTGCACATCAAACACATTAATGATTTCAACACCAACTTGAATTTCATTAAAACTTTTGAAGGTGTTTTTAAAGCGTTTATCATCTTTAATAACGTATAAAAAACCAATATCAGCCCGTTTATAGTCGCGAAGTCTATTTTGGTAATCATATGGGTCAGCGTAGCTGGGTGACCCACCTGGCAAACCCGTATTATAGACTAAATTTAAATTCATTTTTAAAAAGGGCATCCGTGGCACATAATCCTGAAATAGCATAGCAAACTTTATACGCTGATCTGTTGGACGTGCTATTTTCCCTCTTCCATTTTGGTTTTCTTGTGCGTTTAAAAGGCCTAAGCTTATCCAAGATTCTGTACCAGGTACAAACTCTCCGTTGAGACGCATATCCAATCCATACACCCACGCTTCAGCATTGTTATTAGCTAAATATCGAATCCGAACATTTTCAAGCGTATAAGGATTTACGTCCCATAAATATTTGTAGTAAGCAGCTGCTTGAAAAACGAAAGGCCTATTCCATAGCGAGAATTTCCGATCGTGACTTGAAACGAAATGAACAGATTTTTGAGGCTTTACATCTGGATTGATGTTCCCATTTCGATCCCTTAACTCTCTGTAAAATGGAGCTTGTGTATAGCTTCCAAGCGATAAGCGTGACACCACATTTGGATTTTTTGTGGGTTGCAAACTCAATTGAAAACGAGGGCTAAAAAATGTACTTCCTGAGTTGCTGAAATTTGTCAATTTCCAATGATGTAAACGCACTCCAGCCGACAGCCATGCCACATTATTCCCGAATAAAAAACGATTGTTCCACTGCAAATATCCAGAGATTCTGTTAAGCGTACTTTGCTGGGTTGCTCTAATATTATTGAACAACACTAGAGGCCCTTCAAAAGGTTCATATGGTTGATTGTTTTTTGCCATAAGCGCAGGCGGACGAATAGAGAATCCGGCTGAATCAACCTTTTCCCATTCTACAATGCGGTCATGAATATCTTCGGATTTTAGCTGAATTCCCCAGCGCAATTCGTGTTTTTCCCCTTGATGCGTTCCTGCAATGTCTATAGACGTGATTAATGCGTCATAGTCGTTTCTGCCGTGGGTGTGTTGACTTCCAACGCCTTCGGCAAATGAAATGTTGCCTAAGTCTTCAGATCCAATTTCGGTACTCGGTGAGCCTAATAAATACTGCGCTAGAATGTCAAAATACTCTTGTTCTTTGGTGTGATAAACGGATGTTATAAGGGTGTATTTTGTTTCTTCATTGGGTTGAAAAGTAGTTTTCAATGCACCCAAAGAGGTTTGATATACGTCTTTTTCTTCACCGTTGTAATACACCAAAAGCGCTCTTGGTTTAGCAATGGTTCCAAAATTTGTTTGTCGTGTTTGTGGTGCATAATTATAATCATTCTTAGATATGGAACCTAAAAATTGAAACTTCCATGCCTGCTTTTTTTGGAAGGTGATAAAGGTTTGAACATCTGCAAAAGAAGGTCTATACTGCGCACTGGTCTCTTTTTGGTTTACAAGTAGTTGGTTATCGCGATAACGTGCGCCAACAATTGCCGACCAATTATTTTTTGTTGTGCCATAGCTAATACTCCCTCCAAGTAAACTGACATCAATACTCGTTTCGGTTTGCGTTGGGGTTTTATAAGTGATATCTAAAACCGAGGATAACTTATCGCCATAACTTGCTTCAAATCCACCAGCCTTAAAAACGACATTTTGGATAAGGTCTGGGTTTAGAAAGCTTAAACCTTCTTGTTGACCAGCCCTGATAAGTGTAGGGCGATATACCTCAATGCCATTTACGTACACCAAATTTTCATCATAATTTCCACCTCGAACAGCATATTGTGTACTTAGCTCATTGTTAGAATTTACTCCGGGTAGGCTCAATAATAAGTTTTCAACCCCAGCATTAGCTCCCGCAATATTTCGTATTGTTTTGGGAGAAAGGACTGTTACACCACGAACAGTTGCTGATCGGTTTCCTTGCACTATAACTTCACCAATTTGCTCCGTTTTGGTGTTCATTACAGGGTGGAGTTCGTTGAATGTGTTAGGTTTTAGATTGATAGATACGGAAACGTTTTTATGTGAAATATGAGAGAATTTGACTTTTACTTGCTCATTTGAAGGAATAGCAAGCTGATAAAATCCGTTTTCGTTTGTGGTGGTTCCCAGTCCCACATTTGTGGTAATGGTTACAAATGGAATAGGTTGTTTATTCGTGTTTGTAACGACCCCCTGAATTGTAGTGTTTTGTGCAAATATTCCTAGGGAATACAGCAAGAACAACATTACTACGATAGGTTTTTTCATTCTTTACGGTAAAACGTTGCTTCAAATGTAGTATTGTTACCTGCTTTATCCCAAACAATTAGCTTTAAATTATGTTTTACTTGCGTAAGTTTTAAGGGATCTTTAAATCGAAATTTTAATTCATTCTTTTTTTGTTCGTATTCAAACAAAACCCACTTACCGTTTAGGAATCCCTCATAATAATCAATGCCTGAACCCATATCTTTAATTGTAAAACGAATGTCTTTTTCAAGCGAAATCCATCTATTATGGATATTTTTTTGATCTGTTATGGTGGGCGGGATGGTATCTTGGAGCACCGCAATGGACCCAGTGCTTTTCAGTTTTGCTGTAAAATCACCATTGCGATTTCTTTTGGTTACATATCCCCAGCGATTAGACTGTTTCAATGCAAGATATTCCCCTTTTAGCGTATCCTTTTTTTTAAGTGTAAGTTTAAAAGGTTTATTAAAATACGCATATTGATTTTCAATTTTTAGGGTGTCGCTATCCATATAAATATCAAGTGGTGTGGCTTTGCTAAAGCTATTGGCATCAAAATACAATGAGGCAGCATCAAACTCAATGAGATAATCTCTCTTTGGATCGATTGTCTTTCCTTTTTGAGGCGGTTTTTTTGGCACCCAAACGTCCTCTTTTTTTCCAGTTATTGGAATAATTAAATGGGTTCTGTTCCCTGCCACATCGCTAAGGCTGACTTTATATGTGTAGTTTTTACCTTCTTCAACTTGTATCAATCCATTTTTAGAAAATTCCACAAAGTTTACAGGATCTGTAAAGGGATTAAAAAGACGCATGACTTTCTTTTTGGTATCCACGTAATGTTCGTAATCTAGCAGTTTGTGCATTTGAGCGGTGTCATCAAATGATAGGCTGTCAAATCGTGCAAAAAAACGGTGATTACCGTCTAGTCTTGCCGAAATTTCAAAGGTTCCATTTTTGTTGTATGATCCATCCTGCCGATCAAATTGGTCCACACCAACACCTATTTCTCCGATTGCCGTTATCGTATCAGCCACATAAAGGCTGTCGTTTTTTTTGGTGATGCTGAGCTGTATTTTCTCTTTGGATTGATTCACAATACCATTGAACGGATAAGCAAAAACCTGTCTGATGTGAGGTCTTCGAGCATCTGGCGCATCAATACCATTAAGTAATGGATTAAATGGAATTTGATTGGCACTACTACGTAATTCAAAATGCAAATGATTTCCAAACGATGAGCCGGTATTTCCCGAATACCCAATAATCTCTCCCTTTTTTACTGTTATGTCGGTAGGTTCTGGGTAAAAATGGATGGTATAGCTTTTCTTGGTATATTGTTTTTTTCGGACGAATGGGACAATCTTATCGCTGTAGCGTTGTAGATGTGCGTAAACGCTGGTGGTACCATTCGGATGATTGATATAGAGTGCTTTTCCGTATCCGCCTTGCTGAATTTTTATTCGAGACACGTAGCCATCGGCAACAGCCCTTAAGGGCAGACCTTCTTTACTTTGGGTTCGAATATCTACTCCTGCATGAAAATGAGTACCTCGGAGTTCTGCAAAAGTTCCAGATAATTGGATGGGAATATCGACTGGAGGTTGATAATATTGTGCTGCTAGATGTTGATAGCAAAAGAGGATAAATAGTAAGATTATTCGGTTCATCAAACAAAAATACACGATTCATGCACAAACCTTATACTTTAATACTTGTAAAAACGTCTTAGCTTAGGTACATTTGAGTTGAATTTAACTTTTATGGAATATTCCACCTTGCAGCATTTAGAACAGTTAGAAAATCAATTACATGTATTGGTGGATAGCTTTCGTGCACTTGAAAAGAAAAACCAAGAGCTTGAAGAAGCGTTAATTGACACCACAAGTAAGTTAGAAAAGAAACAGGAAATTTCGCGAAACTGGCAGGAAAAATACGAAGCACTAAAATCTGCACAGGGAATAAATACGAGTGATACGGCATCAAAAAAACGTGCACTTTATCATATTGACGCCTTGATAAACGAAGTGGATGCGTGTATTGCACAACTAGAAATTGAAGACTGATGCAAAAAATTAAATTATCTATAGCCGATAGGGTATATCCGTTGAGCGTTCCTGAGGGAGAGGAGGCGATTTTGAGAGAAGCCGCAAAAAGTATAAATGCCATGATAGAGCATTTTGAAAAAAATTACGCTGTCAAAGACAAACAAGATGTGTTGGCCATGTGTGCTTTGCAAATTGCCGTACAGGCAAGTAAAGACAAGGATTCCACAGCAAATAATCAGGTTAAAATTCAGAAAAAAGTACTATCTTTAAAAAATTATTTAGAGGCACAAATGCCTTTGTAATGCCCTACCTACATCAGGTACATTTTTTGATAAACTCAACGCTAATATAATTCGAAGAGGTGAGTTTTGAGTGCTAAAGCAAGCCGCTTGTGCGGATCCTTGAACACTCAGGTAGCCTCAAACCTGTTTTTTTTCGAGTTTATGCAAAACTTACTTGGTGTAGGTTTTTTAGTAATTTGCAGGAAGCTTATTTTGCTCAAAAAGCTTGTGAATCCATAAAATTACTACACCAAATGCTACCGCAGAAATAATCAGTACTACGTTTTGCAACCCCGTTACACTAAACGATAATTTTACTAAAATGGTAGAAATCACAAAGCCTGAATTTCGGATTACCTTGTTGAATCTATCTGTGTGAGCAAACGAAAATAGCACCAATAATACATCTACCAAAATAAGCACCGTAAAGAAATCGTCGAAGAAAACGGCATTAATATCCAACCCTTTTGTTAGACCAGACTGTAACTCTGTTACATGAATTGCCCAATCAAATATATTAAAGAGGGCGATCACGATAAATGCAGGAACCAATAGGACTGCAAGAGCTCTTTTGAACCTTACAAACCGAATTAATTCTGGTTTGGTTTCGGTGAGTTTCATCAATTTCCGTACACGAAATTTGTTCATTTTATAAAACAAATGAATAAGTAAAAACAATATAATAGTAGCAATTATGTCATATATAAATTGAAGGTTTTCAGCGCTTTCAAACCAATCTCCTTTTAATGAAATATTCGATAAGTCTTTGTATAAGCGCCTGATAACAATAAGCATGATAATCTCGTATTGTTTGCCAATATAAATGGTCATGGACTTTGGTAAATAGTAAATCAATAAATACACTTCGTAGATAAGAATAAACGAAAACGGCGTATAAATTGCAGAAATCGGGTTGGTGAATAAATCACCCGAAAAAGTGCTTCCTAAAAGCTTTAAATCGTTTAGCGTAATGATTGCCAAATGAAGAACAAAACTGACAATGGCAATATTAATGATAATTCGTTCGCTTCGCTTTTTGGTTTTTTCATCCAAAAGCTTGGCATATAGCAGCTCAAACATGTAGTTAAAATTTTCTTAAAGATAAAGATTTTATCAAAATTTGACTGTATTTATTTGCGCTGCAGTAAATAGGTAAGCTATATTTGAAAAAAAACCGATGGATACTTATAAAGAAATAAAAGTCCAAATTGAAGCGCTTGGTTTTACCGTCGTTAATCACGATTTTGAGCGCCCCTGGGGTGGTTTTTTGGTTATTGATGAGGCTCAGGCACAAGATTTTGCCAATCATTTTTTTTCTGGAATAGATGTAGATTCACTTCGGATTGGCGGAAAACTCAGTCCAAAAATTTTGATTGTTGCTCCTCAGGTTCGTTTGTCGTGGCAGTATCATCACCGCCGTGCAGAAATTTGGCGTGTCTATAAAGGAACAGCGGGGATAATTCGTTCATCAACTGATGAGCAAGCTGAGGTTGAAGTTCTCAATGAGGGAGATCAAGTCCGTTTGCAACAAGGCGAACGACACCGATTGGTGGGCTTGCAAAACCACGCACTTATTGCTGAAATTTGGCAGCATACTGACGTGCATCACCCATCAGATGAAGACGATATTGTTCGTGTCTCTGATGATTTTGGAAGGTAATGCGGTTTATCGAATCCTTTACGCCACTACACCTTATCCAGCACAAACTTGCTGGGCTTTCAGAAACTGAGTTACACCTAGCTCCACAAGGTAAATGGAGTGTTTTACAGCACCTGTATCATTGTTGGATGGTGGAGCGCGGTGTGTTGGCATACATTAAACTTAAAACTCAAGATCCGTCTGCTTTGGTACCTGTTTCTGTAGTAACCCGACTGAAATTTGCTTTCTTTTTTGTAGCACTACGGGTTGGGGTTTTAAAAATCAAAGCCCCTGATGTGGTGCAACAATTTCCACTTGAAATGAGCACCGCAGATTTGATGTCTAAATGGGAAAAAACACGTAGTCAAGCCGACGCGTTCTTTTTAGATTTTCCGGAGCATGATGCTAAAAAAGGAATTTTTAAGCATGTATTTATTGGAAGAATTAATAAGAAGTTGACACAACAATTTTTACGTTTGCATTTGCGCCATCATTTGCGCATATGTCGTTTATAACCCGATTAGATAACCTACGGAAAACGAAATAAACCCAGTATTTTCTAGGTTTTCTTCACTTGGTAGCGGATTGGGCGCTGAAAATGTATAGTCGATTTCAATATCCCAATTTCCAAAGTCAAACTCAACTGGGATGCTTAACTCAGTATTAAGTAGTTGAAAATAATCGTTGTCTATGACCTCTATTCGATACGGTCTATATCGTACAAATTCTTGCCTATCGGTTTGGCTTCCCCAAAATAAACCCAGTCGTGGCTGTATGGAAATATCTAGTGTTTTGGTATCCAATAGATCTATGGAAACATAAGTGTTATTAGAAACAAAAGACGAACTAGCACCACCAAACAAATAGCCTGCCGTGAGCGAATTTCTAAACCATTTTTTGCGATAGCTCAATCCTATTGAAATACGATGGTTATTTAAGTCAGCTACGTCTTGGGTGTAAGAGGAATATGAATATACTCCAGTTGCCAAAAGTGTTTTTTTGGTGTCGATGTAGTTTGAATACCCACCGCTTATTGTAACAAAATCCCAGTTTGGGGTTATGCCACTGTAATACCCTGAACTAAGATTAGCAAAGAAATTATTTCCATTAATGTAGCTAATACTTGGGAAAGCACTGTACTGTTCTACTCCAAAGTCACGCCCGGAGAAAAGGGTTTTGTTGTTGTAAAGTACCGTAAGATATAAGTAATCTTGCTTTTTGAGGTCATCGAACAAATCCAAAACATCAAGGCTGTCTGCAACAAAAAGATCATTTAAAATAGCATCTGCTTCGGATAGCTCAGTTTGTTGAGCGCTAACCAAAGCAGTAATGCAAATAAAAAGGAGTATGAGTTTACGCATTTGCTAAATTTAAATAAAAAGGGGGCTTTGCCCCCTTTTATTTATCCATTTTTCTTTTTGCGTTCTTTCCAGTTTTCTCTACGCTCATTAAACTGTTCCTTTTTTTCTTTCATGTTTCGTACGCGGTTTTTCATGCGCTTACGGCGTTGCTTTAAGGCTTGCTTTTGCTCGTCTGTTATGGTTGCACGGAACTGATCTTTTAGCGCTTTGATTTCACTTTTATTTGAAGCGAGTAAATCTTTTTGCGCATCGGTGAATGTTGCTCTTAGTGCCTCTTGACGCTCTTTTCTGTTAAGGTCTTTATTTTCTAAAATAGCACGTTGCTCATCGGAAAGACTTGCCTTAAATTCTTCACGGTTTTTTTTTACCGCTTCTTTTTGTGCTTTAAGCATTTCCAATTGCTCAGGGGTGTATATTTTTTGCTTCCCTTTTGGTGCTTCATCCTGTGCTAAGGCAACTTGCCCAATTAAGATGGCTACGATTAACGTGGTGATTTTGATGATTTTCATATACTAAATATTTGTGTTTGATGTTTAGACCTATGTTTTTGTAAATAGTTTTATTTAGACACCATTTAAGACAAAATTTTCATCAAACCACTGATCAAAATCTTCCTCAGAGACTTCTAATGATTCAATGGTTAGTTGCTCAAAAGACTCGTCTTGTGTGCTGTAAGAGTTTAGCGAAAATATACCAACGGCTATGACCGCAACAGCAGCAATCGCCAGCACGTTTTTTTTCCAACCATATTCAGCGGGTTTTTCCTTTTTTACTGGATGTTCCAAAAAAGCCAGCATTTCTTTTTTTGAATGCTCAAAATAGCCTTCGGGTATTTGGTATCCCAGTTGCTCGTGATGTAAATGTTTCTTTTTCATACGGTTTCCATTACGTGAACAGTTACTTTTTCTTTAGCAGCATAAAATGCTGTTTTTATTGAGTTGGTATTCCATGAGGTAATTTTGGCAATTTCTTCAAAGGTAAGCTCATCAAAATATTTCATTTGAAATACACGTTGTTGTTTTTCAGAAAGTTTTGATAAGGATTCATGCAGCGCATGGCTTACAGAATCCAAATCAAAATACGGATCGGCAGTTAGGTGCGCAAAATAATCGGTTTCCTCATTAGTACAATCGTTATAGCGTAGTTTTTGATTTTGCGCTATCAACCGAATAGCCTCATTATAGGCAATTCGGTAGCACCAAGTTTTGACGCTGCTTTTAAATTTAAAAGTTGATAAACCATTAAAAATCCGCACATAGGTATTTTGAAGTGCGTCGTTGGCAGCATCGTGATGCTTCACCAATTTTCGAATATGCCAATACAACATCTCGTGATAGGTATTTGAAATAGCGGTTACCGCCAGTTCTAACTGCTTGTTTTTGATGTGTTGTACAATATGCTCTTCGGTTTCCAAACGGAATTTTTAATATTAGACCCCGGAAAGGTAAAAAAGTTTGAATAATTTATTTCTTTAATTCAATAGCTTTGGGTTTAAACATTTTATTAAATTTACGTTTTTATTTCTTTAATTTAAATAAGTTTTAACATTGATTCACGATCGTATTAAATTTATCGCGGAGAAGGAGGGCCTATCTATTTCAAAACTTGAACGAGAAATAGGCGTTGGCGCTAACTCTTTATCTACTACGCTAAGAAGGCGCGCTTCGGTATCACATACAGTCATACAATCTTTGGCCTTAAAGTTTCCCAAATACTCCATCTCTTGGTTGGTGTTGGGCATGGATGAATCGCCTAAGGAGCAAGCTTTTAATCATATATTGAAAGAGTTAGAAGGATTTAAAAAGAATTAGATTTTTATTTTTTACAGCCATCTCGGTCAAAATATAAATATTTTTCTCTGTTCTCAATTATTCATAAATAAATCCAATGTAAATTTTAAGGTTTGAGTGCTTAAATGTTTGCTATTAGTTTCACATTTATAGCGGGTTGCATTTTTAATGAAAATATTACGAAGTCAATTTTATATCTACTAAGTTGTAAAAATAGTTGTCGTTTAAACTTTATATTTATTTCATTTGCTTGTATTTTCCCCCATAATAAAAAAAAATGTTAATGGAATATTCAAGTGATGATAGTAGGAGAAGAGCAAACATTACCGAAAAATCATTAAAAGAAAACCATAAAATATGCATGTCTATTGTAGTGGCCTTTTTACAGGTTTTTGACACATTTCACTTTATGAATGAGCTAATAAATGTTGCTAATAAAGAAAAAGTTGATTTTTGGTCTTTAGAAGAACATTATAATCCTGTCGAAGCCCTTTTTTTATTGTGTAAGGTCGAAGATGAAAACCATAAGGATATAATGTATAATGTAATTTTTACTAATGCATCCCAAAGATTAGGGGATAAAGATTTTAAAGGTCGCGCAAAAGATATACTTACCCAATTGGAAAAAACATCCCGTATGTTATCAACCACCAAAGCAATCGCGTAGAAGCATAGGGGTTGTTTTAGGTAACAATAAGCCCTTCATTCACTATTGATTTATTGATGAAGGGCTTTTTTTTGTGGAGTACTCTACATGACTTCGTCAAATTAAAATCTATCCAGATGACGTATTTCCTCATACGCAGAAAATAACCTTTGGCTGCAAAGCCAAAGATGAGAGGCTTCTCTTTTGCTTTAAATTCATCCATCAGGATTGTATGGAGCAATGACGCCATTCCATTTGGATCGAGATTTAAAAACGTTTCGCAGTAATTACTCCTCTGGCGTTAAAGGCTTTTGCTTTTTTATCAAACGGAGTTTTCAATTCAGCCAAAGGGAAATGGAATATGGTTTCTGTTGCCTCATCCACACTAAATTGTCCAATATTATTTTTCCAACCCTTGTCTGTTGTTATATCGTAAGACATTGTGTTGATCACCTCTCCAGTATCTAAATTAATAATGCTTAAAGCATTAGATTGTTTTCTGATGTGGTCTGTTATTTTATATATTTTATTTCCAATAATAGGTAAATACCAAGAATCTAGAATTGAATTTGAAGAGATGTTTTTGTCATATATGAGTTCGCCATTTACATTGAGTTTTACAAAAGATAAATCTTCATTTAAATTGGTGCCAGATAATATGATGGCATCTTCACTTTCAATAATTTCATGAACAAATTTTAAAAAAACGTTTGCTTTTCTGATGTTAAATAATTCTGTTGTCAATCCTATTGCTTTATCCAGTTTATATAATTTATCAGAAGCTGCAGCTGTTAAGTAATAAGCGCCTTTGTTGTTATCTAAAAATAAGACATGATCTTTGGCTAAAATAGGGTCGTTAATTTCCTTTCCTGTTTTATAATCAACAACATAGGCTTGGTTGTTTTCAACAACCATTAATCCAGCACTAAGGTTTCTAAATAATTGACTCTATCTCCTGTTTTTATGTTTTTCTCGAAAACATATTGTTTGGTTGTAAGATCAACAATATTGATGAGCGCCAAAGACTTTGTAGTAAACATCCTCCCTTTTCTTGAGGGGAAAATGCCATTAGAAGATTTTACACCACTATCTGCAACAATGACGATACCTTTTGATGAATTAAACACAAACTCTATTCCATTACCAAACCTTCTAAGGCTAGTATCATTTACGAGTTTTTCTCCAGCTGGAGAGAAAATTTGGACGTATCCTTTTTTAAGCGATCTGGTGGGATTAATTAACACACCTCCGAGATTTTCAACGGGAACAAGATCAGCAATGGAATTAAGTATTTCTTTTTCCCAAAGCAGGTTTCCAGTTTGTAAATCTATGGCATATAAGATGTTTTTTCCAGAGCTAGCTCCTTTAAATGTAGAGCAGTAAAGAATGGTTTTTTCTGTTTCGTTTTCTGTTGAATAGGTAAATTTACTAATAAACTTTTTTGTTCTGAATCTCCAGTTTTCATTACCAGTAAGCAAATCGTAACTAATAAATTCACTAAAATATTGAACAATATAAGCACCATTTATGTAGTAACCATTGTATGGATTACCTTCATCTTTTGCGGGGAAAGAATCCCTAAAATTAGGATTACTACTCATCATTTGATAGAGTGATAAATCTTTTTTATTTGTATTGGTGTCCAATTCGTCCTCTTTTTCCCATGCTATTTCGAATGTAGAAAACGGGATGAAAAATTGTTTTCTTTCACCGTGGATTAATCCAGTGGCAAGGATGCCAACAGGAAAGACTTTTGAATATTGTACCGCGGAAATTCCCTTAGAAGCTGGGTTAAACAATATCGTGCCGTCTTTTGGGTCTACAATCAGCAAATGTCCAATGCGGATATAGTCTTTATGCCCCAATTTTTCAACCTCTTCTCTTGGATTGTTTCTATAGTACATCGCCATCATTGCAAACGGACTCTTGATTTCCCATGCTATTTCTCCTGTAATATTATCAATAGCACTAACATCAGGGTAAATACGCTCACTATTTACAACCTTATCTCCATTAGATTCTCCATGGACCACAATAAGGTTCTCAGCAGTTATTTCATGATCAATAATATTGCTTCCCAGTTCTATTTCCCAATGAACAGATTGTGAAAAAGAAAGATTAAAGAATAATGAAACGAGTATTATTAAAATAGTAGGTGTTCTCATTGGAGTATAATTTGATAAAATTTGGGTTTAACTATAAACAAATTTAGTAAAAAAAATATATGCGTTTAAAAAAACCCTTCAATCACGATAGATATCTGTGAAGAAGGGTTTTTGTAGCGAGAGGGAGACTTGAACTCCCGACCTCCGGGTTATGAATCCGACGCTCTAACCGGCTGAGCT
>JAQCCM010000004.1 GCA_027621175.1 Bacteroidota bacterium | reverse complement strand
AAGTCTTCGTCTTGGTTTGAATCAACACTGTAAATAGCAAAGTTACCTTGTGCAATAGGATCGGTTATACCTGCACCTAAAACAGGAATAATAACAGTGGTAGCACCAATATAATCGTCATAATCGCTGTAATATGCACTTAAATCAAAAGTAAAGCCATTTGAGTTATAACGATATCCTAAATCTAAGGTACGTACAAACTCAGCATGTACATTTTCTAAATTAGCATCTGCACCGTTTAGGAGTTTAGCTACACCAGGAGTAAAAATATAATCCCCCGTAATTAGAGCCACAGTATTGTTTTCAAGCTGTACATTCTGCTTGTAACGGTCAATGCTATCAGGAGAAGATCCTAATAAAATAGCTTGACCTGAATCAAGTGCAATATATTGATCTTGGTTTGTTGGGTTACGCAAACCTTGTTGATATGATACACGTACATTTTGCTCATCGGAAATATTAAACAGAAGGCCTAAACGTGGCGTAACATATCCATCGAAGAATTCTGCTTTATCATAACGTAACGAAGCGGTAAGGCTAACGAAATCGTTGAACAAATCTTTTTTAGCCTGAACAAAAGCCCCATACTGGTAATATGTAATTGGTCCATCATAATCGGTATATAGCGTACCACCCGTATTAAGCTCTGAACTACGATAAGTAGCTCCAGCTATGATATTGGCGAAATCTAAAGAATCTTCAAAATCATAAATTAAATCTGCATCAATAACTTGAGAATCGTCAACAATAACAGCTCCAGATCCAATTTCAAATGGATTAGACGTCATTCTATTGAGTGCTGCATTGTATTCAGAAGATCCCGGCACCAACATATTGGCATTGGCAGCTAGGCGTGCAGCTTTGTGAGCAAAAATGGTATTCCCTCCTAGAGGAGCAAAAGCAGGAAGGTTATTTATTGACTGACCACCAGTCAAAATATCTCCGCCAATAATGTTAAGTAGTCCTGAAATACCCGCTAAATCTGGTGTTAAACCATTAGCAACAGCAGCAGCACCCAAATATGTTTGTAAGTATGCACTACCCCAACCATTTAAGATACCTCCAGGTTGTGCGTTAGCGACACCAATTGCAGCAGCTTCCATTTGATAAGTGTTTCCACTATTTTCTTTTGTCAAATAAGCTCTAGCTGTTAAGCCTCCAGAACGTACTTCAATTTTGTGCTGCTGTAATTTAAAGTTTTCTATAAAATATCTGCCTGTTGCTTGAAGCGGTGAACTACCTGTTCCAATCAATGAACTCAAAATAAATTCAGATTTATCATTTGGACGGAAGTGAATGGCAAAGTTACCTTTTGTGTTAGTAGCTTGAGATGGTGCTAAATCAGCTTCGTTGTAGCCAGTAGTCATTACAGAGTCAAAGTAGTTTGGTGCAGCAGCTTTCAAGTTTAACAGCAAAGGGTTTTGTGTTAAAGCATAAAGAGCATCCCATTGCGCAGAAGAGCTTACAGAAACTTCACCATATTGATTAATTGCATTGTAATCTGGATTATCTGCATTATATCCGTTTACCGGCTTACCGTCAACATTGTGTCTGTAATCTGTTGCAGCCCATTCCGTTCCTTCCTTGTGAGAAAAGGTAGCTTTGATAGCCCATTTATCACCAAGTTTTGTTGCCATGCGAATACCAAAATCAGTAAACTCATTGTTTCCAGCAGCATCTTGTTGGGTAACACCCGTTTTATAATAAGCGCTTACACCCTCGTGCTCAAATGGATTTTTACTGTTTAAGAACATAATCCCTTTGTATGCGTCGGCACCATACAATGCAGAGGCAGCACCTGGAAGCACTTCAATGCTTTGCACATCTAATTCATTAAGACCTACAAGGTTACCAACAGCAAATCCAAAAACGGGAGCTTGGTTGTTCATCCCATCAACAAGAGTAACAAAGCCTTCGTTATACATCGTGGCAAAACCTCGAGTACTAACCTGATTGAATACCAATCCACCTTGATTAAGTTGGATACCACGAAGGTTTTCCAAACCATTAAAGTAGTCGGAAGAAGGCGTACGCTCTATCTGCTGAATACTGAACTTTTCAACCGTTACTGGTGACTCAAAAATACGTTCTGCCATACGAGATGCAGAAACTACAATCTCATCTAGCTCTGTAGCATTTTCACCTAAGGTAATCGATAGAGACTGCGTTGCAGATGAAACCGTTACTGTTTTTGTTTCTAGACCTACATTTGATACCGTTAAAGTAAATGGAGGTGTTTTTGAAGTAGTTAAGCTAAAGTTACCGTCAAAATCTGTAACGGTTCCCGTATTGCTGTCTAAAACCACACTTGCACCCGGAACTGGCTGTCCGCTACCATCGGTAACTGTACCCGATACTTGTGTTTGAGCCACTACTGCCGTAGAAAGGCAAAGTAGCATAACTTGAAGAAAAAATTTCATAGTAGTTATCGTTTAATTGTTATGGCTGTAAAGATATTGTTTTTTTCTAATAGTAATATTTATGCTGATTTGATTACAAAATGTAAAATATCAAGCCAATTTTTGTGAATCTGATATCAAAACTGCGATTTGGGGTTGAAGAAACTGCCCATGATTGCAAATCGTGTGCGATACTGATATTCCAAGTGTTAAACCCAAAATGAACATTCCATCGCAATAAAGACTCTTTATAAGGAAGATTGATGTTTGTTTGAACTCCATCTTTGGAAGTAAAGTTTGCCCGAAAACTTGTGGGCATATGTAAGCTCACTCCGGTATGAATACGCCAAAAGGCGTGTTTAGTTTCATTAGCGTTACGCCATCGCAGCTCAAATGGTACTGCTAAGGTCTGCATGGTTAGCACGTTTTTATTATAACCCCCTTGAATTGAAGAAGCCCTTATGACATCTCCCAATACTTCAAATTGCATATTATTAAAAACGGTATTCACATCCCAACCCAAACCTAAGCCTAAAGCAAGTGTGCGTTTTTTATTTACAGGCATATCTCGAATAAAACCCAAGGAGAAACCATAAGATAATTTATTCTGTATGAGTTCTGTGGGGGCATCTGAAAAATACGGATAGCCAATGCTAAAATAGATCTGATCCTCTCTAAAAGACAGTGTGTCTTCCTGTGCCATGACATGAAACACGCTTATCAAAAACAGAAAATGCAACAGCTTTTTCATCATTTAAATATACACGAAAAAAAACATCCTTCGGCTTATTCGTCGAAGGATGTTATGTTACTAAAAAGCGGAAAAGTTTATTTTAAATTCTGCGTATAATCACCACTACGAGTGGTATAATTAATTTTCAACGCATTAACCTTTCTCAATTCTTGCTTGATATCACTAATAAGGCCCATATTGGTTTCACCATCTACCTTAAGGGCTGTAGTAAGAACATTTTGCAACTCTTGTCGCTTGGAAGCGCGCTCTGCAAGCACAAAAGCACCAACATCTTGCACTGTGGCAAACTTATCGTTTAACTGGATTTTCGCCTGTGTCCCAAATTTTTCTTGGTAGCGGTCACTAGGTTTTCCAGCATATATATACATCACACGGTCTTTTTTATCTAGCTTTTGCACTTGGTCTGCTGCAGGAAGCGTATTTGCTACCATTAACGTACTGTCGCGCATTACGGTTGCTACCATAAAAAAGAACAAAAGCATAAATACAATATCGGGCAAAGATGCTGTAGAAATTGCGGGTAATTCGCCCCCTTTTTTCTTTTTAAACTTAGACATACTAATTTGTTTTTGAGGGTTCAGCTTCAGATAACTTCTGAGGGAATAACTTCTTTATTGCGTCAAGTTTTGGTTTTAGCGCTTCCTTTTCAGAAGAAGAAGTTCGTGGGTCAGAATACTTGCTGTCTGCATCTACAAACGAAAGTCCAGCACTAGGATAGAGTCGTTTAAACTCACGGTTTCGCAAATCATTGTACGCAGCAACTAACTCATTTTGAACGGCTATATAAACCTTGTAATCTGTTTCACGGTCATTCTTTAATGAAATCACGGCTTTATCAGGGTTGTCAGACGAACTGGTATCACGAGCGCCTTGACAAAAATCACAAGCATCGGCTCCTTTGCCACCACCGTTGTCTAAAAAAGCAACAGCTGCAGCACGCAATTCGCTGATTTCCATGGGCTCTTCCTCTACCAGCAAATCATTATTTTTATTTACCACCACAGTAAAAATATTTCGTTGTTTAATTACAGGTGGGTCAACAACGTCTTCCATGGGAGGTAACTTACGATTAAGACCAGAATCAGTTTCAATTGTAGTGGTTACCAAAAAGAAGATGAGCAGCAAGAAAGCTATATCCGCCATGGACCCTGCATTCACTTCGGGTGCAGATCTTTTTGCCATAACTCCTTATTTAAAAAATCGCTTAACTCCTGAGAATACCATCGTTCCAACAGCAACAACTGCTAAAATGTAAAAAGTGCGTAATCCTGTTCCTACCCAGCGTGAGCCAGATGCAGAAAGCATTTCACCATCTTTTAAAGGTGTTTCTACTCCTTCAGAAAACAAGAAAGATATCAACACAACCAAAGCAAAAGCTGCTATCGAAATAAGAGCTTTTTTAAGTTTTGCGCCATTAGATGCAAGTGACGCAAGCGATGATACTACCGTGATTAATACTACAATTGCCAATATGGCTATGGCAAGCGTAATCATTGGAGATACAGACGAAAAATCGCCTGCTAAGCCGTCCATTTCAATGACATCATCGCCTTTAGAAAGAATGGTAACTTGAAAAATCAAGCCCAACACACCTAAGACGAGTGCCACGATTTTTGTTATTTTTTGAATATTCATAATATGTTGTTTTATGAATTATTTCTGATTTGCTACAAGAAGGTCAATCAACGTAATAGATGCATCTTCCATATCATTTACAATACTGTCAATTTTTGCAATGATGTAGTTGTAAAAAATTTGAAGAATAATCGCAACAATAAGACCAAATACAGTTGTTAGAAGGGCTACTTTAATACCTCCCGCAACAAGTGATGGCTGCATGTCTCCCGCAGCTTCAATTTTATCGAAAGCTTGAATCATACCAATTACCGTACCCATAAACCCAAGCATCGGAGCAAGTGCGATAAAAAGTGAAATCCAAGATACATTTTTTTCAAGTTGTCCCATTTGAACACCTCCATAGGCTACAACTGCTTTTTCAGCACTTTCTACACCTTCACCAGAACGATCAAGTCCTTGGTAGAAAATAGAGGCAACAGGTCCTTTGGTGTTTCGGCAAACTTCTTTTGCAGCTTCAACGCCACCCGCAGCAAGCGCTTCTTCAACAGACGCAGTTAGTTTGGCAGTATTGGTTGTTGCTAAGTTTAGGAAAATAATACGCTCAATAGCAATAGCAAGACCCAAAATCAAACACAAAAGAACGATACCCATAAATCCAGGGCCACCTTCAATAAATCTTTTCTTTAGTTCTTGTGTGAAGCCTGCTTTTTGTGGAGCAGCAGGTTGAGGTTGCTGTTGTGCAGATTCGGGAACAGCTTCAGCAGCAACTTCAGTTTCTTGAACGGATAGTGTGTCAGATTCTTGTGCAAACGCACTTGGCATAGCTGCCATAAGACAAAGTGTTAAGACGGAAAGGGAAAAAAAAAGTTTCATTTATAAATTATTTCGGTTTTTATATTGATTTATTTTGATGACGTTAAATATATAAAAAATACTTTACGCAATCGCAGAGAGGAAGGGATTCGAACCCTCGATTCCGCGATAACGGAATACACACTTTCCAGGCGTGCGCCTTCGACCACTCGGCCACCTCTCTAATTCGGACGCTAATATCTAAAAAAATAATGGCAAAAAAAGGACGAAAAAAACTTAAATGCAGAATAGTTTTTTGGCGTTTTGAGTTGTCATTTTGGACATTTCTTCCACAGAAAGCCCATAAACAGCGGCAACTTTAGCCAAAATTAAAGGCAAAAAAGACGATTCATTGCGCTTGCCGCGATGCGGAGTTGGCGCCAAATAGGGGGAATCCGTTTCCAAAACCACAGATGCTAAAGGAATCTGCGCAAGTGTTTCAGAAAGTCCGGCGTTTTTAAACGTCACCACACCTCCAATACCTATATACATATTAAGGTCAATGGCGCGCCGCGCCTGGGCAGCGTTGCCTGTAAAACAATGAAAAACACCTCGTAACTTGGCATCTTTCACGCCTTCCAACACTTCAAAAATTTCGTCAAATGCTTCTCGGCAATGAATCACAATTGGCAAATCGAACTCCAACGCCCAGACTATTTGTTGGGCAAACGCCTCTTGCTGCGCTTTTTTATAGGCTTTGTCCCAATACAAATCCATGCCTATTTCCCCTACCGCCACAAATTGGTGCTGTTGCAATTGTGCATATACATGTGCCAATTCTTCGGCAACAGTATCGCCGACATGTATGGGATGCAATCCCATCATCAAATGCATATTATTTGGATAATCTCGTTTGAGCGCATGCATGGCTTCAGTTGTTTCGGAATCAATTGCTGGCAATACAAACTGTAAAACACCTGATTCCATCGCCCGAGTAATAACCTCGCCGCGGTCGGTATCAAACTCTGTTACATACAAATGCGTGTGCGTATCTATAAGCATGGCGCAAAAATACACCAATGGCTTGTATATTTACGCCATGATTTACACCTTATCTACTCTTTTGCGTCGCAAAGGCTATGTCCGTGTTCCACTAAAAAAATTAACTTCTGGTCATTATATATGTAAGATTGTGTTAAATGGTATTCCAGGTGTGTTTATTGTGGACTCGGGTGCTTCGCACACTTGTGTTGCTTTAGAAAAGGAAGCACATTTTTCACTTAACTCCACCAAAGCGGAAAAGCAAGCTGCATCGGCAAGTAGTGCCGATATGGATACCCGACAAAGTAGCGAAAACCATTTGCGTATTGACAAGTGGGAGCAATCCAAACAGGAACTTATTTTGTTTGATATGACCACCGTAAATGAGGCACTTGCGCAACTCAACGAAAAAAAAGTTGATGGTATTTTAGGGGCGGATGTACTGCATCAAGCAAAAGCCGTTTTGGATTATCGACGTAGTGGATTGTATTTGTTAAAAAAGTGAATAGTAGTTAGGCAATAGGCAATAGTGAATAGGCAATAGAGAATAGTAATAAGGCGATAGCTACTAATAAATGGTTATAAATTAGAAGTATTAAGAAAATGAACTAGTTCCTTCTAACTACTGCCTATTCACTATTGCCTATTCGCTAATTTCTAAAGTTCCAACGCTTTTTTAGCATCTCCGTCCATTAATAAAGTAATGGGGTCTTCAAGTGCTTCTTTTACTGCTACTAAAAACCCAACACTTTCACGTCCATCAACAATACGGTGGTCGTAAGAAAGGGCAACATACATCATAGGACGAATTTCCACTTTGCCGTTTACAGCAACTGGACGCTCTATAATATTATGCATTCCCAAAATTCCAGATTGGGGTGGGTTAATAATTGGGGTAGAAAGCATAGAGCCAAATACACCACCATTTGAAATGGTAAACGTACCGCCAGTCATGTCATCCACGGTTATTTTACCATCGCGAGCACGAATGGCAAGACGCTTAATTTCAGCTTCAATTCCTCTAAAACTCATGACTTCTGCGTTCCGTACTACAGGCACCATAAGTCCTTTTGGACCAGAAACTGCAACACTGATATCGCAGTAATCATACAAAATTTGTTCGTTGCCGTCAATCATGGAATTTACATCGGGGAACGCTTTTAAAGCACGTACTACGGATTTGGTGAAAAAGCTCATAAACCCAAGTCCTACGTCGTGTTTTTCTTTAAATATTTCTTTGTACTCCGCACGAAGTGCAAAAATGGGTGACATGTCCACCTCGTTAAAGGTGGTAAGCATGGCGGTTTCGTTTTTGGCAGCTACCAATCGTTCTGCTACTTTGCGACGCAACATGGACATTTTCTTCCGTGCTGATGGGCGTTCGCCTGCTGGCGTCCCCATAGAAGGAACTGCTTTTATAGCATCTTCTTTGGTGATGCGCCCATCTCGACCTGTACCCGAAATGGAAGCTGTATCCAATCCTTTTTCGGCAATTATTTTTCGTGCTGCTGGTGAAGCCGTTCCTGTTGCATAGGTGGTTTCTTGTGTAGTAGCAGGTGCAGCTTGTGGCGCAGCGACTAACTTTTCAGGTGCAGCTGCTGTTTTTTGTCCATCGGGTTTAGGAGCAGACGTATCAATATGGCATACTACCGCGCCAACAGCCACGGCATCACCTTCTTCTGCCTTAAGGGTAATCACACCGCTTTCTTCGGCAGGAAGCTCTAAGGTGGCTTTGTCCGAATCTACTTCTGCTATGGTTTGATCTTTTTCGACATAATCGCCATCGCTAACCAACCATTCTGCGATTTCTACTTCTGAGATGGATTCGCCCGGTGAGGGAACTTTCATTTCTAAAATCATAATTACTCTTTTATGCGTTAACGCATGTTGTCTTTGGTTTTATCAAATACGTATTCAATAATTTCTTGATGACGCCTTTTGGAACGGGTAGCACTTCCCGCCGCAGGTGCGCCATAAAAACGCCTAGACGCCACACGGAAGTCACGCGCCTGAGGTAAATGTAACAATAAATGCCCGTAAGCACCCATATTACGTGGTTCTTCTTGCGCCCAAACCACTTCGGCTTTGTCGTATTTTTTGAGTAATGCTTCGATTTCGGCTTTGGGCAACGGGAACAATTGTTCCAAACGAACAAGCGCTACATCGGTGCGTTGTTTTTGCTCACGTGCGTCAAGCAAATCGTAATAAAATTTTCCTGTACAAAACACTACTGTTTTAACATCTTTGCTGGCTACGCTGTCGTCATCTATCAAGGGCATAAACTGACCTGTTGCCATTTCTTCTTTTGTAGAAACGGCCCTTGGGTGGCGCAACAAACTTTTTGGTGTAAATACCACAAGTGGCTTTCGATATGTTGATTTTAGTTGGCGTCGCAGCATATGGAATAAGTTTGCTGGAGTGGTTACATCAGCAACAAACATATTGTCTTTGGCACAAAGCTGCAGGTATCGCTCCATACGAGCAGAGGAATGCTCGGCCCCTTGCCCTTCATAGCCATGAGGTAAAAACAACACCAATCCATTTTGCATTTTCCATTTGTCTTCGGCAGAGGACAAATACTGGTCAATCATGATTTGTGCTCCGTTGCTAAAATCACCAAACTGAGCTTCCCAAATGGTAAGTGTATTTGGACTTGCCATGGCGAAGCCATAGTCGTAGCCCATAACGCCATATTCCGAAAGGGAAGAGTTAAAAATATCGAAGTTCCCTTGCGATTTATGAAGGCTATTGAGCAATACAACTTCCTCTTCAGAGTCTTCAACTTTCAGTACGGCATGTCGATGTGAGAATGTGCCTCGCTCTACATCCTGACCCGAAATTCGCACACCGTGTTCTTCAGAAAGCAGTGAACCGTAAGCAAGCAATTCGCCCATGGCCCAATCGAGCTTATTACGTTCAAAATACATGGCTTTTCGGTCTGCAATCAAGCGAACTGTTTTGCGTAAGAAATTTTTATCGGATGGTAATGTGGTCAATGTTGTTGCGATGTCATCTAACTTATTCAACGCAAAAGTTGTGTCAACGGGTTGCAACATATCCGTTTCTTTTGCCAATTCAAATCCTGCCCATTCGTCTTGCATAAAGGGCGTAATTACGGTATTGGATGCTTGACGTGCATCCTCTAATTTTTCCTCTAAGGATTGTTTGTAAACCGCTTCCATTTGCGCCAACTCCTCTTGAGTGATCACCCCTGTTGACATCAGTTTTTCGGCATAAATGTCGCACGGGTTTTTGTGAGTGGCAATGGCTTTATACAATTTTGGCTGGGTAAATCGAGGCTCATCTCCTTCATTGTGGCCATATTTACGATACCCCAATAAATCGATAAACACATCTCTAGAAAAATGATTGCGATAGGCCGATGCGAAATTCATGGCATGAACAACCGCCTCTGCGTCGTCGGCATTGACATGCAATACGGGCGATAAGGTTACTTTGGCAATATCGGTACAGTACGTACTCGAACGTCCGTCCAAATAATTGGTGGTAAATCCAATTTGATTGTTTACCACAATATGTACGGTTCCTCCGGTACGATAGCCATCGAGTTGTGCCATTTGCACTACTTCATACACCACGCCTTGACCCGCAATAGCCGCATCTCCATGTATGAGAATGGGCATCACTTTTCGCCTGTCACCTTTGTAGTTTCTATCCTGTTTTGCTCTAGATATCCCTTCCACTATCGCGTTAACGGCTTCTAAGTGGGATGGGTTTGGCGCAATGTTCATATTCACTTGATAGCCCGCATCAGTGAGGCGTTTTGAGGTCCAGCCTAAGTGGTATTTAACATCGCCGTCAAAAACTTCTTCCTCGTAGTCTTTTCCGTCAAATTCACTAAAAATATCTTGTGCAGGCTTTCCAAAAATATTGGTGAGCGTATTCAGTCTGCCACGGTGTGCCATTCCAACCACAAACTCTTCAACGCCATCTTTGGCAGCACCTTCAATCAGCGCGTCGAGTGCCGGAATAAGCGATTCGCCCCCCTCAAGGGAAAAGCGTTTTTGCCCTACATATTTGGTATGCAAAAAGTTTTCAAAGGCAACCGCTTCGTTAAGCTTTTTAAGAATGTGTTTCTTTTCTTCTACGCTAAAGTTCGGATGATTTCCGTTTTTATTAATCCATTTTTGGATCCATTGTACGCGATTTGGATGTCGAATAAACATATATTCCAGCCCAATAGATTCGCAGTAAATGCGTTCCAAGTGTACAATGATATCCGCAAGGGTAGCCGGGCCAATTCCAATAATATCTCCTGCGGAAAATACGGTGTGTAAATCGTTGTGTGACAAGCCAAAATTTTCAATGGCAAGTGTAGGTTTATACTTTCGACGTTCACGCACGGGGTTGGTACGTGTGAACAAGTGTCCACTTCCACGGTAACCGTCAATAAGTTTTACGACTTGAAATTCTTTAAGAACGCTTTCGGGAATGGCGTCACTGGTATGCTGTTCGCCATTTTCTAAACCAAAGTCAAAGCCTTGAAAAAAGGCACGCCAACTGGGTTCTGCGCTATCTGGGTCGATTAGGTATTGGTCGTAGAGCTGTGCAAAATGTGCCGTATGGGCAGCATTGAGAAACGAAAACTTGTCCATCGAGGTTGGTTGTACAAAGCAAATGTACTGCATTTGCATTTATTTGCACGTCATTTTTGTAAAAAAAAGAATCAAAATGTATAGTAAAAAAATGTAGTTTTGAGGGTGTTTGCTTTAGTCGATTGTAACAACTTCTACGCTTCGTGCGAGCGCATTTTCCAACCCACATTAGAAGGCAAGCCCATTGCGATTTTGTCCAATAATGACGGTTGTGTAATTGCCCGCAGCAACGAAGCCAAAGCGCTTGGACTTCCCATGGGAGCGCCAGCACATAAGTTTGCGTCCTTTTTTCGGCAACATGACGTACGTGTTTTTTCGTCAAACTACCCGCTTTATGGCGATCTGAGTCAGCGCGTAATGGACGTACTACGACAGTTTACCCCCGAGGTGGAAGTCTATAGTATCGATGAAGCCTTTTTGCACTTTGACGGATTTCAACAGTACGACATGGAAGCTTATGCGCAACAAATGCGCAAACGCGTACGCAAATGGACAGGTATGCCCGTGAGCATTGGACTTGGTCCCAGCAAAGGACTTGCGAAAGTGGCGAATCGAGTAGCCAAAAAATTTGCCGCCAAAACCAATGGGGTTTACGTCATTGACTCCGAAGAAAAACGCATCAAAGCCTTAAAGTGGCTGCCCATTGCAGATGTTTGGGGCATCGGGCGCCAACACGCCCGCCGACTGGCATTTAGCAACGTCAAAACGGCCTATGACTTTACCCTACTTTCAGACGAGTGGGTGCGTAAACACATGAGCGTAGTGGGGCTTCGCCTTAAAAAAGATTTGGAAGGAACCGCAACCATTCCCATGGAAATGGTACCATCGCCCAAAAAAGCCATTGCTACCACTCGTAGTTTTGAATCGCTTATAACCTCCTATGAAGAAATGCGCGAACGTATTTCTACCTACGCAACGCTTTGCGCCGAAAAATTACGCAAACAAGGCAGCAACTGCCATGCGGTGTATGTGTTTGTCCGCAGTAATCCGTTTATGCCCGATTTACCGCAATACCGCAACGGCATACTCATCCCGATGCCCTTTGCTTCACAGTCGAGTTTGACCGTTAGCAAATACGCCCTCAAAGGACTTGAGCGTATCTATAAAAACGGTATTCAATATAAAAAAGCAGGCGTAATGGTTACGGGAATTATACCCAAAAACGCGCAGCAACTTACGTTGTTTGACAAAGAAGATGCGCGCCACGATGCCCTTATGCAGCGCATAGACCACTTACATCGCAAGTATGGGCCGCATAAAATAAAACTTGCCAACCAAGATCTTTCCCGAACCTTTAAAATGAAACAAGCGCACCTATCGCCGCGCTATACCACTGACATTAACGACATTATTAAGGTTAAATGAAAAAATCGAGCACCCTCCACTTTTATAGCCCCGACGATACCAGCAACAAACCTGATGTGTGGCTTGCCGGAGAAGGTATTTCGGCAGGGTTTCCCTCGCCAGCAGACGACTTTAAAGAAGTGCGCATTAGTTTAGACAATGTAGTGGTAAAAAATAAAGCGGCTACGTTTTATGCACGTGTTGCAGGACAGTCTATGGTAGGAGCCGGACTGGACGATGGCGATTTGCTTGTCATTGACCGCAGCTTAGAACCCGAAAACGGCAAAATTGCCGTGTGTTTTGTAGATGGGGAGTTTACCGTAAAGCGGTTAAAAGTAGCGGAAGACTGTGTATGGTTGATGCCTGAAAACGACCGCTATAAACCCCTGCAAGTAACCGAAGAAAACGAACTGATTATCTGGGGGATTGTAACCCATGTGCTCAAGGCGGTATAGCCTTACAATTGATTTACCATTTTCGTTATAATTGTGTGAAACAGATCTAAACCTGTGTTGCAGAAAACCATACCTTTTTTTGTCAATCTGAAATAAATTCAGATTCTAAAAAAAGTATGAAAATCATTAATAGAGATTCTGAAACAAGTTCAGAATGACAGCTTTTCTGCTTTTTAGGGATGGCAGGTAGGTTCAGAATGACAGCTTTTCTGCTATTTTTGTTATATTTGTTTGAAACAGACCCAAATCTGTTCTTCTTGTGATACCTACACACTCGCTTTTGGAATTTTTATTGGGAATGTTTAAAGTTACCCGGAACAAGGTAAGGTTCTTGTGGTCTTTTGAATACTCGAGTAAACTCGATATTCAAAACCCCGAACCTAACTCCGTTTAGCGGGGTCGTTGTGCGTCAGTGTAAAAAGCCAACGCTCGGTCAAGCACATTTGGTTTTTGCCGACAAACAAAGGCGACCATTTAGACGGTTCAGACAGTGAAGCAAAATGCAGACTTGGAAACGAATGGGAAAGACAAGCAGGAAATGACTTTGCCTATTTTATGGTATTTGACAAGAAAGAAATTAAAGGAGCTTATACGTTGGACAAAGCAAAGGAATTGATAAGTAAAATGTAAAGCCCACGCTATTTGTAAGCACATTTAAAAGCCGCACCAGCCAACGCTCGACCAAAGCTTTTAAAAGAGCTTCCAAAGCCAACGCAAAACAGAAACGACATTGAAAAAAGAAACGAAAATAAAAAACACCGAACGCACAACAATGTGTATAAGCAATAGCGGGTTTGGTGCTAAATTGAAAGGAAATGAATATTAATAAATGTAAGTGTTTAACCGAAAAGTCAGTGGTTTTTAATCCGCTACTGCTCATAAACTAGACCGTTAGATTACATTCAGCCATTTGCTGACCAAAGCCGATCTATAAATTAACTACATCACCCTACCCAGCGTATCTTTTTTAGAAGGCGTAATGCGTACGGGCTTAATGTAGGTAGGCGCAAAAGCGGTGCTATCCGTAAACTCTTTTTTCTCAAACGCTACTGTTGCCAAGTGCAGCATAGCGGTGGCTATGGGGTGCGTGGAGAAAAACTGCCAGTTGGTGTTTTCGGGTAATATGTTTTGTGCTTTTTCGGCTCCTGTTCCTACAAAGCAAACGGGTTCACGGGCAAGGTCTGCAAAGGAAGTTTCGGTTAAAATATGGGCTTGCATTTGGGACAATTCCTTACCTCCAACATCAAAGGTTGCGGTATAAACCTCATCGCGGCGTGCATCCAAAAGTGCCACCACTTTAGCGTTTTGCACATGTGGCGCAGCCAGAAGTTGTAAGGTGGATATGGTAATCAGCGGTATGTCTAAGGCAAAGCATAAGCCTTTGGCGGCAACGCTTCCAATCCGCAATCCCGTAAACGAGCCCGGTCCTGCACTCACAGCAACAGCATCTAATTGTGAAGGGGAGATGTTGGCTTCTCGTAAGATTTCGTCAATAAAAACATGCAGTTTGGTGGCGTGCTTAAATCCGCCTTCTAAAATGGATTTTTGCGCCAACAGTGTTGTATTGTCACTTAAGGCAACGGAACATTGCTCGGTGGCGGTTTCGATATGCAAAAGTATTGCCATGCGGCAAAAATACTACTTTACAGCGTTAGCGGAATACCAAAATAGAACTCTAAAATTTTGATGCGGAAAATAGCATCGAACTTAGCGCGCAGCTCTGCTGAAACCGCCGCATCGTAACGTTGTTTGGCTTGTGAAAACTGCAACGATGTAGCCGCACCTACATTAAACCGATCTAAGGCATATTGATACGCTTCCTTTCGTGATTGTGTGGTTTTTTGTGCCGCCTCGTAGGCTATAAGTCTTCCTTTGGCATCGGCATACGATTGGTAAATGGTACGCTCTAAATCTTGTTTCTGTTGGTCTAAAACCGTAGAAGAACGCGCTACACTAACCTTATTGCGGCGGACATTGTTTTTTACGGAAAGTCCATTCAATATGGGGATACGCAAATTCACACCAAAATTGTGTCCATCGTTTTGTCTTAACTGTTCACCAATAGACAAATGTGGTGCACTTGCCGTCTTTGCTTGAGGGGTCACAACAACTTGTCCTGTTTGAGCTACTGTACCAATGGGCACTTGATTTACAGCACCAGTCGGCACCAATCTATCGGCGTAGGAAAGACGCGAACTATAACTGTAATAGCCTGATAAACTGGGTTGGTACGCCGCCTTGGCGATTTTTAAATTTGCTTCGGCAATTTCTACATTGGTTGCGGCAAACCTGATATCGTTTCGTGAAGAAACTGCTTTGTCGAATAACTCTTGAGGAGTTTTATCCAGTATCATGGTGGCTACCATATCGTAGTCTGAATCAGCAATGGAAAAATGTTCAAGATCCTCTAAAAGTAAAAGCTGTGCTAATGAAATTCGTGCTATTTCATAATCGTTTTGTGCGGTAACTACTTGCTGCTCTTGTGTGGCTAATGTAGCTTGGAGCTCATACAACTCTCCTTTTGGCAACGCGCCGGCATCTACCAACCCTTGGGTTTGGTCCAACTCGGTTTTAGCCACCAACAACTGATTGTTTTGCACTGCCAAATTTTCTTTGTTAAATAAGACTTGTAAATAACCGTTTACCACCAAAAGCATCACGTCTTCTTTCATGTCTTCGAGCTGATATTGGCGTGCCAAAACGCCTAAATTGGCACTTAGCAATTGGTATATATTTCGCTTACCGTTATAAATATTTACGCCCATATCCACCGAACCATTTGAAAACTGGTTGGTCATATCTTCTAAAGTATTGGTCGTTAAGTTCCTGTTCAGTCCCACATTCCACGAATGACCAGCAGAAAGGTTTAACGTAGGTAAGAAATTTCCAACCGCTTGGCTTTTGTAGGTTTCTGCATCCATAACATCCAAATAGGCTTGTTTGATTTGCAAGTTGTTTTTTACGGCATGCGCCACAGCTGCTTCTAGCGTCCACGGTGCAGCTTGTTCAGGTTGTTGACTGTAGCCTAAAACCAACAACAATAAAGCACAAAATGATAAAATCCTACGCATCGTCCTCTTCGTTTTTGTTATCCTCATCACGCTCTTCGGTACGGTTCCATACTTTCACTTGATCCTCTTCAGCAACACCTTCAAGAATTTCTACATTCACGCCATCTGAAATCCCGAGTTTTACTTCACGGCGTTCAAATTTCTGATCTCCTGTCATGATCTCTACAAAAGGGTCTTGTGTTTTTCGATCAAACTGAATAAGGGCTTCGCGGAGTGCCAAAACATCTTCTTTTCTGTCTAGTACAATAGACGCATTTGCACTATAGCCTGCGCGAACAAAAATACTATCGTTTAGTACCAAATCGGCTTCAATTTTAAATTGCACCGCACCTTGTTCTTCAGTTCCTTTTGGGGCGATAAATTGTAGTGAAGCGTCTAATTCTTGATCCTCGATAGCGCCTAAACTAACCTTAAGCGGTGTGCCCACGCGCAACGATGCCACCTCAGCTTCATCTACTTTTCCTTCAAAAATCATCTTGCCTAAATCTGCAATAGCCGCAATGGTTGTTCCAGCATTAAAACTGTTGGATTCAATAACTTGGTCGCCTTCCTTAACAGGAATTTCCAAAACGGTTCCAGGAACTGTAGCTCGGATATCCGTATTGGCAGCACTCGACCCACCAATAGAACCTTCCTTGATAATTTGAAGATCGCTTTCGGCGTTTAATACATCTTGTTTTGCTTGATTGAATAAAAGTTCATTGGCGATAAAATCGGCATTGGAAATAATACCTTTTTCATAAAGTATTTTATTTCGATCAAAATCTTTTTTGCGTGTATTAAATGCAATTTGTGCTTTTTTGACACGTCCATCAGCAGCGTTTAGGTTTTGTTCGTTAGGCACTACTTTAATACGAGCAATAAGGTCGCCCATGGTTACTTGGTCGCCTTCTTCTACAAAAATACGGTCAATGATTCCGCCAATTTGTGGTTTTACTTCCACTTCATCTTCGGGGACTATCTTTCCCGTTACCACCGTTTCCTTTTCAATGGTGGTCTTAAACAACTTCTCTGTTTTATAGGTAATAGCGGATTTGCTATTTGTTTTAGCAAAATATGCTGCTGAAAACAGCACGCCAAAAACAAGGAGTGTAATAAGAATATATTTAGTGAATTTTTTCATTTGTGTGGGTTTTCGTTATTATTCTTCTCTTAATGCGTCTATGGGTTTGATACTTACAGCGCGTTGTGCAGGAATAAGTCCGATTAGTGTGCCTAATCCAACCATAAGTCCTAATGCGGCTAAAATAAATTTGATGGGAACCGTTGGGTTGGTGTAAGGGAAACTGGTATTATCAGCCGTCATCACATTAATGATTGCCAATACAAAAGCGCCCAAAATAATCCCCAAAATTCCTGCGATAAGGGTTAAAAATACAGATTCAATAATGATTTGCATTCGCACTTCTCTAGGAGTAGCACCCAATGCGCGGCGAATACCCAATTCTTTGGTGCGTTCCCGAACCGAAATCAGTAGAATATTTCCAATGCCTATAACGCCCGCCAGTATCGTAGCGATTCCCACTACAAACGACAAGATATTCATCCCCTTAGAAAAGCCTTTTACTCGGTTAAAAACTTCTCCCAAATTAAAGCTTCCAAACGCACGTGCGTCATCAGGGTGTACACGGTGTTTTACCTTTAGTGCGGCTTTAATGTCCTTTTCAACAGCAACCACATCGGCACTGTCATAAGCTGCCATGGCAAACCAATCTACGTTATCGCCTGTGTTGTACAGTTTTTTAAAGGTGGAAAAAGGGATAAAAATATCACTGTCGTTTTCAAATCCTCCACCGCCAGAAAATTTATGCACGCCTATCACTTGAAAATACATATCATCAATCTGGATGTAATTTCCAATGGGGTTTTCATCCTTTTCAAAAAGTTCAGTTTGGGTGCGCTCACCAATCACACATACTTTTCGTTGGTTGTCAATGTCAGCTTGATTAATAAAGCGTCCACCGTCGAAAATATCTTTTGATGCAATTTTTACCAAAATGGGGAAGTCGCCATACACGGCATAAGCCCCACTTTTTCCGTCACGCTTTACAGAAGATCCGTTTCCACCAAAAACCCCTCGTGCAATTCTAGGTGCCACATATTGGAGTTGAGGCACGCGCTGCATCAAATAATCTTGGTCGTCTAATTTAAGTTGCATGTTTCGTCCCGTTCGGAATCCATCATATGGAATACTGGTGCGTTGCGCCCACACAAAAAGGGAATTAATGGCAACTTCTTCAAATTGACGTTCAAACCCGTTGTCTAGACCCTTTGAGGCACCCGATAGGGTGATATAAATAAAAATCCCCCACAGCACACCAATCACAGTAATCAGCGTGCGCAGCTTGTTTTTTTGGATGGATCCAAAAATTTCTTGCCAAGTATCTCTATCGAAAAGCGTTCTAAACATTATTCGTCTCTTAAGGCAATTATGGGTTTAATTTTGGCAGCACGACGAGCAGGAATATAGCCTGCAATTGCGCCAAAAAGAATTAAAGTAATTGTTGCAGCAACGGCGGTACTCGTACTGATATATGGATTAATAATAAAAAATTCTTCGAGTGAATCACCAATAAGCGCTAGCGTTCCCACGCCTGCTAACAAACCTACATAACCCGCAATCGTAGTAATAAAAACGGATTCATGTAAAATCATACCTATCACCGAATTGGGCGTTGCCCCTATCGCTTTGCGAATACCCAACTCTTTGGTGCGTTCTTTTACCACAAATACCATAATATTGGAGATACCAATAATACCTGCCAACAGCGTTCCCAGTCCTACAAAAGTTACAATAAGTTGCAGTACGCTGGCAAATTGTTGGGACTCTTTAAGATCTGCGGCCACATTGCGTACATAAATACCGCTACGGTCGTTAGGTGCAATGTTATGCTTTTTACGCATAAAATCGTTTAGTTTCTTTTCCAATGCCAGCGCACCCGCATGCCCAAGCTCGGGACGAAATGCCACAATGATTTGATCTACGCGGTCGTTGCTTTTTTCAAGGCGTTGCCGTGTGGTGTATGGAATATAAATAAGACGTTCCTCATTGTCGCCACCCTCATCTGTAAACACCCCTACTACTTTAAACGAAACCCCTCCTACATCAATCTGCTCTCCAATAGCGGACTTGTTTCCAAATAAATCTTTTTCAACCAATCTGCCAATACACGCATATTTGGTTTCATCATTCACATCTGCGTCATTGATATAACGCCCGTTGGAAATGATTGTTTTCTCGGCATATTGATGCCCAGGAGCAACTCCCCTAACCGTATAGTTATTACTTTCCTTCCCCCTTTTTACAAGCGCACCTCTACTAATACGAGGTGTGATGTAATCAATAAAAAAGGGAAAGTTTTGTTGGATATCAACCAAATCATCATTTCTAAAAATAATGCGGCGTTTTGCTTTAAAGCCTCGATATGGTTTTTCTGTCTGACCTGGATATAACCAAACTGTATTGGTAGAATCATCTAAGAAAAATTGTTCAAACGAGTTTTTAAGCCCATTGCCAAAACCAAAAAGTAATACAAAAATGAAGATGCCCATAGCCAACGTAAAACCCGAAAGCGTTGTACGCAACTTGTTCTTGCGTAGGGCGTAAAACATTTCTTGCCAACGGTCTCTATTCCACATACGAACTGGCTCTAACTTGTTTGACTTTTTTGTCTTCTACAATTACACCATCTTTCAAATGCACTATGCGTTTGCACATATTGGCAATGTCTTCTTCGTGCGTTACAATAAGTAAAGTAATGCCTTTGTCGTTGATGGTTTGCAATACATCCATAAGCTCGTAAGAGGTTTTAGAATCCAAAGCCCCTGTGGGCTCGTCTGCAAGAAGTACTTTTGGTTCTGAAACCAATGCACGTGCAATAGCCACACGTTGTATTTGTCCACCCGAAAGTTCGTTGGGGTGATGAGTTGCCCAAGGCCCTAATCCTAGCTGTTCTAAAAACTTTTGCGCACGTTCTTGACGTTCTTTTCGGGCTACTTTTTGATAGTACAATGGCAGCATTACATTTTCTAGTGCTGTTTTATAAGAGATGAGATTAAATGACTGAAATACAAAACCTAAAAACTTATTGCGATAAATGGCGGCTTTGGTTTCATCGAGTTCTTTAATAATGTTTTTATCTAGTGTATAGGTGCCAGAATCCGCATTATCTAACATGCCCAAAATATTGAGTAACGTTGATTTTCCCGAACCTGAGGACCCCATAATGGCAACCATCTCACCCGCTGCCACTTCAAAGTTTATACCCTTTAGTACATGAAGTGTGTTTTGCCCTATCGAATAAGACTTGTGTAATTCGTTAATTTCTATCATAGGGCAACTTTTAAGTTGTCTCGTTGGTTACAATTGCATAACGAGCAAGCAATATATATGTTACAAAAATATTATTTTTTGTAAAACTGACGGTAAACGGCATAGCCTACAACCCCAACAAGGATATAAGGAACCACCATCAAATAGACAATGCCATCATTAAGGCTTTTGGCTGTTTCGGCATCAGCACCCGTTTCTAAAACCGCACGGCACATGGCGCATTGCAATCCCAAAATTTTATGAAAAAAAAATGTTAATTCAGCAATCATTTTATCCGTAGTAAGGTGCTATCATAAAGTAAACAACCACACCCGTAACAGCCACGTAAAGCCAAATGGGGAAAGTTATTTTTGACAGACGTGTATGCGCTTTAAAATCACCTAGTACAGCGTGTTTGTATGTAAACAGCACCAACGGTATTAGCGCTATTGAAAGAAAAATATGTGTTATCAATATAAAGAAATATACATATCTAATCATTCCCTCTCCACCATAAGGAGTAGAGTCAGAAGTAATGTGATAGGCTATATACATCACCAAAAATAGTAAGGATAGAAAAATGTTAACTTTCATTAACCTTTCATGATTTTTGAGATTGCCACGCTTAATTTGAGCAACAGCAAGAACCAATAAAACAGCTGTAACACCGTTTATGGTAGCATAAATAGGGGGAAGCATATCTAAGGGAGCAACATTAGGAATACGAACGGAAAATAATGCTGCGACCACAATAGGAATTAGGATGGAAACGACAACAATAATAGCATTGTAACGGCGTAAGGGTTTATTATTCATGTTCTAGCAATTTTTGAACGTCTTCGATGAGCATATCTGTACCTTGAATGTCAAGTTCAGATTCGGGAATACCTAAATAATAGACAATTGGATTTCCAAATCGATCTGTTCTTGAACGAAGGTAGCCATTTTGATCCACTAAGGCAAAATACCCTTGATGTTCAAAACCACCCGCAACTTTTGGGTTTATGCCTGCAAAGATGTTAAACCCCGTATTTGCTAGTTCATAAATAGCCGTACCATCACCTGTAAGAAAATGCCAATTTTGACTAAATACACCTAATTTTTCGGCGTAGCGCTTAAGTTGCTCAGGGGTGTCTTTTTCAGGGTCAATCGTAAATGAGGCAATGCCAAAATCGTCTCGAGGTCCAAACGCTTCCTCTAGGCGTTTCATATTGGCATTCATAATAGGACAAATGGTTGGGCAAGTGGTAAAGAAAAACTCGATTACATATACTTTACCTAAGTAGTCTTCATTGGAAATGAAGCGTCCATCTTGATTGGTAAATACAAAATCAGGAACGCGTTTTTTTTCTCCATTGAGTTCAATGAATGAAAGCGGCAGCGGAGCACTCAATCGATTGCTGTCAACCGTACTGGATTGCTGAAAACGTTCAATTATACGTGGAATGAAAACAATACCAAACACCAAAACAATAAAGGCAACCGCAATATAAGAGTAACGGCGCATAGTTATGGTTTACGACCTTGGTTATACTTTTTCAATGCCAAGCGATATTCTGCCAAAATCACCTTAACATCATCTACCATGTTGTTATTTATATCAGCAACAGAGCGTGCATCATAACCAAAAAAATCATCATCATCTCTACCGCGAAGATTAACATCTCTGTCAATGATAAACACAAACGGATTTGATAAGTTACTATCGAGAGATAACGGCAAATTCAAACTTTTAAAAACACCTTGAAGATCGTTGGGAGATAAAAACACAAAATTCCATCTCGACATATCAGTACCTGTGGTGCCTTCTATTTCTTGCTTGAGATTTTCTGCTTGTGCTTCTGATCCCTCTGGTAAAGCAATAAGAAATTGAAAATCAGTAAACTTATAAAACCGCTTATATATTTTTTGATTGAGGTTTAGTGCCAATGCCTTTTTGTCTTGTAAAACATTACCAAAAAAACCAAGAACCGTTATGCGGTCTTTAAATTGCGCATCACTATAAGCGCTTATTTCCTGGACATTTTTAGTGAGTACGGGAAGTTTAGCAAAGCGATTTACTCCAGAGGCGAAAAATAAATACACCACTAGCGGGAAAATAAAAAGTATGGCTAGGACGATGTATTTTTTCATGAAAAATTAGAAATTCCAGCTTACGAAACCATCAAACATTACATTATAGATGTAATCGGCTTCAACAAGCAAAATAAAAATAAGGTAAGGAATAAGGATTAAAAGTGGCAGCACTATGGATGAGTTAAAGCTCCGCTTTTCGTCACGTAAGTGCATAAAATCCCAAGCAATGTAATAGGCCTTGACAATCGTTAGAATAATAAAAATCCAGTTTAGCCCTTTCATCCCAAACACGGGCGTAAGTAAAAAAGCAGGCTTAATAATTCCAAATGCTACTTCAATTGCGGTAACTATAGATAGAAAAATAAGTACACCCCAAATTTTTTGAACATTAGATTTGAAAGTAAGAAGTCCTCGAAAAATAGAAAGTTTATGTGCCATGTTATACAAGATAAAAGAAGGTGAATACAAATACCCAAACAAGATCTACAAAGTGCCAATAGAGCCCCACTTTTTCGACCATTTCATAATGCCCCCTACGCTCATAGGTGCCCAACAATACGTTAAAAAAGATAATCCCGTTAATGACAACACCAGAGAATACGTGGAAGCCGTGGAAACCTGTAATAAAGAAAAAGAAATCCGCGAATAAACGATTTCCGTATTCATTTCTAATAAGATTAGCGCCTTCCACCACGTGAACTGCTTGCGCAAGTTTGGCTTCAGAAGCTGCACGGTCTAAAACAATTTTATGCCCTGTTTCGGCTTCAATCATTTCTGTTTTGATTCGTAAGTCAGGGTTTGCCAAAAAACCTTCTTGAACTTCAGCTACCGAGTATGTTGGAAGTGTAGCTTCGTCAACATACCAAATTCCGTTATCGGCAGCATGCTGTGCACGGTCCGAAGCTTGCGAACTAGCAAACGAAGAAAGTGCAATGCGCTTTCCAGAGTCAGCAGATACGAATTGTAAAATTTGTCCACCACGTGTTTCCACTGCGCCGTATTCGCCTTTGATAAAGTTTTTCCACTCCCAAGCTTGAGAGCCTACAAATATTGCTCCTCCAATAATGGTAAGTAACATATAAACGGCAACTTTATTTTTTTGCATTTTATGTCCTGCATCTACTGCAAGTACCATAGTCACCGATGAGAAAATAAGGATAAACGTCATCAATGCCACATAGTACATCGGCGCATCAATGCCATGCAAAAAAGGAAAGTGATAAAATACCTCATCGGCAATAGGCCAAGAATCAATATTTTTAAAACGAGAAAAGCCGTAGGCGACTAGAAAACCAGAAAAGGTTAGTGCATCAGATACAATGAAAAACCACATCATCATTTTACCGTAAGATGCATTGAGCGGTTTATTTCCTCCGCCCCAAACGTTTTGGTTTTCAGTTAGGTTGGTTGTTGCTTCCATGATTGGATATTGGTTAAATCGAATACAAAATTACGTATTAAACTTTATCTTAAAAAGAATAAGAACACAAATAAATAGAGCCATAAAAAGCCCAGAAAATGCCAAAAGGTGTGAGCCAGCGTAAAACCCAAAGGTTTATGCAGGTAAACGCCCTTTAAATGTTGTAAAAATACCACCAAAAGCACAATAATTCCACCCACAAGGTGTGCAAAATGCGTGATGACAAGCACATATAAAAACGATGTAGTTACAGTGCTTTCGGCACCTGTAAAATAATATCCTTGCGCTACAATACTGTTAAAACCTGCCCACTGACTAATGGCAAACAATATGGCCAATATTAAGGTGGCAAGCGTGTAAACTGTAACCCCTTTGGGGTTGTTCGACTTTAACATTTTAAAAGCCATCCAAAACGTAAAACTGCTAATCAATATGACTAAAGTACTAAAATGAAATGCCGCTGGAAGGGAAAAATCAGTTAGCCAGTCTGGGCGTGCTTTACTTACTACATAGGCGCTTGTTAGCCCAGCAAACATCATAGTCATACTGATCATCGCAAACCAAAGCATCATTCTTTTGGCTTTTGCCTGTGGCGTTAAAAGGGAAGGGTGAAAACTCATTTATATAAATTTATCTAATACGTAAATCCACTGTATTGCAGTAATATACACAATACTTACAATCATTAATTTTTTAGCATTGGCTTCGGAATGGCTTCGATATAAGCGTAAGCCTGCCCATAAAAGGATCAACCCAACTACACCAATTGCAACTGCCGCCACAACAGAAAGTTGTAGAGCACCTGTAAAATTAAATACAGGAACTATGGAAATTAAAATTGTCCAAAGGGTGTAAAAAATTATTTGCAGTGCAGTAGCATTCCCAGGATTTCCAGTGGGTAACATATTGATTCCTGCTTTTTGATAATCGTTGTGCATCATCCAGCCAATGGCCCAAAAATGGGGAAACTGCCAAAAAAACTGTATCATAAACAAAATGCCTGACTCTAAGCCAAAACTCCCCGTGGCAGAAACCCAGCCTAACATAAAAGGTATAGCCCCTGGAATAGCTCCAACAAAGACCGAAAGTGGCGTGACGGTTTTAAGTGGCGTGTAAGCGCAGGTATAAAGAAAAACGGAAATAGCGCCAAACATGGCGGTTTTGGGATTGAGCGAATACAACATACCAAGCCCTAAAATGAGCAGGGTAAGTGCAATACCAAAAGCCACTTGAACCGACATTCTACCCGCAGGAATAGGGCGGTTTTGTGTGCGAAGCATTTTAGCATCAATCTCTTTTTCTATGATTTGATTAAAGGCATTTGAAGCGCCTGCCAAACCATATCCTCCAGCCGAAAGCAATAAAATGTGCCACATACTTGGCGATGGCACTGCCAACAAATAGCCCGCCAACGAAGAAAATACCACACTTAGCGTAAGCCGTGCTTTGGTAAGCAACAGCACATCTGAGATGAAGAGCGAAAGCGTAGGCGATTTATGGGTATCTGCAAGCATAACAAACATGTGCGTTTAGAACGCAAAGATACTGTACAAAAGCAGGTTACGCAAAGTTAATGATTGAAAACAAATTCAGAAAAACAGCACTTACTGCAAACGAAAAGTTATCGGAATACTAAACGGAACACGAACGGGGCGTCCACGTTGTTTTCCCGGAGTCATTTTGGGAAGCTTCGAAATGATTCGATTCGCTTCCTTTTCTAAGTTTTTGTCTGGTCCTCGGGTACGAATCCCTGTAATAGAACCGTCTTTAGAAATGATAAATTGTACATATACCCTTCCTTGAATACCCATTTCTTGCGCAATTTCTGGATAGCGGAAATTTTTAGCAATATGGCGTTGAATTTTTTCTTGGAAACACTTTCTGCGTTCTGATTTTTTTACATTTTCACAACCCGGAAACAATGGTACGTCTTCAATAATGGCAAAAGGAACATCAACATCCAATTCTTCTTCCATTACCTCCACTTCCTCAATAATTTCTTCTTGAGTCGTTTCGGTAGATTCAATAACCGTTTCCTCCACTTCCTCTTCGTCCTCTACCACTTCAATAATTTCTGGTGCTGGTGGCGGTGGCGGTGGTGGCGGCGTTTTGATTTGTTCGGTTAGAGGCACAAGCTCATCATCATCTTGCTCCACGTCCAAGGCTTCATAGCCATACATGGATTTATCATACGTTTTCCACTCAATACTTTGCCAAGCAATAAACAACACGACACATAGTCCAATAGCAAAATACAGACTGCTGTTTCTTCTTAAATCGGCTTTAGGATTTTTTTTAGATTGCATTTGATTTGTTTAGCTTAGGGCTAAAATACTAATTTTACTTTTAAATTTAAATAAATTTATTGAATGCGGTATCTATCAAGAAATAACTGCTTGATAGCCTTCGCTTGAAAGTAAGTTTGCTATTTCGGATGGATCGCTCAATTTTATCTTCACAATCCAGCCTTCGCCATAAGGATCTTCGTTTACCAACTCAGGGGTGTCTTCCAACTGATTGTTAAAGGCTATAATTTCTCCCGAAAGTGGTTGAAATAAATCTGAAACTGTTTTTACAGCCTCAACCGTTCCAAAAACAGCTTCCTTGGCCAGCGTTTCGCCCTCTGTTTCAACTTCTACATAAACAATATCACCCAACTCACTCTGAGCAAAATCGGTAATCCCAACCGTTGCCTCGTCGCCCTCAACACGAACCCATTCGTGGTCTTGCGTGTATTTTAAATCTTGTGGAATATTCATATACTTGAATTTTGGCTAAATGTAGTATAAAAACCTCCTAATTTCCAAAATTATAACGCAAGGTAATTCCAGAACGAATATTGGTTTGAGGAAAGGCCGTAGAAATAGCAAATTTTGAGAATGCATGGTCATAGAAGAATAGTGCTGTGAAGTTTCTCGACAATGCATAATCAGCAGATATTTTTAGCGACCACAAACGTTGTCCCGCCGTTACTTGATCGCTCAACACATCCAAATTTCGAATCAATGTGATGTTGTCACGCACCGATAAATCTCCTTTGATATTAATGTCGCCACGTAAGTTGGTTGATTTTCCACCAATATTGGTCTTAAATTTTACGTTTTTAATTCGGTAGCCCATACCAACAATAAATTCGTCACCAGAAGTTTCGGTTAGTAAATTATTGTCTAATGACAAAGAAAGCGCACGGTCTTTACGCACCTCTGCTGAAAGTTGCAAGCTATTCTTTAGCTCAAAATCTACTTTAACAAGCGGATTGAATTGCTCCACAAAATTTACATTGGTATATAAAATTTTATTCATCAAATTCCCTGATTGATCGATTGCATTAGGCTGATATTCCAGGTTCGTGGTAAAAGCATTCAGCGTATGGCTGGCGCGATAACCATGTGCAATAGCAAATCGATTAAATCGTTTTTTGAAAGATTTTAAACGCATCAGACCTGTGTACTGTAAATTCCAGTTTGGCAATGGGAATGAGCGTTTGGCATCCATACTAACACCATTGGGATCAGTACCCATATAGGACGCTAAAAAGGCAGGAATAAGCACCGCTTGGTTTGTTTTACCAAATCCTCGAGGAAAGCCATCGGCATCTACATCTCCTGGAGCAACACCTCGTGCTGTTGCTAAACGCTGTGCTATGGTTAAGCGATTGGCTTTCAAATCTTCAAAAGCCTGTGATTCCAGTCCGTTTCCACTGAAAGCTGTTTTCAGCATAATGGTTGAAATTTCAAAGTTTCCGAAAATTCGTGGTGAAAGCGCATTATACGTTCCATTAACCACACTAAAATTCTCAGAAAAGTTTTCAGAGAAGGTTCTATTCCCTGTAAGATCGAGCTGTAATCCTTGCAACAAGCCAATTTCTGCATTGTAGCTAATATCCGAATTGTGTACTGTGGTGTAAGCCTGATTAAAGTTTGGGAAATCGGTCAGCCAACCGCGTTTGGCAGCCTCAAAACGTATGTCGTTTTGCCGTCCCAAAGCAAATTTAAGCCCTGGATTTGATATCCCTAAAAATCCAATATTCTGGGTATAACCCGGGAGTACCGTCCCGTTGTTTTCACTGTATGTAAACTGCACCCTGCGCACTGCCGTAAGCATACCTACTAGGGTGTTTTTTAATTTGACTTGTGGCTTTTTCTTAGCTGTCGTATTGGTGTTTTTCTTCAATCCAATACTGTTGTAAAATGCTTGCATATTGGCAGAACCGTTCCACTGAATCGTATTGGCATTTTGAATCGTATGTACAATACCAAGCGCATTGTTGTTTTGGTCAACAACATTTGCTAAGGATGACGACCCCCGTTGCCAATTAAAATTGCCTGTATATGAATAGGTTCCATCCAAGAATGAAAGTATGGGGAAAAGTCTAAAAGGAATTTGATAGGTTGCACCAATAGATTGGTCAAATCGGTCCATTTGCCCCATGTCCCAAAGTCCGTCCCAAATGTCTAATTCGGTGTTGACTTGTGTGGTCCCAGCGGGTCCGTCTTGCATATAGTTGCGTACAATATTCCGGCTCGATGCTGAGAAATCCAAACGTAGTGAATTGGTCAAATTATGGTTTACGGTAAAAAGCCAATCAAATAAATAATTGCGCTGTTGCAAGTCTGGCAAGGCAAGTTGATTAGATGCGTCTATCCCCTCTAAATATACTTGTCGGAACCGTTGACTTTGAAACGTTCGGTTGATGTTGGCACCCAAGGTCACTGAACTTGGCAAAAGATTTAGATTGAGTTCAGAAAGCCAACGCAAATACTTTTTTGTTGATAACGCTTCTACTTCGCCCAATGGTTTTAGGGTAAGTGGCTGAAACGAATAGTTGTAACCTGCGCCCAAGCGCACATTTTGATAGGCGTAATCTTCAATTTCAAAATCGTTGCGTTTTTCCTCGTTATACGAATACGAAAAGTCTAGATTCTCAACATCAAAAAAGTTTTGTTTTGCCTCCGCGCTGCGCTGCTTTCGCACCCCAATGAGGTTGATACTTTTAAGCTTAGAAACGCTAATTGCTTGTTCGCGAATAGAGTCGCGCTGCGATTCACGCGTAGCTGTGTCTAAACGGTCTTGAAGCTCAATATCTCTATAATACGGATCGTATTTCGGGGTAATTACTTCTTGGTTATAACTGTAACTTACAGGCAATACCAATCCCCATTTTTTAGGAAATAACATCCCCGCGTTTACACTTGTGGCTACACCATAGGAGCGTGTATCGTCTTGGCTTCGCTGATTTGGTGATTGGTCAATAGCGCCAAATCCGACAGTTGAAATAGCTCCATTTACAGTAACGTTGGCAAAGTCTGCGAGGTTGGCATCCATGGTACCCACAGCAGCCCAACCGCCACGAGAATCAATTTCCGATAGACGAAGCTCGTTATACCAAACCTCTCCGCTCAAGTTTTTCCCTGCGGTGGTATTGGGGTTTTTCACCCCTACAACTAAGGTGCGTATGGCGCCCAAAGATGGATTTCCACGAATGGCCAACTTGTATTTTTTATCTCCTGGTAAACTTGAAGAGGGAGCAAATTCATTTATAGGATTTAGCTCCTTGTCAAAATACGTTGTGCCCTTAATATTACGATTTGAAATGGACTTTGCTTTAAGCTTTGTCAATAATTCGATGGGGAGGTCTATCTCGTTACTTGCTGTTTGCCATACTTCTTCAGCACTTAAGTTATTAGAAACACCTTCCGTATAAGCCGTTGGTTTTAGTGGAATTTCTATTTGATAGTAGTTCTCTGTAACATCTGTCCCCAAACGAATGAACGCCACTATACGTTCATCAAGATCGTCTTGTGCACCTTCGCCTGGAAGTGGATTCTCGCCCGTAATAGATTCTGCGTGTAAAAACATACGCAAGCGTTTGTATTGGCGCATGTCTAAATCCAAATGTTTATAGACGCCTTCAGCGTCTTCAGGGGCTAAATCTTTTACGCGTAAGGATAACGATTGCTCGTTTTCACGAATAAGATTATTGTAGCTATTAATGGTTTCACGTACAATACCTGGTGGAAGTTTATAGCGAATGGGCGTTCGTGTTTCGTTTTCCAATACGTTTACCGCACTTACCTCCAGTTGCGTATTTGGATGTGTAATTTCTTTTGTATTGAGGGGATTCGCCACACGTGTCCAATCGGCGCGAACCAAGTCTAATGTGCCAAAACGAAACACCGTTGGATTGCTAAAGCCTGTAACCATCATTCGCATAAAGCGAATTGATCGCAAATCTTGCTTGCCATTTATGGCTTCAAAACGGTCATTGTATTTGGGATTATCATAATAATCTGGCACTACAGGAACACGAAACTGCAACCATCGTGAAGAAGTCAATTGACCATTTGGGAGCTCAATATTATCGTTCTCACGAACGTCTACAAGAAACGGATGGGCACCTACTTGCATGTTTTTACCAATCGGAATGCGATATTGAAAATATCGGTCTATGGTATTCATGGTATTGTCTTGATTTAGGTCTTCTGCATCGGGTGTGGTATATGACCCGCGAAACTGTTCCGTAACTTCAAGCGGTGAATTGCCTTGTGTACCGTTGTAGTTTTTATATCTATCAAGGATAGAGCCACTCCCTTGCGCAAAATAGGTGTAGTTATCCCCGGCAGGATCTTCGGCAGGCCCATTGGTGTAAATAAGGCGTTCTTCATCGTCGGTAAGTCCGTCAAGACCAACATCTTGCAAAGCACTGTTTTGTCCGTCCGCATCAAAAGCATAGACAAGCGATTGCGTTGCGGGAACTGTTCCCCACGAGGTGTTATTTGTTGCCGTATTTTGTCCTGCAGCAGGTAAGCCGTTTTCGTATTGCTTACGTCCATCTTTTAGAACATCCTCTGAAATATTTCCTAAATGAAATACCAATTCACCCAAATCGTTTGACGTACTTGTTTGTTCTGTGAACGTATCAAGCAACCAAAATTCAATATACTCCACATTGGACTGACTAAAATCGGTTGTGGTCATGGCACGTGTGATCCCCGCCCAGTTTTTATCTGGATTTGCTCCAAAACTAGCTGCATTGTTATACGGCCCACGTTCTTCAGGATAGTATGCCAAATCAAAGGTGTATTGCACCGTAGATTGTCCTTGAACCACATCTTGTTGAGGGAAAATTTCATCAATAAAAATTCGGCGTGTAGCTGTGGTAGAAAGATCATCATCAGAAATACCACTTGGGCGTCTTCTGGAATAAAATAAGGGATCAATGTTGTACCACGAAAGCTTTGCACGCTGATATCCAGAGCTAATATCATCTACACCAACAGTAGCGCCAGCAATAGGAAGTTGCTGTGATGGTGCAGGTACACTCGATAAATACCACGAATAAGTATCTCGAATATCGAGGTTGGTTTGCGTACCTTCAAAATCGTCAATATATGAAGTTGCTACATTGTTGAGTTCCGTACTTTTTGGCGTACCCACTTGCAAATAAGCAGCCTCTGCACGAATCGAAACATTAGATGCCACTTGCGTATCGATGTGCGGCAGTTTATTTACCATACGAGTTAAAAACGGAATCTCTTTTGAAAAGGTTCCGCTAAGGCCAAACATGCTATTGTTTACTGGCTCTGCGCCGTAGTTCGCTTTTTGTGTAAGCGGACGTTCACTTAGTCGCATATAGGTTCCCCCTATAATCAAATCGTCATTGACTTTATGCTCAGCAGTGAAGCCCATAAAACGCTTGTTTTGTTGTCCAAACAAGGTGTTACTTTCCGTGGATACTTCAATTGGGATATTTGAATTTTTAATACCCTCATTTAATATGGTAACCCGCCCAAGTTGATAGTTTACGGTATAATCCAGTCCCTCTTGTAAGAGTCTCCCACCAGCTGTAACACGTACAGAGCCGCGTGGTACATTAAATGCACCAAGTGAAATACCTTGCCCTGCTCCAGAAGATTTATATCGTCCTTTTAACTCAAATTTGTTGTAGCGTTGAAAGTCTGCAGCTTCTTGCTTTGTGATGTCATACATCTCTTTAAAGACATATTTTTTCTGGTTTTCATTATAGCTGTTTCTATCGGAATAGATCTCCGTCGATTTGTTATGTTTAAGTACATCAAAAAGATAAGCGCCAAAGGGTTCAACGCTTGGGAAAATGATTTGTCCCTGTTCGGGCAAGACGGTAATACCGCTAACAAAATCAAAAAATCCATCCCCTTCTGCTTGTGCATCTTGATAAATATTCAGTTTATCTAATCCAAAAAGATTTAATAAAATGCGTTCGTCTGCTCCTTCAGGCCATGCGTTTGCATCCTCTGGTCTGATAAAGTTTGCTGGAGAGGGATCGGTATATAAAATATTGAAAACAAAATCCTCTTGCTCGAGTTGAAATGCGCCAATGTTATAGATATTTTTCATCATCAAATCAAAAACAGGCTGAGATACATCGAGCACCGAACTTTTTAACATTTTCAGCACCAAACTATTGTTGTTTACCACAACATTTTGAGCTGTTCCGCTAACGGTAGTTGCCGCAATACCATCGGCAGAAAACTCTCCTACTTGATATACCTGCCCATTAACGGTATATTGGAATGCAACCGCTATTACTTCGTCGTTGTTTAAGGATTGGTTTAAGGAAATATATCCCAATTGATTGTGAAGCTTATATTCGGATGGATTTAATTTTCTGGCACTTTCCAAAATGGCGTAATCACGGCCTTCATTAACAAATGAGCTAAGTGTTCCAAATCCATTTTTAGCAGTGGCTATATCCCGGATGGCATCTGTAAGCAATCCCGTTCCTCCAATTTCTAAGGGGTCGAGTTTGTTTGCGTTATTCGCAGGAAAGGCACCTGGAACAGCATTGAAAAAGTTGGTGGTTAAATCATCTAATAACACCGCATCTGGATTTGTTTCTCCCAAATCTTGAAGTGCCAAAACATTTCTCACATTATTGGTTTGCGCCGAACGATTGGTAACCCAAACTTCTAATCGAGTGATTTGAATAGGCGAATTGATATATGGATAGGTTTTAACCGATGCGTCGTATACATCTCTAAAATATTGGGCCAAGAAAAAGTGACGGTTATCTTCGTAATCAAGCGCAAAAAGCGAAAATTCCTCAAGGGTGCCTTCGCCGTTGGTTTGTATGGTTTGGGTTTGTGAACGCTGTTCCGAAATAACGGCAGCTATGTCTGTATTGCCAAATTTAAGTTGTGCTTTTACACCAAATAAACTCTGCGCTCCAGATATTAAAGAGCTGTTGATGGGCATACTCACATTTCCCACCTCTAATTTTTGAAGGATGCTGTCTTCGTTTCCACTAAGGCCTTGATCAGCTAAATTCTTTGCACTATTTATTGCGTTTTTGCCTTTATCAATATATCCTTTGCCTTTGTTAACAAGGTCTTTACCCTTATTTATGGTATTTGAAACGCTACTTGGTACTAAATCTTCTGGGAAAAAGTCCAATTTAATTACACGCTGAAAGTCAAATGTGGATTGGGTGTCATAGTTGGCGTTTACTTTGAGTCGGGTTCCAATAGTTCCCGACAAGCTAAGATTGATGCGTTGATTAAAATCAAATCCAAGGCTACTTTGGTTTCTAGGAGACAAACTCGGGTTTCCTGATTTTTGATAGCGCAACCCTAAATCAATACTTGCTGACCCTTGTGGACGAATATTAATTTCGTTACTTCCAAAAATAGATTCAAAAAATTTAGAATTTACATAATAGTCTGGAAGCAAGTCATTTTGGGTTTCTTCGTCGTCAACCAATCCTGCCAAGGCTTGCTGTTTTTCTATAAAATACGCACGGGTTTTTTCTGCCACTACTCGTTTGCGGTATTCGTTTGGTTTAAGCACAAGTGGCTGCTGGGCATTAATCTTACCTACTTTTACATTGTAGAAATATAAATTGAGTTTTGGATCATACGTGTAGGAGGCTGCAAATGAAGCAGGGTTTTGCTTCAGCGCAATTTGCTGCAAATTTGGAGCTAACAATAAGCTGTCTTTTGTTGTTGGATTTTGAGCAAAGACGTTGGCAGACATTGCCAAAATAAGCACACAAAATAAGCCGCCCTTTTTACAGATATGTATGATCATTATAGCTTGTTGAGCGCATTTTTGATAATTCGTTCCACGGGCATGCCTGGCTCTGCTTGCAATAACGAATCTACCACCTTTTGTGTTTGTTTTATTGGATAGCCTAATACACTCAATGCAGATAACGCTTCATCACGCTGTGTATTGTTTGAAGTGGTGCTAATTTCTCCTTCATCTAACAACCCGGTTACCTTGTCTCTTAAGTCTACAATGACGCGCTGCGCTGTTTTGGCGCCTATTCCTTTTATGGCTTGTATGGCAGGAACATTGTCGGTTTGTATCGCTTGTATCACTTCGTGTGGCGTCATGGACGAAAGCATGGTGCGTGCTGTATTTGCACCTATACCACTAACGCTTAATAACAAACGAAACACACTGCGTTCTACAAGCTCCATAAAGCCATAAAGCGTTTGTGCATCTTCACGTACTTGGTGATGCGTATGAATTATAATATGCTCATCTTCAGGTAATTGTCCAAATGTATGCAATGAAATATGCACTTCATATCCAACTCCTCCGCAATCAATAACAAGTGTTGTAGGTGTTTTACTTACGAGTCTTCCGTTTAATTGTGTAATCATGATTTCTTATTATGTGCATCCACTGCAGCTACTGCTGTCATGTGAACAATTTCATCGACACTTGCACCCAATTGCAAAATATGCGCTGCGTGTTTTAAGCCCATCATAATAGGACCAATGGAAAGCGCGTCGTCTAATTCTTTAATTAATTTGTAAGCAATATTCGCCGCATTCAAATCTGGAAAAAGAAGGGTGTTTACCTCTTTACCTGCAATTTTCGAAAATGGGAATTTTTTGGTGCGCATGGCTTTATTTAGCGCAAAATCAGCTTGAATAGGTCCATCAACGTCTATGTGTGGCACATGACGATGTAACAACGAAACGGCTTCATTTACCTTTTGTGCATCTTCGTTTTTAGACGACCCAAAATTAGAATACGACAGCATGGCTACTTTGGGCTGCATGCCAAACAAGGTAGCTGTATAGGATGTCATTTGGGCGATTTTTGCCAAATCTTTAGCATTTGGGTTGATGTTAATAGATGTGTCTGCCAAAAACAACGGTCCTTTATTTGTAATCATCAAGTTTGTTGTAGCTACACGATTTACACCCTCAGCTCTATCAATAACTTGCAATACAGGCTTTAGGACATTTGGATAACTTCGGCTGTAGCCTGAAATCATGGCATCGGCGTCGCCTTCTCGCACCATCATGGCGGCAAAATAATTACGCTCACGCATTCTGCGTTGAGCGTCATAAAGGGTAACGCCTCTACGCTGACGTAATTTCCAATAGATTTTGGCATAGGCTTCACGTTGTTCCTTTACGTCCTCCTTCTTTGGGTCAATAATCGGCACATCCGCTTCAAACTCCAAGGTTTCCATCAGTTCTAAAATGCGCTCCCTGTTTCCCAACAAAATAGGATGCGCAATACCTTCTTCATAAACCATTTGTGCAGCCTTCAGCACATCTAGCTCATCTGCTTCGGCATATACCACACGTTGCATGTTGCGCTTGGCTTGGCTTGTAATCAAACGGACTAATTTTTTATCGGACCCCGTTCGTTGATGCAACTCTTCTTGATATTGATTCCAATCCGTTATGGGAGCTTTCGCTACGCCACTTTCCATAGCTGCTTTTGCTACTGCCATGGGCACCGTGGTAATCAGCCGTGGGTCAAAAGGTTTTGGGATGATGTAATGCTCGCCAAAGACAAGCTTAGTTGTGCTGTAGGCGATATTGACTTGTTCAGGAACAGTTTCTTTTGCTAAATCGGCTAAGGCCTTAACGGCTGCCATTTTCATGGCTTCGTTAATTTTTGTGGCTCTAACATCTAATGCACCTCTAAAAATAAAAGGAAACCCAAGCACATTGTTCACTTGATTAGGGAAATCTGAACGTCCTGTTGCCATAATGACATCATCGCGTGTGGAAACTGCTAAGTTATAATCAATTTCAGGATCTGGGTTTGCCATCGCAAATACTATGGGGGTTGCCGCCATTGATTTCAACATGGATGTTGTCATGATATTCGCTTTCGATAGCCCAATAAAAACATCGGCTCCAATAAGTGCTTCTTCAAGTGTATGTACATCTGTTGAAGTAGCAAATTCTTTCTTTTGAGCAGTCAAATTTTCTCTATCCGCTCTAATGATTCCCGTGCTATCGGTCATCATCATATTTTGAGGCAAAACGCCCAAAGCCCGATAGAGTCTTGCGCAAGAAATCGCGGCTGCGCCTGCGCCACTAATTACCATTTTGATGGAGCTCATCGCTTTGTTTGCCAACTCAACAGCGTTGAGCAACGCCGCCCCCGAAATGATTGCGGTACCGTGTTGGTCGTCGTGCATCACAGGAATATCAAGTTCTTCTACCAATCGGCGTTCAATTTCAAAAGCTTCTGGTGCTTTGATATCCTCTAAATTTATACCTCCAAAAGTGGGTGCAATATTTTTTACTGTTTCAACAAATGCATCAACATCTTTGGTGTTTACTTCAATATCAAAAACGTCAATCCCTGCAAATATTTTAAACAACAAACCTTTTCCTTCCATTACAGGCTTGGACGCCTCAGGGCCTATATCGCCCAAACCCAATACCGCAGTACCATTGGAAATAACGGCTACTAAGTTGGCTTTGTTGGTGTATTTATACACGTTTTCGGTGGCTTTTTCTATCTCCAAACAGGGTTCGGCCACACCTGGTGAGTAGGCTAAAGATAAATCACGTTGGGTGGTGTAAGGCTTACTTGGGTTTACTTCAAGCTTTCCCGGTTTTGGCTTCGCATGATATACTAATGCCTCGCGCCGTTTGCTTTCTTGACTCATATGTCATGTTTTGAATGGGGAAAGGTATTGAATTCTTGTTATTTTAAAAACTCCAAATTGCGTTTAAGTCCTGCAAAACTTGTGCGCTCTACAGCACTGGCTTCAAACAACCTTTTATAAAGCTCCTCTGTAATTTCATTCCAGTCGTTTTTAGAGAGTTGCATGAGTTCAGCATTGGGCTCAAACTGTGGCTCGTTGTGTGACGTAGCAAAACGGTTCCATGGACAAACCTCTTGACAAATATCGCAGCCAAATGCCCAATTGTCAAATTGCCCTTTTACTTCAGCGGGGATAGCATCTTTTAGTTCGATAGTAAAATACGAAATACACTTACTGGCATCTAACTTATAAGGAGCAACAAATGCATCTGTGGGACAAGCATCTAAACAAGCCGTGCACGAACCACAATGGTCTGTAACTGCACCATCGGGAGTAAGTTCTAAGTCGATGATAAGTTCGGCAATAAAAAAATATGACCCGTTTTGCTTTCGGATTAAATTGGTGTTTTTACCAACCCAGCCCAGACCGCTTTTAGCAGCCCACGCTTTTTCTAAAACTGGCGCAGAATCCACAAAAACACGTCCTTCTACAGCGCCAATTTCAGTTTGAATTTCATGCATAAACTCAAAGAGTTTATCCTTCACAACTCGGTGATAATCCTTACCATACGCATAGCGTGCAAGTTTAGGTGCTTCTTTATCTGATTGTGATGTACTAGGAAAATAATTATACAGCAGCGACACCACACTTTTTGCACCCGGAACAAGTTTTCTTGGGTCTAAGCGCTTATCAAAATTACGTGCCATATAGCCCATTTCTCCGTGATGGTTTTGGGAAAGCCAAGATTCTAAACGAGGCGCTTCTTCTTCTAAGAAAGTAGCTTTAGAAATACCGCACGCCATAAAACCAAGGCGTTGGGCAATTTGTTTTACGGCAGTAGCATGACGTTCAGCAAGGTTCAAAACAATCCTTTTTGCGTATTCGGCATAGTTCTGTTCAAATGTTTATATGCCTTTTCGGTAACTTCTCTGCCACGAGGGGTACGCACCAAAAAGCCCTCTTGTATTAAAAACGGTTCATAGACTTCTTCAATGGTTTCACCATTTTCAGAAACCGCAGTGGCAAGTGTATTGATGCCTACGGGTCCGCCCTTAAATTTATCTATCAACGTGGTTAGGATTTTGTTATCCATTTCATCTAGTCCATTCACATCAACATTTAATGCTTTTAGACCAATTTGCGTAATGGATGAATCTATCGTTCCGTTTCCTTTGATTTGCGCAAAATCCCGCACACGGCGCAACAACGCATTGGCAATTCGTGGCGTACCTCGGCTTCTGCTAGCAATTTCAATGGCGGCTCTTTCTTCAATAGGAATGTTTAGGATCGCTGCGCTTCGGGTTACAATTCCTGCTAATACTTCTGTAGAATAATACTCTAATCTACTATTGATCCCAAAGCGCGCACGCATGGGTGCAGTAAGCAATCCCGATCGTGTAGTAGCACCAATCAATGTAAAGGGGCTTAATTCGATTTGAACAGAACGTGCATTTGGTCCTGTCTCAATCATAATATCAATACGATAATCTTCCATGGCGGAATACAAGTACTCTTCAACAATAGGGCTGAGCCGGTGTATTTCATCAATAAACAGCACGTCTCTGGGTTGAAGATTTGTGAGCAATCCTGCTAAGTCGCCAGGTTTGTCTAAAACAGGCCCTGAGGTAAGTTTTAGATTAACCTCCAATTCGTGTGCAAGAATATGTGCCAATGTGGTCTTACCCAATCCGGGAGGGCCGTGCAAAAGGGTATGGTCAAGGGGTTCTTCGCGCTGGTTGGCTGCAGCAACAAAAATTTCGAGATTTTCTAAGACCTGCGGCTGTCCGCTAAAATCATGAAAGCTAAGCGGACGCAAAGCACGATCGATATCATGCTCTTCGCGATTAAGTTGTTCTCCTGTTGGATCTAGATGCTCATTCATCTATCCAAAGATACGCAAAAGCCGTCAGAGCACGCTATGCTCAATACCGTTAGCGATATTGAATAATCTTTCTTCGTCTAAAATACGGATCGCTCTTCCCTCGCTAGTCACCAAACCGCTTTGTTCAAATTTTTTAAATATTCTAATCATGGATTCAGTTGCTGTGCCAATAAAACCTGTCATTTTGAACCTGCCTGCGGCAGGCAGGTTCAGATTGACAAAATGTAGCTTTTATAAACAAAAAAGCCCCTTAACGGGGCTTCATTTAATGTTGAAGTTCTTCTTCGCCTTCGGCTAAGGGAACGTTTTGTGGGATAAAATCCTCGTCGTGCCCTGGCTTGGAATAGTCATAAGCCCAACGGTGTACGTCTGGGATTTCACCTGGCCAGTTACCGTGTATGTGTTCTACAGGAGTTGTCCATTCTAGTGTGTTTGACTTCCAAGGATTTTGTACCGCTTTTTTACCATAGAAAATACTAGCGATAAAGTTATAAAGGAACACCAACTGAGCTGCTCCAGCAATAAGCGCAAATATGGTAATAATCACGTTGATATTAGCAAGGTCGTCAAAATATGGAAATGCCGTGTTGGAGTAATAACGTCTAGGCAATCCAGCCATACCAATAAAGTGCATAGGGAAGAATACGCCATAGGCACAAACAGCTGTTACCCAAAAGTGCACATATCCTAAATTTTTGTTCATCATTCTACCAAACATTTTTGGGAACCAATGATAAACCCCCGCAAATAATCCATAGAGTGCTGAAATTCCCATTACCAAGTGAAAGTGTGCCACTACAAAATAGGTGTCGTGTACGTTAATATCTAAGGTGCTATCTCCCAAAATAATTCCTGTAAGACCCCCCGAAATAAAAGTAGATACCAATCCTATGGAGAATAACATCCCTGGATTCATTTGGAGGTTTCCTTTCCACAGCGTGGTAATGTAGTTAAATGCTTTTACCGCAGAAGGAATAGCAATCAACAAGGTAGTAAACGTAAATACTGAACCCAAGAATGGATTCATTCCCGAGATAAACATATGGTGTCCCCAAACAATAGTGGATAAAAAGGCAATGGCCAAAATAGAGGCTACCATAGCACGGTATCCAAAAATAGGCTTACGCGCATTGGTTGCCAATACCTCAGAAGTGATTCCCAATGCAGGAAGCAGTACGATATATACTTCTGGGTGACCTAAAAACCAAAATAAGTGTTCGTATAAAACGGGGGAACCGCCTTGGTAGTGAAGCACCTCGCCTTGAATAAAAATGTCTGATAAGAAGAATGATGTTCCAAAACTTCTATCCATAATAAGCATCAGTGCCGCTGAAAGTAATACAGGGAATGAAACCACACCAATAATTGCTGTTACGAAAAACGCCCAAATCGTAAGGGGAAGTCTTGTCATAGACATTCCCTTAGTACGCAAATTGATAACCGTTACGATATAATTCAACGATCCAAGTAGTGATGATGCAATAAAAATAGCCATAGACACCAACCAAAGTGTCATTCCTAATCCAGAACCGGGTTGAGCTTGTGGCAATGCACTAAGTGGAGGGTAAATTGTCCAACCTGCAGCTGCTGGTCCTGACTCCACAAAAAGCGATGCAATCATGATAACTGACGAAAGGAAAAACAACCAGTATGAAATCATGTTTAATAATCCAGACGCCATATCACGTGCACCAATCTGTAATGGAATAAGTAAGTTACTAAACGTACCACTTAGTCCAGCTGTAAGTACAAAAAATACCATTAGCGTTCCGTGAATGGTGACCAAAGCCAAATAAACATTTGGATCCATTACACCTTCTGGTGCCCATTTTCCTAAAAAGGTTTCAAAAACCCAGAACGATTTTTCTGGCCATGCCAATTGCAAACGGAACAAAAGCGACATGGCTATTCCGATAATTCCCATAATCAATCCCGTGATAAGGTATTGCTTCGCAATCATCTTATGGTCTTGACTAAAGATGTACTTGGTAATAAACGTTTCTTTGTGATGTGCGTGATCTGCTCCCATAGTTATCTTTTTACTGTTGGATGGTCTGCGCAAAAGTGGTTTGCTGAGCCAACCATTTGTTAAAATCTCTTTCTTCTTCTACTACAATTTTCATTTGCATATTGTAATGCGATGCACCACAAATTTTATTGCAAAGTAACAAATAATCAAATTGATATGCATCAAGTGCTTCATCGCCATCGGCGATTAAAGCCTTACTATTCTCATATCTTATTTTGTTGATTTTCTCAACCTTAGCTGCCATTTCGGGGGTTTGGCGCATCTCTTCAGTAGTCGTTGTAGGTGTAAACGAAAATTCGGTAATCATGCCCGGTACACAGTTCATCTGAGCTCTAAAATGTGGCATATATGCCGAGTGCAACACGTCTTGCGAACGCATTTTAAAAATCACTTGACGCCCTTTGGGCAAGTGCAATTCTTGCACAACAACATCGTCTAATCCGTTTGGATCAGAGGAATCGATTCCAACCAAGTTAAGGCCATCGTAGTCTTGTAAAAAGCGTACGTTGGCATCCCCTAAAACGCCATCAGCACCTGCATATCGTGCCTTCCAGTTAAACTGTTGTGCATAAAGCTCAACGACCAAAGCCTCGTCATTTTCTTCAATATTCATGATAGACGTCCAGGTGAACAATCCATACATGATGAGTCCCGCCAAGGTAATTACAGGAATAATGGTCCAAATAAATTCGAGTTTATCGTTATCGGCGTAAAACAAAGCTTTTTGTCCTTTACGTCCACGGTATTTCCAAGAGAAATAATGCAATAATGCTTGCGTAATGGTTTGCACAAAAAAGATGAGCGCAAACGAAATCCACATCAGGCGGTCAATGTCTTGCCCGTGTTCAGAAGCAGCATCTGGAAGCAATACATCGCCAAAAGCCCAGAAGGAGTATATCGTAATCAAATAAATGAATACCAAAAAGGCGAACATTAACTGTCCGTTACGGTGGTTATCTTGGTCGTTAGCCACTTGCGAGTCGTCTTTGGTTTGACGAAACTGTGAAAGCTCAAAAATCTTGGTGATTTGCCATACAGCAACACCTACTAAAACCAAAATCGCGAAAAGAATAACTGCAGTCATCTACTTGTTCTATTAATATACAAATCGTTCACTCTCTCCAACATACGGATCACCGCTTGCTTCTAGCGGCGCTTTGGTAAGCGCACGGAAAACCACATAAATAAACAGTCCTGCAAAAAACAGGAATCCACCTATTTCAGCCCAACCAATAAACCATTGGTCACCAACAGTAGCAGGCATAATCATGTTGAAGATATCAATGTAATGTCCAAGTATTATAACAATACCTGCCATTACGATAATCCAATTGGAGCGTTTATAGTCACTACTCATTAAAATAAGCAGTGGGAAAACAAAATTCATTACAACCATACCAAAAAATGGGAGATTATAATCGTCAATTCGTGTAAGGAAATACGTTACCTCCTCTGGGATATTGGAGTACCAAATCAACATAAACTGTGAGAACCACAAATAGGTCCAAAATACGCTAAGCCCAAACATAAACTTGGCCAAATCATGCAAGTGGCTGTGGTTTACTTTAGGCAAATACCCTTTTGATTTAAGGTAAACAGTAACCAATGCAATAACAGTAACAGCGGTAACTAACATACTAGCCAAAACGTACCAACCAAATAACGTACTAAACCAGTGTGGGTCTAATGACATAATCCAATCCCAAGACATCATGGATTCTGTCACGAAGAAAAATACTAAGAACACAGCCGAAATACGGAAGTTCTTTTTGTGATTGCTAATATCCCCAGCAGAGGCTGCGTCTTGTGCCAATGAGAACTTTCTAGAAAAATAGCGATATGCATTCCATCCTAAAAGGTAAATGGCTGCGCGAATAAGGAAGAACGGTACATTTAAATAGCCCACTTTTCCTTGAATAATTTCATCGTGTGCAACGGTTTCAGCATCCATCCAAACAAAAAGGTGGTTGGCGTGAAGTCCTGTAAGTACTAAAAACACATAGATAATGATAGAACCGGGCACTAAATAAGCCGTAATTCCTTCCATTACACGGAAGAGTAAGATGGGCCATCCTGCCTGTGCCGCACGTTGAATGGCATAAAACATTAATGTTCCAAGCGCAATCATAAAGAAAAAGAAAGCCGCTACATAAAGTGCTGCCCAAGGCTTGTTTTGAAATTGGTGCAATAAATGCTCTCCATGATGATCTTCAGCATGTGCGTCATCTGTATGTGCATAGTCACCCTGGTGCTCGTTGTGAGCGCCTGTTGAAGCGTGTGTATCGTGAAGCTTATCTTCTTTGTGGCTATCCGCTGCATGAGCATCGGTATCGTGCTCGCTTCCGTGAACATCACCGTGTCCGCCGTGTGCATCGGCAACCATGGCCTGTGCTTCAGCTACCGTAGAAGGTGCGCTAGCAAAACCAATAGCTAACCCAATAAAGCCAAGCCCCATAAGAACAAAAGCGGTAATTTTTAGTCGTTGAGCAAAGGTGTACATGGCCAATTATTTTGTCAATTCGTTACGTAAATACAATACATGTTGGGCAATTTGCCAGCGCTCGGTTGCATTTACCTGCCCAGCGTGCGAGCCCATCGCATTTTTACCATACATCAAAACATGATAAATACTTCCATCCGTGATATCCCTGTCGGCATAGCTTGGAATTCCCAAAAACTTTTCACGAGTCATCAAAATACCTTTACCGTCTCCTTTAGAACCGTGGCAAACCGCACAATAAATACCGTAGAGTTCTTTTCCTTCGGCACGGTGTGCATCTGTTTGCTCGAGTGGCGAAACAAGATTGGCTTTCGCATCTTCATAGCCGTCATTGGTGTCGGGAAAATCATAGGGAGCCCAACCACGAGCAACGGAACCCGAGGCAGGTTTCATGGCAACAGAACCCTGATAAAAAATATCAGACTCTCCGTAGGTTTTATAACCCACAGATTCGTACATGTTAGGGAAATATTGGTAGTTAGGTTTTGATGCATCAAAACATGACACTAACAATAGCGAACTCAATACAAACAAAAGAATTATATTTTTCATGCGTGTTCGGTTTCGTGAATACTAACAGCTATCGCGCCTGATTTTTTTAACAGACTCATTAATTTTTTCTCGTCACCTTCAAGGGTAACTTGCATCAAGAATTTATCGTCTGTAGTTTCGGGCATTGGGTTTTCTGCTTTTTTAAACGGCCACAGTCGGCTACGTAAATAGAATGTAATAACCATTAAGTGAGCCGCAAAAAACACAGTCATTTCAAATATTACAGGAACAAATGCAGGTAAGTTTTCCAAAAAAGAAAAGCTTGGCTTTCCACCAATATTTTGTGGCCAATCCTCAATCATGATATAGTTAATCATGGTAATGGCAACTGCAAATCCTAAGATTCCGTACATAAAAGCCATAACGGCAATACGGGTTCCTGCTAATCCCATGGCATGGTCAAGTCCGTGCACAGGAAACGGCGTGAAGACCTCCTCGATGTGATAATCCGCTTTTTTTACATCTTTTACAGCATGTAAAAGCGTATCATCATCGTCATAAACGGCATGTACTAATTTACTACTCATGGCTATGGGTGTTTTTGTATTTATCTCCCGATGCTTTCAAAATCGATTTCACCTCAGCCTGTGCAATTACAGGGAAAGTACGTGCGTAAAGCAAGAACAGCACGAAGAAGAATCCAATCGTTCCAATAAAAATTCCAATATCTACAAATGTTGGCGAAAACATCGTCCAAGAAGAAGGCAAATAATCGCGGTGTAGTGACGTAACGATAATTACAAATCGCTCAAACCACATTCCAATATTTACCACAATCGAAATGATAAATGAGAACATAATACTTGTTCTTAATTTTTTAAACCACATCAACTGTGGTGAGAAAACGTTACAGGTCATCATGGCCCAATATGCCCACCAATACGGTCCAGTAGCACGATTTAGAAAAGCGTATTGTTCGTATTCTACTCCTGAGTACCAGGCGATGAAAAGCTCCGTAATATAAGCGACTCCAACAATGGAACCCGTAATCATGATAACGATGTTCATCAATTCAATATGCTGCAACGTGATGTAATTTTCCAATCTAGAAACTTTACGCATAATTATGAGCAGCGTATTTACCATGGCAAAACCAGAGAAAATGGCTCCCGCAACAAAGTATGGAGGGAAAATAGTGGTGTGCCAACCTGGAATAACCGAAGTAGCAAAGTCAAAAGATACAATGGTGTGTACCGATAGTACCAAAGGAGTTGCTAAACCTGCCAATACCAATGAAACTTCTTCGAAGCGTTGCCAGTCTTTGGCGCGTCCACTCCAACCAAAACTCAAGAGTCCGTAAATTTTCTTTTGAAATGGCTTAATGGCTCTGTCACGAATCATAGCAAAATCAGGAAGCAGTCCCGTCCACCAAAACACGAGCGATACAGATAAATACGTTGAAATCGCAAATACATCCCAAAGTAGTGGCGAGTTAAAGTTTACCCATAGCGATCCAAATTGGTTTGGAATAGGGAGTACCCAATATGCCAACCATGGACGTCCCATGTGAATAATAGGAAATAATCCTGCTTGGATCACCGAAAATATCGTCATTGCCTCTGCAGAGCGGTTAATGGCCATACGCCATTTTTGACGGAATAATAATAGTACTGCGGAAATTAATGTTCCAGCGTGCCCGATTCCTACCCACCATACAAAGTTGGTAATGTCCCATGCCCAGCCGACAGTTTTATTTAATCCCCAAACACCAATTCCTGTAGAAACGGTGTAGACAATACAGCCCAATCCCCACAAAAATGCGGTAAGGGCAATAGCAAAAGCGATAAACCACAGCTTATTTGGTGGGTTTTCTACCGGCGCAGCAATATCAACCGTAACATCGTGATACGATTTATTCCCTGTAACTAAGGGCTTTCTAATGGGTGCTTCGTAGTGACTTGCCATAAATCGTTTCTTAAGTATTTCTAACCTTTACTTGGTATATTACATTGGGCTCGGTACCTACACTTTCTAAAAGGTGGTACATACGTTCGTCTTCTTTAAGGTGCTTCACTTCACTTTCCTTGTCATTGATGTCACCGAAAGCAAGCGCTCCAGTTCCACAAGCGTTAGAACAAGCCGTTTGGAATTCACCGTCTTTGATTTCACGTCCTTCAAGTTTTGCGTCAAGAATTGTTTTTTGTGTCATTTGAATACACAACGAACATTTTTCCATCACACCTCTAGAGCGCACAACCACATCTGGATTTAATACCATACGACCTAAATCATCATTCATGTGGTAATCAAACTCATCGTTTTTATTGTACAAGAACCAGTTAAAGCGACGCACTTTATACGGACAGTTATTTGCACAATAACGTGTTCCCACACAGCGGTTATATGCCATGTGGTTTTGCCCTTGGCGTCCGTGCGAACTTGCCGCAACAGGACAAACTGTTTCACAAGGTGCATGATTACAGTGTTGACACATGACGGGTTGGAAGGTTACCTGCGGATTTGCAGATGGGTCTTCCATTTTACCAAATGTAGAAAGCGATTCGCCTAAACCACTGATGTTGTCAACCTTTTCTAAGTCTGCTTCAAACGTTTCTTCAGATGAGTAGTAACGGTCAATACGTAACCAGTGCATATCACGGGACTTGCGAATTTCACGTTTTCCAACAACAGGTACGTTGTTTTCGGCATGACACGCTATCACACAAGCTCCACAACCTGTACACGCATTCAAATCAATAGACAAGTTAAAATGATGCCCAATAGAGCGATCAAACGCTTGCCACATATCTGCTTCTTTTGAAGTAACATCTATTTCTTCATGGTCGCGTGAAACCTGTGTCATTGGGTTCCAATACTTGGCATCTTTGGTGTTGAAAATCTCAAGTGTCGTTTCACGAACAATCTCGCCTCTACCCATTAAGGTATTTTGCAACTGCGTACACGCAAATTCGTGCATGCCATCAGCTGCCACAACCATAACCGTTTGTACTGGGCTAAAATTCTGATACAATGGATATGCGTTAGTTCCTACTTGCATTTCGGATTTCATACCCGCCGTTTTTCCGTATCCCAATGCCAAACCAACGGTTCCTTTCGCTTGTCCTGGTTGTATAAGCACAGGGGCTTTTACGGTTGTTCCATTAAGCGAAATTTCAGCAATGCTTCCATCAAGAGCACCATCTGACTGGTTTATATTTTTAAGTCCAAGTACCTCAGCGTCTGCTTTGGATACTGTGAGGTAATTGTCCCACGTGACACGCGTTATTGGATCAGGAAATTCTTGTAGCCAAGGGTTGTTGGCTTGTTGTCCATCGCCAATACCTGTTTTGGTGTATAAATGTAATTCTAAGCCGCTTTTTGCTTTTGCACGTGCCAATCGTTGCACAAGTGCATCAACATTGTCGTTATAGCGTAATTTATCTATTTGACTTGTTACAAAGTACCCGTCATGAAGGGCTTCACTAAATGAAGCACCGCTCAAAATATTTGAAGACCAATATGCTTTTATGGCGTCGTCATAGGATTGAGTGCTCCCAGTTAAAGACAACAATACGTCTTGAAATTGTTTGGTGTTAAATAACGGACGAATGGTTGGTTGCGTAAGCGCAAAATGACCCGTTTTCATCTCTACATCTCCCCAAGACTCTAGATAGTGTGGTGTAGCAGCAACCCACTGACTGTGAATGGCTGTTTCGTCGTTTTTCATGCTAAAGGCAACCGATAACTTCGCTTTCTTAAGACCAGAAACAAATGCCGTTGCATTGGGTAGCGTGTATGCAGGGTTTACGCCTGCCATAATTACACCGCCAATTTTTCCAGCATTTAGGTCGTTTACAAGTTGCGTCATAACACTTGCATCTCCTAGGCGCAATTGAGTGTTGTGTTGTACATCGATAACAGAAGACCCTAAAACCTTATTAATGGCTAAAGCAGCACGCTGTGCATCTTCATTCTGAAGACCAGTAACCACAACTGCACCTGTACCAGCAGATTTAAGTTCAGCAACTATTGCTGTTACTTTTTTCTTTAGCTCAGCTGTTAAAGCGGTTGGGTAAGATTGATTTGTCAATGCGCCATAAATAGCTGCAAGAACAAATTGTTGTTCAACAGCAGAAGTTGGAATCCGGTAATCGGCATTGGCGCCAGACAAAGTCATATTAGCCTCAAACTGATAATGCTTTGACATTTTAGCTTTTCCTTTTTTGCCTTTTGGCACACGCGTTTTCGCGTAACCAGACTCAAAGCCTCCACCTTGCCAATCTCCTAAAAAGTCTGCACCAATAGAAACGATACAAGTTGACTTACTAAAATCGTAGCTAGGAAGGGCACGTTTACCGTATGCGCGTTCAAAAGCATTGAGTGCTGCGGTTTCAGAAATAGCATCGTAAGCATAGTGGGTTACGTTTGGAAACTTCGCTTGAAAATCACGCACAATTTGCGATGTAGTTGGGCTTGCAAGCGATGGCGTAATCAGCGCAACAGGCGAATTTTCATCTGCCAACTGAGCTAACTGTCCTTGAACGCTAGCTTCTAAGGTTTCCCAGCTAACATCAACACCAGCTTGTGTTGGGCCTTGTACACGCATACTGTCATATAAAGACAATACCGATGCGTGAACACGAGCATTTGCAATATTATTTACAGGTGCATCAGTATTATTTTCAACTTTAATTGGTCGGCCTTCACGCGTTTTGATAAGCACACTTGCTGTGTCAAAACCATCAACTATCGTAGTTGCATAATAATTTGCTATTCCTGGGATAATTTGTTCTGGCTGAACAACGTAAGGAATAGATGTATTTACAGGACCTTCACAGGCAGCCAAAGTAGCCGCAGCTGTACTAAAGCCCATGTACTTTAAAAAGTCTCGGCGTGAAGTATCACTTTCTGGCAGTTCTGTCGATCCCAGAAGATCTTCAGGAAGTTTTTGTACAAACTCTTTTTGGCTAAGTTTATCCACCAAAGTGGACTCCTCATTTAGCTCAACTTCGCTTTTCCAGTATTTCTTTTGGTTGGGCATATGCTAGTTCTTAATAGTGACACTTACCGCATTCTAATCCTCCCATTTGGGCTGCGGTGAGTTTTTCTACTCCGTATTTTTTAGATAATTCCTCGTGAATTTTAGTGTAATATGCATTGTCTTTGATATTCACATTTGTTTCACGGTGACAATTAATACACCAGCCCATAGTCAGTGAGGCATGTTGGTACATGATCTCCATTTCTTCAACAGGACCGTGACATTTTTGACAATCAACTCCTGCAACCGAAACGTGCTGTGCGTGGTTAAAGTACACAAAATCAGGAAGGTTGTGAATACGGACCCACTTTACAGGTTGTGTTTCGCCTGTATAGCTTTGTGTATTTTCATCCCAACCTACTGCTTTGTAAAGCTTTTTGATTTCGTTCGTATAAAATTCTTTGGTGTATCCTTTTTCTAAATCTTCTTCTCCGTTATACTCGGCAATATTCATGTGGCAGTTCATACATACATTCAAGGAAGGTATGCCAGAGTGCTTGGAAACGCGCGCCGAAGAGTGACAATATTTACACTCAATTTGGTTGGCGCCAGCATGTATTTTGTGTGAGTAGTGAATTGGCTGAATAGGCATATATCCTTGATCAATTCCTACTTGCATCAAATAACTATATCCAACATAAGCACTTGAAAGCAATAAGAATACTACGGTTACAAACACCAAAAACGGATTTTGCGCATAAGCTTTCCAAAGCGGTGTGCGTTTTGGTTTTTCTTCGATTACGACTTCAATACCGTTTGCCGCTGCAATCTGCTTGAGCGTTTTAGTAACCAAAAATAACATAACTACAAGCGCAGCAAGAACCAACACGAGTACACCTAAAATGAGATCATTGCTCAAACTACTTTCTGTTTGCGGAACTGCAGCAACAGGCTGCGCAGCGGCAGCTGTAGCAGGAGGCGTATAATCGGTGTACGCCAAAATGTTGTCGATATCTTCGTTTAATAGTTGTGGAAACGAGGTCATTACGGAACCGTTGTACTCCTCATAGATGGCAACTGCTTGTGCATCGCCAGACTTAACCATTGCCGTAGAATTCTTAATCCAACTGTATAGCCATTCTTTGTCATACTTAGCACTAACGCCAGCAAGCGCAGGGCCTACAGCACGTTTGTTTAGTTTATGACATGCAGCACAATTCGCATTAAACAATGCTTTACCCTTTTGAACATCGGGTTCTTGTGCAGCAACAACAAAGCTGAAACAGAAAGAGAGAATCAGTAACGGAAGGTGAGCCAGAAAGCTGTCCTTGTGCATAGGTGGTTAGTTGTTGATATAATTCAATTCCTTTGAATTAGACAGCAAAATTACGACACAGACCTCATTTTAAAAACCACAACACGATTAAAGATATAATTTATATTTTGTCTAAATAATATGTTAAATTATTGATTTTGAGGTGTTTATAAAAAACGTGTTTAGACTGTTTTTAACAAAAATTAATCAAATAAACCTGTATTTTTGTGACCTCATGAAACGGATCACAACACATTTTAAACTTTTGACTGTATGTGCACTATGCATCTTAAGTACAGCCGTATTTGCACAAGACGCGAAAACAATATTAGTCGCCCCAGCAAAGCTTGATTCTCTTTTAACTAAAAAAATAAATTTAGACCGAGAGACGTCAGAAAAAAAGCTGTTTACGATTCAAGTGTTTTATGGGAATTTTGAGGCTACTAACGCTGCTCTAGAAGCGTTTGAAACACAATATCCTGAATTGCCTGCAAAACTCGTTTTTGAAACACCAAACTATAAAATAAGGGCAGGAAATTTTGCTACGGAACGTGAAGCATTGGAAATTTTGACACAAATAAAAGCAAGATTTAAAGCTGCTTTTGTGCTAAAACCTTAGCCTTATTTCAGCTTTTTCTTAACAGCAACTTCTTGGTATCCTTCCACAACATCACCTTCTTTGATGTCATTGAATCCTTTGATTTGCAATCCACAATCATAGCCTTTGCTCACTTCCTTGACATCGTCTTTGAAACGTTTCAACGACTCCAAAGATCCAGTATGGATTACCACACCATCACGAATTATACGAACCCCCGAATTGCGGAGGAGTTTTCCGTCGGTTACCATACAACCTGCAATGGTTCCAATTTTTGAGATTTTAAATGTCTCACGGATTTCTGCATTTCCTGTAATTTCTTCTTTAAATTCAGGCGAAAGCATGCCTTCCATAGCATCTTTAAGATCGTTTATGGCATCATAAATAATGGAGTAGCTGCGAATATCGATTTCCTCTTTTTCTGCCAATTGACGTGCTTTACCCATGGGGCGCACATTAAATCCAATCACTATAGCGTCCGATGCCGATGCAAGAAGCACGTCCGATTCCGTAATCGCACCCACGCCTTTGTGAATGATATTTACTTGTATTTCTTCGGTTGAAAGCTTTTGGAATGAATCCGTCAATGCTTCAACGGAACCATCTACATCCCCCTTAAGGATGATGTTAAGTTCTTTAAAGTCTCCTAAAGCTATACGACGTCCAATTTCATCAAGCGTGATATGGCGTTGTGTTCGCACCGATTGCTCACGAACAAGTTGGGTTCGTTTTGCAGCAATTTGCTTTGCTTCGCGCTCGTCAATGTATATGTTGAATCGATCTCCTGCTTGTGGCGCACCATCAAGCCCAAGAATAGAAACCGGAGTTGATGGCCCAGCTTCGGTAACCTCACGTCCATGCTCGTCTTGCATGGCACGTACTTTTCCGCTGTGGCGTCCGGCCAAAATATAATCGCCAATTTTCAGTGTTCCTGCTTGTACTAAAACAGTAGAAACATAACCGCGTCCTTTATCTAAAAAGGCTTCTACAACCGTGCCTTGCGCAGCCCTATCGGGGTTAGCTTTTAATTCTAACAATTCCGCTTCAAGCAATACTTTTTCTAAAAGTTCTTCAACGCCTTGGCCTGTTTTTGCAGAAATATCATGGGACTGAATTTTACCTCCCCAATCCTCTACCAATAAATTCATTCCTGCTAAACTTTCTTTTATTTTATCTGGATTTGCTGTAGGCAAATCCATTTTATTTATAGCAAAAACAATAGGCACAGATGCCGCTTGGGCATGGCTAATGGCTTCTTTTGTTTGTGGCTTGATGTTATCATCAGCAGCTACAACAATAATTACTAAATCTGTAACCTGAGTTCCTCTAGCTCGCATAGCGGTAAAAGCTTCGTGACCAGGTGTGTCTAAAAACGCGATTTTCTGACCGTCTTTTAACGAAACGCTGTACGCTCCTATGTGCTGTGTGATTCCACCCGACTCGCCTTGAATTACATTGGCGTTTCGCACATAATCTAACAAAGATGTTTTACCGTGGTCAACATGACCCATAACGGTCACAATTGGCGCACGAGGTTTTAAATCTTCTGGTTTATCTACAATTTCCTCAACGGCTTCTTCAATATCGGAGGTAATAAACTCCACCTCAAAGCCAAATTCTTCAGCCACCACTGAAAGGGTTTCGGCGTCTAAGCGTTGATTCATGGTAACCATGATTCCAAGCGTCATACACGCAGAAATAATTTGTGTAGAACTGATATCCATCATGGTAGCTACTTCGCCAACCGTAACAAATTCGGTTACTTTTAAAATTTTATTTTCCGCTTTTTGTAGTGCTTCTTCTTCCTCAGATTTTTGACGGTGAGAATCTCTTTTTTCTCGGCGGTATTTTGCTCCTTTGGATTTCGTGGTTTTCCCTTGAAGTTTTTCTAAGGTTTCACGAATTTGCTTTTGGATTTCTTCTTCTGTTGGTTCTTCTTTTTGAACCGCTGGACGTTGTTGTTTTTGCCCGCCTCTACCTTGCGACGGCTGGCGGTTACCCGGCCCCGTGTCTTTGGTTATGCGTTTTCTACGACGTTTATTTCCTTCGCTTTCGGCGGTCTTTTTAGGAGCGGGTTTTTTGAACTGTGTAAGGTCAATTTTTTGACCTGTAGCTTTTAATCCGCTTAACTTTTTATACTGTGTCTCTATTTTTCCAGTAGGAGCCTCAGAAGATTCTTTGTCAGCATCCGGCGCTTTTTCAACAACAGGTTTCTCTTCTTTTTTCTTCTCAACCTCTGGAACTGGAGTTGGAGCTGGGGTTGGGGTTGGAGCTGGTGCGGGGGTTGGAGCTGGCTTCGGGGCTTCTTCTTTTTTAGTTGTAGGTTTTGGATTTAAATCAATTTTACCCAATGTTTTTAAGCCACTCGATTTGCTTTGCGCACGAACTACCTTGTCAGGCTTTGGCGCTGGTGGTTCTGGCGAAGGTGCTTTTTGAGTTTGCTCTCTTATGGCTTCTTTTTCTTTGCGCTTTTCTTCAAAAACTTCATGCGAAGCTTCCTTCTTTGAACGATCCGTTTGGAACGCATCCAAAAGAAGATTATACTCCTGCTGCGAAATTTTAGTTGTTGGTCGTGCCTCTACCTGAAACCCCTTTTCAGCAAGGTGTTCCACCGCACGATCCAATGAGATGTTTAACTCGCGGAGTACTTTGTTTATTCGTATTGTTTTTAAATCAGCCATAAAATGTTTGTGCGCTCAAAATTAAAAAAATGTGCGGTTATTCGTTAGAGAACTCTGCGCTTAGTACTTTACGTACATCCTGGATGGTTTCTTCCTCCAAGTCGGTACGTTTTACTAAGTCCTCTACATCTTGTTCCAACACGCTTTTTGCAGTATCTAATCCTGCCTTTTTAAATTCTTCGATAATCCATGCTTCGATTTCGTCAGAGAATTCTGTAAGTTCTACATCTTCCTCCATACCTTCACGATACACATCAATCTCGTAACCTGTTAGTTGACCTGCTAGTCGGATGTTAAATCCACCACGACCAATAGCTTTCGACACCTCACTCGGGTCCATCATAACCTCAACACGCTTGTTTTCTTCATCTATTTTTACAGAAGTAACCTTAGCTGGGCTCAAGGCTCTTGTAATCAATAATTGGGTGTTGTTGGTGTAATTGATAACGTCAATATTTTCATTACCCAGTTCACGTACAATTCCATGAATGCGTGATCCTTTCATTCCCACACAAGCACCCACTGGGTCAATGCGGTCGTCGTAAGAGTCAACGGCTACTTTTGCTTTTTCACCTGGCACACGAACGGCTTTTTTAATGGTAATAAGACCATCAAAAACCTCTGGAATTTCTTGCTCAAAGAGTTTCTCCAAAAACATAGGAGATGTTCTTGACATGATGATACTTGGCTTGGTGCCTTTAAGCTCTACGCTTTCAATAATCCCGCGAACATTGTCTCCCTTACGGTAAAAATCAGATGGGATTTGGCGGTCTTTAGGTAAGATAATTTCATTGCCTTCATCGTCTAATAAAATGACAACACGGTTTCGAATATGATGCACCTCGGCGGTGTAAATCTCCCCAATCAAATCAATAAATTGCTTGTAAATAATAGTGTTGTCGTGCTCGTGAATACGCGCTACCAAGTTTTGGCGTAACGACAATACCATGCGGCGACCTAATTGCGCCAATTTCACTTCTTCAGAAACGTCTTCACCAACCTCAAAATCAGGCTCAATTTTACGTGCTTCAGAAAGTTCGATTTCTTCATTTGGGTCTTCAACTTCGCCGTCTTCTACCACAATGCGATTACGCCAAATTTCCAAATCGCCCTTGTCTGGGTTGATGATGATATCGAAATTGTCGTCGGTCCCGTATTTTTTCTTTAATGTAGAACGAAATACTTCTTCCAAAATGGACATGAGTGTTACACGGTCGATGAATTTTTCATCCTTGAATTCCGAGAAAGACTCTATAAGTGCCAGATTTTCCATACTTACTTGTTGAATTGAATTTGAACAGTTGCTTTTTTAATTTCTGTAAAGGGAACATCGGCTTCTTTGGTTACCGTATGTTTTCCTTTTCCAATAGGTTTAGGCTCACGTGCTTTCCATTGCAGCGTTATGCCTTCTTTGTTTGTGTCGGTGAGTGTACCTTTTATGTTTTGGTCGTCGTTGGTTACAATGGCCAAAATACGCCCTACGTGTTTGTTGTATTGACGTGGAATTGTAAGCGGCGAAGCCGCACCCGCAGTACCTACCTCAAGCGAAAAATCATGTTCTTCACGATCCAAATTATGCTCGATATGGCGACTTACTTGCATGCATTGCTCTAGGGTAACGCCTTGGTCACCATCTAGAACCACACGGATATGTGATGCACTATCGATATGTGCATCCACCAAAAACAGCGATGGCTGTTCGGCGAGTGCTTCGTCTAGCAAATCATGTACGGTTTTCGTAAATTCCATAAAATAAAAAAGAGGACTTTGTCCCCCTACCTCTTCCCGTTAAACGGTGCAAATATAGGAATAATATTGGATTTTGTATATTTACATGTAAATCCTACAAAGATGACTACAATTACTATCAATGACGACTCGCTAAAAGAAAACTTAAGTGCAAAGCCGTACGATAACTACAAGGATTTGATGGAAGACCTTGCCGAACTACACGGATATGCTATTCTTTGGGAAGCCGACGAAAACAAATTGCCAGAACATCTTCAGAAGTCTTTGAACGCTTACGAAAATGATCCTAGCCCCAAACTGCATAATCTTTAATGAATGGATGTTTTTGAGTATGAAACAGTCGTAACTTATTTGAAAAGTCGCCACATCTTAAAGGAATACAAAAAGGCAAAAGGATATATCACAGAAGGCCATTATCAGCAAGTTCAATTAAAAAAACGATATCCGTATTCCAGTGGTATTTGGTATTTTAGAATTACACGAAAATATCGTGACTACGCCAAAAAAGAACAAAACAGACTTGTCGTTTTTGAAATCTCTGACCATCAATAAGCATTTTATCTTTTATCGTTAGTGCGTTATTTATGGGATAACATTGGATTTTGTATATTTAAATGTAAATCCTACAAGATGACTACAATTATAATAAATGAGGGTAACCCTCTTCCGCAAAAAGAATTTAAAAACTGGGAAGAGTTACGAGAGCTACTTAACTTCATGGCTATCCAGTTTAAAGAAACGCAAGAATCTGCCCCAATGCCACAAGAGCTAAAAGACAAGCCCTTAGCTGATTTTAACTACTTGACAGATGAAAGTCTATGAAACAGACGAGGTAGTCCGTTATTTACGAAAGCGAAACATCATTAAACCATACCTCAAAGCAAAATCCTACTTCGAAGCAGGGCATCCACAAGCGATACGTCTGAAATTGCTAAAGCCCAAACAACATAAAGAATACCAATTTAGAATCAATACTAAATATCGTGGTCGCGGATTTTACAAAGAAGGCGGTTTTTTAGTTACAATCTCTGATCATCAATAAGCCCGTTGCTTTTTCTATACATGTGACATATTTATAGAGTACTATTGGATTTTGTATATTTGATGTAATCGCCCTTAAAATCCATACTTAAACCTAACCCTTCACTGCCTTAAATCTTGTGTTATGAAACATACTAAAATAGACCAGCGACTTAATTTTATATATTTAGCCATATGAAATCTATGCTTGTTGTAACCCTTATTGCTTTTTGTTTATTTGGCTGCACAAATACCCGCAAAGCTCCCAATGTTTCTGAGGGGAAAATGGTAACCTACACATCGTTTAAATCGGTACACATTGACCCCCGAAATGTAGATGTTTGGTTACCCGAAAGCTATACGCAAGGCAAAGATCACCCTGTGTTGTATATGCATGACGGACAAATGCTTTTTGACGCATCCCAAACGTGGAATGGTCAAGCATGGGGTGTGCATGAAGTCTTAACGAAATTGGAAAATGACATACAACCACTGCCCATAGTAGTGGGAATTTGGAACAATGCAGCGGCAAGACATGCGAATTTTGTTCCACAAAAAGTGGTAGAAGATTACGCTATGCCAAAGCTAGACTCCATACTGCGCTTTGCCATGCGTGGTGAACAAAAACTTTTTTCCGAAAAACCGAATGCAGATGCCTATTTAAAATTCCTTGTTGAAGAACTAAAACCACAAATAGACGCCACTTTTAATACCAAGACGGATATGGCCAACACCTTTATTGCAGGAAGCAGTATGGGCGGATTAATATCCTTGTATGCCCTACTGGAATATCCCGAAGTTTTTGGCGGTGCTGCTTGTTTGTCAACGCATTGGCCTGTGGTGTTTTATGTAGAAGACAATCCGTTTCCAGAAGCCATTGCCTCATATGTGAGCGATAACAGTCGTACTTTACGTGGCAAGAAATTATATTTAGACCGTGGTACCAAAACCCTTGATAGTCTTTACGAACTAGGGCAAAATAGCATTGATAGCATTATCGCAGCAGCAAAAATTGATGGACTTATTTGGGAGTCTAAGGTGTTTGAAGGAGCTGAACACACCGAAAACGATTGGAACAAAAGACTGGATATTCCGTTGCGATTTTTGTTTGAATAAAAAAACCCACTCTATTTAGAGCGGGTTTTTTGTTGGCCTACTAGGGCTCGAACCTAGACTCTTCTGAACCAAAATCAGACGTGTTGCCAGTTACACCATAGGCCAATATATCAAGCTTCAATTAAAAGTAGAAGCTACACTTCTGCCGGAAAAGTCTGATTTTGAATCAGACCTGCCTGCCGGCAGGCAGGCGTGTTGCCAGCTTTGCTGCCTTTGGCAGCTTAAACTTTAGGCCAATGCGGTTGCAAAAATAAACAAACTTTTTGTTGCACCAATAGTTTAAGCAATCTTGTTTGTGGTTTTCTAATATATTGTACTTTAGTGGCTTTAGAAATTCTATGAACTACTCCAAAGGAAACACCCTAACGGGCTGGTTTGTTTTTTGTGTTGCCTTAGTAACCTACTACCTTACCGTAGAACCTACAGCAAGCTACTGGGACTGTAGCGAATACATTGCTACATCGGCAAAACTACAAGTTGGGCATCCGCCTGGCGCACCACTATTTCAAATGATGGGCGCATTTTTTTCCTCTTTTGCCAGTAGTCCAGAACGTGTGGCTTTTTGGGTAAATATGATGTCCGTACTGGCAAGTGCCTTTACCATATTGTTTCTGTTTTGGTCACTTACTAGAATAATTACAAAATTTGTAATTAAAGAAGTAAACCCAACTGGCGCACAAGCCATTCTAGTGTTGGGGGCTGGTGTTGTGGGTGCGCTTAGCTACACCTTTTCGGATAGTTTTTGGTTTAATGCCGTAGAAGCTGAAGTATATGCCATGGCGATGCTAATGACTTCTGCCATGTTTTGGCTCGGATTGCGCTGGGAAGAAGATATGCTCAAACCTCACGGCGACCGCTGGCTGGTGCTTATTGCTTTTTTGATTGGGTTGTCGTTCGGGGTGCATTTTATGGGACTACTCACCGTACCCGCCATTGGCATGTTGTACTATTTTAAGCATTATACGTTTTCGTGGAAATCGTTTGTGGTGGCAAATGTGGTTTCAGTAGCGGTATTGCTTTTTATCTTTAAGCTACTCCTACCGTTAACCTTAGCATATTTTGGCAACGCTGAAGTGTTTTTTGTGAACAGTTTTGGACTGCCTTTTAATTCAGGGACCATCATTGCGGGACTGTCTATTTTGGCGTTTTTTATTTGGGGATTACGTTTTACACAACAAAAAAAATGGGTGCAAGCCAATACCGGTTTGTGGTGTGTCGTATTTGTTTTAGTTGGATTTTCGTCTTGGATTTTGTTACCTATTCGTGCCAATGCCAATACGGTTATCAACGAAAATGCACCCACAGATGCGCGTTCACTTTTAGCATATTACAACCTAGAACAATATCCTGAAACACATTTATTCTATGGGCCCATGTATTCCGATATGTATGCAGGTCAGGATGATGAAGATCCATATAAAGATGACAAACCCAAATACGAAAAAGACCTCAAAAAAGGACGCTATGTGGTAGTGAATGCATGGGAAGACGCGCGCATTAACGCCAACAGCAAACACACAGGGTTACTTCCGCGCATGTGGAGTTCTGGAAATGCGGTAAATTATATCACCTATTTTGGGGCACCTGACTTTGATGTAAAACCCGAATATCGCGGTCAAACACAACTTATAGACGCCATCAATGATTTTATTTCACGCGTCAATAACGGAGAAGTAGATGCCAATGGCTATCATAAGTTTCTACAACAGTTTGGATCGTATTTGGACATTGAAAAACCAAGTCTAATTGACAATCTAAACTACCTGTTTACTTTCCAAATCAATTATATGTATTTCCGCTACTTTATGTGGAATTTTGCAGGAAAACAAAACGATGAGCAAGGAAAATTAGATCCTTTTAATGGCAACTGGATTAGTGGTATTTCTTGGCTAGACAGCTTACGTTTGGGGCCGCAAAAAAATCTTTATGATGATGCTAAAAACAACAAAGGCCGTAACACCTATTATATGTTGCCCCTGTTTTTAGGAGTTCTTGGCGCTTTATTTCTATATCAGCAAGACAAAAAACGATTTTGGGTATTGTTGGTATTTTTCCTTTTTACAGGTTTGGCTCTTAAGGTATATCTCAACGAAAGGGTTTTTGAACCACGTGAGCGCGATTATGCACTCGTTGGATCGTTTTATGTGTTTGCCATGTGTATTGGTATTGGCGTGGTTGCCCTGGCTGAATCGATTAAAAAATATGTGTCGTTGCGTGTGGCAGCTCCCCTTTCTGTAATGCTTTGCTTGCTTGCCGTACCCGTGCTAATGGGCTCACAAAATTGGGACGACCACGACCGATCCAACCGCTATACGGCGCAATCTACAGCAAAAGCTTATCTAGACTCTATTGATGAAGACAAAGATGCTTTGATCTTTACCATTGGCGACAATGACACCTTTGCGCTGTGGTATGCACAAGAAATTGAAGGCTATCGCACCGATGTGCGTAGTATTAACACCCAACTTTTAGCTACGGATTGGTACATTGATCAACTCAAACGCAAGACCTACGAAAGCACACCCATTCCTTCGCAACTCACACATAAACAATATGCATATGGCACTCGCGATTATATCAAATTTGAAGCGATTATTGACTCGGTTCGTTGGGGATTAGGCGATTTTGTAGATTGGGTGGCGAGTGATAATCCACGCACACGCTACAAGCATCTGTTGCAGCAATACGAAGTAGATTTAAGTCAAATTCCAGAAGGAACGCAGAACTTGGTGTATTATCCTACCAATAAAGTCAGGGTACCTGTAAACAAAGAAAACGTCCTTAAAAGCGGGGTGGTAAAACCCGAAGATGCCGACCTTATTGTTGATTTTATTGATATCGATTTACCTACATCAGGGTTGTATAAAAACAGAATTATGATGTTGGATATTCTGCGTAATAACGATTGGAAACGTCCTATTTATTTTACGGGTGGTAGCTACGAAGACGACGAGTATATTTGGATGAAAGAATACCTCCAACTCGATGGATTGATATATAAACTTGTTCCTATCAAAACGCCTGAAAACCCGCAAAACCCATATCAAATGGGACGCATAGATTCGGAGCGTATGTACAACATCGTGAAGAAATGGGACTGGGGAAATGCCAACAGCCCAGATATTTATCACGACCCTGAAACACGTAAAAATAGTATCTCATTCCGTAGTAATATGGCGCGATTGGCAGAGCAACTCGTCAATGAAAATCAAGCTAAAAAAGCCATTGAAATATTGGATTTGACCATGGAAAAAATGCCTTTAGAATATTTTGGGTATTACAGTTTACTCACTCCAATAGCAGCCACATATTACAGGGCTGAAAGCACCCAAAAAGGCGGGCAGCTTATCAAACAGCTGGCTGAGAAGTATGCTGACAAACTGTTGTATTATGACTCATTTAGCCCTGCAGATCAACAAATTTATGCCGAAACGATTTTGTCTGATGTAGAGCGCTACCGTGCAGTCGTGGATGTAGCCGTTGATGCCAAAGACAACGCTATAGCAAGCACGCTAATCAAAGACTTTATAGAAAATACCCGTCAGTTTGCTCCCTTATATTCTGCTTATGAATATTATACACCCATGACATCGTATGTTTCAGTATTATTTTCCGCTGACATGCCTGAGTCGGGAAGATTATTATATGATGCTATTGCACAGGTATATCAAAATCGATTAGCCTTATTTAGTCAAGTTCCTAAGGAGGAACTCACGTATTACAAACAAAATATTGCAATTGAAATCAGAGCGTATCAGACAATTTTGGAAAGCTACCAGACCCTAGAGCCTGACTTGGATCATGTATCCGAGGCAAACAAAGCCTTTAGAAAAGCAACTGCTCCCTATACGACAGATTAAACGAAATCTTTCATTAGCCCGATAAGCGTATTGGCATCTTGTTCGCCGCTTTGACGCCATACCATTTCGCCCGATTTGTAAATCATAAGCGTTGGCAATCCTTTTATGCGAAGGGCTTCAGCTAACTTGGGGTTTTTGTCCACATCTATTTTAACCACTTTTCCAGTATCGCCCATGGCAGCAGCTACATCTCTAAGCACGGGGTGCATTTGCGTAGAAGGATAATTCCAATCTGTGTAAAAAATCAACAGAATTGGGATATTTGCATCAATTAAGTCGCCAAATTTTGACATAACACGCTATTTATAATGATTTGGTTTATAGCAAAAATACATTTTTTAGCCAAATAATAGGTTACACTGCTTTTCTTAACGTAATTACCGTTATTTCGGGCCACATGCCAAGCCTCCCCGGATAGGCCAAATAGCCAAACCCACGGTTAACGTATAGGTGTTGTTTTTTCTCTTTATATAAACCAGACCAATACGGGTAACGCCATTTAGCTGGACTCCATTTTATCCAACCTGGAATATCGATACCAAACTGCATTCCATGGGTGTGCCCACTAAGCGTTAAAGGGATATGTGTAGGGTGATCTCGAACGATCATTTCCCAATGAGAAGGGTCGTGACTCAAGAGTATTTTAAAACTATTTGAAGAGGATTTTGAGAGGGCCTTATCTATATCTCCCGCTTTTTTAAATCCCCCTTTACCCCAGTTCTCAACGCCAACCACATCAAGTTGAGCGTCTCCGCGTTGAATAGTGGTATGTTCGTTGCGTAATAGTTGAAAACCCATCTGTTTTTGAAGACGAATAAGTTTTACTAAGTTTTCCTCTTTTTTTTCTTCATTTTCCCATGAAACATAATCACCATAGTCGTGGTTCCCCAATACGGAAAACACTCCGTCTTTGGCGTTTAAGGTGGAAAATAATTCAGTCCACTTGTTTAGCTCCGCGGCCTTATTGTTGACCATATCCCCAGTGAAAAAAATGGCATCGGAGCCTTGCGCATTTATCAAATCGATACCGTATTTTACTTTGTCATACCGATCAAAACTCCCACAATGGAAGTCGGAAACTTGCGTTAGGGTGTATCCATCAAAAGCATCCGGAAGGTCATCAAATGCTATGGTGTGATGCAAAACCTTATAATTATAGCGCCCTTTAAATATCCCGTACATAAGCCCTGCAAAGGGAATAGCAGCTAATCCAAGAGCCATTTTGCTGATAAATTCTCTACGACCAACCCATGTTTCTGAAGGAGAAGGAAAGATGAAATGGATTATCGCACGGAAAATACGATAGGTGTCTTCTGCTGCCAAAAAGACAATTAAAATGAATTGTACGATGAATAAGATGAGTAAATATCCAAAAGAGAAAAACCTAGACACATCGTTATCTACATGGCTAAAAAATCTAAGTTGGATTATGAAATTTAGAACAACTGCCAAACAAATTCCCCAGTACAACACCAAAAGCCACTTCATAGAAGTTTGTGTTTTTATGGCCTGAAAAGCATACCATGAGATTAAAAAGAAGCAAGAAACAAAAAGAATATATCGCCACATGGGGCAAAAGTAAAAGGAATCTTTTCAAAGCAACATATCTTTATAAATTTAATTCTATTTTTGAAACATACTGCACAGCAATTCTACCATGGCCAATCAAAATCGCCTTTTCCTTTTAGACGCATACGCGCTTATTTTTCGTGGCTACTATGCTTTTATCAAAAACCCACGCATCAATTCCAAGGGCATGGATACCAGCGCCATTCTGGGATTTACCAATTCGCTTTTTGATGTAATAAAACGTGAACGACCAGATTACCTTGCCGTGGCGTTTGACAAAGGAGGGTCGCAGGTACGAAACGACATGTTCCCTGAGTACAAAGCCAATCGTTCTGAAACGCCAGAAGCCATAAAAATTGCGGTTCCCTACATCCAAAATTTACTCAAAGCCTTACATATACCTGTTGTTGAATTGGAAGGATTTGAAGCCGATGATATTATTGGTACTCTTGCTAAACAAGCAGAAAAGGAGGCTTTCCAAGTGTATATGGTAACACCCGATAAGGATTTTGCCCAATTGGTTTCAGAAAATATTTTTATGTACCGCCCTGCACGTATGGGTAATGACATTGAAATTTGGGGCATCCCTGAAGTGCAAAAAAAATTCGAGGTAGAATATCCCGAACAAGTCATTGATTATTTGGGCATGATGGGCGATGCAGTGGATAATATCCCTGGGCTTCCTAGCGTTGGTGATAAAACCGCAAAAAAATTTTTAAAGCAATATGGAAGCATGGAAGCGCTTCTGGAAAACACGCACGAGCTAAAAGGTAAGATGAAAGAAAAGATTGAAGCCAACAAAGAATTGGGGCTGCTTTCCAAAAAACTAGCACGTATTTTATTAGATGTGCCCGTGCAATTCGATGCGGCAAGTTACCAACTTAGCCAGCCCGATATCCCTGCGGTGAAAGCGCTTTTTCAAGAATTGGAATTCAGACGTCTCAGCGAAACTTTTATAAAAGTATTTGCGCCCAACGAAGCGCCTGCACAAGCTGAGCCCACTACTCCCGAAACAGCTCCTGTTGCGTTTGATTTATTCCATCAGCCTGGTAGTGGACAGGAAGAATCCGCCTCCGAGTTTAAATCGCTTGAGAACACACCTCATCATTATCAATGCGTGCAAACCCCTATGGAACGCAGCCTTTTAATAGCGACCATGATGCGTCAAAAAAGCGTTTGCTTTGACACCGAAACCACTGGCTTAGATGCCATCAGTGCTTCGCTCGTAGGCATTGCCTTTAGTTGGCAAGCTGGCACAGGCTATTACGTCCCTGTTCCTGAAAATAAAGCCGAACGTCAAGAAATTCTAAACGATATAGCGCCTTTTTTTAACAACGAATCCATTGAAAAAGTGGGACAAAATCTAAAGTATGATATCAAGGTAATGTATCAACATGGCATTGCCGTTAAAGGGCCACTTTTTGATACCATGTTGGCGCACTATATCATAAATCCCGATATGCGTCATAATATAGACGTACTTGCCGAAACTTATTTGGGATATCGTCCAAAACCTATTACAGATTTGATTGGTAAAAAAGGGAAAAATCAAGGATCAATGCGCCATGTGCCATTAGATCAACAAACCGAATATGCTGCCGAGGACGCTGATATCACCTGGCAACTTAAGGAGCATTTTGAGGAAGAATTGGGTAAAAACGAACAACGCGATTTACTGCATAAGGTAGAGCTGCCACTTGTGCCCGTTTTGGCAGCCATGGAATTGGCAGGGATTTCATTGGACGTTCCCTATCTAAACGAAATGGGAGGTAAACTGGAGCAAGAAGCACAACAATTAGCGGAACGCATTTTTGAACAAGCCGGTGAAACTTTCAATTTGGCATCGCCAAAGCAATTGGGACCTATCTTATTTGACAAGCTTAAACTAGTAGACAAACCCAAAAAAACCAAAACAGGACAATACTCCACCGCAGAAGATGTGTTATCTATTCTTGCCAAAAATCATCCCATTGTTGCTGATATTCTAGAATGGCGTAGCGTCCAAAAACTCAATAATACCTATGTTTGGGCATTGCCACAAGACGTAAACGCACATTCGAATCGTGTGCATACCATTTATAATCAGGCGGTTGCAGCAACGGGGCGACTGAGTAGTAATCATCCTAACTTGCAAAACATTCCTATTCGAACACCACGTGGACAACAAGTTCGTAAAGCCTTTGTAGCCAAAGACGACCAGCATGTGCTTATGGCTGCGGATTATTCCCAGATTGAACTACGTATTATTGCTTCGCTAAGCGAAGACCCCAGTATGGTAGCTGCGTTTAACAACAATGAAGACATTCATGCGGCCACCGCAGCAAAAGTATTTGGTGTACCACTGGCAGAAGTAAGCCGAGAGCAACGAAGCCAAGCCAAAACGGTCAATTTTGGTATTATATATGGTGTGTCTGCTTTTGGATTAAGCAACCAAACCACGCTTTCGCGTTCCGAATCTAAGGAACTTATTGATATGTATTATGAAAGTTACCCCAAACTGAAGTCGTATATGAGTGCACAAGTAGATTTTGCCCGTGAGCATGGCTATGTTACCACGGTTCTAGGAAGGCGCAGGTACTTAAAAGATATCAATTCTAGAAATGCCATCGTACGTGGTGCTGCCGAGCGAAACGCCATCAATGCACCTATTCAAGGAAGTGCTGCCGATATTATCAAAATTGCCATGCTCCATATATATGACAAGATGCGAGAACAACAATTCAGCGCGCAAATGCTGCTACAAGTACACGATGAATTGGTTTTTGAATGTCCAAAGTCGGAATTAAATGCCCTAACACAGCTTGTAAAAACGGAAATGGAAAACGCCTACACACTTCAAGTACCGCTCACGGTCGATATTGGCGTTGGGCAGAACTGGCTGGAAGCACATTAACAACAATTAAACAAATCTAAAATTAGCGTTTGCAATATTGGGGATAGTTTGTACATTTGCAGCCCGCCAAACAGAAGTATATGTTGTAGCGGAATAACGAGCAAAAACGTACACAGTGGACTCATTAAGTTATAAAACCGTATCCATCAACAAGCAAAACGCTGATAAACAGTGGGTTGTAGTTGATGCCGCCGACCAAGTATTAGGTCGTTTTTCATCTAAAGTAGCCAAGCTGTTGCGTGGCAAATACAAGCCTAGCTTCACTCCTCACGTGGATTGTGGCGACAACGTTATTGTAATCAATGCCGATAAAATCAAACTTACCGGTAACAAATGGACAGAAAAAACATACATCCGCCACACGGGTTATCCAGGTGGTCAACGTAGTTTGACTGCCAATGAAGTGTTTCAAAAAGACCCTACTCGCATAGTAGAAAAAGCGGTTAAGGGTATGCTTCCTAAAAATAAATTAGGTGCTGAATTGTTTCGTAACTTATATGTGTTTGCTGGTGCAGCACATACACACGACGGACAGCAACCTAACGAATTAAACATCAACGAGTTAAACTAATATGGAAACCATCCACAAAATTGGTCGCCGCAAAACTGCCATCGCGCGTGTTTACCTTACAGAAGGTAAAGGTGAAATTACTGTAAATAAAAAGCCATTGGCCGTGTATTTTGCACCTGCCACACTACAATATAAAGTAAACCAACCTTTTGCCTTAACAGAAACGGCAGGACAATACAACCTGTCTGCTACTGTTGTTGGTGGAGGTCCTAACGGACAAGCTGAGGCCGTACGCCTTGCAATATCAAGAGCGCTTTGTGCCATTGATGAAGAGCACCGTTTGGCACTTAAACCAGAAGGACTACTTACACGTGACCCAAGAATGGTGGAGCGTAAAAAGTTTGGTCAAAAGAAGGCACGAAAAAAATTCCAATTCTCGAAACGTTAACCTCACCGTTGCAATTATGCAACATCAAGTTCATTTAATTACCACTAATTTGTTGCCATTAGTTTAGCATCTAAATACTTAAGGCCGAGACATCGCCACTTAAGTATTGCTAATCAGGGAACGTAAACTATCAACAAAAATGTCTAAAATAGAAGTTAAAGACCTATTAGATGCCGGAGTGCATTTTGGTCACCTTACCCGCAAATGGAATCCAAACATGGCCCCATATATCTACATGGAGCGCAATGGGATTCACATCATAAACCTTTACAAATCGGTTGCTAAAATCGAAGAAGCGAACGAAGCGCTAAAGAAAATTGCTGCCTCGGGACGTAAAATTTTGTTTGTGGCTACTAAAAAGCAAGCAAAAGATATCGTTTCTGAAAAAGTAGCAAACGTAAACATGCCTTACATTACAGAGCGTTGGCCTGGTGGTATGCTTACCAATTTTGTTACCATCCGCAAAGCGGTGAAAAAAATGGCAGCCATTGATAAAATGAAAGCCGACGGTACATTTAATACCTTATCTAAAAAGGAAAAATTACAAGTAGATCGTTTACGTGCAAAGCTTGAAAAGAACTTAGGTTCTATTTCAGATATGACACGTCTTCCCGGAGCTCTTTTCATTGTAGATACTCGTCGCGAGCACATTGCTGTTAAAGAGGCGCAAAAATTGAACATCCCCATATTTGCCATGGTGGATACCAATGCGGATCCGCGCGAAGTGGATTACGTAATTCCTTCCAATGACGATGCATCAAAATCTATTGATAAAATTATGTCACTAGTAACCGATGCCATTGCAGAAGGATTGCAAGAGCGCAAACAAGATAAAGCTGAGGTAGATGCCGCTACTAGTGAAGGCGAAGTAGTTGCAGAAACGAAAACTACCAAAGCTACTAAAGCTGTGAAAGAAGCAGCCTCAGTCGAGCCAACTGCTACGGAAGTTATTGAAGAAGTAGCTGAAGTAGTTGCTGAAGCTACAGAGGAAGTAGCTAAGCCTACCGCAACGGAAGATAAAGCTACTGAAACAACCGAAGAAGAAACTCCTGAAGTAGAATCAGAAGAACCAACAGAAGACAACTAAACAAAAACGCTATGTCAAAAATTACTGCTGCTGAAGTAAACAAATTGCGCCAAGCTACGGGTGCTGGAATGATGGATTGTAAAAAAGCCTTAGTAGAGGCCGAAGGTAACTTCGACACTGCTATTGAATTACTCCGCAAAAAAGGACAAAAAGTGGCGGCAAACCGTGCCGATCGCGATTCGTCTGAAGGGGCCGTTATTGCTCGCATAAACGATGATGCCAGTGCTGGAGTTGTAGTTTCAGTTAATTGTGAAACAGATTTCGTTGCCAAAAACGATAGTTATTTGGAACTGGCTAATAAGCTTGCCGATATTGCGTTGGCTCACGATTCTAAAGATGCCTTTTTAGCGGATACTTTTGAAGGTGACCTTACGGTTGCAGACAAACTTACCGAGCAAACAGGTGTGATTGGTGAAAAAATTGAAATCGGAGGTTTTGAACGCCTGGACGCGCCATTTGTTGGATCGTATATCCATGCTGGAAATAAAATTGCTACGCTCGTTAGTTTATCCGCATCTGTTGAAGGTGCTGCCGAAGCCGCCAAGAACGTTGCTATGCAAGCTGCTGCTATGAATCCCATCGCACTTGACGAAGATGGCGTTGATGCTGCGGTTATTGAAAAGGAAATCGAAATTGCCAAAGACCAATTGCGTCAAGAAGGCAAGCCCGAAGCCATGTTAGATAACATAGCAAAAGGAAAAATAAAACGCTTTTTTAAAGACAATACACTTGTAAATCAAGACTTTATCAAAGATAGCAAGCAAAGCGTTGCTACCTATGTGAAGTCTGTAAACCCAGATTTAAAAGTTACCGGATTTAAGCGCTTAGCGCTGGGTTAATCCATTCTTGATTTGTTAAAAATGATAAAAAGACCTCCTAATCGGAGGTCTTTTTATATTTTAGAGGTGCCCAAACTTTTTATATGAGATGCTTATCTATTATTGTCACGCTTTCATTTGTTTTTGCGCACGCGCAACAAATCACTATTCTAGATAGCATATCCAAAGAACCGATTTCGCTCGTTCACGTGTTTGATGGAAAAAAGGGCGTCATATCCAATTCATATGGAGCCGTTTTTTGGAAACAAGAACAATCCGATAGCTTAACCTTGTCGTGCTTGGGATATGCGCCCAAAAAAGTGGCTGTTAGCCAAGTTTCGGATACATTATACATGCTTCCTAAAGCTATGGAACTTATGCCCGTAGTAGTCAGCAATCGAATACTTACCGCCGAAGAAATCATTGATAGTGTAAAAGCAAATACAGAAAAGACTGTTGATTTTGGCCTTTCATCAAGTGAGGTGTTTGTACATGCAACGGATTTGGTTGATTTCAAAAAAATGGATATTGAAATTAAAAAGTCAACCATTCCAGAACTTGACCAAACGTTTGTAGATGAAATTTTAGCACAAGTCCCAAAAAATGAAAGAGATGAATCTTTTACAAAAAACAAGTGGTTTAGAGATAGTGGCGGGTTAAAACACCATAAACTACAAGTGTTGCAAGCCGCAACACTTCAAGATTCACTCACGAGTAATCAATTTGATTCTATGGAAAAAACCATAAATGAAATCCTTAAAAAGAGAGTGAAAAAAGACTCTTATTTTAAAGTAAAATCAGGACCATTGATTACTACTAAAGTTGATAATCCGTCAAAAAAAGTGGATTCTATAGAACAAGAAGAATCAAAACTAACCCCAAAGAAACATGCGGCAGATCAACTTGGCGGCTTGCAACGCTTGGCAACTAAAAATCTATTTGAAGAAAAAAACTGGGTCTTGCCCTTTTTAGCGAATCCTAATAAATATAACTTTTCAAATGAAGGTATAGTGTATGATTTGAGTGTACCCGTGTATAAAATCCGCTTTAGCTCCAAAAAGAAAAAAGAGTATAACGGTTACTTGCTGGTTGACGTAGAAGATTTTGGCGTACATAAAATATTATATCAAAGCAATAAGCACGAGAAAAGGGTAAAATTGTTTGGGTTGTTTTATGAAGGACGACTTAATAATAGGACCTATAATTTTGTAAAAAACCATTTAGGCAAATACACATTGTATCATATTTTTGAAGAATATCAGCAATTAGTAGGTCTTAAAAGACCCTTTAAAATCATTGAAAAAAATAAAGTAGTTAAGGGTAGAAACAGGCAGAATGTACTCTCTATGGATGTTAATTTCAGTATCAAAGAAGTGTATCAGAAAAACATAAATTTCAATTCATTTACTTCGATTACACAGGAGGAGTTTGACGCATTTAAGCTAATACATCGTGTTGTTCCTCAAGATTTTTATAGTAAATCGGATGTTCAAAATTACATCTCTGATTTTCCAACAGAATAATTTAATCGTGAAGCACAACATGATGCATCATCTATCACCCCGAACTTGCTATATTTGCATAAACATACTTCATGCAATACAAACGTATACTTCTAAAACTAAGCGGCGAGGCGCTTATGGGCGACCGCACACACGGCATTGATCCCAAACGACTTGCCGAATACGCACAAGACATCAAGGAAATTGTTGGCTTGGGAGTAGAAGTAGCTGTTGTTATTGGAGGTGGAAACATATTCCGCGGCGTTGCCGCAGCAAGTAACGGCATGGATCGCGTTCAAGGCGATTATATGGGCATGTTGGCCACTTGTATTAATGGCTTAGCCCTTCAAAGTGCATTAGAAGACGCCGAAATACCTTCCCGATTGCAAACCGCATTAAAAATTGAAGCCATTGCAGAACCGTATATTAAACGTCGTGCGGTACGCCATTTGGAAAAAGGACGTGTGGTCATTTTTGGCGCAGGAACTGGAAATCCATTTTTTACAACTGACTCTGCAGCCGTACTTCGTGCTATTGAGGTGAGCGCAGATGTAATCCTAAAAGGAACTCGCGTAGATGGTATTTATACCGCTGATCCAGAAAAAGACAAGTCGGCACAAAAATATGATAACATTACCTTCAGTGACGTACTCAGTAAAGGCTTAAAAGTTATGGATATGACCGCGTTTACGCTAAGCCAAGAAAACGAGCTACCCATTATTGTATTTGACATGAACAAACCCGGTAATTTGAAAAAAGTTGTTATGGGCGAACCCATCGGGACTTTAGTAAATTTATAAGCTATGGAAGAACTAAATTTTGTCCTCGAATCAACGGAGGAAGCCATGGACAAGGCGCTAGAGCATCTTGACAAATCTTTTATTAATATCCGTGCAGGAAAGGCAAACCCTGTGATGCTTTCTTCAGTGAAAGTAGATTATTACGGAGCACAAACACCGCTTAGTCAGGTGGCAAATGTAAATACACCCGATGCGCAAACCCTATCGGTACAGCCTTGGGAAAAGACACTAATTCCTGAAATTGAAAAAGCCATCATGGTTGCCAATTTGGGTTTTAATCCCATGAACAATGGCGAGTCAATCATCATCAGTATTCCGCCACTAACCGAAGAACGACGCCGCGAACTGGTAAAACAAGCGAAGGCAGTGGCCGAGCACGCCAAAGTTGGTATTCGCAATGCCCGAAAAGATGCCAATACAGAACTAAAAAAACTGGATCTTTCTGAAGACGAACTTAAAAATGCTGAGTTCGATGTTCAAGAAAAGACCGACAAATACATTGCCACAATAGAAGAAAAATATGTGGTAAAAGAAAAAGAAATCATGACCGTTTAAACGGTTCATGAACAGAGGATTGCTATGATAAAATGGATAAATACACGCTTTTGGGGAAGCGTGGCACGGCTTATCCTGCGTAACCGTATATTGCTTTTAGCAGCCATTTTGGCTGCTACTTTTTTCCTTTCTACGCAGTGGGGAAACATTCGGTTTAGCTTTACCGAGGCAAATCTTTTGCCCGACAATCACCCCTTTAATACGTTTTACGAAAACTTTTTAGACCGTTTTGGCGAGGAGGGGAATATGGTGGTTATTGCCATACAAGACAAGCAGTTTTTTACTCCTGAGAAACTCCATGCTTGGAAAGCGCTTGGCGATAGTTTAGCAGCATCACCTAGTATTGCTTATGTCATGGGAATTAGTGAACTAACCCAACTCAAGCGGAATACCAAAAAAAGAGTGTTTGAGACGGTACCAATTCCCTATCAACAGCCCAAAACCAACGAAGAAGCAACCGCATTAAAAAAATGGTTGTTTCAGCAACAACCGCTCTACAACGAACTGCTTTTCAACAAAGAAACGGGTGTGGTGCAAACAGGGATTTACCTGCGTCCAGAGGTGGTGAATAGTGGCGAGCGACAAGCCTTTGTGGACCATGTTTTGATCCCAAAAATAGAAGCCTTCGAAGCACAAACCAAACTTGATGTACGCGTATCGGGCATGCCTTATATCCGCACCATAAACGCCAAAATGATTTTAGATGAAATCGGATTGTTTGTCGTAGTAGCAACCTTGGTTACAACGCTTATTTTCTTTTTCTTTTTTAGGTCGTATCGAGCAACCTTCATTTCCATGTCCATTGTGGTTATTGGTGTCATGTGGGCCTTTGGCATCATCGGTTTATTGGGTTATGAAATAACCGTGCTTACAGCACTCATCCCACCTATAATCATTGTGATTGGGGTACCCAATTGTATTTTTCTTATCAATAAATACCAAAACGAAATCAAAAAACACGGCAACCAAGCACGGTCGTTACAACGGGTTATTTCTAAAATTGGAAACGCCACACTCATGACCAACATGACCACTGCCTGTGGTTTTGCCACGTTTATGATGACGAACAGTACACTGTTACGTGAATTTGGTGTAGTAGCGTCCATCAACATCATGATGATATTTGTATTGTCGTTGTTAATGATTCCTATCATTTACAGCTTTATGCCAATTCCAAATAAGAAGCATTTGAAACATCTAAACAGAAAGTGGATGTCAGGCTTTGTAGCGTGGATGGAACGCATGGTAAAGCAACATCGTGTGGCAGTATATTTTATATCGGTTATTGCGCTAATGCTGAGTATTGTTGGGATGTATGAAATTCGCCTTTCGGGGACCATCGTAGATGATATGCCCAAAAAAGCTGGGTTTTATAAGGATATTCGTTTTTTTGAAACACACTTCAAAGGGGTTATGCCCATTGAAATCATGGTTGATACCAAACGCAAAAACGGAGCAACTCGCCTTTCAACATTAAGCCGTATGAATAGGCTTGAAAATGATTTACGTGAAATTCCAGAATTGTCTAATCCCGTTTCAGCCGTTGCCGTAGCAAAATACTTAAAGCAAGCTTTCTATAACGGAAATCCAAAATACTTCCAACTGCCTACAAATCAAGAAAATAATTTTATCCGAGCGCACGCTAAAAACTTAAGCGATGAAGCCAGTTTTTTAACACGATTGGTAGATGAAACAGGGCAATTTGCTCGAATTACTGTGATGCTTCAAGATGTAAGTACCGAACGTATGGAAGCCATTGAGCAGCAAATACAAAAAAGCATTGATAAATATTTCCCTGCCGACCTTTTTGCGGTTTCCATGACAGGAAAAGCCTTAGGTTACCTCAAAGGAACACGCTTTTTGGTGCGTAATTTGGTGGTGTCGCTCAGTCTTGCCATTTTGCTTATTGCCTTGTTTATGGCGTATATGTTCCGCTCGTTCCGCATGATTCTTATTTCCCTGTTGCCAAATGTAATTCCGCTTATTCTTACTGCGGGCATGATGGGCTTTTTGGGTATAGCCATTAAACCATCAACCATACTGGTGTTTAGCGTTGCTTTTGGTATTTCGGTAGATGACACCATTCACTACTTGGTAAAATACCGACAAGAACTGCAGGCTACAAAATGGAACGTTAGAAAATCGGTGTATGCAGCACTACGCGAAACGGGAGTAAGTATGTTCTACACTTCTATTGTGCTGTTTTTTGGCTTTTCGGTCTTTATGATTTCGAGCTATGGTGGCACGGTAGCTCTTGGTGGTTTGGTGTCGGCAACCTTGCTTTTTGCCATGCTTGCTAACCTGATTTTATTGCCTTCTTTGTTGCTTTCTCTTGAAAAGCAAATAGCGAATAAACGTACGCTCAAAGAGCCAAAATTTAAGATTTTTCCCGAGAACGAAGCAGAATAATTCCGCTATATTTGCCACTGTTAATTTAACTTGAGTATGGACATTCGTCAACTTTTTTCTGGTGAACAAAAAGATCAAAAAGTTACCGTTCGCGGTTGGGTGCGCACCTTTCGTGCCAACCGCTTTATTGCACTTAACGACGGTTCTTGTTTGGCAAATTTGCAATGCGTAGTCGATTTTGAAAAAACCCCAGAAGAAGTGCTTGCCGAAATAAATACAGGAGCTGCTCTAGAGATTTCAGGAACGCTCGTTGAAAGTCAAGGAAAAGGACAGCTGTTTGAAGTTCAAGCCGACTCGGTAACTATTTTAGGCCGTTCAAACCCCGATGAATATCCCATTCAACCAAAAAAACATTCCTTAGAGTTTTTACGCGAAAAAGCCCATTTGCGTGTACGCACCAATACTTTTGCTGCCGTTATGCGCGTGCGTGCTGCGCTATCGTTTGCCGTACATCAATACTTTACACAACATGGATTTTACCAAGTGCATACCCCCATCATTACCGGAAGTGATGCCGAAGGGGCTGGCGAAATGTTTCGTGTAACTACAAAAGACCCTAGCCAAAAATCAGACGAGCCCGACTTTTTTGGTAAAGAAACTAACCTGACTGTTTCGGGACAATTAGAAGCTGAAACCTATGCCATGGGATTGGGTAAGGTGTATACGTTTGGGCCAACGTTTAGAGCCGAAAACTCCAATACTTCTAGACACTTAGCAGAATTTTGGATGATAGAACCCGAAGTTGCCTTTAACGATTTAGACGACAATATGGACTTGGCGGAGGATTTCATCAAATCGGTTTTGGCGTATGTATTAGAGAATTGCAAAGAAGATTTAGCGTTTTTAGATCAACGCTTTGCGCAAGAAGAGGCAAAAAAACCACAGCAAGAGCGCAGTCCAATGGGACTTATAGAGCGTTTAGAGTTTGTTACGAAAAATGAATTTATGCGGGTTTCATACACCGAAGCCATTGCTATTTTACGAAATTCAAAACCCAACAAAAAGAAGAAGTTTAAGTATCCTATTGATGCTTGGGGTGCCGATTTACAAAGTGAACACGAACGTTATCTGGTTGAAAAACACTTTAGCAGTCCCGTGATTTTATTTGACTATCCAGCAGAAATCAAAGCATTTTATATGCGTATGAACGAAGACGGTAAAACCGTTCGTGCAATGGATGTATTGTTCCCGGGTGTGGGCGAAATGGTTGGCGGATCGCAGCGTGAAGAACGCCTTGACAAACTTATTGAGCGCATGCGCGCCATGGATATAGACGAAGAAGAATTGTGGTGGTACACAGATTTACGCCGTTTTGGAACTGCCGTACACGCTGGTTTTGGGCTTGGATTTGAGCGTTTGGTACTCTACACCACAGGAATGTCCAACATCAGAGATGTGATCCCATACCCAAGAACTCCGCTAAATGCCGCATTTTAGGAAAAATTATGTGGGTTTTTTGTATTTTTAAGGACCCAACGTAAATTCATGCTCAAGCAACACCTTCAATTTAAGCTATCTCAAAAGTTATCTCCGCAGCAAATTCAGCTGATGAAGTTAATTCAATTGCCTATTCAGTCTTTTGAGCAACAAATATTACGCGAAATTGAAGAAAATCCTGCTTTAGACTCTGGTAAAGAAGATGCAAATGAGCAAGATGAATTTAGCAATGCTGAAGAAGACAACGGAGAAATTATTGAGGCTGAAGATATTGATATTGATGCCTACTTAAGCGATGACGAAATCCCTGAATACCGCCTCCGTTCGCAAAACTACAGTTCAGACGATGAGGAAAAACACGTGCCTTATGCAGCAGGAATAAGCTTTCATCAGCAATTGATGGCACAATTAGACACCTTTACTTTCACAGAACAGGAATACCGCATTGCCGCATTTTTAGTGGGAAGCATTGATACCAGTGGTTATATTAGAAGAGAGTTGATAGATATTGTTGATGACCTGGCATTTACCGAAAATATTTATACTGACGAGAAAGAAGTACGCAAAATTTTAGAATCGGTACACCAGCTTGATCCAGCAGGTGTAGGTGCACTAAACCTACAAGAGTGCTTGCTTATTCAACTTAGACGTAAACAACAGAGTCCAGCAGTTACAACAGCAATTATGCTTCTTGAAGAGCAGTTTGAAGCCTTTACAAAAAAGCATTTTAATAAAATAAAAGCGCGCTTTAAAATTGATGATGAGCAGTTAAAAGACTGTATGCATATAATCGAAAAACTAAACCCAAAACCGGGTGCTGCATTTGGTGGCGAAAGCAAAATGAATGCCCAAATTGTTCCTGATTTTACCATTCAGCTAATTGATGGGCAACTCAATCTTATTCTCAATGGGCGCAATGCGCCAGAGCTGCATGTTTCTTCTGAATATCGCAACATGCTTTCAGGTTATAAAGAGGCAAACAAAAAAAGTAAAGAACAACAAAAAGCCGTGCAATTTATCAAACAAAAATTAGATGCTGCCCGGTGGTTTATTGATGCCATAAAACAACGACAACACACACTCTATGAAACCATGAAAACCATTATGGTGTTTCAAGAAGCGTATTTCCTTTCTGGAGATGAGCAAAAGTTGAAACCGATGATTCTCAAGGATATTGCCGATCGTATTGGAATGGATATTTCGACTGTTTCTCGTGTTGCCAATAGCAAATATGTTGACACCCCCTATGGTACCAAATTGGTAAAGTGGTTTTTCTCAGAAGGTATCACCAACGCTGCTGGCGAAGATGTTTCGACCATAGAAGTAAAAAAAGCATTGAACGATGTGATTACCGCTGAAGATAAAACCAGTCCACTTACCGACGAGCAATTGATGCATATCATGAACGAAAAAGGCTATCCCATTGCCCGAAGAACCGTGGCAAAATACCGCGAAATGATTGGCGCACCCGTTGCACGATTACGGAAAGAGTTATAAATTTTTTCTTTTTCTGTCGTATTTATCAGCAAAAAAGAAAGCTACCCCGATAACAATTTGCCCCCAGCCAATCAAAGCATTTTCCTCAACAACTACATTAATCAACCCTAAGAGAACAGTAAAAAGAACGTAAATGATTAACCAAATATCACGTAACCGTTCTCGCTTATGTTTTGAAAGTTTAAAAGCGCGAATAGAAAAATAATTTAACGCCAGTAGAGCAAGGAATGTAGCGACAAGAATAAGTACCCCGTTTACCATATTTTTAGATTATAGGATGTTCTAAAAATATTAATTTATTGGTTGTTTGCTAATATGTTTTTTACTCAATTTCTGTATAGTATACCTCTAGCTGCAACTTAAGATTTTCAAGTGCTGGGTCTGTTGGGTTTGGTCCTACAAATACCACTGACTTTGGCGTAGAGATTGTTGTAGCGGGAATTTTATTAAGGCTAGTGTTTTTGGCTTTAGCCATGGGAACGGGACTTTGAGTTGCAAAAGCATCGGCAACTGCCAAGCGTAAAGGTGCGTTGGTAGAGTCTTTTTTAACAATATTACGGAGGTAATCCGTGATTCTAATTTTATAGTATTGTTTGTCGTCGTCTTCTGTAAGAAATCCGCCATACACCACCTTGTTGTGTTTTTTTGTTGTGGTTACGTCTTGTGAAAAATCTAGGATCGCTGCATTAGTATCCGCATTGTATAAATACAAGCGCTCTGGTAGTGTTAATCCATATTGTTCTACGGTTTGTTTATCCACATAAAATATAAGGTTTGCCTCATTAAAGAGCCAAGAATCTTTTTTTCCTTTAATTGCTTCCAAGCTTTCATTGTCTTCAAAAAGATGAATTGTGGCAACACTTCCCAATCCGCCACCTAAAGCAATTTTTGATGGTTCAGAAGTGGTAACGATCTCATTTAGTACGGGCGATGCTGGTACTGTCCTATTTATCGTATTAAATTTAAGAGCACTTGCGTTGATGAGAAATTCCTTGCTCTTTTCTTCAATTTCCACGGGATTGGTATTTGCCTTTTTTGCCTTGTAGGTATAGGCAACCCGAATGGTCATTTTGTTAAAATCAAGCAACATAAGTAAGGGCATACTAAAGTTACGTGTTTCAATGGAAACAGATCTGAAATAATCTTGAAATAATACAGCTGTTGAAAGTTCCGTTGCATCCTCTTTATCAAAAATCTGTTGCTGAAAAAATGATTTATCCAAAGGAACACGAAGTCTTGGCGTTAAATTTTTGGCATCTTCCTCATCAACATCAATTTCATCAAAATCCAGTTGCATAGTTTCACTGGCCAATTGTTGACCTTTATAAGAATTGAAATTGAAATTGGAATAATACGGTTGGAATTGCTCAAAATTAGCATCAGGATCTAATTGACGTAAAAAGTAATTGAGCTTCGTAACCTCAATATCAAAAATTGCTTCCCTATTGCCAAAAAGAGAGTCTATGTCATAGAGTTTTTTATCGGGATTTGGATTCTTAGTTTCCGTATCATTCCCATCTAAAATACCATCTCCGTCCGTATCTGGGTTTGTTGGATCTGTTCCGGCGTTTCGCTCTATAATATCACTAGCGCCATCTCCGTCCGAGTCGCTGTTAACGTCAGCATCGTCAATGTCGTATGCATCAATTAAACCATCGTTGTCTGCATCATTCCTATTGGTAAAAAATGGAATTTCCAACCATACATCCGTAATGGTTTCCATTTCATTAAAGGTACTATCAATTTCACGTTTTTGGGTAAAGTTTCCAAATTTAGGCGGATAAGCACTTAAGTTAAACTGGGAAACGACGTTGGTAGAAATCGATCCAAATAAGTTATTAGGACGTTCCCCCAGTTGCAAAACGCCTCCAGCATTTGTTTGAACCACATCCAATAAGTCATGGGATACCTTAGCTGGATACGTTGCTTTTTTGCCTTGGACTAAAATTTCAGGAAGCACTTCAGAGCCAAGGTCATTAAATTTTTTATCACACGATATTAGGGAAAGAAAAAGTGCAATTGGGATAATTTTTTTAATCATCTGGGTATTAAAATTCAGTCTGGTAAAAGGTTTCGTGGGCATCAAGGATATCAGCTTCTTTACTCAATTCTAAAATAGGTTTTGCGCTACTATACGCAGCCTTTTTCACTGCATCGCTGATATCTGGACTGGCAAGAATAATGCCATCGGAGTGATTTACAGCGTTTAAAAGCATTTCATCTAGTGTTGCGTTTTTTAAGTTTTCCATTTGGTGGGCTTCTATACCGTCAAATGCAATTTTTGAAAATAAATCTCCCTCTAACTTTCCTTTGAAAGGCGGCGCAAAGAAAGATGTTACAATTTTGGTGTGAGCAAGCAAAGGCTCGTCTTTGTAATAAAACTTACAATACAACGGTACTAAAGTTGCAATCCAGCCTTGAACATGAATAATATCTGGAGACCAGTTTAGTTTTTTTACTGTTTCAATAACGCCTTTGGCAAAGAAAATAGCACGCTCTTCGTTGTCGGAATAGAGGTTTCCATTTTCTTCCGCATACAATCCACGCCCTTTGAAATAGTCTTCGTTATCAATAAAGTAAACTTGCATGCGTTCTTTAGGAATAGATGCAACTTTGATGATCAAAGGCATATCAATATCATTGACAACCAAATTCATTCCTGAAAGACGAATTACTTCATGTAATTGATGACGCCGCTCATTAATCAATCCATATTTTGGAATAAAAATACGTGTTTGCCCTCCACGGTCATTAACCATTTTTGGGATATCAAATGCCAAATTGGAAAGTTCACTATGCGGTAGATAAGGCACGACCTCTGATGATATGTATAATATCTTTTTGTCTTTCATAAAGGCGCTAACCGTATTTGTGGATTAAAAAGCAAATTTACTAAAAATTTACACGACTTTTGTGTTTGATTCGTTTCAGTACACCAATGCCACTATATCAAAATTTAGAAGCACTTCATCGCGAACGTAAAAAGTATTTGGGAAATCAATGCGGATTGGTACCCACTATGGGTGCCTTACACCAAGGACACCTTGCGCTGATAGAACGTGCACAAATTGAAAACGAAACGGTTTGGGTAACTATTTTTGTAAATCCAACCCAATTTAACAACCCTTCAGATTTACATGCATATCCTGTTCGTCTTAAGGAAGATGTGGACGCCATTCATAAAATAAATCCAAATATTCATGTTTTTGCGCCATCAATTAAGGATATGTATCCCAAGCAAGTTCATGCCGAATTGCATGCATGCAACGGATTAGATGCTGTGATGGAAGGTGCAGATCGCCCAAATCATTTTAACGGAGTTATCACCATTGTGTCTAAGCTTTTTGAGGTTATTAACCCCAATCGTGCTTACTTTGGAGAAAAAGATTTTCAGCAATTGCAAATTATTAAGAACTGGGTGAAAACAGCAAACATACCCACAACAATTGTCCCCTGCTCAATAGTGAGAGAAAACAACGGGCTAGCCATGAGTTCGCGTAACGAGCTTTTGACAAAAGCTACCAGAGCCGAAGCGGGTTTTATTTACAAAACGCTAGAACAGTGCGCCAGTAACGGTATGAAAAAAGAGGCCATTTACGACCATATTACAAATATGTTTGCCAAGCATCCTACATTTACACTGCACTACGCCTTGTGCGTTGACGAAACGACGCTTAAAGAAGTTGCCGAAGTCAATGCGCTAGATAAACAACGCCTCTTTGTGGCAACTTCTGTTGAAGGGGTTCGATTGATTGATAATATCGCATTAAAATAAGTACATTTGTGCCATGCAAATTGAGGTTTTAAAATCTAAAATTCACCGCGTAAAAGTTACAGGAGCCGAGTTAGACTACATCGGTAGTATTACCATTGACAAAACCCTTATGGATGCTGCAAATATTATAGCAGGGGAAAAGGTGCAGGTGGTGAATGTAAACAACGGGGAACGTCTAGAAACGTACGTTATAGAAGGGGCTGCTGATTCAGGTGAAATCACACTAAACGGGCCTGCGGCACGAAAAGTACAAAAAGGAGATGTCGTCATTATTATCAGCTACGCCAGTATGTCCGTTTACGATGCCAAATCGTTTAAACCGACGCTGATTTTCCCAAATACCTCCACCAATACCTTGGACTGATTCCATGGCTAAATCCCTAAAGCTTCTTAAAAATATAGTTCCTTTAGGTTTAGGACTTTATTTGGTATATTTTTCATTTGCGAATACTTCTGAAGAAGACCGCCTGCAAATTTTTGCTGCCATTAAACAAGCCGATTTAACCGTTGTGTTTTTATCGCTGGTTTTCGGTGCGCTTAGCCACTTATCGCGGGCTTACCGCTGGAATTTTTTACTTAAACCGCTTGGCTACCAACCATCCTTTACCATCAGAACCTTAACGGTACTGATTGCCTATTTTTCGAACTTAGGTATCCCACGTTCTGGAGAAGTATTGCGTGCTACCGCACTAGCAACCTATGCCGGTGTTCCATTTCAAAAAGGATTTGGTACCATTGTAACTGAGCGCATTATCGACCTTATTTTGTTGTTCTCCTTTATAGGTTTGGGGTTTTTACTTCACAGCGAATTAATACTTGACATCATTGGAAATCCTACGCTTAATGTATATATCCTGCTTTGGGTAGTAGGTATCGCAGTCCTTTTTTTTGTTTTTATCAAAAAACTGAAGCGCTCACAAAAAGCATGGGCAACAAAATTAATGGGCTTTTTTAATGGCCTTTGGTCGGGAATGCTTTCGGTACGCTCTATGGAAAATAAATGGGCGTTTATAGCACACACCCTATTTATTTGGCTTATGTACTTGATGATGTTTTGGGTGGTTACTTTTGCGCTTCCCGAAACAAGTGGATTATCCCTCTCGGCGATTATCCCGGCATTTATTGCAGGAGGGTTTGCCATGTCTGCCACCAACGGCGGCATCGGTTTATATCCCTTGGCTGTAGCTGCGGTTTTGCAAGCTTTTGATGTGCCTTATCCCGATGCGTTGGCTTTTGGTTGGGTGATGTGGACAGGACAAACCATTATGATCGTCATTTTTGGCAGTCTTTCTTTTTTACTACTCCCCATTTTTTCTAAAAAATAAGTAGCTTCGCCCAATGGCAAAAGTCAAAAAGGCATTTTTTTGTACCCATTGCGGAACTCAACACACGCAATGGCAAGGGCAATGTAGCTCTTGTAAAAGCTGGAACACGCTGCAAGAAGAAGTGTTGAACAACCCGAAACCACCGGCCTGGCAAAGCGAAAAAGTTGCGCCAACAAAAGCTAGCCCAGTGCGTATTCAAGATGTGGCCATAGATGCGATTCAACGACTACCTTCAGGAGATTCAGAGTTAGATCGTGTGTTGGGCGGCGGTATTGTTCCGGGAGCCATGATGCTTGTGGGTGGCGAACCCGGCATTGGAAAATCTACATTACTGTTACAAGTTGCCCTTTCTGTAAAAGGGAAAGTGGTTTATGTTTCGGGAGAGGAGAGCGAACAACAAATAAAACTGCGTAGCGCGCGCGTAACCGAAGAAAGCAGCGAATGCTATCTGCTTGCAGAAACACATACGCAGTCGCTATTGCACCATTTGGGTAAACTTCAACCGGCAGTTGTTGTGATTGACTCCATACAAACCCTACACTCCGATGTCATTGACAGTACTGCAGGCAGTGTATCGCAAATTCGTGCCTGTACGGCCGAGTTACTCCAGTTTGCGAAAAGCACACAAACACCTGTATTTTTGGTTGGGCATATTACCAAAGATGGTGCCATTGCAGGGCCTAAAGTGTTAGAACACATGGTTGATACCGTACTTCATTTTGAGGGCGACAGAAATCATGTATATCGCATTTTACGTGCACACAAAAACCGATTTGGCACGACGGCCGAATTGGGTATTTATACCATGGCACAAGAGGGATTATTGCCTGTTTCTAACCCCAGCGCATTGCTTATTTCCTCAGAAAGTGCGGGACTTAGCGGACACGCCATTGGCACTACTGTTGAGGGTATTAGACCCATGCTTATAGAAGTGCAAGCTCTTGTAAGTTCTGCCGTATATGGCACGCCACAACGCAGCAGTACGGGCTTTGATAATAAACGGCTGAATATGCTGTTAGCCGTATTGGAAAAACGGGCTGGTTTTCAATTGGGCGCCAAAGATGTATTTCTAAACCTTGCGGGGGGTATCCGCCTGGACGATCCCGGGTTAGACTTGGCAGTGATGGTTGCCATACTCTCTAGCAGTTTGGATGTTGCCATTCCTAAAGGCTATACATTTGCTGCCGAAGTGGGACTCTCTGGAGAGTTGCGTAACGTCCCCAAAATGGAACAACGCATGCAAGAAGCTACAAAGTTGGGCTTTGAGCGTATGGTGGTGGCGCAAAAAGTCGCTGAACCGCCAAAAGGCTTAGAACTTATTCGATTGGCCACAATACAAGAAGTAGTAGCGCATTTGTTTTAAGGCGCAGGGTTAGGCATTTGATTATGCACCGCATCAATTTCTGCTAAAATGTCATTTGATAAAGTTAAATCAACAGGAGCAATATTTTACTCTTATATGATGTGGTATTCATAAAATTTAATAAAACGCAAAGAAATGAAGTGTTATTTTCATTGTTAATAAGGTTTAGTTGAAAAGCAAACATTTTTGTTTTCTTTCCAAAAAAAAAGACAACAACCAAAAACAAACTCCCTCAATAGAATTTTTTTTAATAATAACTGCATAAACCTTGTTTAATATACAAATGTATATTACGTTTGTGTTGTAATTAGAAAGTAACACTAATGATAACACTGAAAGTAACACAACAAGAGGCAGATTTAATAGAAACCATACGGAACTATAAAAAATCCTGCCCAAACGGCGAGCCTGAATTGGAATGGTACATAAGAAACCTATTAGACGAGCTTCTTGATATGGATTAACATCAAAATCCCCTTGAAAGAGGGCACAAAAACACAAATATGAGCATAACAAAAACACAATCTCTAAAGCAATCGGTAAGCGATATATTATTGGATATTTCGTGGGCGCAGGTTTCAAAAAAATACTTTGGAAAATCACGTTCGTGGCTAAACCACAAAATTAACGGCATTAACAGTAACGGTGCCAAAACCGAAATATCACTTGAAGAAAAAGAGCAGCTAAAACACGCATTAAAAGATTTAGCAAAACGTATAGAGGCATGCGCTGACTGCTTATAATTGGCTCTATAATTTACTTTTTAATTACACCTTAACCCTCGAAATTTGAGCCGTTTCGGGGGTTTTTATTTCATCCTATTTAAACCCCACTTGACTGAAAGAATATATAAATCTTAACAAAACTCGTTTAAGGCGCAGGGTTGGGCATTTGATTATGCACCGCATCAATTTCTGCTAAAATGTCATCTGATAATGTAACATTTGCAGTAGCGATATTCTCCGCTAGCTGTTCCATGGTGGTAGCACCGATAATATTGGACGTGACAAAAGGGCGATCGGTAACAAAAGCCAACGCCAATTGCGTAAGTGATAGCTGATGCTTTTCAGCAATTTTAGCATAGGCTTCCGTAGCTGCTAAAGCTTCATTTCCACTGTATCGTTTCATGCGAGGGAATAATTTTAGCCTGCTTTTCTCGGGAAGATTTCCACCGCGGTATTTTCCAGAAAGCACCCCAAAAGCTAAAGGGGAATATGCCAAAAGCCCCAACTGCTCACGATGCGAAACCTCCGCATTTCCCACCTCAAAAGTACGATTGAGCAAGGAATATGGGTTTTGAATGGTTTTCGCTCGGGGGAGATTTTTGTATTCAGAAATGCTCAAATACTTCATTGCACCCCAGGGGGTTTCATTAGACAAACCAATATGCCTAATTTTCCCTTCCTTAACAAAGCCATCCAGCGTTTCTAAAACCTCCTGAAAATTGATTTCCCATTGCTCGTTTTCATCTGGAAAATAATCCCGTTTTCCAAAAAAATTAGTGTTTCGTTCGGGCCAGTGCAATTGATAGACATCTATATAATCTGCTTTTAGGCGTGTCAAACTTCCTTCCAATCCTTCGCGAAGGCTTTCAGGAGTAAAGCCCGTTGTACGGATATGAGCGGTATAAGCACCAGGGCCCGCAATTTTGGTCGCCAACACTACCTTATCTCGGTTTTTTTGTTGGGCAAACCAATGGCCTATAATGCGCTCCGTATCGGCATACGTTTCTGCGTTTGCTGGAACAGGATATAATTCGGCTGTATCAATAAAATTCACCCCTTTTTCCAGGGCATAATCCATTTGTTCAAAGGCTTCCTCTTGTGTGTTTTGATTGCCCCAAGTCATGGTGCCAAGGCAAATTTTGCTCACCCGAATATCAGTGTGCGGAATAATGGTGTATTTCATCTGTTAAATTGCAAGTGTTACGCCAACAGGACAGTGGTCAGAATGGACTGCTTGGGGTAGGATAAAGGCGCGTTTAATACTATTTTTTAGTGGTTCAGAAACCATGGCGTAGTCAATGCGCCAGCCCTTATTATTAGCACGGGAATTGGCGCGGTAGCTCCACCAACTGTATTGATGCGGCTCCACATTTAAATGCCTAAATGAATCCACAAAACCATTTTGAATAAAACCGTCTAACCAGCTGCGCTCTTCGGGCAAAAAGCCCGAAACTTTTGCATTGCGTACTGGATCGTGAATATCTATGGCTTCATGGCAAATATTGTAATCGCCACAAATGACTAAATTTGGAAGTTCTTTTTTTAGGTTGTTTACGTACACCTGAAAATCATCCATATATGTAAACTTATAGGCTAAACGATCTGGGTTGGTTCCTGACGGTAAATACAAACTCATCACAGAAACGTTGTCAAAATCTACACGCAGATTGCGTCCTTCAAAATCCATATAGTCAATACCCGTACCATATTCAATGTGCTTAGGTTTTTGTTTGCATAAAATCGCCACAGAACTATAGCCTTTCTTTTGGGCCGAAAACCAGTAGTGGTACGGATAGCCTGCGTTGTCAAAAATAGAAAGATCGAGTTGTTCTGGTCGAGCTTTGGTTTCTTGTAAACAAAGGATATCAGGCGAGGCTGCTTTTAGCCAATCCAAAAAACCCTTGTTAAGCGCGGCACGAATTCCGTTAACATTATATGAAATAATTTGCATGAGTGCTAAAATACAAACTAAGGAGTGAAATTTGTGTATATTTGATATAACTAAATCCTATTGTCATGTATAAGATACTTTTAACTTCTTTTGTTGTGCTTGGTGTGTTCGGTGTGTCTGCACAAGAAAAAAATGAAGATATTACCCGAGTCGAAATCCTAAATCAATACGAAGGAGTTAAGGTTTTGGAAAAAAATGAAATTCGGCTAAACGCATTTGATTTAATTCTGCATCCTGCCTTAAGTATAAGCTACGAAAGGCTTGTTAATGAGTCTAACGGTTATGGAATTTCACTATTTGCAAATATCGGAGACAACAACACAAGCTATCAAAACTTTTCCCTTACGCCCTATTACCGGTTCTATTTTTTAAATAGAAAAGATTTTGGTGCTAGTGGACTTTTTGTTGAGGCGTTTAGCTCTTTTTCATCTGTCGATTTTGATGAAAACAAAGACAAGGAATCTAATGAATTCCAGTTTTCTATGGGGGTAGCGTTGGGGAAAAAATGGGTGAATCGAAACGGTTTTACTTTTGAAATATTCGCTGGTGTAGGACGTTACTTTACGGATAGCAAAATTAATCCTTCCCAGCCAGAAGCCCATGGTCGTTTTGGAATATCTATAGGGAAAAGGTTTTAGCCGTTTGCCAACCATGTTTGAAAAGCAGTCGCTTCGCTGATTTTTGCTTTTGCTTCGGCTATGCTCATGCGTTCTTGCGCCATGGTATCACGGTGACGAAGGGTTACCGTTTGGTCTTCCAAGGTTTGATGATCTACAGTAATACAAAAAGGCGTTCCCAAGGCATCTTGTCGGCGATAACGACGACCTACAGCATCTTTTTCGTCATAGGTAACTGCCATGTCCCACTTTAAGTCATTTACCACATCTTTTGCGATAGCGGGTAAGCCATCTTTTTTCACCAAGGGCAATACAGCTGCTTTGGTTGGCGCAACCACAGCGGGTAAGCGTAAAACTGTTCTGCTAGAACCGTCCTCGAGTGTTTCTTCTTGCAAAGCATTTGAAAATACTGCCAAGAATAAACGGTCTAAACCAATCGAAGTTTCCAACACATAAGGCACATAGTTTTCTTGTCGCTCTGGATCAAAATACTGTAATTTTTTGCCTGAATATTCTTCGTGACTACTCAAGTCAAAGTCTGTACGGGAGTGAATTCCCTCCAATTCTTTAAACCCGAATGGAAAACGGAACTCGATATCACAAGCGGCATCGGCGTAATGTGCCAATTTTTCGTGGTCGTGAAAACGATAATTCTCCGCTCCTAACCCCAATGAATGGTGCCATTTTAGACGTGTTTCTTTCCAATACGCATACCACTCTTTTTGTGTTCCAGGAGGAATAAAAAACTGCATTTCCATTTGTTCAAATTCACGCATACGGAAAATAAACTGGCGTGCAACAATTTCGTTACGGAATGCTTTTCCTGTTTGGGCAATACCAAACGGCAATTTCATCCGCCCTGTTTTTTGCACATTCAGAAAATTCACAAAAATCCCTTGTGCAGTTTCGGGACGTAAATACAATTCGGTAGCAGTTTCGGCAGATGCGCCTAATTTAGTGCCAAACATCAGGTTAAATTGCTTGACTTCCGTCCAGTTTTTAGAACCTGACAAAGGACACACAATCTCTAATTCTTCAATAAGTGCCTTTACGTCTGCCAAATCTTCGTTTTCTAACGATTTTCCCAAGCGTTTTAAAATGGCATCTCCTTTCTCTTTGTAGCCAACTACTCTAGGATTGGTGCTTAAAAATTGTGCTTTGTCGAATGCATCACCAAAACGATTGGCCGCTTTTTTTACCTCTTTCTCAATTTTTGTATCCAGCTTAGCTACATAATCTTCCACCAATACATCAGCACGGTAGCGTTTTTTAGAATCCTTATTATCAATAAGTGGATCGTTAAATGCATCCACGTGACCTGAAGCCTTCCACGTAGTGGGGTGCATCAATATTGCTGCGTCTAAGCCTACAATATTTTCATTGAGTTGCACCATAGCTTTCCACCAATACTCGCGTAAGTTTTTTTTCAGGGCAACACCTTGCTGACCGTAATCGTATACGGCACTAAGCCCATCGTAAATTTCACTAGAAGGAAACACAAACCCATACTCCTTGGCATGGGACAATACCTTTTTAAACAAATCTTGGTCTGCCATGGCGCAAAAATAGGATAAGTTTACTAATTTACATCGTGCCACAATAAGAACCTTAACCTATGTTGAATGATTTGCTTTCCGTTTGGTTTCCGCAGTGCTGTTGGAACTGCATACAACCGCTCGCTAAAGAACAAAAATGGCTATGTGTGAGATGCGCATCTAAGCTTCCAAAAACCTATTTTGAACAGGACGAAAACAACGCCATAAAAACAATGTTAAAACAATACCTCCCTTTGGAAGGCGCTTATGCCCCATTTTATTTTATACAGCATTCACCCATTCAGAAACTTATTCATGCATTAAAATATCAAGGGAAAAAGCACGTATCCCATTGGATTGCACAACAAAGTGCCCAACACATTCCAAAAGAACATCCTGTGTTGCAATGCGATGGTATTGTTCCTGTACCGCTACATCCTTCGAGGCTACGAAAACGAGGCTACAATCAAGTAACTGGTTTTGGACAATATTGGGCAAATGTTTTAGATGTGCCGTATTTAGACAAGCTGTTGTTGCGAAAAAACCAAACCAAAACATTGGTGCGTATGTCTCGTGAAGCACGCTGGGAAGAAGTGAAAAATGCCTTTTTAGTTCAACCACAAAAGGAGTACAAGCACTTATTGTTGGTTGATGATGTGATTACCACGGGTGACACATTAACTGCTTGTGGGAATGCCTTATTGAACGGCGCATGTAATAAAATATCTGTCATGGGAATGGCGTATGCGCAAAACATTCTTCCGTAAGCAAGAAAATAGTCGTTATTTTGCGCTATGATTAAACGGCTATTTATTGCGTTTCTGATTTGCTCCATATTTGTGCAATGTGCCCGGCGTGGTGCACCAACGGGTGGACCAAAAGATGAAATTCCTCCGGTAGTCTTACGCGCAGACCCGCCACAAAAAACCGTGAATTTCAGTAAAGATCGCATTCGTATTTATTTTGATGAGTACATCAAACTGAATAAATTAAATGATCAATTGGTGGTTTCGCCTCCACTAGAGCAAACCACATACATAATTTCACCACAAAGCCTAGCGGCAAAATATATTGAAGTTGAATTTTTGGATTCACTCGCACCAAATACTACCTATACGTTCAATTTTGGCGAAAGTGTGGTGGACAATAATGAAGGTAATCCGTTTTCGTATTTCTCTTATGTGTTTTCTACAGGTGCTACCATTGATTCCCTTACACTTCGAGGTAGTATTTCAGATGCCTTTGCGCGCAAACCCGAATCCTTTGTTTCGGTTATGCTTTATCCCATCGATAGCACATACAATGACTCTGTTGTTTTCAAAAACAAACCGCTTTATTACACCAACACACTCGACAGTCTAACCGAATTTACAATGCCCAATCTAAAAGCAGGAGATTATCTTTTGACTGCGGTTAAAGATGTGTCAAAAAATTATGTGTTTGATCCTTCGGTGGATAAAATAGATGCTGTACAACACGTCATTACATTACCAAACGATAGTCTTTTTCAGCTATCGCTTTTTAAAGAAGATATCGCTTTTGATTTTGGAAAAGCCTACCAAGCGGGAAAGCAGCGTATAGGATTTGGATTTAAGGGTAGTGATGTCATTACCATTGAACTAAATGAAGTGGTTGGTGATAGCTTTGCTTCGGTAGTGTCGCGCGACCGCAAAACAGACACCCTTTACTATTGGTTCAAAGGGATTGATACCGATTCTCTCCGCTTTACGTTACGCCACGACACCTTATCAAAAGAATTTACCTATCGTGTTCGAAAAGCGGAACCGGATTCATTACAACTTTCCTTTGAGCCAAAAGGAGCATTACACCTAACCGACACCTTGAAGCTAATCGCCAATACTCCTATAAAACAATTTATACAAGATTCCATGCAGTTGCGTGCCAAAGATTCTACTTTAGTACCTTTTACGCTTGCCCAAAAAGGCATGCATGAGCTACAGGTCTTGTTTGATGTTTTTCCAAACGAAAAATACCAATTCGACCTTTTACCTGGTGCTGTAACAGATTTTTTTGATGTCCAAAATGATAGTCTTTCAACTTCAATGAGTACCAAAAGTAGGGTGGATTACGGTAACCTCTCATTGCGCTTAGCCAATGTGCCATCATATCCCATTTTTATTGACTTAACAAATGAAAAAGAGGAAATTATTCGCAGCGTATATGTTAAAGAAGAGCGTGGTTTATATCGGTTTGCTTACCTATTACCAAACAAATACTACGTACGCGTTCGAATAGACGAAAACGCAAATGGCAAGTGGGATACTGGAAATTATTTGGAAGGTAAAAAGCCCGAAGCGGTATATCACTTTCCGCCACTTTTAGACGTACGCGCCAACTGGGAATTACAAGAGCAATTTATTTTAGAGTAAACGCATCCCGGTCCTTCAAAAACGGTAGTTTTTCACGCAGTTTGTAGAGTTCCTTTTTATCAAATTCAGCTGTAGCAATAGATGCTGACGTATCGGCAAAAGCCAGCGTATCGCCAAGGGCGTTATATGCCGCAGAAGCACCAGGATATTGCAGTCGGTAAGCGTCTTTCCCCGTTCGATTTACACCCACTGAAAAAGCCATGTTTTCGATCGCGCGTGCACAAAGCAGCGTGTTCCATGCTTGAATACGTGCTACAGGCCAATTGGCTACACAAAGAAGCAAATCGTATTGGTCTGTGTTACGCGCAAATACGGGAAAACGTAAATCGTAGCACACCAACGGACGAATACGAAAACCGGCATATTCAATCAGTACACTTCCTTTCCCAGCGTTGTACACCCGCGCTTCACCAGACGGCGTATAGGGATGTGCTTTATCATAGGTGTCAATTTGACCGTTTGGATGCGCAAAAATAAATCGGTTGTAAAACGCATCTTTTTCTTTAATGGCAAGACTGCCACAAACGGCTGCATTGTGCTGTTTTGCCATGTGTTGCATCCACGCTACCGAGGTTCCCCGCATGGATTCAGCCACTTCATTAGGTGTCATGGTAAAACCCGTAGCCCACATTTCTGGCAGTACAATAAGGTTTACAGCTTTAGGTAATTTTTGCATAAGCTGCTCAAATGCAAATTGATTTTCAGCAGGGTTGTGCCAATGCAAATCGTTTTGAAGTAAGGCGGTGTGAAGGGTTTCCATCAGATAAAACTACTGATTTATGTAGAGAAATGTAGTTTATCTTTTGAATGCTTTACCCCTTTACGTTCGCCGAGAGATACTCACGGTTCATGCGGGCGATGTTTTCTAACGAAATTCCTTTTGGACATTCTACTTCGCACGCACCTGTATTGGTACAATTTCCAAAGCCTTCATCGTCCATTTGCTTGACCATATTGAGAACACGATCCGTAGCTTCCACTTGACCTTGTGGCAATAGTGCATACTGCGAAACTTTTGCCGAAACAAATAGCATTGCAGAAGCGTTTTTACATGTTGCAACACATGCGCCACAGCCAATACATGCAGCGGCATCAAAGGCTTTATCGGCGTCTGCTTTTTCTATAGGAATGGCGTTTGCGTCCTGGGTGTTTCCCGAAGTGTTAACCGAAACAAAACCTCCTGCGTGCTGAATACGATCAAAAGCGGAACGATCAACTACCAAGTCCTTAATAACAGGAAACGGTTGCGCTCGGAAAGGCTCAATATGAATGGTATCGCCGTCCTTGAATTTGCGCATGTGCAGTTGGCATGTGGTAACGAGTCTATCGGGACCGTGAGCTTCACCGTTAATAAACATAGAGCAAGACCCACAAATGCCTTCGCGACAATCGTGATCAAATGCAACAGGATCTATACCTTGTTCCATCAGCTGTTCGTTAAGCACATCCATCATCTCCAAAAACGACATGTCTGGAGAAACTCCGTCCAACGAATAGGTTTGCATACTTCCTTTTGCGGTAGCGTTTTCTTGACGCCAAATTTTTAATGTCAGTTTCATACTTTAGTTTTATAGCCAAAAGGCAATAGGCAATAATTATCTTTCCTTGCTTATTGACTTTATAAAGGCATTTAACATTTTATTTTCTTCTGTAATTAACCCTTGTACTTTTTGGCACAATTTGTTTCCAACTAATTTTAGCTCTTTAGAAATAATGAGTTGGGTTTCCAATTCAAGTAATGAGCCACGTGTAATTCGTAAAAATTGAACATAATTTTGCGTATAATTTCGACCATAGCCTTCCGCAATATTAGATGGGATAGAAATAGCGGCACGTTTCATCTGGCTTTGCAAACCGAAAACTTCTTCTTTAGGTAATTGCTCACACAACAGGTAAACTGATTTGACCAAAGCCATCCCTTTTTTCCAAATCAATAAATCTTTATATGATTGAATGTGTGTCATTTTTTAACTATTGCCTATTCACTATTGCCTATTTATACGATCTTGTTTTCAGTTCAATATTTTCGTAGTTCAATGCTTCTTTATGAAGTTCAGCATCACTAGGTTCTCCTTTGTATTCCCAAGCAGAGACAAAAGTAAAATTCTCATCATCGCGAAGTGCTTCTCCTTCAGGTGTTTGGGATTCTTCTCTAAAGTGACCTCCACAAGATTCCGTACGCACTAAAGCATCTTTGGCAAACAATTCGCCCAATTCTAAGAAGTCCGCAACACGGAGTGCTTTCGCTAATGGCTCGTTAAATGAATCTGCTGTTCCAGGAACAAATACGTCTTTATAAAACTCCTCACGGAGCGCTTTTACTTCAGCCATGGCTTCTTTAAGCCCTTTCTCGTTACGTGACATTCCACATTTGTTCCAAATGATTTTACCCAATTTACGGTGAAAATAATCCACTGTTTTGGTGCCTTTATTGTTGATAAACGCATCTATTTGAGCTTTTACCCGTTGTTCTGCTTCTTCAAATTCTGGCGAAGCAGTAGAAATTGGTCCGGTGCGAATATCGTCTGCCAAATAATCACCAATAGTATAAGGCAATACAAAATAACCGTCTGCCAATCCTTGCATCAAAGCCGATGCGCCTAAGCGGTTTGCCCCGTGATCGGAGAAGTTGGCTTCGCCAATGGCAAAACAACCTGGAATAGTAGTCATCAAGTTATAATCTACCCATACGCCGCCCATGGTATAGTGTACGGCTGGATAAATCATCATAGGCGTTTCATAAGGATTTTGATCTACGATTTTCTCGTACATCTGGAATAAGTTTCCATATTTTGCCTTAACGACTTCTTTTCCTAGTTTTTGTACAAGTGCCGTGTCGTTTTCGTCCAAGCCTTTTACATGAGCTTTTTCTTTTCCGTAACGCACAATAGCATCTGCAAAGTCAAGGAAAACAGCTTCCCCTGTTTTGTTTACGCCATAGCCTTCATCACAGCGTTCTTTTGCTGCACGAGATGCTACATCACGAGGTACTAAGTTTCCAAAAGCAGGATAACGACGCTCCAAATAATAGTCGCGGTCTTCCTCTGCCAAATCGGTGGGTTTTAGTCGTCCTTCGCGAATAGCCGCTGCATCCTCTTTCTTTTTGGGCACCCAAATACGCCCATCATTACGCAACGATTCAGACATCAATGTTAATTTAGATTGATGATCTCCAGAAACGGGAATACATGTTGGGTGGATTTGTGTAAAACACGGATTCGCAAAATGAGCTCCCTGTTTGTGGATTTTCCATCCTGCCGTTACGTTACTTCCCATAGCATTGGTGGACAAATAAAACAAGTTGCCGTATCCTCCCGAAGCAATAACAACCGCATGCGCAGCATGTCGTTCGATTTCACCAGTTACCAAATTACGTGTGATAATCCCTCTCGCTTTGCCATCCACTTTTACAAGGTCTAGCATTTCGTGACGGCTATACATTTTAATTTTTCCGCGTCCAATTTGGCGGTTCATCGCTGAATATGCTCCCAACAACAACTGCTGCCCGGTTTGCCCTTTGGCATAAAATGTTCTGGAAACCAGCACCCCACCAAATGAACGGTTATCTAACAAACCGCCATAATCACGAGCAAAAGGAACTCCTTGTGCCACACATTGATCGATAATATTGGTAGACACCTCTGCCAAGCGGTGTACATTGGCTTCGCGGGAACGGTAATCGCCTCCTTTTACAGTATCATAAAACAAGCGGTAAACAGAATCTCCGTCACCTTGATAATTTTTTGCTGCGTTTATTCCTCCCTGTGCTGCAATGGAATGCGCACGTCTTGGCGAGTCTTGAAAGCAGAATGCTTTTACGTTGTAGCCCAATTCAGCAAGTGTAGCTGCAGCAGAGCCACCGGCAAGTCCGGTGCCCACTACAATAACGTCAATGAGACGCTTGTTCGCTGGGCTTACAAGATTGATGTTATTTTTATGATTGGTCCACTTTTCGGCAATAGGACCTTTGGGAATTTTAGCGTCTAATGTTGCCATATTAGTGATTTAAAAAGTGAAAAATAGCGATGAATGCAAATCCTAAAGGAATTCCAACGGCGTACAGTTTTCCAAAAGATTTTACTGCAGGTGTGTATTTATTATTGAATCCCATAGACTGAAATGCGGATGAAAAACCGTGCGACAAGTGTAATGCTAGAAAGAAAAAAGAAACCACATAGAGTACCACACGTGTTAGGTCTTCAAACTTATGTACCAATTCTTCGTAGTAGCGGTTCGGGTCTTCTGGCAACACTTCAACGTATTTATAATTTATCTCAGGAACCCAAAAATCGTAAAAGTGTAGTGCTAAAAATGCCAATACCGTAGCGCCAGAAATAATCATATTTCGAGAAGCCCAGCTTGCATTTGCGCTGCCTTTATAAACGGCATAGCGTGTGCCTCGGGCACGTCTATTTTGAATATCGAGGACAAACCCCATCACAAAATGGAATATGACACCAAAAATAAGAACTGGTTGTAGTAAAAACTGCACCACAGGATTGGTACCCATAAAGTGCGAAAATTGATTGAATATAGTTGCACTAAAAACAGAAGTGATATTAATGACAAAGTGTTGTAGCAAAAAAACCATTAAGAAAATGCCCGACAATGCCATGGCTACTTTTCTAAGAATGGTTGATGATAAGATAACTCCCATAGTTTTGGTTTTTGTTCGGTACAAAATTAGGTGCTGAACGCCTGAATGCCAAAGGATTTAGCTTATTTAGGACAATTCTAACAAGCTTTCCGTTTTTTGTTCAAAAAGAAAGAAATATGTTTCAAAAACATCAAACAAAATCACTCTATTTTTAAGCTAGCTTGAGGCTCATCATTCCAAGAAATGGTATAAGTGCCCTCAGGCAAATAAACGTTTCCGTCCTCTGCTGGGGTAAGATTCGTTTTGTGTTTTCTATTATATGATTTGACCGCTTCGGGTTGTATGCGCAAGGCATATGAAATTTTTTGAAGCCCTCTACTAAGTTCTACTGCTTCCTCATACACCACAACCTCTTTTTCTGAATTTAATGTCCAAACACCATCCGTTTGGGCTTCGGCAAAGAAAGTCCAGTTGAATTTCGGTGTATATGCATCATACCAAACCCTACTTTTTTGCCCCCATCTTTTGCTGTGCTTTATCGCCTCGGGCTTTAATATAACAATAGGTTGCTCAACAAATTTTGGTAATTGTTGTACCGCTTCCAATTCCAACAAATATATAGATCGTCCGTGCGTACCCACAAGCAAATCATTTTCCTCTTTTTGAATAAACAAATCATGTACCGCTACCCGTGGAATATCTTGATCAAACAAATGCCAACTTGTGCCTCTATCTACACTAACATACAATCCATTATCTGTTCCCACATATAGTAATTGTTTGTTAGTAGGATCTTCACGAACAACATTTACAGGAGAGTTAGGTAAGTTGGCAGAAATATTACGCCAAGTGGTGCCATAATCGTCTGAAACATATACATAAGGGGTAAAGTCATCCCAGCGATACCCGTTTAGTGTTGCGTAAATGGTTGAGGGGTTGTGTGTTGAAAATTGTAGCCTGCTCACCCACAAGTCTTGAGGCAAGTCGTTACTGATGCATCCCCAAGTGGCACCGCTATCTTTAGTAAGATGAATACGTCCATCGTCGGAACCTACCGCAAGATGTCCAAAATTAAATATCGATTCGTCAATGACAGTAAGCGTACCGTATGGCACGTTCCCTTTTTTTCCGTCTTTGGTGAGATCGTCAGAAATTACGGCCCAATCGTCTCCTTTATTCATGGAACGATGCAACTTGTTACTTCCAAAATACAGTATGTCATTATTATGTGGCGACAATAAAATGGGGGTTTGCCAATTAAACCGCAGTGGTGCCTCGCCTAGTTTATGCTTTGGTTGAATGTATGTACGTTTATTTGTTTCCCTGTTTATTCGAAAATAATTACCAAACTGATACCCTGTATAAACAATATTCGCGTTGCGCTTATCCACTTGAATTTGCATGCCATCGCCGCCCATAATCCGCGTCCAAGCGTTGTGTCCGGTTTGATGCCACGCCACACTTTCTTTGGAAGTGTGAGGTGCTTCCCACACACCATTATCTTGCAAGCCACCATATACATGATAGGGTTTTTGGCTATCGGCATACACCGTATAAAACTGCCCTACAGATGGCTGATTTGCTTTTATCCAGTTTGCACCGCCATCATAGCTGATATTAACACCGCCATCGTTTCCGTTGATAAGGTGTTTTGGATTGTTGGGGTTTATCCAAAGTGCATGATGATCTACATGCGCGTTTGGCGCATCTAATGTACTAAATGTTTTTCCCCCATCTGCTGAAGTAAGCATAGGTACGCCGTATATATAAATGCGATTGCTATTGGAAGGAGTAACGTGAATCATACCAAAATAATAGCCATAACTATAATACACGTCGTCCAAAAACCCTTCGTGTGTTATGGCCCAAGATTGTCCCCCGTCCTCACTTTTAAACACTTGTGCGCCAACAACAGGCGTATCAAACAAATCCGCATTTGCATCGCTTAGATATAGCGAAAGATCAGCAGGTTTAAGCGTACCATTACGGACCGCCTTGCGTATACTTTTTGCGGTATGTTCTTTGGGAAAACTATTGTCTTTTAAAAAATTATCGAGTAATTCGGAGTCTATTGCCATAAAGGCCTCCAATGAAATACCCTCAAAATCTTTTTTGGTCAATTTCTTCTGTGCGGTGGTTTTTCTAGGTCGTCTATCTTGATTGTCAACAATAGCGTAAATGGTATTCGCATCAAATGCGGCTAGTCCTATACGTCCAACGCCATTGCCCTGTGGGAAGCCACTGGTTGGGGTTGTAATCCATTGCCATGTATTTCCCCCATCAATACTTTTATAAATTCCCGAAGTACTTCCGCTGCCGGTAAAGTGCCACGCCTTGCGGTCTTTTTCCCACGCCGCTGCATATTGAATATTAAAATTTTCTGGAGCTACTGTAATTTCAATGACTCCAGTGGTATTGTTTAATGCTAACGTTTGCTGCCATGTTTGCCCTCCATCAATAGATTTATAAATACCACGTGTCGGGTTTTTTGAATATAAATGTCCAGTAACCCCCACAATGATTTCATCAGGATTGTTAGGGTTGATTTCAATTTTTCCTATGTGGTGTGCATCTTCCAGACCTAAATACTGCCAGCTTGCGCCTCGGTCTGTAGATTTTAAAATGCCAATTCCCGCATATGATGATCGAGAGGCATTGTTTTCCCCTGTTCCCACATAAATGGTATGCGTAGGCCAATGCACCGCAATGTCTCCGATATTTTGAGTAGCGCTATTGTCCATGACAGGCGAAAATGTCGTGCCATTGTTATTGGTGTACCACAATCCGCCAGAAGCATAGGCTACATAAAACTCATAAGTAGCATTTGGGTTTACAGCCAAATCGGTAACACGACCACTCATCACGCTAGGACCCATATTCGTAAGCGGCAATTTTGCCACTAGCGATTTGGCAATTAATGAATCTATTTCAGCCGTAGCCTCACGTATTTCATCAGCTGATGTTGGGGTGGGTTGTGCTGTAGCAATCGAAAGTCCAAGTAGTAGTAAGATATGTTTCACGCCTCTAATTTTATGTGAAGATAATTTTTTTACTTTACGATATGAAATATACACCACTGCCCGCATCTGTTTTTAGTCAACACCGCCAACGCTTTATGGCACAATTAAAGCCCAATAGCATTGCTGTTTTTAATTCCAACGACATTTATCCCATTAGTGCTGATAGCACCTTGCCTTTTGCGCAACACCGCGATTTGTTTTACCTCAGCGGCATCGACCAAGAAGAAACCATACTTGTGCTGTATCCCGACGCAAAAAATCCTACCCAGCGCGAACTGGTTTTTGTCCGTGAAACCAATGCCCATATTGCCGTTTGGGAAGGACACAAACTCACCCAAAAAGAAACGACAGAAGTGTCAGGTGTTGAAACCGTTTTGTGGACGGATAGCTTTGAAAAAATATTTTTGGAATTAGCAAATAATGCTGAAAACATCTACATCAATACCAACGAACACTACCGTGCTAAGGTAGAAACCCAAACACGAGAAGATCGTTTTATTGCGTGGTGCAAAGATCAGTTTCCCAACCACCATTACGAAAAAAGTAATTTTATTTTACAAGAATTACGTGGCGTAAAAGACCCTGAAGAAATTGCGCAGATCGAACATGCTTGTAAGATCACTGAAAAAGGCTTTAGACGTATTTTAAGCTTTGTCAAACCAGGCGTTTGGGAGCATGAAATAAAGGCTGAATTTGCGCATGAATTTTTGCGTAACCGTTCCAAAGGCTTTGCCTACACCCCTATAATTGCTTCGGGTGCCAATAGTAATGTATTGCACTATATAGAAAATTGCCGCAGGTGCAAAGAAGGCGATATGTTACTCTTAGATGTAGGTGCTGAATACGGCAATTATTCGTCCGATATGACCCGAACCATCCCTGTGTCTGGACGATTTAATACGCGCCAGCGCGCCGTTTACGATGCCGTGCTAAAGGTCAAAAACGAGGCTACAAAATTATTAGTGCCCGGCACACTTTGGAAGGAATACCACAAAGAAGTGGGAAAACTAATGAGCAGCGCACTTATAGATTTAAAACTACTCACCAAAAACGAAGTTTCCGAAAACGCTGAGGCGTATAAAAAGTATTTTATGCACGGCACCTCACACCACTTGGGCTTAGACACCCACGACTACGGACTTCTTGACAAACCCATGCAAGCCAATATGGTCTTTACTGTAGAACCCGGTATTTATATCCCCGATGAAGGTTTTGGCATACGCCTTGAAGACGATGTGGTGGTACAAGAAGCAGGTGCGCCTTTAAATTTAATGGAAAATATTCCGATAGAAGCCGATGAAATTGAAGCGTTGATGCAGGCCTAAAACGCCTTCCAACCTTGCGCTTTTAATGGAATAATTTCATTGCCTCTTGTAACCAAATTGGCGCCCTCTTCTTTAGAAGTCATATGCCCAATCACACTAAGGTTGGGATTGCCTTTTATTTTGTCATAGTCCTCTTGTTTGATGGTAAAGAGTAATTCATAGTCTTCACCTCCACTTAGGGCAATAGTCGTACTGTCGATGTTAAACTCCTCGCATACCGCAATAAACTGCGGGTCTAACGGGATTTTTTCTTCGTAGAGCTTGCACCCTACTTCGCTTTGTTTGCATAAATGAAGTACTTCCGAAGACAACCCGTCACTGATGTCAATCATAGATGTGGGCGTAACTTCTAGTACTTCCAAAAGCGAAACAATATCTTTTCGCGCTTCAGGTTTTAGTTGACGTTCCACCAAGTAGGTGTACGGATCTAAGTCGGGCTTGTGATTCGGGTTGGCTTTAAACACCTCGTTTTCACGCGCCAAAACTTGCAACCCCATATAGGCGGCTCCCAAATCGCCGGAAACCACCAAAAGTTCGCTTTCGGCAGCACCGCTGCGTTTCACAGCTCCCGTTTTGGGTGCCACACCTAAGGCCGTTACCGAAAGTTGTAATCCTTGCTTGGAGGAGGTGGTATCGCCACCTACCAGGTCAACGCCATAGGTTTTGCACGCTAGATGCACGCCTGCGTATAACGCTTCCAATGCCTCTAAGGTGAAGCGGTTGGAAACCGCAATGGACAGTAAAATTTGTGTAGCTTGTGCATTCATCGCATAGATATCCGACAAGTTTACCACTACAGCTTTGTACCCCAAATGCTTTAGCGGCATATAGCCCAAGTCAAAGTGAACACCTTCGACAAGCATGTCTGTACTGATAACAGTTTCGCCGTTGTGAGATAATACGGCAGCATCGTCACCGATACTCAATTTGGTAGAAGGTAAGGTTGTTTTTGCGGATTTTGTAAGATGTTCTATTAGGGCAAATTCGCCCAACGATTCCAGTGCGGTTTTGGAAGGTTTTTGGTCTTCAATCATGCTGCAAACTTAGCGTATTTTACGATGATTCTTTTTACTGCAGTAACAAGCTGTTATCGTGCTATTTGAAAAGTCAATTGTGACACTATTGTATCGTAGTAAAATGTGGTATATTTGTACTTTGGAATTAATCCAAATAAGCCTATGATAAAAGTTTCTCCAGAAGCCCGAAACCAAGTGGTGCAGATGATGCAACAAGACGGCGTTGACTCGCAGACCCATTTTGTGCGCGTTGGTGTTAAAAGTGGTGGATGCTCTGGCTTGTCTTATGAGCTCACATTTGATGCAGCTTTGGGTGAAAACGACAAAATTTTCGAAGACAATGACGTGCGCATTGTAGTAGATAAGAAAAGCTTTTTGTATCTTGTTGGAACTACCCTAGAGTATTCAGGGGGGTTAAACGGCAAAGGGTTTGTTTTTAACAATCCAAACGCCAACAGAACTTGTGGGTGTGGTGAAAGTTTTTCACTTTAAAAAAATGCTATGGCATACACGGAAGAAGAATTAAAAAAAGAACTCGAAACCAAAGAGTATGAATACGGTTTTTACACCGATATTGAATCTGATACGTTTCCTGTTGGACTAAACGAAGACATTGTCCGTGCTATTTCGGCGCGCAAAAACGAACCTGCTTGGATGACCAAATGGCGCCTAGAAGCCTTTGAAAAATTCCAACAAATGGAAGAACCCGATTGGGCAAATGTCAAATACAAAAAGCCCGATTTACAAAGTATCGCTTATTACTCTGCGCCCAAGTCGCAAGTGAAATACGACAGCCTAGATGAAGTAGATCCCGAACTACTCAAAACCTTTGAAAAACTGGGAATTTCGCTTGAGGAACAAAAAAAATTAGCAGGTGTTGCCGTTGATATTGTAATGGATTCCGTTTCGGTAGCCACCACTTTTAAAGATACTTTGGCTGAAAAAGGCATTATTTTTTGTTCTATTTCAGAAGCCATTAAGGAGCATCCCCAATTGGTTCAAAAATATATTGGATCTGTGATTCCGCGTACCGATAATTATTATGCAGCACTAAACTCAGCTGTATTTTCAGATGGATCATTTTGTTATATTCCAAAAGGGGTACATTGCCCGATGGAGCTCTCTACCTATTTCCGAATTAATCAGGCGGGAACTGGGCAGTTTGAACGTACATTAGTGATTGCAGACGAAGGCAGTTACGTCAGTTATTTGGAGGGATGTACCGCACCCGCAAGAGATGAAAATCAGTTGCATGCGGCGGTTGTTGAACTTATTGCCCTTGACGACGCTGAAATCAAATACTCTACCGTTCAAAACTGGTTTCCAGGCGATAAAGATGGAAAAGGAGGGGTATTTAACTTTGTGACCAAACGTGGGATTTGCCACGAACGTTCAAAAATTTCTTGGACACAAGTCGAAACAGGCTCTGCCGTTACATGGAAGTATCCATCGTGCATTTTGAAAGGCAATGATAGCATTGGGGAATTTTACTCCATTGCACTTACGAACAATTTTCAACAAGCCGATACAGGCACCAAAATGATTCATTTGGGTAAACGTACTAAGAGTACGATTATTTCCAAAGGGATCTCTGCGGGGCAATCGCAAAATAGCTACCGCGGCTTGGTAAAAATAGGTGCCAATGCCAAAAATGCCCGGAACTTTTCACAATGTGATTCGCTTCTGATGGGAAATAAATGTGGTGCACACACGTTCCCATACATCGAAGCAAAAAGCAAAACGGCAAAAATTGAACACGAAGCCACGACCAGTAAAATTGGTGAAGACCAAATTTTTTACTGTAACCAACGAGGCATCGATACCGAAAAAGCCATTGCGCTTATCGTAAATGGTTTTAGCAAAGAAGTACTAAATAAACTTCCAATGGAGTTTGCTGTGGAAGCACAAAAACTACTTGAAATTTCACTTGAAGGTTCTGTTGGATAAATCCTAAATCATGAGAATATTACCCTTTATTTTAATTATTGCGTTTGCAGCCTCCTGCACGCAAACACCTAAAAAATCAGATGCTAATCCGCAATTCTACGGCGAATTTTTATACTTGGCGGATGCAGCAGTACTCAACACCGGTACTGAAATTTATGGCGTTATTATCGACGAACAAATGCATGAGCTACACGATTTGTGCACCCCATTAAAGCAAGACGAATACGACATGATTCCTGTTTACATTAAAGGAAAAGTAGAAAACAAACAACCCGAAGAAGAGGGTTGGGACAAACGTATTAAAATCACATCTATAGATTCATTGGTGAATCCCACAGACAACTCTATTCTCAAACCCAACTAACACATGCTAAGCATTGATAATTTACATGCCGGTTGCGAAGGCAAAACCATTCTTCAAGGAATTAATTTGGACGTAAAAGCTGGCGAAGTACATGCCATTATGGGTCCAAACGGCTCTGGTAAAAGCACCCTTTCAACCGTGATTGCTGGACACGAAGAATATAATGTTTCGCAAGGAAGCATTTTATTTAATGGCGATGATATTTCAGAACTTAGCGCAGACGAACGCGCCCATCTTGGTATCTTTTTATCGTTTCAATATCCTGTGGAAATCCCTGGAGTATCGGTAACTAATTTTATCAAAACGGCAATCAACCAAAACCGCAAAGCAAAAGGACTTGATGATATGCCTGCCAACGAAATGCTTAAGAAAATTCGTGAAAAAGCAGCCCTTTTAGAAATCGATTCGCGGTTTTTATCTCGCTCGCTAAACGAAGGATTTTCTGGCGGCGAAAAAAAGCGAAATGAAATTTTTCAAATGGCAATGCTTGAACCCAAACTTGCCATTTTAGATGAAACAGACTCGGGACTTGATATTGATGCGCTACGCATTGTAGCCAATGGCGTAAACAAGCTTAAAGGCAAGGACAACGCAATTGTGGTGATTACGCACTACCAGCGATTGTTAGATTATATCGTTCCCGATTTTGTACATGTATTGCACGAAGGGAGAATTGTAAAATCTGGAACCAAGGACTTGGCTTTGGAACTTGAAGAAAAAGGCTACGACTGGATAAAACAAGGCGCATAATGGATTTAAAAGAAACCTTATTGTCTTCGTATTTGGCATTTGATGCCCAAGACGGTCCACAGCGTAAATTGCAAGACGAGCGCGCCGCTGCCATTGAAGTATTTGAACAACAAGGCTTTCCCACTATAAAGCAAGAGGATTGGAAATACACCTCGCTTAGAACACTTACAAAAACCCATTTTTCTGTATTTCCAAAAGAGGATGTAAACCTAAAACTCGAAGAGGTTAAACAATACATTTTACAGGATGTTGACACCTATAAAATTGTATTTGTTGATGGTGTTTACAACGCATATTTGTCTGAAACTACACACGATGGTGTGGATGTTTGTTTGTTGTCTGCAGCATTGACTAAACGAAAATTTGCGCCCGTAATCAAAAAATACTTTAACCAAATTGCTGATAAGGAAGCGTCTCTAACAGCACTCAACACGGCCTTTACCAAAGAAGGTGCATATATTTATGTTCCCGAAGGAAAGGTGGTAGAAAAGCCTGTGCAGATTATTCATTTTGCCACAGATAAAAATCCAAATATGATTCTGCAGCCTCGCAATTTGATTGTGTTGGAGAAAAATGCTGAAATACAAATTGTAGAGCGGCATCAAAGTCTGACTGCCGAGGCTACGTTTTCCAATGTGGTTACTGAAATTTTTACGGAACAAAACGCCCAATTGGATTACTATAAAATCCAAAACGACAACGTTGAGGCAACGCTTATAGATAGCACCTATATTTCGCAACAAAAACACAGTCACGCCAAAGTACATACGTTCTCATTTGGTGGAAAACTTACACGGAATAACCTAAATTTCTATCACAAGGCACCCGAAATCAACTCGACGATGAAAGGTATTACTCTTATTGAGGGAAAGCAGTTTGTAGATCACCATACACTCGTGCATCACGCACAGCCTAACAGTGAAAGTCATCAAGACTACAAAGGCATCTATGCCGAAAATGCAACGGGTGTTTTCAATGGAAAAATTATTGTTGAAAAAGAAGCACAAAAGACCAATGCCTTCCAACAAAACAACAATATTTTGATGGATGACAAGGCAAGCATTAACACAAAACCACAGCTTGAAATTTTTGCCGACGACGTCAAATGTAGCCACGGCTGTACCATTGGTCAATTGGATGAAGATGCCCTTTTTTATCTCCAATCTCGTGGTATTCCAAAAAAGGAAGCACGCGGGCTGCTCACCTATGCCTTTGCTAATAATGTGTTGCAAAGTGTACAAATTGATTCGGTTAAAAAACGCATTAATAAATTGATTGCAAATAAACTAGGTGTAAATATTGGGTTTGATGTATAACACCACGCTTAATTTAGTGAACATTAGAAATGACTTTCCCATTTTACACCGTCAGGTTAATGGACAGCCATTGGTGTATTTGGATAACGCTGCAACATCGCAAACGCCACTTCCAGTCATTGATGCAATTAGTGATTATTATAAACACACCAACGCCAATATCCACAGAGGCGTTCATGCATTAAGCCAAGAAGCTACCGATCTGTTTGAAGCAGCTAGACAAAAAATTCAGCGGCATTTTAATGCCAAGCAAGCGTACGAAATTATCTTAACATCGGGCACTACCCACGCCATTAATTTGGTGGCAAATGGATTTGCATCCTTACTAAAACAAGGGGATGAACTCATAGTATCTGCATTAGAACATCATGCTAATATTGTTCCATGGCAAATGCTTTGCGAGCGCACAGGCGCAACGCTCAAGGTTATTCCAATGACAGATGCGGGAATCCTAGATATGGACGCTTTTGACCAACTTGTAAACAACCGTACCAAAGTGGTTTTTGTGAATCATGTTTCAAACGCATTGGGGATTATCAATCCCATTGAACATATTATTGAAAAAGCGCATGCGGTTGGCGCTGCCGTACTTATCGATGGTGCTCAAGCCACACCGCATTTGGTTCCGGATCTGCAAGCACTAAACGCAGATTTTTATACTACATCCGCACATAAAATTTGCGGTCCAACAGGAATTGGTATGTTGTACGGCAAAGAAGAGTGGTTGCGTAAACTTCCACCCTATCAAGGAGGTGGCGAAATGATAGACCAAGTAACCTTTGAAAAAACAACCTACGCCGATTTGCCACATAAATTTGAAGCAGGCACACCTAACATTGCGGGTGGTGTGGGCTTTGGTGCTGCTGTCGATTATATGAACAATATTGGTTTTGATGCCATTGCAGCACACGAAAACGACTTGCTACAACACGCCACAAAAAAGCTAAAAGAAATTGAAGGTTTACGTATATACGGGGATGTGCAAAACAAAGTAGCCGTAATTTCATTTAATGTGGAAGGATTACATCCCTACGATATAGGAACGCTCCTTGACAAAATGGGAATTGCCGTTAGAACAGGACATCATTGCTGCCAACCCATTATGGATTTTTATCAAATTCCTGGAACGGTGCGCGCTTCGTTTGCGTTTTACAACACCCACGAAGAAGTAGAACGATTTGTAACGGGCGTTGAAAAAGCAGTTAGTATGTTGCGTTAATCCGTATCTTTAACCTATGAATATAGCAGCACAACAAGCAGAAATTGTATCCGAATTTGCCATGTTTGACGACTGGATGCAACGTTACGAATACATGATTGAACTTGGAAAATCATTACCGTTAATAGCCCCAGAATACAAAACGGACGATCACATTATTAAAGGATGTCAGAGTAAAGTTTGGGTACACGCCGAACTCGAAAAAGATAAAATTGCATTTACAGCTGATAGCGATGCCATCATCACAAAAGGAATTATTGCTATTCTTATTCGTGTGTTTTCAAACCAACATCCCAAAGATATTTTAGCTGCCGATACCGGATTTATTGACGAAATTGGACTAAAAGAGCATCTTTCCCCTACGCGCGCAAATGGTTTGGTTTCCATGATTAAACAACTAAAAATGTACGCCATAGCGTACCAAACGCAACTTACATCATGATGGATACTGCTGCACTTGGAGAAAAAATTGTCAAGACCTTAAAGACCATTTACGACCCTGAAATTCCTGTGGATATTTATGAATTGGGCCTTATTTATGATGTGTTTGTCAATGAGGACAACGATGTGAAAATACTGATGACCCTTACCACGCCCAATTGCCCAGTGGCGGAATCTCTTCCACAAGAAGTAAAAGAAAAAGTACGCTCTTTGGACGAGGTTAATGAAGTGGAATTGGAACTTACTTTTGACCCACCGTGGACGCGCGATTTGATGAGCGAGGAAGCCAAACTTGAACTCGGGTTTCTGTAATGGCAGGAGAGATTATCAATCGTGTGGCAGGGAGTGCCCTTCAAGTGATTGACTTGGAAGAATTCTATCTTGACGGAACACGAACATTACTTTCTATTACCGATTTTTTAGACGATGGTGTGCTGTTACGCGAACAATCGTTTCGGGAACGACTTAGTTCCCACGACTGGACCGCTTACAAGGATCATTTTGTTGCGGTACATTGCCCCGAAGATGTGTTGGTGCCCCAATGGGCCACATTGCTCTTGATTCGCTATTTGCAACCCGTTACAAAAGCTGTTGTGGTTGGTACTATTGATGATTTGGAGCGTTTTCTATTTACTGAAAAATTAGCCGTTTTTGATATCACTCCTTACAAAAATGGATTGGTAATGATAAAGGGCTGTGCAAACAAACCCGTTCCGCAACAAGCCATGGGCATATTGACAGCAAAACTAATTCCAGTGGTGCGAAAGTTGTCTTATGGTGAAGCCTGCTCTTCTGTTCCTTTATATTCGAAACCAAAATAACTGTTTATGAAAAAAAGCGTTGCACTTTGTTTTATCGTTCTAAATGCCATGCTTTATGCCCAAACCGACTCCGTTCAAAACCCTGAAAAGGATTGGAAAAGAGGTGGTATTGCCAAACTTTTGTTTAATCAAACAGCCTTTAGTGAATGGGCCTCTGGAGGTCAAAACAGTGTTTCCTTGAGTTTTCACACAGATTATGATCTCAGCTACAGTAAAAATGGCTGGAACTGGGACACCAAATTTCTAGGTGATTTTGGGCTAACAAAACTCAGCGGTACAAAGTTTTTGCGTAAAACAAACGACCGTTTTGATTTACAATCTTTCTTAGGGAAAAAATTTAGTTCCACTTGGAATTACTCCACCGTTTTCGGAATCAAAACGCAATTTGCACGCGGCTTCAAATACGGAGAAGATGATGAAGGTAATGAAATCCGAGACCTTAAAACCCATTTTTTCTCCCCTGTTTATATTCAGTTAGGGGTGGGTTTATATTGGAAAAAATCCAAAGATTTATGGGTAAACATTGCTCCTTTTACCCAACGACTGACGTTAGTAAGTCGAAAGTTTACCATGGAGTTACCCGATGGTAAAAAGTATTTTGGGGTACGAAAAGGCGATAACCACCGCTTTGAATTGGGTGCTTCTGTAAATGCATTTTATAAGTTTTCCCCTATGGAAAATATGATCTTAGAACAACGTCTTGGTTTGTATTCAGATTATTTGGATAAGGCAGAAAACATAGATGTCGACTACCAAATTGCTGCCGAGTTACGGGTGAACGAATATGTTTCTACCAATCTTATTCTGCAGTTGGTTTATGACGACAACGCCGTTCAAAACTTACAAGTCCGTGAAGTTTTTGGTGTTGGTGTTCGCATGGCGTTGAAGTAACTTCGGTTTTTCAAGAATACATATCGGCGCTGAGATGTTTTAGTCATTTCTTTTATATCTTTATGGCGTAACCCAAATCATTACATCATGAGATATATAGTGTGTATAACCCTACTTTGTAGCGCCCTCACTTTTGCACAAAACGAAACCGAAACCAAGCATTGGAACAAAAGCGGAAATGCTTCGCTATTATTTAATCATGCTACTTTTAGCAATTGGGTTTCAGGAGGAGCAGATAATATTTCACTTAACTTTTTAACCAATTATACATTCCATTATAAAAAAGATGTCTGGCCTTGGGACACCACTTTTTTGGTAGACTACGGTCTTGCAAAAACAAGTGGAAGCCAATTTTATAAAAAAACAAGTGATCGCTTTGAAGTACAGTCATTGCTTGGAAAACGCTTATCCAAACTATGGAGCTACTCTGCTTTTTTTGGATTTAGAACAGCTTTCTCTAACGGTTATGACTACAACACAGATGCAAAAGGAGATGAAATACGCACTAAAAAGTCAGCATTTTTATCCCCTGCTTATTTGCAGTTAGGGCTTGGACTTAGTTGGAAAGAGCATGACAACTTATGGATGAATATTTCACCAGTAAGCCCACGATATACGCTCGTAAATAAATTTTTTACAGAAAATTTAAGTGTTGACGAAACTTTTTTTGGCGTCGAAAAAGGGAAAAGTTCGCGTCTTGAATTTGGCGCTGCGCTAAACGCTTTTTGGCTTGCTACTCTTTTTGAAAACATAAGCTTTGAGCAGCGATTGGGGTTGTATAGTAATTATTTAGATAAGCCCCAAAATGTGGATTTAGATTATCAAGCTACACTTAATATGACAGTAAATAAAAACATTTCTGCTAATCTGATTTTACACCTTGTTTATGACGACAATGCCGTAGAAGCCTTACAAGTAAGAGAAGTATTCGGGATTGGCATCAATATGAAATTATAAGACTTTTTAAGAAGTTTTTTCATGTGAATTGTTGTAGGGAATTACATCTAAAATATGTGTAATTGCTTTTATTCGTGCTCTAGATTTTTTATTTGCATCAATAATTACCCAAGGAGCCGTTTTCGTGTTTGTTTTTTCAAACATTTTCAATTTGTATTGCGAATACTTATCCCATAAATCCTGTGCTTTTTCATCCACATCTGTTATTTTCCACCGCTTTAGGGGGTTGTTTTTAATTTCCTCAAAACGTTTAGCTTGTTCTTCTTTGTGTATCGAAAAATACAACTTAATTATATGGGTGTCTGATTCCACTAACATCCTTTCAAAAGGATTAACTTGCCTCATAAAAACAGTATATTCTTCCTTTGTACAAAAGGTGTTTACAGGTTCAACTACCGCTCGATTATACCAACTTCTATCAAAAAATACGATTTCACCGGGCTTTGGTAAATGATTGATGTACCGCTGAAAAAACCATTGTTTTTTTTCATCAGCCGTGGGAATATCTAGGGCAACCACTCTAAAATGTCTGGGGTTAATATGCTCTGTAATCCTTCGAATAGCCCCCCCTTTACCTGCAGCGTCTCTTCCTTCAAAAAGAATGACCACCTTCTTATCGTTTTGAATAACCCAATTTTGAAGCTTTATAAGTTCTTCTTGTTTAATTTTAAGATCAATGTCATGCTTGGTGTCTTCTATGGCTTTAGCTATGTTCGTGTTTTTACTTTTCAATAACATATAACGCCCATTCTTTGAATTGAGCAGTTCTATTTCTTGCTTGGTATATTGAGATGGCATAGCTTAAATATCTATTTGTATGCTGCTTCGGTGTTAGCGCATTATAATATTGGGGTCCGGAAGCAATTCGTTATATATAACTCCTTTTTGATCATAATCAAATTGAGAGAGTACATAACGCATACTCTATAAGCGTGCCTGCTTTTTGCTGTTTGTTTTCACAATTATCCACGGGCTAAAATTGGCATGGGTTTTACTAAACATTTGTGATTTGTAATGGGTGTATTTATCCCAAAGTTTTTGCCCTTGTACATCGACTGGACTAAATTTCCATCGCTTGAGTGGGTTGTCTAGACGAGATTCAAACCGTTTCTGTTGTTCCTCTTTTGAAATGGAAAACCAAAATTTGATGATTTTTAAGTTGTCCTCATGTAACAAATGTTCAAACTCAGGAACTTGAGTCATGAATTGATCATACTGATCTTTAGTGCAAAACTCCATGACGGGTTCAACCACAGCGCGATTATACCAGCTTCGGTCAAAAAAAACAATTTCGCCTGGATTGGGTAACATTTTGATATAGCGTCTAAAATACCACTGTCCTTGCTCAACTGCAGTGGGTTTTGTGAGGGCTACCACTCGTGAAGATCTGGGGTTTAAATGTTCTTTAAAACGCTTAATAGCTCCTCCTTTTCCTGAAGCGTCTCTCCCTTCAAAAATAACGACCACACGCCTTTTGGTTTTTGCAATCCATTGCTGTAAGGTTACTAACTCGGATTGTAATTTTCGTAACTCGGCTTCGTATTTCAGTTTACTTAATGTTTTGGCAATTGAAATGTTATTTTGATTCGCAATACGAATAGCATCCTTCCTGCTTTTAATAGCCGTGAGGTGTTCGGGAGTAAATTCCATTGTTATATTTAAATGTGATCGCAACTGTTTATTCACAAAATATTCGGTACGTGAAAAAAGCCGCGAATTTATTTTTAGTATTGCTCTACTAAAAACTTAATCAAATCAGTAGTGGTGAGCATCCCTACCAGCTTGTTGTTTTCTACCACGGGCAAGGCGTGAAATTCCACCTCTAAAAACAGTTCTGCGGCTTCTTTAATGGTTGCGTCTGGTGAAATACACTGTGGGTTACGCACCATAATTTGTTCTAAAGTAAACATGGAATATACGGAAGTGTCCACAGCAAAGTTTTCGGGATCATAGCTGTCTACAAAACTGATCCGTGCCAGATCGGTCATGCTTAAAATACCTTTAATTTCATCGCCAGAAACCACTGGTAAATGGCGAACTTTATGGGTTTTAAATAAAATTTCAGCTTGACTAAGGCCATCATTTAAGTTTAAAACAATGGGGTTTGGTGTCATGATGTGTTGAATGGGTTCTCTTTTTTTCATTGCTAACATTAGGCTTTTATGGCCCCAAAAACGTTCTAGAATGCAATGTGAATGGTAAGAACAGATTTGGGGTATGTTCCATGCTAATATAATAAAAAAGTCGTCAACTGCTATTCCTCCACCTCAATTTCGGGGTAGAGAAAGTGATTGTATGGAAAGCGGGTTACGTGAAGCGCTCGAACGCTTTGGTAAAGGCGTTGCCTAAAGTGCTGTAGGTTGGTTTTTTTTGCTGCGGAGATAAATACAGCTTCGCCTTCGGTTTTTGCCATCCACGTGTCTTTCCATTCCTCAAGGGAATAGTGTTCACTCCCCCGAACAGCAATCAAATCGGTTTCGCCAAAAGCCTCTGGAGCATATGCGTCAATTTTATTAAACACCATCAATGTGGGTTTGTCTTGTGCCTTGAGTTCGGCTAGCAATTCGTTTACAGAATCAATATGCTGCTCAAACTGTGGATGTGCCAAATCAACCACATGCAAGAGCAAATCGGCTTCGTGTACTTCGTCCAATGTGCTTTTAAAACTTTCTACCAATTGGGTGGGTAGTTTGCGAATAAATCCGACCGTATCGGAGAGTAAAAAAGGCAGGTTTTCGACCACTACTTTACGCACTGTGGTATCGAGTGTAGCAAAGAGTTTGTTTTCGGCAAATACATCGCTTTTACTCAACACATTCATTAGGGTGGATTTTCCTACGTTCGTATAGCCCACCAAAGCAACACGCACCAGCGCACCACGATTACCACGCTGGGTTTCCATTTGGCGGTCTATGGTCGTAAGTTTCTTTTTGAGCAATGAAATTTTGTCGCGAACAATCCTACGATCCGTTTCAATTTCAGTTTCCCCTGGACCACGCATTCCAATACCTCCACGTTGACGTTCCAAGTGCGTCCAAAGTCCTTTTAGTCGTGGTAATAGATATTGATATTGTGCCAATTCTACCTGAGTTCGGGCATAACTGGTTTTGGCGCGTTGGGCAAAAATGTCTAAAATAAGTCCTGTACGGTCTAAAATTTTACACTTTAAAAGTTCTTCAATGTTTCCTTGTTGGGCAGGGGTCAATTCATCGTCAAAAATAACAGTACTGATATCATGTGTTTTTACGAAAGCACGTACATCTTCCATTTTACCACTTCCAATAAAGGTTTTGGGATTTGGTGTATCCAGTTTTTGGGTAAAGCGTTTTTTAACCTCGCCACCTGCCGTAAGTGTCAAAAATGCCAACTCGTCCATATAGTCTTGAACTTGTTGTTCGTTTTGCTGTTGATTGATAATCCCAACAAGCACCGCATATTCGTAGTCGTGTGTTTTTTGTTCTATCATGACGTTTCCCAGGTGCTTAGGGTAACCGAATTGCCATCAAAAACGGCATAGGTGTTGTATTCAAGCCAATCGCCCAAATTGATGTAGCGCGAAGTTTTGGATAGTTCAATATTTAAAGGTAAATGACGATGCCCAAAAATAAAATAGTCCGTGCTTTGGGTTTTTAGCTTTTCCTTGCAGTAATGTACCAGCCATTCGCTGTCTGGACCGTTATAAATTTTATCATCATCGCCTGAAATCAAACGATTTTTTAACGACATATGTTGTGCAATACGCAGTCCCAAATCGGGGTGAACAAGACGATAGAGCCATTGAATAAATGGATTTCGGAATACTTTTTTCATGCGTTTATAGCCCTTGTCTCCGGGTCCTAGGCCATCGCCATGCCCAATAAAAAAAGAGGTGTTGTTAAGTGTGATTTGTTGCGGCTCGTAATACACTGGTATTCCCAATTCAGTTTCAAAATAATCTTGCATCCACATGTCGTGATTGCCTACAAAAAAGTATATCGGAATACCGCTATCGGCAAGTTCGGCAAGTTTGCCCAACACGCGAACAAAACCTTTGGGAACAACTCTTTTGTATTCTATCCATAAATCAAACAAATCGCCCATTAAATAAATTGCGGCAGCATCAGCTTTGATGGTATCGAGCCAAACGACAAATTGCTTTTCACGGACCCTGCTTTTTTGATGATTGGGTGCGCCCAAATGATTGTCAGAAGCGAAATAGACTTTTTTTCCTTTGGGTATGTTCATGGTACAAAAATAAGAATTACTGGTCGGCAGCGTACCACTCGGCATAGGAAGTGGCGGTTTCTTGCAATCGCAAGTGATGCAGCTTGATTTGTTGGGGGAGTTTTGCTTGAATTTTTGCGGCAAAGTCGATAATCATCTCCTCACTAGTAGGCTGATAATCCACTAATAACACTTTATGCCCGCTTTGCTCTAATGTATTTGCTAAGGCAACATGAGGTGTGTTTTGATTAAAAACGGTAGCGTGATCAAAGACATCTACAATCTCGTCTTTCACTATTTCTTTGAGGTCTTTAAAATCAATGACCATCCCAAACTTGACATTGTTAGAGTCCCGTATGGGTGTGCCAATAACCGTAACGTCAAGTTTATAGCTGTGGCCGTGTACATTTTTGCAAAGCCCATCATAGCCGTAAAGTGCGTGTCCGGTTTCAAATGAAAAGCTTTTGGTAATGCGAATTTTGCTCATCCGTTCGATTTAAGTTGATTAAGTGTCGCCTGTGTTTGTGGCAAAAGTAAGAGTCTGCCTGAAATTTCGGCATTTTTTAGTAGAAGTTCTGCCCAATGGTCGGTATTTGCCCAAAGTGTTTTTTTGAGTTCGGCAACGGCTTCGGGCGCAAAGCTTGCCAACTGTGTAGCTTTTGCAATAGCTGCATTATTTGCTGCATCAAAATCTGCGTAAACCTCCGTAAAAAGTCCATGTTGCAACGCCCAATCCGCAGACTTCCACTGTTTGGGCTGTAGGGCTAATGAGGCTAAGGCGCCTGTGCCAATCTTGCGATCTACTGCAGGGGCAATAACAAAAGGTCCAATACCAATAGCCAATTCAGAAAGACGTACTTGAGCGCTTTGCGTTGCAATCGCATAATCACAAGCCGCAACAATACCCACGCCTCCACCAATTGCCTTGCCGTGAATACGGCCAACGATAGGCTTTCTGCACACTCGCATGGCGTTGATAAGCTTTGCAAAACCCATAAAAAAGGTCTTCCCCTGTTCGGGTGTTTTTACGGCAAGAAGCTCGTCAAAAGAAGCGCCAGCACAAAAAGCTTTGCTAGGGTCACTTTGAAGTAAAATAACATGAACCGCCTCGTCTTTATCACAGGAATCAATGGCAGCAGTCAAAGCACGAAGTTGTTCTTGTGGAAAACAATTGTGCTTGGGGTGGGCAAACGTAATGGCAGCCACAGCATTTTCGCTATGCACATGTATGCCCTCGGATATTTTTTGATTCCCCATATATTTGTTGTAATCCAACGAGGCAAAAATACGGAATAAACGATTGATAGGTTATGAAATCCATTACGGGAGTATTGTTTGATTTAGACGGCGTGTTTTACGTAGGAAATCAATTGATTTCTGGCGGAAACGAAACGCTTTCATGGTTGCGTAAACAGGGAATCAAATATCAATTTATCACCAATAATACCACGCTTTCGCGAAGTGCTCTTGTAGCAAGACTTAAGGGATTGGGGCTCAACATTCAAGAAGACGAGCTGCTCAGTGCCAACTATGCAGGTGTCTTACAACTACAAAAAATGGGGGTACAACGCTGCCGATTAATTCTCGCAGAAGTCGCACAATCAGATTATCCTCCAAATGTTTTACAGCAACCCGAAGCCATTGTAATTGGAGATATTGGAAATTCTTGGAACTACGATTTACTCAATGAATTGATGAATCAAGTCCTAGAAGGTGCTGAGCTTATAGCACTTCACAAAGGGCGTTATTTTCAAACTGAAGCAGGACTGCAATTGGACAGTGGCGCGTTTGTAGCTGCGCTAGAACACGCAACAGGGAAAAAAGCATATGTAGTAGGAAAGCCTAGCCAAGCTTTTTTTGAAATGGGCAGTTCATTACTCGAAGCAAAACCCCATGAGCTATTAATGGTAGGTGATGACTTAGTAAATGATATTCAAGGCGCACAAGATGCAGGCTATCAAGCCGTATTGGTGCAAACGGGGAAGTATCGAAAACACCTTATTGATCAAAGTCAAATTAGGCCCGATGGCATCATAAGCTCTATTGCTGCTTTACCTCACTATTTATCCGCATAAATAAAACAAAAGGAAAAAAGGATTATTTTTGCCTGCTATGGGGCTGTACCAGCCCGACAGATCGTTCTGGCGGGGCTCAGTTGGTTACCAGCCCGAACGTAGCCTTCGGTACGGGCGAGGAGTGCTCATTGAAATCGTGTGAAAATGTTTTTTGTTTATATCTTGTATAGCGAAAAAGGAGCTTGCAATTATAGGGCATGTCGAAGAATGTATTCCAACGCCTTATAACACATAATAAAGGTCAGGTACGCTCAACAAAATCGTATGTGCCTTGGAAAGTAGTGCATACTGAAACACACGCTACTCAAGTTGATGCTCGAAAAAGAGAAAAATACTTGAAATCAGCGGCAGGGCGCCGTTGGCGAAAAAATATTTGGGGATGTAGCTCAGTTGGCTAGAGCGCTTGACTGGCAGTCAAGAACCAATCTTTTATAACTTATTTATTTCCAGTGAAGTGCACAGTTAGATAATTATTAACTGGCAAAACACTGGCAAATGACAATAAGATTTCCAAAGGTTCATATTGATAATAAACAACTTGTTTATGTGTCTTTCTCTATAGAGGGAAAGAGGATTAGATTGTACAACGGCAAGAGGATCAACTCATCCATTGATCCAAACAGACACCCCATTGAGCAGAGATATGAAATGGGAAAGATTCTGGCTTCTGATGTTTACAAGCACCTTTTAAATGATGGTAAACTTTTAGAGTTTAGATCTAAAAAAGTTATAGCTGGTAAGTTCACAGACATTGAATATTTAAAGCAAGCCCTGGATACAAAACTAAGTGGTGGTTATTCCAAAAAATATACTGACATGCTTAGTTATTGTTACAGATTAATTCATGATGAAATCCAAAATTCAAAAGTTGATTCTAAGGCCATTAAAAATGTCCTGTCAAGGTATTCGTCTGGAGTGTCTTACAACACGCTTAAACGGCACCTAAAAGCCCTTATAAATGAGGCTAGAGTACAGGGGATGAAGTCTAATCCAATGGAAGGTATTCCCTCAAAAAAAAACAAGGCAAAACTTCATAAACCTTTTGATGATGTAGGAGCTGTTTTAGATGAGATAAAAAGCTTTAATAAAAACTTACACTTATGTAGTTTACTCACTTATGGATGTTTACTTAGACCGCATAGAGAGATCCGTGAATTATGTTGGGGAGACATATCAAAAGGGCTTAATGAGATTAGGCTTTCTGGTGAGAGAAATAAGTCAGGAAGAAATAGAATTGTACCAATTCCAAGTTACATTAAACCTTTTCTACAAAAGGAAGACTGTGGAAGTGTATTTCAAGGATTTGTAGACCCTCCAAACCCTGAATATTTTAAAACACTATGGGGAAGATATAAAGCTAAAAGTAGGCTCTTAATACAAGGGCAAACACTATACTCTTTTAGGCATTCAGGAGCAATAGAGATATTCAAAAGAACAGGGTCATTACACAAGCTACAAAGAGCTATGGGGCATTCAAGTTTAAACGTTTCACTAACCTATTTAAGAGGTTTAGAAATAGCAGAACTAAAAGAAGAAGATATGCCTATGGTTTAGTTAGTTTCCAGATTTTAGAACTATTTTTTTTAATGGTTTTGCACTTGTTTCAAATTCATTTCTTGATATTATCCCTAAATCAAGCAATTCTTTTAGCTTTATTAACTCTTCTCTAGCTTGTACTTTGGACATAGTAAAATTTC
>JAQCCM010000018.1 GCA_027621175.1 Bacteroidota bacterium | reverse complement strand
GCCTTGGAACTCAAACGTAAAATTGATGCATCAAACCAAGACCGCACCGATACCGTTGAATATATAGATAGCTATTTTTTGCAGCATTTTAAAGAAGTTTCTACCCTTCCCGATGCCACCATAAACACCGAAAGTCCTGCATGGGCCATCGACCGACTATCCATTTTAGCACTTAAAATATATCATATGCAAGAGGAGGCAAATCGCAGTTCCGCTTCGGAAGAGCACCGTGCCGCTTGTGGCAAAAAACTCGCCGTGTTGTTGGAACAAAAAATAGATTTATCCACCGCCATAGACCAACTATTAGCAGATATGGCCGCAGGGCGCAAATACATGAAAGAATACAAGCAAATGAAAATGTACAATGATGAGTCGCTAAACCCAGTCTTGTACCAAAAAAATTCTTAATGAAAGGCAAACACATCTTGGTGTTTCGTTTTTCCGCACTTGGCGATGTAGCCATGTGTGTTCCCGTATTGCGCTGCTTACTTCAAACCTATCCCGAACTACAGATTACCATAGTCACCCGAAAACGTTTTGTGCCCCTTTTTGAAGCGTTGCCTAACGTGCAGTTTTTCACCCCCGAATTTAATAGGGAACACAAAGGAATTATAGGACTATATAGACTATTTAAAACCCTAAAAAAAAGACGTCCAACCGCCCTAGCGGACTTGCATCAAGTATTACGCACGCAAATGCTGATGCTATATTTTCGACCGTTGTTTTGGATAAAGCAAGCCCATATAAACAAAGGCAGAGCAGAAAAAAAACGCCTTACCCGCCTAAAACCCAAAACCTTAGTGCCGCTACTGCCGCAAGTACACCGGTATGCGCAAGTGTTTGAAAAGCTAGGCTTTCCGTTATCGTTAAATGCACACGAGTTTCCACCACGCCCCATTTGCCCGAACACAAATGCCTTGCCATTAGCTGAAAACCGCAAGTGGATTGGAATTGCACCCTTTGCCGCACACGCCAACAAACAATATCCCTTAGACCTCATGCAACAAGTCGTAGCGTTTTTACAGCAAGAGCATCAAGTCATTTTGTTTGGTTTTGGGAAAGAAGAGCACGCGCAATTGAACATTTGGGCAAATGCCTATCCCAATGTGGCAAACGCTACAGGCGTGTATACTTTTGCTGCTGAATTGCGCCTAATCGCACAACTCGATTTGATGATTTCGATGGATTCCGCAAACGGGCATTTAGCGGCAAATTACAATGTGCCTGTTTTGACCCTCTGGGGCAATACGCATCCGTGTTTGGGATTTGCACCGTTTGGGCAGCCTCAAAAAAACAGCCTTACGCCCGACCTAGCTAAATACCCGCTGCTGCCCACTTCTGTTTATGGCAATAAAAAGGTAAAAGGCTACCAAGATGCCATGCGCAGTATTGCGCCGAAAACGGTTATTGAAATGGCGCTGGAGGTATTGGGTTAGACTAGCTTAAAAAATTTATATTTGTTTGCATAACCATCCTCCATGCTACAACGTTTTTTATATTTACAATGGAAGGCTTTTACTTGCGGTGTGGGCTTTGCAACGGGCTTGGCACAGAAAATCCTGTTGGGCTTCGCGTGGATATACTTTGCGGCGATATTCGCCAGTCTTGCCTTTGTGGCTTTTTGGGGAGTACAAGAAGAACTTGGTGAAGATCCATTGCCTATCATAAGCGGATATTTGCTTTACGCCTTTGCCTTTTGGATCGTACTCCGCTACTTCCTCCAAAAAATGCCCATCGTACACATCCAACCCTTACTGGTGTTGCCCATTTCTAAAAAAAGAATTGTTCGATTTGGTTTACTCAAAACAGTATTCAGTTTTTATAATATCAGCAACCTCTTCTTTTTTGTGCCCTTTGGTATTATCCTTATCCAACAAGACTACAATTTACTTGGTGTCATAGGCTGGTGGGTTGCTATTGGAAGCATCATCCTAACAACCAATTTTTTAAACATCATGCTCAATAGCGTTGACCGTATTCTTATTCAAGTTGCGGTATTGCTATTAGCTCTTTTTGCCTTACAATATTTTGAGGTTTTTGACCTTACTACTTGGACATCGCCGTTATTTATGGCAGCCTACCACCAACCGCTTTATTCCTTAATTCCCCTTGTGTTATTAGGGATAACCTATCAATGGAGCTTTACCCACTTTAAAGACAAACTGATGTTGGATGGAGGAACGATACAGCCTAAAGCGGAAACACATCGCGGGGCGGATCTCTACTGGCTAGACAGGTTTGGTAGAATGGCGATTTTCTTACGAAACGATATCCGACTCATTATCCGAAATAAACGAGCACGCATGGCGGTTTGGATGGGTGTTGGCTTTTTGTTTTACGGGCTTATTTTTATGAGCGACATCTACAAAGGCTCGGCGATGACAGTGTTCGTTGGAATTTTTGTAAGCGGTGGTTTTTTGTTTGGTTTTGGGCAATATGTACCCAGTTGGGATAGCAGCTACTACCCCCTTATGATGAGTCAAAATATCTCCTATAAAGAATACCTCACATCCAAATGGTGGCTGGTCGTTGTAGGTACTTTGGCGGGTATGATCTTATCTAGTTTTTATGTGTTTTTTGGCTGGGAAATGTATTTCGCTATTTTGGCTGGGGGCATCTATAACTTGGGAATAAATGCATATTTGGTGCTGCTTTCGGGGGCTTATACCCGTGTTCCAATAGACCTAACCGCTAACAACAAAGCATTTGGCGATAAAAGGTCATTTAATCTAAAAACCATTTTACTAAGCATCCCGAAAATTATAGTACCCATGTTTGTATATTATGTGGGCGTACTCATACAAAGCAAATCCTTAGGGCTTATCCTGGTTGCCCTTGTAGGTGTACTGGGATTTGCCTTCCGAAATTTGGTTTTTGGCTGGATTGAAAACATATATCAAAAAGAAAAATACAAAACGCTGCAAGCGTATAAACAAAAAAACACATGATTGATATTACTTCTCTTTCCAAAATCTATGGTGAGCAAACCGTGCTTGACATCGAGCAATTACACATTCCTACTGGGCAAACCTTTGGGCTTGTGGGCAACAACGGTGCTGGAAAAACAACGCTTTTTAGTTTGATGTTAGACCTTATTGCACCAACAACAGGAACGATAACCAACAACAACGCTGTGGTGCAAAAAAGCGAGGATTGGAAAATCCATACCGCTGCCTTTCTAGATGAAAGTTTTCTTATTGGTTACCTAACACCCGAAGAATATTTTGTGTTCATTGGAGGATTACGTGGTATGAAAAAAGAAGAAGTGCACACCTCGCTTGAGCAATACACCGATTTTTTTCACGGCGAAGTGCTCGGGCAAAAAAAATATATCCGTGATTTGTCCAAAGGAAATCAAAAAAAGGTGGGTATTGTAGGAACGCTACTTTCCAATACACCCTTGGTTATTTTAGACGAACCCTTTGCCAATTTAGACCCAACCACACAAATCAGGTTAAAAAATTTATTAAAAGAAGAAGCTAGTGCCACAGGAAAAACATTTTTGATTTCAAGCCACGATTTACAGCACGTTACCGAAGTTTGTGACCGTATTGTAGTACTTCACAAAGGAAAAGTAGTACGTGACGAAAAGACCTCAACAGGTACACTTCAAGAATTAGAGGCCTTTTTCCGCGAACAGCTATAAAATGTATATACTAAAGCAGTGTTTTTTCAGTTTTTATCATAGGTTTATAGCATGAAAAAAACACTTCTTTTTTTCGGATTAATTGTGGTAGTAGCTGCCTGCTCTACCAAAAAAAATGGCGCCATAAATAGGGCTTATCATAGTACCACTTCAAAATTTAATCCCCTATTTAACGGACAAGAAGCACTGCGCTACGGCACCCTGGACATCACACAAAGTTATCAAGACAATTATTGGTTGCGTCTTTCTGTTGATCCATACCAGCTCCACGATGTCTTTAGCGAAGAAAAAAACAGCAACGAATTTTTTGACAGAGCAGAAGAAAAAGCAACGCTTACTGTTCAGAAACACTCTATGCTTATTGGTGGTGAACAACGCAACAAGCAAATTGCCAAAGCGTATTTGTTGTTAGGTAAGGCTCGCTATTATAATGGTAGCTACTTGCAAGCTGTTGAGGCGTTTACCTATCTGGTTAAAAACATGGGGGACTCCGATGAGGCGATCGAAGCCGAATTGTGGCGTGCAAAATGTTATTTGGAAATGGGGCAAGAAGCAAGGGCTGCACGTGAATTTACGAACATTGCACAATCGGGGAATCTTACCACAAAACAATATGCCTTAGCGCAATCGGCTCTTGCTGATGCGCGGTTAAGAGAAGAAAAAGATACCTTAGCTACACAACCGCTGATGCGCGCATTAGCCACTGAAAAATCGGCTATAAAACGAGGGCGTTATGCCTATTTGTTAGGGCAGCTATACGAAGATTTAGGATACGCCGACTCGGCAATCATTGCCTATCAACAAGTCATAGATTTAAACCGTCGTGTCCCTCGCGAACTGTGGATTCATGCCCGACTAACACAGCTAAAAAACAATTTGCCAAAAGACGCAAATACACTGCTGGCTTACAAAAAGCTTTTACGAAGCGATGAAGACCGCAGGTTCCGAGATAAAATCCATTACTTCTACGGCACCTATTTATTGAAAGGGCATGACACATTAGGTGGCGAAAAAGAACTCAAATCGTCCCTAAAAACCAACACCCAAGACCGATATTTAAAATCGCTTGTTTACGAGCAATTGGCGAGTAATCGTATAAACCAATTGGCATTTGTTACTGCCGGAGCCTATCTCGATAGCACCCTTCAAAATTTAGAGAATAATACCAGACGACACCGAAAACTAAAGCGTCAACGAGGAAAGTTGGACGACATCCTTACATACGAAAAAACCATTGTCTCTTCAGATAGTTTATTGCGTCTAATGAATATGCCTGATGCAGAGCAAAAACAACTCGTAGACAATTATATCAATCAGCTTAAAGCAAAAGATGCGAAAGCCAAAGCCGCTGCACAAGACGCAAATACTGCTTTACTTATGGGAAGTTTCTATTTCTATAACAGCCGTCAAATGGAAAAAGGGAAACTTGATTTTCAGCGTGATTGGGCAAACGTTGCTTTAGCAGATAATTGGAAGTATGCAGCGCCTACCCCAACTGGACCCATGGCTCAGTCCGACCCCGAAGTAGAAACCACAGAAACAGAAGAAAACCCCGCATATAATCCACAAACATACTTAGCACAAATTCCGCCACCCGAAGCCGCAGACAGCATCAGGCAATTGCAGCACGAAGCTTATTTTCAAGCCGGATTGGCATATAAAGAACAGTACGGAGTAGTGCAAACGGCTATTGAAAGATTTACTTCGCTTTTGTCTGCAAACCCCAACGAACGCTATCTTCTGCCTACCTTATATCATTTGTATAAATTACATACAAACAACGCTGAAGCGCAGCGCACCTACAGCAATCAAATCTTAGCCGACTATCCAAAAAGCGACTACGCCAAAATGATTCAAAACCCAACAGCTTTGGCGCAAACCAAAGAAGAAAATACAGCTGTATTGACGCAAGCTAAAGAAATGTTGGCTAAACAAGATTACGCTGCAGTGATTGCAAAAAGCGAAGAACAAATTCCATTTTTGACCGACAAAACACTACAAGCAGAGTGGGCCATGTTACGCGCCGTTTCTGTTGGAAGATTGGATGGTCTTGATGCTTACAATGAAGCCTTAACCTTTTTGGTGCAAACCTATCCAAAAACAGAAAGTGCATCAAAAGCAAAAGCACAGCTAGAGGGTTTTGAGGTGTATAACGAACTTACACCCGGAGACAATGAAAAAGCCAAACTCGTGTTTTTACGCACTCCCGAAGTCCGTAAACAATCTGAGCAAGACTTAAAATGGATTGAAACATGGATTAAAGCGCAAGGAATTGACGAGCGCTTACAGGTTTCTTTAGATGTTTTTGACCGTGAAACAGAAACCTTGGTCATTCATGGATTTCGTTCAGAATTAAGTGCCGGTGAAACCCGTAACCTCATGAAAGCAAGCAACCCACGTTTGATGGAAACTAAAAATATTGTAGTTTTGGCGTCCAATTATAGGAATGCGCTGATTAGTAAACGCTTGGAACAATTGGAGAAGAATTAAGAAATGTTTTCAGATAAAAAGCAAAAAAATATGGACTCAAATAAAAACGCAGTAAAAATCAATTTTATTGAGCCTAACACGCGTATCATTGGTGAAATCGAATCAAAATCAGACTTCCGTATTGATGGAACCCTAGAAGGAAAAATAAATACTTCGGGGCGTGTTGTAATCGGTAAAGAAGGAAGTGTGCAAGGTGAAGTACATTGTGGTTACGCAGATATCATGGGAAACTTTAACGGTAAATTATTTGTTAATGGTTTGCTTACCATAAAGTCTGATGGAATCATTGAAGGGCAAATTACAGTTGGAAAACTAGCCGTTGAATCTGGCGCAACACTTAATGCACAATGTAGTATGAAATCTGCTGCAGTAAAGTCTATTGTTGATGAAGAGCCAAAAAAATCCGAAAAAACGGCCTAAAGCTTGGGCAGTACTTTCTGGAGTAGCAATACAAATGGGCGTTTCGCTCTATTTTGCTTCCCGTGCGGGCAAAGCTCTTGATGCCCATTGGGACACCGGCAAAACTTTTACCCTGGTCATTTTAATGCTTGTGCTGTTTTTAAACATATACTGGCTTATTAAATATTTAGAACGTTTTAATTCGTGAAGCAATCGCTTTGGCATTTAGGCCAACTACTGGTCGTTGTTTGCACTGTTGGCAGTATTCATTTAGTCACTATACTATATTTGAATTCTACTTTTCCTGCTCGTGTACTTTTTCAGCTTTATAGCGTTAACTTTATTATGGCGATTACTGGTTATGCCATGATACGAATGGCGTATTGGCTAAAATCACAAGTAGAAGGATTTGTGTTTCTATTGGGTAGTTTTATAAAGTTTGGCGTGCTTTATGGGGTTTTCTTAGCAAACGAAACAGCCGCAATACCCGACACCAAACAGGCGTTTTTACACCTTTTTGTACCCTATGCCGTTTGTCTGATTTGGGAAATTGCAACATTGGCCAAAATATTAAATCAAGCACCCAAAAGTTCTGTGTGATTTTCACATCATTTACTTTTTTTTCTTTCTAGTAAAAGTGTACATTTGCAGCGTTTTAATCTCAACCACTAGTTGCGTCTAAATCAAAACATTTGAAACGAATTTTTACAGCCCTTTTTGCACTTCTATTAGCAACTATTGCTTTTGCCAACCCTACTGTAAAAGAAAAGGAAACAAATGGCTCGGTTAAAGACGAAATAAAAGCCTACATCCAACACCACTTAAAAGATTCACACGACTTTTATTTAGGGTCTTATAAAGAAGATGGTAAAAAGCATTACGTAGGATATGTTGGCTTGCCCATCATAATCTGGGATAACGGCTTGAATATTTTTTCCTCTTCAAAGTTTGAGCACGGAAAAGCGGTTGTTCAAAAAGGAACGAATTATTACAAACTCTATCACGGAAAAATTTACAAAACAGATGCCGCTGGTACCATTACCTACGACGATGCGCATCATCCTACCAACGAAAAGCCATTGGACTTGTCCATCACAAAAAGTGTGTTGACAATGTTATTGACAGCCCTTTTAATGTTTTTCTTGTTTCGTTCGTTAGCGCGTTCTTACAGCAAAAACGGCAACATTGCAATGGGAATTGGTCGCTTTTTTGAACCTATCATATTATATGTTCGTGATGATATAGCCATTCCAAATATTGGCCAAAAACACCATGGTCGCTATATGAGTTTTTTACTCACCGTGTTTTTCTTTATTTGGTTTTTAAACCTATTAGGGCTTACACCACTTGGCATTAATGTCACAGGAAATATTGCCGTTACCTTTGGATTGGCACTGATAACATTTTTACTGACCAACCTAACGGCAAACAAAAATTACTGGGCACACATTTTTTGGATGCCAGGCGTTCCTGTGCTAATGAAAATAGCACTAATTCCAATCGAATTATTAGGTGTCATTATTAAGCCCTTTTCATTGCTTATTCGTTTGTATGCCAACATGCAAGCAGGGCACATTGTACTCATGAGTCTTATAGGACTTATGTTTATTTTTAACAATTGGTTAGGAACTAGTTTGTCTTTTGCATTAGCTTTTGCTATTTCCATTATCGAATTATTAGTAGCCTTATTACAGGCCTATATTTTTACTATGTTATCGGCGCTCTATTTTGGGTTTGCCGTTGAAGAACATCATGAAGAAGCGCATTAAAAACAACTATTAACAATTAAATACACACACATGGAAATTCCATTAATCGTAGGTGCAGGACTCGTCGTAATCGGCGTTGGTATGGGAATCGGTAAAATCGGTGGCTCAGCTATGGAAGCTATTGCACGTCAACCAGAAGCATACGGGAAAATTCAAACAGCAATGTTGATTGCAGCCGCTCTTATTGAAGGGATCGGATTTGCTGCATTATTTGCCGTATAATTAATAATATCACACGATAAGCGGCAGCCAGGCTGCCGTTTATCTTGCTGAAATATAAACGTATGGAAAAATTATTAGGCGAATTTTCGTTTGGTTTGTTTATATGGCAAACTGTTATTGTGACAGCGCTTATTTTGTTGCTGCGCAAATTTGCATGGAAACCCATCCTAAACACCATTAACGAAAGAGAAGAAGGCATTCGCTCCGCTATGGAGTCGGCTGAAGAGGCGCGTCAAGAGATGCAACATCTACAAGCAGACAACGAGCGTATTTTGAAAGAGGCGCGTGCAGAACGCGAAGGATTGCTGAAAGAAGCGCGTGAGCTTCGTCAAAAAATGATTGATGATGCCAAAGAAGAAGCTAAGGCACAGTCTGAGCAACTTCTTGCACAAGCCAAAGAAGCAATCGAAAATGAAAAACAAGTAGCCATTACATCGCTCAAAAACGAAGTGGCTGATTTATCACTCCAAATTGCTGAAAGTCTAACGAAAGAACATCTTTCATCCGACAAAAAGCAAACCGAATTGGTTCAAAAGTTACTTAAAGAGGTAGATCTTAAAGCATGATAGGTACTCGAGCAGCATTGCGATATGCGAAAGCAGCCGTACAAAAGGCCATTGAAGATGGTCAATTGGACGTCTTGGCCAAAGACATGGAAGATGTGTACGATACGGTACAAAACAACCGTGACTTGGAAGCCGTTTTGCAAAGTCCTGTGATAAGCACAGACTTAAAGCACAATGCGCTTCAAGCCGTTTTTGCACAATGCAGTGATGCCGCTAAAAACCTATTACGCTTAGTAGCAGAAAAGAATCGAGCATACAACCTCGACGGTATTGCCTTGAAGGTAAAGGAGTTATACCATGAGCACTTGGGACTTGCTGAGGCTGTAGCCACAACAGCGGTGCCCATTACTCCTGAACTGGAAAAAGAAATTTTAGCGAAAGTCGCTACGCTTACGGATAAGAAAGTGACACTTCTCAACAAGGTAGACCCGGAAATTATTGGTGGGTTTATCATTAGGCTTGATGACATACAACTCAATGCGAGTGTGGCACATCAACTCAATACATTAAAACAAAACTTACGTTCAAACGCAATATCATGGCAGAAGTAAAAGCTGCGGAAGTATCCGCGATATTAAAACAGCAATTAACAGGATTTGACAGCAGCGTCTCTTTAGACGAAGTGGGATCGGTTCTTCAAGTAGGTGATGGTATCGCTCGTGTTTACGGGCTTGCCAATGCACAATACGGCGAACTCGTTTCCTTCGATTCAGGACTTGAAGGGATTGTTCTTAACCTAGAAGAAGACAATGTTGGCGTCGTACTGTTAGGCCCATCAAAAGGCATCAAAGAAGGCGATACGGTAAAACGCACCCAACGCATTGCGTCGATTAATGTTGGTGAAGGCGTTGTAGGACGTGTAATAGATACATTAGGTCAACCTATTGACGGTAAAGGACCTATCGAAGGTGAAACGATAGAAATGCCACTAGAGCGTAAAGCGCCTGGTGTAATTTACCGCCAGCCCGTAAACGAACCCCTACAAACAGGTATCAAATCTATAGATGCGATGATTCCTGTAGGACGTGGACAACGTGAGTTGGTTATTGGTGACCGTCAAACAGGGAAAACAACCGTTTGTATTGACACCATCCTAAACCAAAAAGAATTTTACGATGCAGGAGAGCTTGTATATTGTATCTATGTGGCCATTGGACAAAAAGCGTCTACGGTAGCAGCCATTGCAAATACACTCCAAGAAAAGGGCGCCATGGCATACACAACCGTTGTTGCTGCTAATGCTTCTGATCCTGCAGCAATGCAAGTATATGCTCCATTTGCAGGAGCCGCTATTGGAGAATATTTCCGCGATACGGGTCGCCCAGCATTAATTATTTATGATGATTTGTCTAAGCAAGCCGTGGCATACCGTGAGGTGTCTTTGTTGCTTCGTCGTCCACCGGGACGTGAAGCTTACCCTGGTGACGTTTTCTATTTGCACTCGCGCCTATTAGAGCGTGCTGCAAAAGTAATTGCAGACGACAGTATTGCTAAGCAAATGAACGATTTGCCAGAAGGGCTAAAATCAAAAGTAAAAGGGGGTGGTTCGTTAACCGCACTACCCATTATAGAAACACAAGCAGGTGACGTATCTGCCTATATTCCTACAAACGTAATTTCGATTACAGATGGGCAAATTTTCTTAGAATCCGATTTATTTAACTCGGGTGTTCGTCCAGCAATTAACGTAGGTATTTCGGTATCGCGTGTAGGTGGATCGGCACAAATTAAATCCATGAAAAAAGTGGCGGGTACGCTAAAACTTGATCAGGCACAGTTCCGTGAATTGGAAGCCTTTGCCAAGTTTGGTTCTGACTTGGACGCAGCAACCATGAACGTGATTGAAAAAGGAAAACGTAACGTGGAGATTCTTAAACAAGCACAAAACGATCCGTTTGCCGTTGAAGATCAAGTCGCTATCATTTTTGCTGGATCTAAAAACTTACTTCGCCAAGTTCCTGTGAACAAAGTGAAAGAATTTGAACAAAGCTATTTGGAGTTGCTAAATGCGAAACACCGCGATGTGTTAGATGCGCTTAAGGCAGGTAAACTTACCGACGAGGTAATAGAAACGCTAACTAAAGTAGCAACAGATTTAGCTGGTCAATACGCATAAACCATGGCAAACCTCAAGGAAATACGCAATAGGATTAGTTCTGTATCATCAACGATGCAGATTACCAGTGCCATGAAAATGGTATCGGCAGCAAAGCTGAAAAAAGCGCAAGATGCCATTACGGCCATGCGCCCATACGCTGCTAAACTAACCGAATTATTGCAAAACCTTAGTGGTGCCGACCAGTACGGCGATGAAAATCCATATACAAAAACCCGTGACGTCAAGCGTGTGCTTTATGTAGCCATTACCTCAAATCGTGGGCTTTGTGGCGGATTTAATACAAATATCATCAAAGAAGTCAAGGCACGTGCTGCTGATTCAAAAACAAACAGTTCCGTTTTTACCATTGGAAAAAAAGGGAACGATATTTTAAGCAAAGAGTTTGATGTGATAGGACATAATGTTGCTGTATTTGACGATATTAACTTTGCAAATGCTGCTGATCTTGCACAACAACTTATGGACGGCTTTGTTGCCGAGCAATACGACGAAGTGCATTTGGTGTACAACCGATTTAAAAATGCGGCTACGCAATTGGTAACCGTTGAACCGTTTTTGCCTTTGGTGGCTGAAGCTTCAGCAACGCAAAGTGATGCGGATTATATCTTCGAACCTGAAAAGGAAGCCATTTTTAATACGCTTTTACCTAAAGCTTTAAAGATGCAATTGTTTAAGGCACTTCGCGATTCGTTTGCCAGTGAGCACGGCGCACGTATGACCGCGATGCACAAAGCGACTGATAACGCTACTGATCTGCGCGACCAACTCAAACTGACGTACAACAAAGCACGTCAAGCGGCTATTACCAACGAAATCTTAGAGATTGTTGGCGGCGCTGAGGCGTTGAATGGATAGTATAGTATCGCTCAATAAACGCCCTCCTATTCATTTTATATTCTATTACTACTGCTAGCACGAGTAGTACTGTCCATTGGTATTTTTGGATCGCCTTTTGCGGGCAACTAAATCTCCTTTATGCTATAACATTTAAAATTGTGGTGTGATAGGGGCTTTTCTTATTTTTGTACATATGAATATACGTATTGTAAACCAATCCCCTCACGAACTACCCGAGTACGAAACCTTAGCTTCGGCAGGTATGGACCTCCGTGCCCACACAGATACGCCCGTAACATTACAACCGATGGAGCGAGGGCTTATTAAAACCGGGCTTTTTATGGAGCTTCCAGTGGGAGTAGAAGCGCAAGTGCGCCCACGAAGCGGATTGGCGCTCAAAAAAGGCATTACGGTACTTAATTCCCCAGGTACTATCGATGCAGACTATAGAGGCGAAATTGGCGTTATCCTTATAAATTTGTCCAACGAGCCGTTTACCATCAATAGTGGGGATAGAATAGCGCAGTTAGTCATTACCAAACACGAACGTGCCGAATGGCAAGAAGTTGAATCACTAACCGAAACTGAACGCGGAGCGGGCGGTTTTGGCAGTACAGGTACCGCATAATATGAAAATCATTGTTCCTATGGCGGGTCGAGGGTCACGCCTTCGTCCGCATACGCTAACCATTCCTAAGCCTTTAGTGCCCGTAGCGGGTATGCCCATTGTACATCGATTGGTTCGCGATATTGCCAAAGTACTCCCAGAACCTGTAACGGAAATTGCCTATGTGCTTGGCGACCCTGCCTTTTTTGGAGATGAGGTCGTGGAAGCACTCACCGAACTTTCCAATAGTTTGGGTGCAAAAACCAGTATTTACCGGCAAGACGAGCCGTTAGGCACAGGGCATGCTGTCATGTGTGCTGCGCCTTCGCTTTCTGGCCCGGCAATTGTAGCTTATGCCGATACGCTTATTCGTGCGGACTTAAACCTTGACCCCGATGCCGATAGCGTCATTTGGGTAAAAAAAGTAGAACGCCCAGAGCAGTTTGGCGTAGTGCAATTAGACAACACTGGCGCGATTAACGCTCTGATCGAAAAACCAACTGAATTTGTTTCGGACTTGGCGGTCATTGGAATATATTATTTCAAAGAAATAGCAGTGCTCAAAGATGCGCTTCAAAGCGTTTTAGATGAAAGACTTACCCGTGGTGGCGAATATCAAATCAACGATGGTATTTTGCGCATGATGCAAAACGGAAAACGCTTTGTTCCTGGAGAAGTGACTGCTTGGATGGACTGTGGAAATCCAAAAGTCACCGTAGAAACCAATGCCAAAATGCTGGACTTTCTTGCCGCTGAAGGTGAGTCCCTTGTTGGAAATGTTACCCTTAATAACAGTACCATAGTGCCGCCTTGCTATATTGCAGATGGCGTAACGCTAACCGACAGCACCGTGGGCCCACATGTGTCGATTGGAGCTGGCACTACAATTGCGGGTAGCACCATTGAAAACAGTATTGTCCAGTCTAATAGCACCATTGAAAATGCAACACTCAAAGAGGCAATGATTGGCAACCACGTGCGCTACAATGGCGCATTTACGCATGTAAGTATTGGCGATTACTCGGAATTAAAATAGCACATGAAAAAGCTTGTACTACTTTTTGTTGGATTGATTTTAGTAGTCGGCTGTAAATCGTTAGGCCTTCCTGCCCCTTCTTCTGCAACCGTTGACACCTCGCTAAAAGCACGTATTGCACAACAAAAAATTGAAGCCAATGCACTCGATTTTAAAACTTTACAGTGGCGCGGACAAGCCGTACTTGAACGTGACGGAAAACGCCAAAAAATAAGTATTAACACACGATTAAAGCAAGATGAGGGAATCTGGATCAATGGAAGTGTTATCGTGCCGCTCGCACGGGTTTTTATTACGCCGAAACAACTGCAGGGATATGAGAAAATAAACCGCCAGTATGCACAAATGGATTTTCGCACACTTAAAAAGCTGTTGGGCATACCCCTTGATTATGAAATAATCGAAAATCTACTCACTGCAAAACCTGTAGATGCGCGAGCATTTAAGCGTGCAAAACTATCTTTTGCTAATAACGCTTATGTGTTTAGCTTACGCAAAAGAGGTGTGGAGTTACAGTTTGTTTTTGATGCAGAATTTCGACTTACTGAACAAAGAATTCGAGAGGATAAAACAACCATTAGCGTGATCTATGATGCGTACAAAAAAATGGATGGGGAATGGTTTCCAGAGCAATTAAGCGCAACGCTTTTTGGCGAAAAAGGCGCTACAACTCTTTCGCTAAGTGTTAGGCAGGCGCAGCTTAATGGTAATGTTAATATGCCATTTGCGATCCCAGATGGTTATAAACCTATTTTCATACAATGAAAACGTGGCTTTGGGTTTTGATGCTTGTTCCAGTGTTGGGTTTGGCTCAAGACAAAAAAGCCGCGCTTGAAGCCCAAAAAAAACAGCTCCAACAAGAGATCGTACAAATCAATGCGCTGTTAAATTCAAGTGCAAAAAAGCGCGCCAATGTGCTTACTGAAGTGGAAACAGTGCAACTCAAAATGGACAGGCAAGACGCACTTATACGACTCACAAACCGTCAAATTAATCGATTAAATCAAGAAATAACACTCAACCTACGCAATATAGAACAGCTTCGCGCCGAATTGACACAGCTCAAAAAAGACTATGCCGAAATGGTCGTTGCAGCACGTAAAAATCAATCTACCCAAAACCGATTGATGTTTTTACTTTCATCCGAAAGTTTTTGGCAAGCATATAAACGTATGGCGTATATGAAACAGTATGCCGCATTCCGCAAGCAACAAGGCGAAAAAATTGCAGAAAAAACAAAAACCTTGCAACAATATACCAACGATTTGGTCGTGCAACGAAAAGATAAAGAGCAATTAATCCAAGAAAACAGAGAGGCTCAAAAAGCATTGGATACGGTGCGTGCACGACAAAATAGTCTTGTGCAACAACTTAAGCGCAAAGAAAAAAGCTACGCAGCTCAAATCAAGAAAAAACAACAACAACAAGAGGCTCTTGACAAAGAAATCAATCGCTTGATTCGTGAAGCCATTGCAGCCTCAAACAAAAAAGCAGGCACTAAAACCACGAGCTTTGTGCTGACTCCAGAGGCCAAAGCCTTAGCTGCGAGTTTCGTCGCCAACAAAGGACGATTGCCATGGCCCGTTGAAAAAGGGATTGTCACCCAAAAATTTGGCACACAACCCCACCCCATAGTACGCACAACCACCATTAAAAGTAATGGGGTAACGCTTTCCGTGCCAGAAGCAGCCGAAGCACGCAGCGTATTTGAAGGACTTGTGTTAAATATTGTACAGTTTAAAGGGAGTAATCCCATTGTGCTTGTACAACACGGAAATTATATTACCAGTTATAAAAACTTGAGTAAGGTCTATGTAAAAAAAGGCGATAAGCTCAGTGCAAAACAAGCCATTGGACAAATTTTTACCAACAAAGACACGGGCAAAACCGCCTTACAATTTAGTCTATTCCAAAATACCACACCGCAAAACCCAGCGCTCTGGTTATATCAAATGAAATAAGCCTTTAATGCTTTATAAGCTTATGCTGTGTAGATTCCCCGTTATGTATTATTTCAAGTAAATAAACACCGCTAACAAGCCCCGAAAGATTTACGCTGTGATTAGTGCGCGTATGCAGTACAAGTTGGCCTGTCAATGAAAATACCGAAACTGTTGTGTCTTCATTTAATCCATCAATAAATAAGGTATTCACAACAGGATTGGGATAGATGTGTAATGCGGAAGCTTTTGATGCCAAAACGCTTAGCGCCTGATTCCCTGCATTTGGAGAGGGCGTTCCCGCTTTAAAACTACCATCTGATTGGCGCTGCAAAGAATTTGTTGCGCCATTGTCGTCCTCGTCTTCATTAAACTGTGTTGTCTTACCCAGCCCTGTCAAGAGGGCGGTGTCGTCTGGGTGATTGTTGTCATAAACAACTGCGTCAACCAAGTTTGTTGTAGTTACACTGGTGTCGCTAGGGAAGTCTGTGCCATTCGCTTGATATAATGCCACCGCGTCAGGTCCATTTTGAATATTTGAAGAAGAGGAGCTTGAAAAAACTTTCATAACTCCTGTTACACCTGTATCTCCAATAACAAAATATCCGTTGGCATCGGTAGTATATCCGTCTAAGTCGTAAGCGGCATAGCTTGCATCATCACTTCCATTAAATAAAACCAATACATAACCGTTTAGGCTTGTATTTGGGGTAGTGGAATACAGCTCGATAAATTCTGCGTCGTCAGTTCCGGGACTATCGGACTCAATATCGTTAATATAAAGTTGGGCTGTTGAAAATGTGGTTACAAAAACCAGCAATAGAAAAAATAACGTTTTCATGATTTGTAAGCATTTGGAATGATAAACTTACAAAAAATGTAACAATTGGTCGTGTCTCTATCGCATCTTGGCTATGTATTTACCTACCATGTCAAACTCAATATTCACCAAATCTCCAACCTGTAATTGGTGAAAAACGGTATGCGCATAGGTATAGGGAATAATCGCAACACCAAAAGAATATGCCGCTGAACCAACTACCGTAAGGCTCGTGCCGTTTACGCAAATAGAACCTTTTTCAATGGTAATATTTTTAGAGCTTTCGCTATAGTCAAAACGAAACAACCAACTGCCGTTTTGGTCTTCAATGTGTGTGCATGTGGCTACCTCATCTACATGCCCTTGTACCAAATGCCCGTCTAACCTATCGCCCAAGCGCATGGCACGTTCTAAATTAATTTTGTCCCCCACACTCCAATTTTGAAGTGCCGTTTTGTCCAAGGTTTCTTGAATAGCGGTTACGGTATATTGGTCTCCGTCAATGGCAACTACCGTAAGGCAAACACCGTTGTGCGCCAAACTTTGGTCAATTTTTAATTCGTTTGTAATTCCACTCGAAAGTGTATAGTGCACATTCCCGCCATCTTTTTCGATGCGTTCAATGGTGCCCATAGTTTCAATTATTCCTGTAAACATAAACGGTGAATCCTGTACCTTTGTGCAGCAAAAATACACAAAATGTCTGCGCTTCCTATTGTTGCCATTTCTGTCGGAGATCCTAACGGGGTGGGTATTGAAGTTCTATTAAGAACATTTCAAGACAAACGCCTTTTTGAGCGCTGTATTCCTGTGGTATATGCCGACTATCCTTTTATGCAAGTACAGCAAGCGCATTTTGGTACACAAGTGCCTTTGCAACTTCTAAGAGGTCGTCCAGATAAGGGCGTTTTGAATGTGAAATCCGTATGGAAGAAATCTCCTGAAATTGACTTTGGCAAGCAAAGCACCGCTGCTGGAACCGCTGCCTTTGAATCCTTACAGGCAGCCGCAATGGCTGTACAACAAAAAGAAGCAGACGTGCTGGTAACAGCACCCATTCACAAAGCCGCTATCAAAAGCGATGCGTTTCCGTTTGCTGGACATACACACTATTTAGCTTCTGTTTGGGGTGGAAAGGCATTGATGATTTTAGCTCACGAAAAACTTCGTGTAGCACTACTAACCGATCATATCCCTTTGGCAGAGGTAGCGTCGCGCATTACTTCTGAGCTAATTCAAGAAAAGACACGTCAATTAGCTCATACATTGAAAAACGATTTTGGATGTTCAACTCCAAAAATTGCGCTTTTGGGACTAAACCCACATGCCGGCGACCAAGGGGTCATTGGTGCTGAAGACGATGAAATTTTAAAACCAAGTATTCAACAACTGCAAAAAGAAGTCCTTGATATTTCTGGCCCTTTTGCTGCTGATGGTTTTTTTGGACAAAAAAGCTACCAAAACGTTGATGCGGTCTTATCGTGTTATCACGATCAGGGGTTGGTTGGCTTTAAAACCATTGCTTTTGGCAACGGAGTTAACATCACTGCAGGCTTGCCATTTGTGCGTACTTCCCCAGATCATGGAACAGCCTTTGATATTGCAGGCAAAGGGATTGCAAAAGAACATTCGTTTGCCAATGCCGTTGAGATGGCTTGTGACATTTGGAATGCACGTCAAAAGAACAACTAAATACAAGGCTGTACCGCCAAATTTTATATATTTGCCGACTGTAATGAACGATGCAAGACATGTTTTGGCTCCTTTTGTCTTAGCATTTGCTGGACTGAAAGAAGGAATTCATCATTTTTCGCTCGACATTACATCTAAGTTCTTTGATGCTTTTGACTATACCGAGTTTAACGCTGCTGCGTTGAATGCACAGGTTGAATTAAACAAAAAGGCGAGCATGTTGGAGTTACAGTTTACCATTTCAGGAACCGTAAATGTACGTTGTGATGTTTCTAACGAGCCATTTGATTTACCCATTAATCCTAATCATGAGTTGGTGGTGAAATTTGGAGAGACCTTTAATGACGAAAACGATGAGTTACTTGTGTTACCACATGGATCACATCAGGTAGATGTTGCACAAACGATTTTTGAAACTGTTGTGTTAGCAGTGCCGCAAAAGCGAGTTCATCCCGGTATAGAGAATGGAAGTTTACACTCCGATTTGTTAGACAGATTAGATGCGTTACATCCAAACGAAAGCACTAAAGCAACTGAAGCAATCGATCCCCGATGGGATGCGTTAAAGAAATTAAAGAAAGACTAAAACAGCTGTTATGGCACATCCAAAACGAAAAATATCCAAAACGCGTCGCGATAAGCGCCGCACACATTACAAGGCAGTTGCGCCTCAAATTGCTACATGTAGCACTACTGGTGAGTCACATTTGTACCACCGTGCACATTGGCATGAAGGAAAATTATACTACCGCGGAAAAGTTTTAATTGACAATTCCGTAGAAACAGAAGAATAATATTTTCATCTTCTCAAAAAAATAATTAGCGTCTTTCGTAAAAGGCGCTTTTTTTTGTCTATTTTTTATAATTATTTTGAGTTTTTAGCTTAAAATGATCTGATTTTTACTAATTTTCGCCAAAATTTGTGGAAAAGCACTACGGTGCAATTCGGGTTATATGACTACAAAAACTGCAGCCATAACCGCCGTTGGAGGCTACGTTCCTGAGCATGTGCTCACCAATGCCGCTTTGGAGCAAATGGTAGACACAAGCGATGAGTGGATCACTTCCCGTACGGGAATTAAAGAACGACGCATTCTAAAACCTACCTCACTTGGCACTTCATTTATGGCTATTGCGGCAGCCCGTGAACTAATTCAGAAAAAAAACCTTGCCCCAGCTAACATAGATTTAGTCATTGTAAGTACTGCCACCCCAGACATGCCTGTTTCCTCAACCGCTGCCTTTGTTGCAACTGAAATTGGAGCAACAAATGCTTTTGCATACGACTTACAAGGTGCCTGCTCTGGGTTTTTATACGGAATGTCTGCAGCTGCAGCGCATATCTCATCAGGGCGCTATCATAAGGTTTTACTTATTGGCGCAGATACCATGTCATCTATTATTGACTATACCGACCGGAGTACTTGTGTTATTTTTGGCGATGGCGCAGGAGCTGTTTTGTTCGAAACCAACGACGAAGGTTTAGGGCTCCAAGACGAAGTGCTTCGCGTTGACGGCAAAGGCAGGGCGTTTTTAAAAATTGAAGCTGGCGGCTCTATGTTACCCGCATCTTCTAATACAGTTAACGCACGACAACATTTTCTTTTTCAAGAGGGGCGCTCTGTGTTTAAATTTGCCGTTTCCAATATGTCGTCTGCCATTAATCAAGTACTTGCTCAAAATAATTTAACCAAAAATGATATTGACTATGTAGTGGCGCATCAAGCTAACAAACGTATATTAGATGCCATTGCAAAAAACTTAGACTTAAATTACGAGCAAATGCTTGTGAACATAGAACGCTATGGAAATACCACTGCGGCAACACTTCCTTTATTGCTTTGGGATTACGAAAGCAAATTAAAAAAGAACCAAAAATTATTATTTACTGCCTTTGGCGGTGGCTTCACTTGGGGAGCTACCTACCTAACGTGGGCATACAACACCTAAAAACAACACACCATGGAATTAAAAGAAATCCAAAATTTGATAAAGTTTGTAGCCAAATCAGGCGCTAGTGAAGTTAGCCTTGAAATGGGCGATATTAAAATCACGGTCAAAACAGATAAAGGAGAAACTGCCGTTCCTATTGCAGCCATTCCACAAGCTGCGCCAGTAGTAGTTGCACCAACTCCAGAGGCTGTGGCCGCTCCTGCTGCTCCAGTAACACCTGCTGCTCCAGCTGATACTGCTGCAGATGGACATACCGTAAAATCCCCCATAATTGGAACTTTTTATCGCAAGCCATCTCCAGATAAGCCCAATTTTGTTGAAGTGGGAGACCGTGTTGCTGAAGGTGATACGCTTTGCGTAATCGAAGCCATGAAACTCTTTAATGAAATTGAAGCCGAAACAAGCGGTACAATTGTAAAGATTTTAGTTGATGATTCATCTCCAGTTGAATTTGATCAACCCTTATTTGTTATTGAATCATCATAAACCTTGCTTATGTTTAATAAGATTTTAGTCGCCAATCGTGGTGAAATTGCGTTGCGTGTTATTCGTACGTGTAAAGAAATGGGTATAAAAACGGTGGCCGTTTACTCTAAAGCAGATGCCGATAGTTTACATGTTCGTTTTGCTGATGAAGCCGTGTGTATAGGCCCTGCACCGAGTAGTGAGTCGTACCTCAAAATGGCAAATATTATTGCAGCTGCTGAAATTACAAATGCCGATGCCATTCATCCAGGCTATGGGTTTTTATCTGAAAATGCCAAGTTTTCTAAAATTTGTGAAGAACACAAAATCAAATTTATTGGTGCCTCTGCACAAATGATTCAGCAAATGGGTGACAAAGCAACTGCTAAAGCAACCATGAAAGCTGCTGGAGTACCTACTATTCCTGGCTCGGAAGGCATTATTCCATCCTTTAAAGATTGTAAAACCCTTGCCAAGCAAATGGGATATCCTGTTATGCTTAAAGCTACTGCTGGTGGTGGTGGGAAAGGAATGCGTGCCGTTTGGAAAGAAGATGAACTCGAAAAAGCATGGGAAAGTGCACGTCAAGAGTCAAAAGCTGCATTTAGTAACGACGATATGTATATGGAAAAGCTTATCGAAGAGCCACGCCATATAGAAATTCAAGTTGTTGGAGATGCCTTTGGCAAAGCCTGCCATTTGTCTGAACGCGATTGTTCTGTACAGCGCCGTCACCAAAAACTTACCGAAGAAACGCCCTCGCCATTTATGACGGATAAACTTCGTGAAGACATGGGGGCTGCTGCTGTAAAAGCGGCTGAATTTATCAAATATGAGGGTGCGGGAACCGTAGAGTTTTTGGTAGATAAACATCGTAATTTCTACTTTATGGAGATGAATACGCGTATTCAAGTGGAGCATCCCATTACAGAGCAGGTGATCGATTTTGATTTGATTGCAGAACAAATAAAAGTAGCGGCGGGTATTCCTATTGAGGGAAAAAACTACTTGCCAAAACTACATTCTATTGAGTGTCGTATCAATGCCGAAGATCCCTATAACGATTTTCGTCCATCCCCTGGAATTATAAAAACATTGCATACTCCTGGCGGACACGGTGTGCGTTTGGACACGCACGTGTATGGAGGATATATGATTCCTCCGCATTACGATTCCATGATTGCCAAGTTGATTACCACCGCACAAACGCGCGAAGAGGCCATCAACAAAATGAAGCGTGCACTAGATGAATTTGTCATAGAAGGCATAAAAACAACCATTCCATTCCACCGTCAATTGATGGAGCATCCCGACTATGTGGCTGGTAATTATACCACCAAGTTTATGGATGATTTTGAAATGGATGCAGAATAGCTTTAGCCTTTTATTCTTTTAGCCGGAAGTACTCTATAGCCCATATTGTAAAGTGTAAAGGCAAAGATATCGGCGTATTGTTCAATGGTTTTGTCAACAGGTGTGCCTGCTCCATGTCCGGCATCCGTTTCTATACGAATCATCACTGGGGTTTCACCAACTTGCTTTTGCTGTAATTCAGCTGCAAATTTGAAAGAATGCGCTGGAACAACTCTATCGTCATGGTCTCCGGTTGTAATTAAGGTTGCAGGATAGGTCGTTTTGGAATCTACATTATGTACAGGAGAATATCCCTTTAAATACGTAAACATTTCCTTTGATTGTTCTGCTGTTCCATAATCATATGACCACCCTGCACCCGCAGTAAAGGTGTGGTAGCGTAGCATGTCTAATACTCCCACTGCAGGTAATGCCACTTTGAACAGCTCAGGACGTTGGGTCATACAGGCACCAACTAATAATCCTCCGTTGGAGCCGCCTCGAATGGCCAAGTATTCTGGGCTGGTGTACTTTTCATCAATAAGGTACTCCGCTGCAGCAATAAAATCATCAAATACGTTTTGCTTTTTCATCTGTGTGCCTGCATCATGCCACTCCTTTCCATATTCGCCTCCTCCTCTAAGATTAGGCACAGCATAAACACCTCCTTGCATCAGCCAAACGGCGTTCGTGATGCTAAATGAAGGGGTTAAACTAATATTAAAACCTCCATACCCATATAACATTGTTGGTGTATCTCCAGTAAGCTCTAATCCTTTGCGGTGGGTAATCATCATCGGAATACGAGTTCCATCTTTAGAGGAGTAAAAAACTTGTTTGGATTCAAATTCATCAGGGTTAAAGGCAATTTCTGGCCGCCAATACTGTCTGGTATCTCCCGTTTTGGGATCTAATATAAATGACGATGATGGTGTATGATAATTTGAAAAAGTATAATACAATAGCTCTTGCTTATCCTTTCCACTGAAGCCACTGGCACTACCTGCTCCAGGAAGTTTTATCTCGCGAACAAGAGTTCCATCATACGTGTATTGAAAAACTTTTGATAAGGCATCAGCCATATAATTCGCAAAAAAATACTTGCTCCCTCTACTAACACTGAGCACGTTTTCCGTTTCTGGTATAAGGTCCGTCCAATACTTAGGCGTTACGCGATGTGACTCGGCTGTAACTAATTTTTTGTTCGGTGCATCAAGATTTGTGACCAAAAACAGTTTTTCGCCTGCTGTGTCCAACACATACGTGTCTGATTCTTCATGAGAAACAATAGGCTTAATTCCTGATTTTGGGTTTTCTAAGTCAAGCATAAAAAGCTTATTGCCAGATGTAGTGTTGGATGCGCTAATAAACAAATAGCGCTGATCGTCTGAAACATACCCTCCCACATAACGATGCTTTTCGGATGCAATACCTCCAAAAACTACCTCATCATCAGACTGAGGTGTTCCCAATTTATGGTAATACAACTTGTGTTGATCCGTCTTCGCTGAAAGTTCAGATCCCTCTGGCTTATCATAGGATGAATAATAAAATCCTTTTGTGCCACGCCATGAAACTGAGCTAAACTTAACATTTACTAGTGTGTCTTCGATTATGGTTTTTGATGCAGCATCCATGACGATAATCTTTCGCCAATCTGATCCTCCTTCAGAAATGAGATACGCCAATCGGCTACCATCTTTGGTAAAGCGAACACCTGCCAAAGAGGTTGTTCCGTCCTCCGAGAAACGATTCGGATCAAGAAATACTTCAGCAGCAGCTTCCCCTTTTTTTCGGTATAGTACATAATGATTTTGAAGCCCGTCGTTTTTGTAAAAATAGGTGTAATCTCCTTCTACAAAAGGCGTTGATTGCTTTTCATAATTCCAGAGTTTTGTCAGTGTTTCTTTTAAATCATTCCTATAATCGATTTTATCCAAATAATCAAAAGTTACTGCATTTTGGCGTTTTACCCAATCTTCTGTTTCCGCCGAGCGATCATCTTCTAACCAACGATAAGGATCTGCTATAGCCTGCCCAAAAAAAGTATCGATAACAACTTCTTTTTTGGTATCGGGATATATCATGGATGATTTTTTTGCGCAAGAAGAAATTAACGCAGCTAGAATTAATATTAAATAGGGGCGCATATTTTTGGTTTTGCCTAAATGTAGAAAAAATTAAATTAAATTTTGCTCTACTAAATATTCTGCGATTTGAACGGTATTGGTTGCAGCACCTTTACGAAGGTTATCTGCTACAATCCAAAGGTTTAATCCATTGTCTTGCGACGTATCTTTTCGAAGACGCCCAACAAAAACGTCATCTTTGCCATGTGCTTGAAGCGGCATGGGATAGTCGTTGTTTTGAATATCATCTTGCACTACGACGCCTGGTGTTTCAGAAAGAACACGGCGCACTTCTTCCAATTCGACTGGCCTACTTAAGGTAAGGTTTACGGATTCACTGTGTCCACCCACAACAGGGATACGTACGGCTGTAGCCGTTACACGAATGTTAGGATCAAGGATTTTATGGGTTTCGTTCACCAATTTCATTTCTTCTTTGGTATATCTATTGTCTAAGAACACATCGCAGTGCGGCAAGGCATTGCGATGAATGGCATGCGGGTAAGCCATTTCCCCTTCTATTCCTTGGTATTCGTTTTCTAATTGTTGTACGGCTTTTACGCCTGTTCCTGTAATCGATTGATAGGTAGAAACCACCACGCGTTCAATGCCAAATGCGCGGTGAATAGGCGCAAGCGCCATCACCATTTGAATGGTAGAACAGTTTGGATTGGCAATAATTTTGTCCTCAGCCGTAAGTTCGTTTGCATTAATTTCAGGAACGATAAGTTTATGATCGGGGTGCATACGCCATGCCGATGAATTGTCAATGACCGTACAACCAACCGCTGCAAATTTTGGTGCCCACGCCAAAGAAGTATCACCGCCTGAAGAAAATAAGGCAACATCTGGTTTTAGTGCAACAGCATCTTCAAGGCCTACAACCGTATAGGTTTTACCCTGATATTCCAATTGTTTTCCCACAGAACGAGCCGAAGCTACTGGGATTAGTTCACTTATTGGAAATTGACGCTCTGCCAACACTTGTAACATCACTTCGCCTACCATTCCGGTGGCACCTACTACCGCTACGCGCATTTCTTAAATTTTGCTGCGAATGTACGTCATTCAACTATTATAATAGCGTGCGTTTAAAGCTTTATCAAAAAAATAACAGTTTGTTGTGTTTATAACAATTCTGAAATGGTCTTTCGCGGAATGCGCTGCGAAAGCCCTGTAATAAACTCATAAGAAATGGTTCCTGCGTGATTCGCTAGGGCTTCAGCACTTTCATTTTCACCAATTACAATAACTTCATCGCCTTCGCTACACGCGATATTTGTTACGTCCACCATTATCATATCCATACACACATTTCCAATAATGGGTGCTTTTTGGCCATGAATCCACACATAGCCGTTACCGTTGCCGTAAATACGCCCAATGCCATCTGCGTGACCTAGTGGAAGCGTTGCCGTTCTGGTTTTCTCTTTTGCAACAAACGCACGGCTATACCCCAATGAATCGCCTTTTTGGAGTGAATGAAGTTGCGATATGACTGTTTTGAGCGTTAAAACTGGCTTAAGTTGCGCGTCCACAGCACTATCGTTACCATAACCATAAAGGCTAATGCCTGTTCTCACCATATCGTATTGTGCAGCTGCATGATTCAAAACACCCGAGGTGTTGAGCACATGAAAAATCGTGTCAGGGAATATGGGTTTTATTGCTTGAACAATAGTGTCAAACTGTTCTAATTGTGCTTGGGTAAATGCTTCTTCATCTAAATCGTCAGATGCGGCAAGGTGTGAATACACCCCTTTTAATTGTAGCAGATTCTTGTTTTGGTCAAGCAAATCCAAAAGTTGGTTGGTTTGATTGGGTTGAAATCCTAATCTGTTAAGCCCCGTGTTAAACTTTAGGTGAATGGGGTAATGTGTTGTTTCCGTTGCTTTGAGAGTAGCCAAAAAAGCGTCGAAAATACGATGGTTGTAAATAGCGGGCTCGAGCTTATGTTTAATCAATGCTTCCAAGTTTTGTTGCTGAGGATGCATCACCAAAATAGGCTGTGTGATTCCTGCATTTCTGAGTGCCATCCCTTCTTGAACGTAGGCGACCCCAAAATAATCAGCGCCACAAGCGGCAAGACATTTTGCCACAGCAACAGCGTCACTACCATACCCAAAGGCTTTTACCACCGCCAAAAGTTTAGTAGTACTGGCTAAGCGTTTCCGTAAAAATTGATAGTTATGCCTAAGCTTAGGCAGGTGTATTTCTAAAACCGTTTCGCTCATTTGCCCTAAGCCTTTTTGCTTTTTTTGGAAACCACCTCTGCGTTGGTTACGTTCATTTTACGCACTTTTTCTCTGATCATCGCATTGTAAAACGCTGCTCTACTAAGGGGTTCATATTCCTCTGTTTCGCCAAGCATTACAAGGCGTTCGTTTTCATTTTTCCTAAAGCTGTGATGTGCCAATTGTCCTGTGCGGGTACAAATGGCGTGTACTTTGGTTACGTACTCGGCAACAGCCATAAGGTTTGGCATGGGTCCGAATGGATTTCCTTTAAAGTCCATGTCTAATCCGGCAACGATAACGCGCACACCCCGATTAGCTAAATCGTTACAAACGCTAACTATTTCATCGTCAAAAAATTGTGCCTCGTCAATACCTACTACGTCGCAATTGTCGGCAAGAAGGCGAATGTTTGCCGCAGCAGGTACCGCCGTTGAAATGATTTCATTCGCATCGTGCGAAACAACCTTGTCTTCGTCGTAGCGGTTATCCACTTCTGGTTTAAAAATCTCCACTTTTTGTTTGGCGAATTTGGCACGCTTTAACCGACGTATCAGCTCCTCCGTTTTCCCCGAAAACATAGAACCTGTAATGACCTCAATCCAGCCAAAAGATTCGTTTTTTTGATGTGTGTTTTCGAGAAACATTCGTGTTGTTTTGTTGTGTTTAGACTTTTATATGCCCAAACCATTCAAAAGTATTAAATTTAGGCAGCCAAACGTATGGAAGAGAAAAAAATTATTCAAATCACCGCGGAACAAGAGTTAATGAGTCTTGCGCATGAGATTTTGCGCAGCCGAAACCGCATGGAACTTACGGATATACACGCAAAAGCATCTGCCATAATTGCCCTTACTGCACCTAAAGCGGCAGATGAAATACCGCTAAAAGCTCCAAAAGAACCGTCGCCAACCGAACTGGAAGAAGCCCTTTTGACTCCCGTTTTGGAAGCGGAGTTTGAAACCATTTCGATTGATTTTACCCAACATCTTTTTGAGGGAAGCAGTGCGGATTATCAACGCGTAATGTCGATGCTTAACTCTAAAGAAACACTTGAGGAAGCAAAGAAATTTATCGAAACACAAATTCAGCCCGATTACGACTGGAGTGATAAACAAAAGGAATTCGATGCCTTTATGTCTTATGTTGAGTCATTATTTGATTCATAATTTCCTTTAAATGAAACAAACGAACGAACATGGTATTGCTCCAGGGCTTTGGTTGGTACCAACGCCCATTGGGAATTTGAGTGACATAACGCTAAGAGCATTAGACACGCTACGTAGCGTAGATTTGGTATTGGCTGAAGACACACGAACTTCTGGAAAACTATTAAAACACTACGAAATTGACGTGCCTATGCGCTCCTATCATATGCACAATGAACATAAATCGGCTCCAAAAATTGTCAATGAATTAAGTACAGGCAGTACGATTGCCTTGATTTCTGATGCTGGAAGTCCTGGCGTTTCAGATCCCGGGTTTTTGTTGGTTCGCGCATGTGTTGAGGCGAACATTCCTGTACATGCCTTGCCGGGTGCAACTGCGTTAATTCCGGCGCTTACACTTAGCGGATTGCCCGCTGAACGTTTTGTTTTTGAAGGATTTTTACCGCAAAAAAAGGGGCGGCAAACACGCCTTGAATCCCTTGCGAACGAATCCCGCACAATGGTGTTTTACGAGTCCCCACACCGATTGGTAAAAACACTAACCCAACTTGCCACGCATCTTGGCGAAGATCGAAATGTGAGCGTTTCACGAGAAATTTCCAAAAAATTTGAAGAAACCGTTCGAGGAACACTAATTTCTGTGCTGCGGCATTTTACGGAAACACCTCCCAAAGGCGAATTTGTTATTGTAGTAGAAGGAGGATAATATGCGCTGGAAATTCAAATCTACTCCTACTGAAACTACTGTGGCACATCTAAAATCGTGTTTGGGTGTAGATGATGTTATTGCGACACTTTTGGCGCAACGTGGCATCGACACTTTTGAAAAAGCTAAGGCCTATTTTCGACCGCACTTGGGGCAACTTCACGATCCTTTTTTGATGCAAGACATGGACAAAGCGGTTGCGCGCTTATTGCACGCCATAGCGCAAAACGAAACTGTAATGGTATATGGCGATTACGATGTTGATGGCACCACTTCGGTAAGTATGCTCACGCATTTTTTACGCAGTGAAGGAGTTCCCGTTACGCCCTATATTCCCGATCGATACGCCGAAGGCTATGGATTGTCAAAACAAGGCATTGATGCCGCAAAAGAGGCGAATATTAAGTGCATAGTGGCGTTGGATTGTGGTGTAAAAGCCATAGCGCAAGCAGCATATGCCTCTTCTTTAGATATTGACCTTATCATTTGCGATCACCACACGCCTGGCGAAAGCCTTCCAAATGCCCTAGCTGTTTTAGACCCAAAACGCAGCGATTGTGCCTATCCGTACAAAGAATTATGTGGCTGTGGGGTTGGCTTTAAACTCATGCAAGCAATTGCTCAAAAACAAGTTAAGGATGTAGATACGCTCACTGCTTATTTGGATTTTGTTGCGGTTGCCATTGCTGCAGATATTGTCCCGATTACAGAAGAAAATCGTGCCTTAGCTTTTTTGGGATTGCAGCAAATTCAAGTGGCATCAAGACCTGGTCTAAAGGCTATTTTACGAGACAAAACAACCGGGCAAAGTATATCTGATGTGGTGTTTGGAGCAGCACCCCGCATCAATGCCGCTGGACGGATGAAACACGGACTCCATACCGTGGAGTTATTACTTTCCAGTTCTGAAGACGAAGCCGCAAATATTGCTGAGGCTATTGAGACATTTAACACGTCTCGCAGAGAAGTGGAGCAAGAAATTACACAGGAGGCCTTGGCGCAAATTGAGGCAAATAACGAAACCGAAAAGGCCGCATCTGTAGTATATGCATCACATTGGCACAAAGGCGTTATTGGGATTGTTGCCTCACGGCTAATTGAAACATATTATCGCCCCACCTTGGTGTTTACCAAAGCAAGCGAAGGGGTTCTGGCTGCCTCGGCACGTTCGGTGCGTGGGTATGATGTGTATGCTGCCATAGATGCGTGTAGCGCTCACCTTATCCAATTTGGCGGGCACAAATATGCTGCTGGTGTGACTATAAAAGAAAGTGACTACAGCGCTTTTAAAGCGGCGTTTGAGAAGCATGTGAAAAACACACTGGTATTAGATCAAAAAGACCCTGTTTTGGATGTGGACGTGGCATTACCGTTTTCTTCTATTACACCCAAACTGCTGCGTATTCTTAAGCAAATGGAGCCTTGTGGTCCAGAAAATAGAAGTCCTGTTTTTTATTCGGAAGGAGTCCTTGATAATGGAACCGCTAAACTTGTAGGAAAAGACAACAGTCACTTAAAAGCGCGGTTTGTTCAAGCAAACAGCTCACCCATAGATGCTATTGGCTTTGGGCTTGGTGCAAAAATGGCACTGCTAAAAAGTAAAAAGCCTCTGCGTATTGCCTATGCCCTAGAAGAAAATCATTGGCAAGGAAATGTATCGGTACAGATTCGATTGAAAGACATTCAAGAACTATAGTTAACCCTTTTGGGCATAAAAAAACCCTCCGAAATCGGAGGGTTTTCTAAAGCTCTTTCTAAATAATTTAATTAAAAATGTATCGGATACCAATTTGTGCTTGCCATCTTGAACTTTGAAGGCCAACATCATCAGTTCTTACATAGTCAAAGTTTCCGTTACGTACCTCAAACACTGGGTCTGGAGCTCCTGTTTCTGTTCGTAGAATTTGTGTATTACTAGCAAAGAAACGTTTCCCCCACTTTTTGTTTAACAAGTTTCCAACATTAAAGATGTCAGCTGTAAGCTGTAGGGTGTTTTTAGTGTCTCCAACATTAACAGAAATGTCTTGAACTAAACGCAAATCAACGATGTCGCTCCATGGTCCCATCTCACCATTGCGCTCTGCATACTGTCCTTTTCTAGAGCTTAAGTAATCATTTCCGTTAATAAATGCTTCTAGCGTAGCATAATCAGCTGGGTCAGTAAGTGTGATTTCACTTGCATTAGCAGGAACGTAAATCAAAGCGTTATCTCTTGAATCATCGTTGAGCAAATCTCTACCCTCTTGGTATGTGTATGAAAAAGGAGTGCCTTCACGTCCCTCATAGAACAATCCAATTTGTGTTCTTAAGTTATTGTTCCAAACTTTTTCATAGCTAATGTTAGCAATTACACGGTGACCTTGATTAAAGTCAGAACGGGCAATTGTAAGTGTAGAGTTTTTTCCATTGACTGTCTCTATACCACGCCATTGGCTAGAGTTTTGTGAAGATGTACCATCAAAAATTGTATACGCCTCACCATAAGAGTAAGTTGTACTGAATGATAAACTGCCAAATTGTTTGCTAACAGTTAAAGCAGTGTTCCATGCATGACCTTTATCGGTATTACTTCCTAAAATAATACGACCATATGTATCATCCACTTCATCGCTTCGATTATAGTATGGGCGATTATCAGCACCGTTAAGAAAACCTACGGGTGATTTAACATTTAAGTTTTCGTAATATACATCAGATAAGTTTTTGGTATATAACCCATCAAAAGATAGATACCAACCGCTGTCAAATAATTTGTCAATACCTAAGCTTGTTTTAAACTTGGTTGGCATCTTATAGTTTTCAGCAAACAAGTTAACATCGCCAGCTCTACCGTTAGTGCCTGGCTGAACTGCAACATACTGATTATTTACATCTGAGTTAAACACAACTCCACTTGTAGTAAATGTATAGCCTTTGATTAATCCATTATTGTCATATGCTGCAGAAGGCCAAACAACTGGCATTCTTGAAATGAATACACCTGCACCACCACGAACAATCAAAGATCTATCGCCATTTACATCCCAGTTAAAGCCAACCCTTGGAGATACGTTAAGCTGAGTTGAGATTCCTAAGCCCGTACGCGCACCTTGAAGGTCTTTACCTTCATTTTCTAACATTGGAATGGTATGTAAATTAAAGTGCTCATTAATCTGACCATCGTTCCAAATAGGTAAGTCGAAACGAAGTCCTGCAGAAACACGAAGTTTATCATTAACTTGAATATCGTCTTGAATATAAAAACCTAACTGTGCCAACTCTGGTTGAGCTGAACCTTGTGAATCATCTCCAATTCCTCCAAGAAGTGAGTAACCTTTTTCATACTGACCGGCTGGGATTCCACTAAGAAAATCTTGTAACCCTGTGTCAGTTGTGTCGTCTTCAAAGTATTGGTAGTACCCATAGTTGTTTGGGAAAAATACATTCATTGCTTTTGAAAACTCATTGTGAGTTCCTAAAGTAATGGTATGCTTTCCTTTGTACAGCTCAAGGTTATTTGTAATGGTGAATACATCTTGGTTTAAGATGTTTCCAGTAGAATATTGCTCAGAACCAAAGTAAATGTCCCCATCGCCATCATGAATTCTAACTTTTGGAAATTTTGAATTGTTTAATGGGTTACGGTCATCTCTAACTGCTGTATATCCAATCACAAAGTTGTTGGAGAAATTATCTCCCTGATGATTCCAGTTTAGAGAGAGTGAAGTTGTTTTACTTTCAAATTGCTCAGATGTGCCGTAATAATTTATGCTTCTTGTATTAGATGAGGCTCCTTCAATATTGAAAGCCTCTACATAACGCGCAGACAAAGACAACTTGTTTTTATCGTCAGCGTTCCAATCCAATTTAAGTGTAATTTTATCAGAGTCAAGAACCGTTGAATTGCTATCATACTGACCCATATCATAACCGTAATTTGTTTTAACAAAATTTGATAGGTTTTGAAGGTCCGCAGCAGACGATGTACCACGATAATTGGCAATTTTGAAAGGTGCAGGAGTTACATCTTCTTGACGTTCGTAGTTAACAAAATAAAATAATTTGTCATCAACTAAAGCTCCGCCTAAACGAACACCATACGTTTGGGCTTCAAATTCTGGTAATTTTTCTCTACCAGCATCTGTTGATGCTAAATTTGTAGGTGTTTTACCTGCAAGATTTTGATTACGGAAAAAGTAGTACGTAGAAGCTTCAAAATCATTTGTCCCTGATCTTGTTACTGCATTAATTGCACCGCCAGCAAATCCTCCAATTTTAACATCAAATGGAGCAACTTGTACCTGGAAAGACTCGATCGCGTCAACAGAGAATGGATTTACTCCTGTCTGACCTCCATTAGTTCCAGAACCAGCTAATCCAAAAACGTCGTTGTCAACAGCACCATCAATGTAGATTGCATTGTAACGGTTGTTCATGCCTGCAAGTGATATAGAAAACCCATCACTATTTTCGTTTATTTGAGCAAATGGTGATACTCTAACAAAGTCAGCGATAGATCTTGAAGTTTGTGGTAAAGCGTCAATCATACGGCGGTTAACATTTACTTCTGCACCTGTTTTCAAGCTACCTTGGCTAGCTTTAACTACAACTTCTTCCAGCTCGTTTATAGATGTTGAAAGTGATGCATTGATTCTTTCTGATGAACCCAGTTGAAAGAATAGATTATCCAATTGATATTTTTCAAATCCAGTGTAACTAATTTGAACAGAGTATGGTCCTCCTGGACGTAATCCAGAAACACGATAGTATCCGTCAAAATCAGAAACAACTCCGTATTGAGTCCCTGTGGGCTGGTGAGTAACTAAAATAGTAGAGCCTGAGAGTGCCTGACCCTCATTGTCTGTAACTCGCCCCCCTACAGAAGAACTTGTAACACCTTGCGCAAACACAAGTGTTGATGCAAAAGCAACAACAATAGATAATAGTTTTTTCATTTTTATGTTTAATTAATTTTCACAAAGATGAATACATTTCTAACA
>JAQCCM010000017.1 GCA_027621175.1 Bacteroidota bacterium | reverse complement strand
CAGTTAGGTAGATCTTAAGCCTTTTATTTTTAATGCCTGTTTCAAGGCATTTTTATTTTTCAAATATACAAATTATTATACATTATTTTTGTTTTTTGTATATTTTTTTTACATTTGTGTAAAGTTTATATATGAACAGCGATTTAGATTTTAAAAAAGACTTGTTAGATCAGCGCTTTACACTACCTAAGTATTTTGGTATTAGCCCCCGTATGGTGACTTATTGGAAAACGAAAGAAGTGCTTCCTTTTTTTGATGCTGGTAAGAAAGCCAAAATGAATGTGCCTCAAGCGCTGTGGCTTTGTTTAGTTGATGAGCTAAGTGCATTTGGCATAAACACCACAAAACTTGCTGAGCTTGCTAAAATGGTTTGGGATGAGCCGCGCAAGAAAGGGTATTTTAAATCCAAGCTTGAAAAGCATATTACTTATTTAAAAAAGCAAAAGGTTGTTGATTCGACTTTAGTAGGATATGAATCTATTTTAAAAGATTCTAATCTTCTTGATACCCTTGGAATGGAGATAAACCCATTTAGTGATGCTGTTATAGACAGCATTTTAATTGATAAAAAGCCAATGTCGTTTTATTACTTTCCTAAAACAGGAGAGTATCACATAAGAGACGGTAATAAAGCCATTACAGAAAAGTTTTTGGAGATGATAAACGATAAGGCTTATATGTGTATTCCTCTTATGCCCTTTATTGAGCAGATTGTCTCTGTTGAGTTTGAAAGGGTGAATAAAGATATTGCATACCTCAGCCAAATAGAGAATCAAATTCGAGAGATCATTATGTTTAAGTCTCCAAAGTACATTGAGCTTCTTATAGACAATGATAACATTAAACCACTTATCATTCGTGAAGACCATAAAAAAGCCAAGCAGCTAGCAGATTTCTTTTTAAACAACAAACTGCCCAAAACAGCAAGGCTACTCATTGAGCCAAGAGCGCAAGACAATTACAAACTAACCATCTTAACCAAATAGCATGAAGCATTTTGTATCACCACATCAGTACCTGCCGTGTCAGCCTGATCAATACAGCGTAAGGGGTGGCCCACCACCTACTTGCCACACAGGGCGATGCAAATTGAAAAAGCAACACAGATCTTAAATCGAAATAGAAAAGAAAAATTTACGAGAAAAGAAGTAGAAGAAATTAAAGCGTTTTTAGAAAACTATTCTAAAATCATATTACATAACATGCTAAACGAAAACTAAATGAAAAATGTCATTTTATATGTTCGGGTTTCCACAGATGAACAAGCCCAGAAAGGGTTTTCACTTAGGGATCAAGAACAAAAACTTATTCAATACTGTAAAAACAACAGTTTGCATGTATTGGAAATATATAGGGAAGATCATTCTGCTAAAACTTTTAACAGGCCTGAGATGAAGAAACTCATTGGCTATTGTAAAAAGAATTACAAAAAAATAGATGAACTACTGTTTGTAAAATGGGACAGGTTTTCAAGAAATACAGCGGAGTCCTACAGTAAAATTAATTTTTTTCAAGGCTTAGGAATCAATGTCAATGCCATTGAGCAGTCTTTAAACTTATCTATCCCAGAGCAAGGGCTTATGCTGGCTGTGTATCTATCTATCCCAGAAGTGGAGAATCTAAGAAGATCACAAAATGTAATCGCTGGAACAAGACGTGCTTTTAAAGAAGGTCGTTACGTGGGTTCTCCACCAAAAGGATATAGCGTGGGAAGAGATAGCACTAATAAACCCATTCTTATACCTAATGAAGATGCTAAATACATTCAAGAAGCTTTTGAGCTTGTCTCTACTGGTATATACAATCTAAAAGATGTGTTAAGAACGCTTCAAGCTAAGGGCTATAAGTCCAGTAAAACAGCTTTTTCCAATATGATTCGAAATCCACTTTACGCTGGTCTTGTATATTTAAAGCTCTACAAAGAAGAAAGAGAACAATTTATTGAGGGAATACATGAGCCTATAGTTAGTAGAGCGCTTTATAATAAAGTTCAAAATCATTTAAATAGAAATAATAAGCAACAAGGAGTTGGACACAAAAAGATAAATCCAAATTTTCCTTTAAGGGGATTTATGACATGCCCTAAATGTAACAAACCCCTATCAGCGAGTATTTCAACAGGAAGACATAAAAAATATGCTTACTATCATTGTTTTTCTCCTTGCGATGTGCGAATAAAAAAAGAGGACGCCCATGCTTGGTTCAATCATTTTCTCAGCTCTATCAGTTTAGATGATAACTCATATACCCTTTTGGTAGAGATCATCAAAGAGGAATTTGAAAAAATGGGTAAGCAAAACGGAATGGGTCCAAAACATTACGAGAAACTAAAAAACCTTGAAAATAAGTTATTGAAAATTCAAGATTTATATATTGATGGCGACCTTACCAAAGAAGAATATACACAAAGTAAGGAGCGTTATAAGACTCTAATTAATGAGCTTAAGGATAGAGAAGAACAGTTTTTTAAAAAACAAGAAGTTTTTAATTTGTATAAAGAGGGGTTGAAATCAATTCAAAACATTGAAAATCAATATATTAAAAGTGAAATTGATCATAAAAGAAGGTTTATTGGTTCGATATTTCCTGAAAAATTTCAATTTGAAAATAAAAAAGTTCGAACCGCTGATATTAACCCCATTTTGCACAAAATAGCCCAATTTAACAGAGTAAACCGAAGAAATAAAAAAAGGGACAAATCTCAAAAACAAGATTTGTCCCGGTGTGTAGCGGGAGCTGGACTCGAACCAGCGACCTTCGGGTTATGAGCCCGACGAGCTACCTACTGCTCTATCCCGCGATATGAGCTGCAAAAATACAAAACTTCCCTGATATAGCAATAGCTCTTTTGCAATCATTACCTTTGCGCCATGCATAAAGCAGGTTTTGTCAATATTATCGGAAGTCCCAATGTGGGCAAATCTACCTTAACCAACGCCATTTTGGGTGAAAAGATTGCCATTACTACAGCCAAAGCCCAAACTACACGCCATAGAATTTTGGGCATGCGCAACACAGAGGAATATCAACTCATACTTTCCGATACGCCCGGCATTATTGATCCGGCATATAAACTACAAGAAAGTATGATGGAAGCGGTGCAGACTGTTTTTGACGATGCCGATGTGTTGATTTATATGGTAGAAATTGGCGAAAAAAAGGGTAAAAGTGAAGCGGTTATTTCAAGATTGTCCAAAACGGATAAACCCGTCATTCTTGCCATTAATAAAATTGATAAAGGCAACCAGGACCTTCTTGAAGAAACCATTAATGCATGGAAAGTACAACTACCCAATGCAGCTATTTGGAGCATCTCAGCACTTGAAAAATTTCAAATAGATGCACTTGTAGAAAACATCGTAGAAATGCTACCTGAACACCCACCATACTACCCAAAAGACCAGCTCACGGATAGGTCCGAGCGTTTTGTGGTAAATGAAGTCATCCGTGAGAAAATTTTACTGTCCTATGACAAAGAAATTCCGTATGCCGTGGAGGTCGAAACAGAATCGTTTAAAGTAGAAGAAAGTATTATTAAAATTAGCTCCATTATCTATGTGGAGCGTTCATCCCAAAAAGGCATATTGATAGGTCACAAAGGGGCGGCACTCAAAAAAGTAGGCACGCTTGCAAGAAGAGATTTGCAAAAGTTTTTTGATAAAAAAATTCACCTTCAATTATTTGTAAAAGTTAGTAAAGATTGGCGATCAAATACCAACGCACTAAAACGTTTTGGTTATTGACCCAAGACTAAGTTACCTTTGCATAAATTATTATGAGAAACCTAGTAGCTATTGTTGGCAGACCGAATGTGGGAAAATCTACGTTGTTTAACCGATTGGTGCAACGCAGAGAGGCGATTGTTGATCCAACAAGCGGCGTAACTCGCGACAGACATTATGGCAAATCCGATTGGAATGGTCGAGAATTTACACTTATAGACACAGGCGGTTATGTCATTGGCGGCGATGATGCGTATGAGCAAGAAATAGACCAACAGGTAGAAATTGCCATTGCTGAAGCAGATGCCATTCTATTTTTAGTTGATGTTGAAGTAGGCGCCAATATCATGGATGAGGAAGTTGCCAAGCTACTCCGTAAATCTGAAAAACCTGTTTTTTTAGTTGTCAATAAAGTTGATAATGCGCTGCGTGTTGCAGCTACGGTTGAGTTTTATTCATTAGGAATGGATAATTTATACCATATTTCTGCCATGAACGGCGGAGGTACGGGAGAGCTTCTCGATGCTTTGGTTGAGTCTCTTCCAGAACTAACAAATAATCTACCCGAAGACCTACCCCGTTTTGCAGTGGTTGGCAGGCCAAATGCAGGAAAATCTTCATTTGTGAACGCCCTTATTGGCGAGCCTCGTAACATTGTAAAAGATGAAGCAGGCACCACTCGCGATAGCATTGATACGGTATATAATCGTTTTGGATTTGAATTTTGTTTGGTCGATACAGCAGGTATTCGAAGGAAAGCAAAAGTGAAAGCAAATATTGAATTTTACTCCGTGATGCGTGCTTTACGCACCATTGAGTTTTCCGATGTCTGTATGATCGTTTTTGATGCTACTCGTAGTTTTGATTCGCAAGTAAAAAATATATTTTGGTTGGCGGCACGCAACCACAAAGGGGTTGTGATTTTGGTTAATAAATGGGATTTGGCCGATAAGAATACCATGACGACCAAACGGGTTGAAGAACAAATTCGAGCTGAAATTGCTCCTTTTGTTGATGTGCCTATTGTTTTTATCTCATCACTTACAAAGCAACGGGTTTTCAAAGCTATAGAAACGGCAGTGGATGTCTATAAAAGACGCTCGCAACGCATTCCAACACGAAAACTAAACGACTATATTCTTCCCATTATTGAAAAAAATCCACCGCCAGCTCTCAAAGGAAAGTATGTCAAAATCAAATTTGCTACACAATTGCATTCCCCACACCCGCAATTTGCGTTTTTCTGTAATTTACCGCAGTATGTAAAAGATCCTTACAAGCGTTTTTTGGAGAATAAACTTCGCGCCGAATATGATTTTAACGGCGTTACGATTGATATTTTTATTCGGAAGAAGTAATTACAATTCGGCTTTTATCCGAAGCAATTCTTGACGTATTTTCTGTAATTTTTTAAGCACTTCTAGGTTTCCTTTACTCCCTTTTGTTAGTTGCTTTTTAGCCCCCTCTAGCGTAAAGCCACGCTGTTTGACTAAAGCATAAATCAATTCAAATTTTTCTATGTCTTTAGCAGAAAATTTTCGTGTGCCATTTTGTGTTTTTTTTGGACTGATTATTTGAAATTCCTTTTCCCAAAAACGAATGAGCGAGGGCTTTACTTCAAAGGCATCGGCTACTTCGCCAATGCTGTAATATAATTTTTCGGGGAGTTGATGGCGCATTAGTCAAGCGATTGATTTTCTCTGCTTGCTGCTTCCAACATGGCTTCAAACTCATCCGGGTTTAAATCTCCAGAGTAGAAATTAATTGGGTTTACCGCTATACCATCTTTATGGATCTCATAGTGTAAATGCGGTGCTTGCGAACGGCCTGTATTTCCGACATAACCAATAATATCACCCCTTTTTACGCGTTGCCCTTTTTTAACATTATATCCGCTTAAATGTGCATAAAGCGTCATGTAACCAAACCCATGTTCTACGCGGACGTGCTTGCCGTAACCAGATGCACGATTGTCAGCACGTTTCACTACGCCATCACTTGTGGCGTAAATAGGTGTTCCTCGTGGTGCTGTAAAATCCATTCCTTTGTGACGGCGGCGTGCTTTGGTAAAAGGATCTGTTCGCCAGCCATATCCTGAAGCCATTCGAGTAAGATCGTTATTTGTGATGGGTTGGATAGCGGGTATGGCAGCTAAAAGTTTTTCTTTGTCGAGAGCAAGGCGCTGTATTTCGTCAAAAGACTTTGATTGTACAACCATTTGTTTGGACAAAATATCAAGTCTTTTAGTGGTACTGATAATGACATCAGAATTGGTAAAACCTTCTAGGTTTTTGTATCGGTTAGCACCTCCAAAACCAGCTTTACGGACATCTTCCGAAATGGGATTCGTTTCAAAAATAACTCTGTAAATCTGATTGTCCCGTTCCTGTAGGTGGTCTAAAACCTGCTCTACTTGCGTCATTTTACGCTGTAATTGCTCATAATTCAGCTTGTAATTTTCCAATTCACGCGCTTGGGAAATTTCAGTGGGTGTACTCAAAACAGGTGTAGATAGTAGAAATAATACAAAGCTCACTCCACAAATCGCTGCTGCAGCCACAAAAGCAAATACATTACGTACTTTACGTCTGTTTTTTACTTCAATCTTTCGGTATGAAAGACTCTCGTGATCGTAGTAATACTTAACCTTTGCCATTCAGTAAAATGTACTATTTTTACTCCTTCGAAATGAGTATTAAACAAAGATACGTAATTCAATCCAACCATTAAACGGTTTCATGAAAGCACAACAAATCCGCACACAATTTTTAGACTTTTTTGCTGCAAAAAACCACAAAATTGTTCCCTCTGCGCCTATGGTAATGAAGGGCGACCCCACCCTAATGTTTACCAATGCTGGCATGAACCAGTTTAAAGAGTACTTCTTAGGAAATAAAAAAGCAAAAGATTTACGTGTTGCTGATACACAAAAATGTCTTCGAGTTTCAGGGAAGCACAACGATTTGGAAGAAGTTGGAAAAGACACCTATCACCACACCATGTTTGAGATGCTTGGAAACTGGAGTTTCGGAGATTATTTCAAAAAAGAAGCCATTGCATATGCTTGGGAATTCTTAACCGAAGTCATGCAAATTGATAAAAATGACTTGTATGTTACCGTTTTTGAAGGGGATCAATCGGAAGGTTTAGAAACAGATACTGAAGCCATCGATTTTTGGAAAGCCCACATTGATCCAGAACGTATTTTGATGGGTTCCAAAAAAGATAATTTTTGGGAAATGGGCGACCAAGGTCCTTGCGGCCCTTGTTCTGAAATCCATGTTGACATTAGAAGTGCGGATGAAAAAGCTAAAGTTTCAGGCGCTAAACTTGTTAATCAAGACCATCCACAAGTGGTGGAGGTATGGAATTTGGTTTTTATTGAATTTAACCGAAAAGCAAACGGAACACTCGAAAATTTACCCCAACAGCATGTAGATACAGGTATGGGTTTTGAACGCCTTTGTATGGTTGCTCAAGGAGTACAATCCAATTACGACACGGATGTATTTACGCCACTTATTCGTGAAATTGAAACCCGCACAGCTACTACTTACGGCAAAAGTGAAGAAATCGATATCGCTATCCGTGTAATTGCCGATCATTTAAGGGCGGTTTCTTTTTCCATTGCCGATGGACAATTGCCATCAAACAATGGCGCAGGCTATGTGATTCGTCGGATTTTGCGTCGTGCCATTCGCTATGGATATACCTTTTTAGACCAAAAAGAGCCTTTTATTTTTGCTCTGGTAAATACGCTTACCGATCAAATGGGAAGTGCTTTTCCAGAGCTTAAAGCACAGCAAAATTTGATTCAAAATGTCATTAAAGAAGAGGAGCAATCGTTCCTTAAAACCTTGGCTCAAGGGTTGGTGTTGTTAAATCAATTGATTGCTAGCAACAAAGGTAAAGAGCTTTCGGGTGCAAAGGCGTTTGAGTTATACGACACCTTTGGATTTCCTGTTGATCTCACCGCGCTTATCCTTTCGGAAAATGACATGACGCTTAATGAAGCTGATTTTGATGCTGAAATGGAACGTCAAAAAGCACGCTCGCGCGCTGCTGCACAAGTTGAAACCGAAGATTGGATTGAACTTAGAAATGATGATGAGGAAGAATTTGTAGGATATGATACGCTGCAGACCAGCGTACGTATTGTGCGTTATCGAAAAGTAACCGCCAAAAGCGACACGTCTTTTCAGTTGGTATTTAATCTAACGCCGTTTTATCCAGAGGGCGGTGGACAGGTAGGTGATAAAGGCTATTTGGAAGCATCCAACGGAAATGTAACGTATATCACTGATACCAAGCTTGAAAATAATCTTATCGTGCATGTAGCAAATCAACTTCCTGCAGATCTTGATGCTACTTTTACTGCCGTTGTAGATGCGCAAAAACGCACCGCAACGGCATGTAACCATACGGCAACACACTTGTTACATCAAGCATTACAGACCATTCTTGGAGACCACGTTTCCCAAAAGGGTTCGATGGTGCGATCTGGCTATTTGCGATTTGATTTTTCACATTTTGCCAAGCTTACACAGGACGAACTTAATTCTGTTGAGTCATTTGTAAATGCTCGGATTCAAGAACAAATCAATTTAGAAGAACACCGCAATGTACCTTTTCGGCAAGCTATAGACAGCGGAGCTACGGCATTGTTTGGCGAAAAATATGGGGATACGGTACGTACCATTCGTTTTGGTGAATCTGTGGAATTGTGTGGGGGAACACATGTTGCAAATACAGCAGAGCTTTGGCATTTTACCATTACTGCCGAATCGGCAGTGGCTTCTGGCATTCGACGTATTGAGGCTGTTACATCTGATGAAGCTAAAAAGCGGGTGTATGAACAAGCCGATATGGTAGATCAGCTAAAAGTACAGTTGAAAAATCCTAAAAATTTGGTGCAGTCCGTACAGGCTCTGCAAGACGAAAACACCAAACTGCGCAAAGAAATAGAGCTGCTAAATAAGCAATTTGTACAGCAGCTTATGTCGGAATTGGAAAATAATATCATCATTCAAAATGGAAAATCTGTATTGCTTAAAGAAGTGCAGTTAGATGCTTCGGGTATGAAAGATGCCTTGTTCCAATTGGGGCAAAACCGTAACGATTTGGTGGCTGTGCTTGCAAGTCGCAAAAATGACAAACCTGTTTTATCTTGCTATGTGTCTAAGGCACTTGCCGAAGGTGGAAATGTCACTGCGAATGCGATTATCAAAGAGATTGGGCAATACATTCAAGGTGGTGGGGGCGGACAACCGTTTTTCGCCACTGCTGGTGGAAAAAACCCCGATGGTGTTTCCAAAGCTTTGGAAGCTGCAAAAGCGTTTATTGCAGCAGAATAATTTAATTAAGCCAAACTATTCACTTGCATTTGGTGGGTAGGCAGCCAAAATTTCAGTAACAAAACCTCGAATGCGTTCTTCACGCTCTTGTGGTGTTCCTTTGCCTAAGTTTCCGGTGCCTTTACCTTGCCAGATCAGCTTTTTACTTGCAGCATCAATAATATCGATGTAAAGGATGCCGGTTGTTGAGGTGTTTACGTTGTAAGGCCTGTTGAAACCCCAGCCCCAGCCGCCATAAGGACCATAAAATGGACCACCCCAACCCAAATAGCTTTCAGTAACACGTACATTTTTTTCAGCTTTGGTATGAAAACTTACGAGGATATCTGGTGTTTCGGAAGCGGTAAACCCTTTTGCGGTAAGGGTGTTTTCTAATGCTCTAAGCACACGGCGTTTGTCCAAATCGGAGATTTCAACCTTATCTATTCCAGGTTTAAAAAACGCATAGGTGCCGTAGTTGTTAAAGTTTACATCCGTATCATAATCACTAGAAACAATAATGCTTGCACAAGATGTTAGGAGTAATGTAGTCGTAAAAAGAATCAACAATTTCATGGTATTTTTTTTAAAATTAATAAAAAATATGCCGAAAATTAGATAGTGGATGAAAAGAAATCATTTGAATGATCAATGCACTATTTTTGAAAATGGATTTTCCTGTTGCGACAAATCAATTAATAGACTTACCTGTATTTTCAACGGCAGGTATTTCTGTATATCTAAAACGTGAGGATTTGGTTTTTCCGCTTGCATCGGGGAACAAATGGCGCAAACTAAAATACAACCTCGAGGCTTTTCAAAAATCAAAAGCCAACGTATTGCTCACTTTTGGAGGTGCCTTTTCCAACCACCTTGCTGCTGTGGCAGCTATGGGAAAGCACTACGACATGGCTACTATTGGCATTGTTCGCGGGGCAGAGTTGGCACATAAACCACTTAATCCAACCCTTGCAATATGTCAACAAAACGGCATGCAGCTCCGTTTTGTTACTCGAGAAGAATACCATCAAAAAGAATTAGGGAATTCCGTTTTAGCCCTACAAAAAACATATGGCACATTGTATATACTTCCTGAAGGCGGAACGAATGCGCTGGCAGTAAAAGGTTGTGCAGAAATTCTGACACCTGCAGACGCTATTTTTGATACGATTGGTTGTGCGGTGGGTACGGGTGGTACATTGGCGGGTTTGGCCAATTCTTGTAAAACACATCAACATGTTGTGGGGTTTCAAGTGGTAAAAGATGTGTCAATCACAGCGCGTATTCGTACATTTGCTACTAATAATAATTGGACACTAGTGCAGCATCCCACACATCGTGGATATGCACAGGTAAGCAATTCGTTGGTTGCTTTTGCACAAGACGTTTTGAAGCAAACAGGGGTTTTATTAGATCCCATTTATACCGCACCTATGTTGTTTCAGTTGGTGCAGATGATAAAAGACGACACATGGACATTTGGAAAAAGAATACTTTTAATACACACGGGGGGAACACAAGGAATAACGGGTTTCAATACACGTTCATCACTCCATTGGCCCGTGGGCTAAGTCTGTTTTTTGTTGCTCTTTTTCTTGTTTCTTGTGGATCTAAAAAGGTGGTGTATTCAGGTACAGTTAAGCGTACAGCAAAGAATATAGAGAACAAATCTCCTAAAAAATCTGTTGAAAAATTAGCAGAACTTGATGCACACACGCGCATGAAAGTATATGTGTTGCAATATGCTGAAATAGCGCAAACGGAGATGAAAAAATTCGGGATTCCGGCAAGCATCACCCTAGCACAAGGGTTGTTGGAATCGCAAGCAGGTATGGGTGAATTGGCGGCAAAATCCAATAATCATTTTGGAATAAAATGCCACAAGGGATGGCGGGGGCCCAGTGTGTCTCACGACGATGACGCCAAAGGGGAGTGCTTTCGTAAATACAAAAAAGTAGAACAATCCTACAGAGATCACTCAGAGTTTTTGCGTTATCGCGATCGCTACAGCGATTTATTTAAAATGAAAAAAACAGATTACGTAAGTTGGGCACATGGACTAAAAAAAGCAGGTTATGCTACCGATCCACAATACGCGTACAAACTTATTTCGCTAGTTGAGCGTTACGAATTGTGGCAATTTGATGGAAGTAAAGCACCACTAAAAGCACCAAAACCTCAAAAGCAAGCACATTCCTATACTGTTCAAAAGGGAGATACTTTGTACTCTATTGCCAAAAAATTCGATCTATCCGTGGAAAATCTAGTACAGATCAACAGATTAAACTCAACCGATTTAGCCATCGGACAACAGCTCAAATTAAAATGATGCAGTATCAACGTAGTAGCACCCTCTTTGCCGAGGCAAAACAAGTGATTCCGGGAGGTGTTAATTCCCCCGTTCGTGCTTTTAATGCAGTCGGCGGAACGCCTATTTTTTTGACTCACGCCAAAGGCGCTTATTTGTTTGACGAGGATGAAAACAAGTACATTGACTATATCGCTTCATGGGGACCTATGATTTTAGGTCATGCACATCCAAAAGTGGTAGAAGCCATTCAAAAACGTGCTGAGAAAGGTACATCCTATGGTATTCCAACGGCATTGGAAACACAAATTGCCAAACAAGCCTTGGCAATGGTACCTCACATGGACCAAATTCGCTTTGTGAATTCGGGTACGGAAGCTTGCATGAGTGCCGTTCGGCTAGCAAGGGGTTTTACGGGACGTGACAAAATTATCAAGTTTGCAGGTTGTTATCACGGACACGCCGACGCTTTTTTAATTCAAGCAGGGAGTGGTGCAGTTACTTTTGGTAGTCCTAACAGCCCGGGAGTTACTGCAGGAACAGCGCAAGACACGGTACTGGCAACTTACAATAATCTGGAACAAGTTGCCGAAATATTTGCAGCAAATCCTGAAAAAATTGCAGCTATCATTGTAGAGCCTGTAGCAGGAAATATGGGCTGCATACTGCCAAAAGAAGGTTTTTTGGAGGGCTTGAGAAGTTTGTGCGACACTCACGGTGCGGTACTTATTTTTGATGAGGTGATGACCGGCTTCCGACTAGCACCTGGCGGTGCTCAAGAACGGTTAGGCGTACGTGCCGATATAGTTACTTACGGAAAAGTGATTGGTGGTGGGTTGCCCGTGGGCGCATTTGCCGCTCGAAAAGAAATCATGGCTTTTTTAGCACCCGTTGGACCTGTATATCAAGCAGGAACACTGAGCGGAAATCCTTTGGCGATGACCGCAGGACTTACCATGTTGCAGTTACTGCAAGAGCAACCAGAAACCTATAGTAGTTTAGATATCAAAACCGCATATTTACACAATGAAATGGTGCCACTTCTCGAGCAAAAAGGAATTCCATTCCAAATAAATCGCTTGGGCTCTATGCTATCACTTCATTTTACAGACACCCCTGTAGTTGATTTTGACTCCGCAGCTAAAGGCAACAATGAATTCTTTAAAACCTATTTCCATGGCATGCTTAAGCGCGGGGTGTATTTGCCTCCTAGTGCTTTTGAAAGTTATTTCCTAAATGATGCCATTAGCCAAAAAGACCTCGACAAAACACTTGAGGCGTTTGCGAGAACAATTAAAGAAATATGATAAAAATGAGTTTTAGTTGTTAGATTTATCTATATTTAAACTGTAATCCCAAATACGAGAACACAAAAACCTACTTTGAAGCATTCATTTTAAGCTTTTGACTTCTTTACGTAACAAGCGTTGCAGTATCTGCGATTATATTTTAATGTTATGTATAAAAGTACTTTTTATGAAGTCCCCCATTTTTTATGTTTTAGGTCTAATTATTCTATCTTATTCTTGTAAATCAGATACCGAGGAGCTGCCAAAAACGCACAATGAAGTTTTAGTAGATTTTAGTTTAGTTAAAAAAATTAGTAGTGCTGAACTATCGGACCTATATACTAACCTTGTTTCTGTACTACCATCAGACTTAGTTCTTCCATTGACCTTTTCAGATGTTACCATTTACAAACTAACGTATAAGACCAATTATCCTGGTGAAACGAGTAAGGTTTTGGCGTCTGGTGCCTTGGTTGTTCCAGACCAAATAAATAGTAAACCTATACTTTCTCTTCAGCATGGAACACTTACCAACCCAAATGAAATTCCATCTTTATTTGCTGGGACATTCCAAAATAACGTTGCCGCACTTTTGGGGGGACTTGGATTTTATGTTTCATATCCCGATTATTTAGGGTACGGCGATAAAAAGGCATTTCACCATTTGTATGAACACGGCGCTAGTTTAGCATCTGCATCCTATGACATGCTTTTAGCTTCGCGTGAGTTTCTACTTTCAAATGACCACCACGTTGATGACAAATTGTTTCTTATTGGATACTCTGAAGGAGGTTATGCTACAATGGCACTACATCAACACATTGAAAAAGAAGGAAAACTTACTGTTACGGCAGCTTCGGTGGGAGCAGGTGCCTACAACAAATCAGGTTTTGCTTTAGAGGTTTTAGCTTTAGAGGTCGAATCCCCGTTTATGAGAAGTTATTTATGGGTTTTGGACACCTATAATCGTGTATATCATATTAATAAACCCTGGTCGTATTATATCAATGAACCCTATGCTTCTAACATTGACCAAAATGACCCTCTAAGTATTCTTACTGCAGATATTAATATGAATCCGTCCAAATTATTTACGCAATCCTTTAAAAGTGAAGTATTGGAAAAACATGATTCACCATTTAATGGTGCATTAAAAGATAATGACCGTTTTGATTGGAAGCCTAATGCACCAATAAGGTTGATTTATGGAACAAAAGACGATTATGTTTTCCCCTCAAATTCTATTACAGCTTACGAAGCCATGAAAGCGAAAGGAGCCGATGTCACCTTAATTCCACTTGAAAATAAAGACCATGGCACTGCTGTAACAGACTTTACGATAAATACGGTAATTTGGTTTTTATCTTTAAAATAAACCAATTCTTTTTTATTGAATACGGCTGATGCTTCTTAACTCGGATCTAAAATAGCGTCAATACGCATGACAGATTCTTGTAAATGGTAGCGGGTGTTTTGATCTTTTGTCCCTGCTAAGCTTTTTCCAATCGCTGCTTTTAAATTTACCAACTGCGCACGACTTACAGCACGAATATCTGACTGGCTTACCAAAACGCGAGTACGGTTGCTGTAACGACTAGCCGAGCCGCTTAATGGTTCTTGACTCTCTGTCATAAGATATTCTAAGCGGTCAATATAGGCGCGTTGTAAGTTTCGTCTGTACATATCGATGGTACTGTTACTGTAAAGTTCCGCCCAAACTCCTTTGCGCAATTCACCCATCATTTGAGTTAGCGAATAGGCATCGTTACCGTTTAACGCTTCGTTTTCAAGCATACGCGCCATACGATCAAAAGTTAATAATCGATTTAGCGTGCCTGTTTGCATACGTCGCATGCGATCTAAAGCGCCAGCAAACTCAATTTTATTAAAAATGTTTTTATCAAGCATCCACTTTGGTGTTGCAAACAACTCATTTTGTAAAAACTGCAGACATGCCTTTTGATGGCTTTTATCCACATGAGTATAGACAGCCCCTTCTTGGTCGTATGTTTTATAATATTCATAAACACCACCAACATTCGCTGCGACATGGCCCATATAACGATTAAACTGGCTCAACACCTGATTGTACAGGTCTTGTAAATCTTCGTAATTCTTTCCGTCTTCAGCTGTCCATTCTATCAAGTTAGGCACAATGCGTTTTAGGTTTGCAATACCATATTGACTTGCTTTAATGGCATCATCACCTAAATCTTCTGTTTGAGAACTCGGGTCAATAGGACTACCAAACTGCTGGCTTCCAAAGCGATACATTGGGTCATCTTGGTGTGCCAAAATCCATTGATCGAGGGTTTCTTTTTCGTCCTCAGCTGTTGTTGCAGATGGAATAGGGCGGTAGCCCCAACGTACAGCATGCTTGTCATAGATGCCAATATCAGGCATAAGTGACACATTCCCATCACCAGGCTGAGCAACGTAATTAAATCTGGCATAATCCATAATGGAAGGAGCTGTCCCGTATTTTTTGGTAAATGAAGGCGATCGCAAAGAATCTACCGGATAAGCAACGCTACTTCCCATGTTGTGTGGTAACCCTATGGTATGTCCAACTTCGTGTGCGGATACAAATCGGATGAGTCGTCCCATAATTTCATCCTTAAACTCAACTCCTCTTGCTTCAGGATTTATGGCTGCGGTTTGTACAAAAAACCAGTTTCGTAGTAGCGTCATCACGTTATGATACCAATTGATATCGGACTCTAAAATTTCCCCCGATCGTGGGTCGCTTACGTGCGGTCCGTTTGCATTTGGAATAGGGGATGCCAAATAACGCACAACAGAATAGCGTACGTCTTCCGGACTCCAATCAGGATCTTCTTCTGGAGTTGGTGGGTCTTTGGCAATAATGGCGTTTTTAAATCCAGCAGCCTCAAACGCTACTTGCCAGTCTTCAATTCCTTGTTTTAAGTAGGGTATCCATTTTTTTGGTGTTGCCCTGTCTATATAATATACAATAGGTTTTTTGGGCTCTACCAATTCACCACGCTTAAACTTTTCTAAATCCTCATCTTTAACCTCCAATCGCCAGCGGTCTAAATAGCGCACTGTTTTACTCTTTTGAACATCTAACCCATAATCAGTTTGACCTCTAGAAAACCACCCCACACGCTCGTCAAAGTAGCGGCGTTTCATGGGATTTTCTGGAAGTAAAATCATGGAATTACTCATCTCTAAAGAAACAGATCCTGTACTTGAGTTAGAAGGCGGTTCGCTAGAATTGTAGGTTTTGATGTGCCGTGCTTCAATATTTAACGGATAGCTTTTTAACGTATTGATAAAAGAGCGCGAATTATCTAAACTTGAAATTTTATATGTCTTACGACTAGATTGAGGAAAACCAATGGGTTTTACATCCGACTCGAAAAATTTATTTACCTGAATTACAGTCGAAATAGAATCTTTTCCAATGGCTTTGATATCAAAACGATATAAGATAGGTTCAAAATTAGAATTTACAACTGCCTCGTGAATGGGAAGTGAATCTGCTGCAAAAACTTGATGCGATACCACACGTAATAACACTTTTTTTGCATCTTTTTCCCAGCGTAACACTTGTGTGTTTTGTTTTCCGCCACCAAAACCAATGCCCGAGGCTGTTTTGGCAATCCGAGTGACCATAAGCATTTCTTTACCAAATAGAGAATCTGGAATTTCATAAAAATAATCCTCATCAACTTTATGTACATCAAACAAACCTGCATCCGAAATAGCCTTTTTGGTGATGACTTTATCGTAGGGTTTTAAGCCGTTTTTATCTTCTTTTTTTGGTTTTGGGGCTTCGACTTTTTCAGGTGCTTTTTTCTTTTTAAATAGTTTGGGAATTTGTGCGTTTGTTTGAGTTGCAAAACAAAATATACACAATAGATGAAGAAATAATTTCATAGAAAATTTTTTAGTATTTGCTAAAATGTTAAATAATTCACACAATACCAATACTTTTTAAATATTTTCTTGTTAAGTATTTAGTTAATTGAGAATTTGGGTATGTGGCAAATAAACGTTTAATTTGACATGAACAAATCTTATTTAATATGAAATCTATTTATACGCTAATTGCGTTCTGTTGCGTAATTACTTTACACGCCCAAGAACAACAATATCTTGATAAGTTACCTGATAATCCTGAAGCCGGAAAATGTTATGCCAAATGTATTGTACCTGATATATTTGATATTGAATCCGTTCAAGTACTAGAAATTCCCGCACACACGGCCTTAGAAGTTGTTCCTGCAGAATATAAAGTGGTAATCGATGAGGTGGTGGTAAAGCCCGCTTCAAAAAAATACACATTTATTCCAGCTACGTTTACTACAGTTGTAGATACATTCTGGATTGAGGAACCGTTCAACAAGCAGTATCCAACCGATGCTGTTTTTGAAGATGCTTTTGAAGAGATAGAGGTAAAATCAAAATCGGGTAAATGGGTAGCAGGTGAAAATCCAGACTGTCCTTCTATTGATCCGAACGACTGCCGTATTTTCCACTTCCGTGAAGATCCTGCTGTAATTCGCTCTATCCCGGTAAAAAAACTGGTTACACCCGCAAGGAGCACTACCAAACAAGTTGGAGGAAAATATAAGTTGGTAAAGCGAGAAGTAATGGCGACTCCAGCACGCACAGAGGAAATTCTTATACCCGAAGTAAAAGAAGTAGTTGAGCGTCGTGTCTTAGTACGTGACGAAACCACCCGAACAACAGATGTCCCTGCTACATATACTACTGTTGAAAAGCGTGTAATCACCAAAAAAGGGGGAATGACGGCATGGAGAGAGGTGCCTTGTACGCTTCCCGAACAAGCCATTATTTTACCTATTAACTACGAACTCGGTAGTGCACGCCTAACGGCAAAGTCAAAATCTATTATTGACAAACATATTCTGACTAAACTAAAAGCCAATTCAAGCACCGTTGTTGAAGTAGGTTCTCATACCGACTCAAGAGGAAGTGCCACATCAAATCAAAGTCTATCTGAGCGTCGTTCAAAATCTGTTGTAGAATACCTAAATCAAAAAGGAATTCAAACGTCACGATTGATTGCAGTTGGTTACGGGGAGTCGATGCTTCTAAACGATTGTGAAGACGGAAAAGATTGCTCTGAAAGCAAGCACGCTAAAAATCGTAGAACTGAATTTAAGTTCTTTTAATTAGCGTAAAGCAATAATTAAAGTCTCATCAGTCTTTGTTACTTCTACCACAGACTTACTCGTAAGACCTTTAATCGCTTTATCCCATTTTTTATTACTAAGTCCTGCTTGTTCTTTCACAGTTGTAAGAACGGCGGGACTTTCTTTTTTCAATATAGAAACGATAATTTGTTCTTCTTCGCTAAGTGCAGGACCTTTCTTTTCAGGTCGCATTTGTGGGAAAAATAATACCTCTTGAATAGAGCTGTTGTTGGTCAATAACATTGTTAAACGATCAATACCAATTCCAATTCCCGAAGTAGGCGGCATCCCGTATTCCAATGCGCGCAAGAAATCTTGATCAATAAACATGGCCTCGTCATCGCCTTTTTCTGATAACGCCATTTGATCTTCAAATCGTTCACGTTGATCTATCGGATCGTTAAGCTCAGAATAGGCATTTGCTAACTCTTTGCCGTTCACCATGAGTTCAAAACGCTCGGTAAGCCCTGGTTTACTACGATGAGCTTTGGTCAGCGGACTCATTTCTTTGGGGTAATCTGTAATAAATGTTGGCTGGACGTAGTGGTGCTCGCACAGTTCGCCAAACAATTCATCGATAAGTTTTCCTTTGCCCATCGTTTCATCAACCTCAAGACCAAGTTTTTTTGCCGTTTCACGTAATGCGGTTTCGTCCATTTCTGATACATCAATTCCAGTATGTTCTTTTATTGCTTCTAAAATGGGTACGCGTGGATAAGGCGCTTTAAAATCAATGGAATTTTCACCTACTTGCACGGCGGAACTGCCGTTGGCTGCCACTGCGACTTCTTCAAGAAGTGCTTCCGTGGTTTCCATCATCCAATGGTAATCTTTGTACGCCACATAAAGCTCCATAACCGTAAACTCAGGATTATGGGTTTTGTCCATCCCCTCGTTTCTAAAGTCTTTGGCAAACTCATACACCCCATCAAACCCGCCTACAATAAGGCGTTTGAGGTATAATTCGTTAGCAATACGTAAGTAGAGCGGAATGTTTAGCGCATTGTGATGTGTTACAAAAGGCCTTGCAGCTGCGCCACCCGGAATGGGTTGTAGAATGGGCGTTTCTACTTCTAAGTAACCACGATCGTTAAAAAACGAACGCATTGTATTTGTAATTTTTGTACGCTTTACAAATGCATCTTTCACACTCGGATTTACAATCAAATCTACATAACGTTGGCGGTAGCGTTGCTCCGGATCGGTAAAGGCATCGTACGTATTGCCATCGGCATCTACTTTTGGAAGCGGTAACGGACGCAACGATTTACTCAGCACAAAAAGCCTGTGTACTTCAACGGTTTTTTCGCCTACTTGGGTAGTAAATAATTTCCCTTCAACACCAATAATATCCCCGATATCCAACAACTTTTTATAGACATCGTTATACAAGGTTTTGTCTTCATCTGGACACAGAATATCTCTGTTAAAATACAATTGTACTCTGCCAGTGGCATCTTGCAATTCGGCAAAACTTGCCTTTCCTTGCACCCGTCTCGACATCAACCGACCAGCCAAACAAACGGCACCGCCTTCTGTGTATTTTTCAGCAATTTCAGTGGTGTAATGTGTGGTGTCAAACGCTTCGGCAGGGTAGGGGTCTATGCCCAGCTCACGGAGTTTGGTGAGTTTTTCTCTACGTACAAGTTCTTGTTCTGATAATTCGTGCATCCCAATTTTTTCTGGCGCTAAGATAACCAATGCGCATCATTTCTCAAGAACGTTCGAATTTGTATCTTTGACTTATCCATGAGTTTATTTCGTGTACTTTTAGCTATCATATTCCCACCCTTGGCAGTTATCGACAGAGGGTGCGGTTCTGTGGTTATTGTTTTTTTACTCACCCTATGTGCATGGGTACCAGGGGTAATCGGGGCACTTATTATTTTGAATAGACCTTTTTATTATGAACCCTAACCCTGTTGTGCAGGTGCGTAAATTGGGTTTGGCCGCATATGATGCCGTAACCGAATTGCAACAAGAATTATTTCAGCGCACCATAGACCAGAAAATTCACAACCGTAGAAATCCAGATACGCAAATCACCACCGAAAATCATTTGCTTTTTGTGGAGCATCCGCATGTATATACGCTCGGAAAAAGTGGGGATGAAAATAATTTACTCATAAACGCAGAAACCCTTGCTGAAAAAGGTGTTTCGTTTTATCCCACGAATAGAGGAGGGGATATTACCTATCACGGCCCCGGGCAATTGGTTGGCTATCCTATTTTGGATTTGGATTGTTTTTTTACCGATATCCATAAATATTTGCGTTTGTTGGAAGAATGTGTCATTGATACCCTTGCCGATTTTGATATTTCAGCCTCACGAAGCAAAGGCGAAACTGGCGTTTGGATAGATGTAGAAAGCGATAATCCCCGTAAAATTTGTGCCATGGGAATCCGTACCAGTCGCTGGGTTACCATGCATGGCTTTGCTTTAAATGTGAATACCGATTTGTCTTTTTTTGATTATATCATTCCCTGTGGAATTCGCAATAAAGGGGTTACCTCCATGCAAAAAGAGTTAGGTATAAATATTGATTTACAAGAAGTTAGCGTCCTTTTTCAAAAACACTTTGCCCATCACTTTGAAGCTGACGTACGTTAGGGCATACGGTAAAATCGAAGTTCTTTCTTGTTATTTTGTGCGGCTAAATATATGGCCGATCCTGGCGTTCCTTGTCCCAACATCGCCCAACTCTCGCCAATTACGGGAAAGCCATCCAAAAGTTTTGCATCGCGGTCAAACACATACACTTTCCCCGACTGATTGTCCCAAATCAAAATGTAGGTGCGGTTGTTTACCACATGAATTTGTGGAGGGGCATATACCCCAAAATCCAATTCTACCAACTGGTTGTTGATGGTGATTTTATTTTCGGTTTGGGTAACCAAGGTGTTTTTATTGGCTGCCAGCGTATAGCGGGTCTCAAACGGTAACGCTTTTTTGGTAATTTCTCCCGAAGTGCTGATTTGAATCAACCTGTTTTTGGCATCAATACTCACAAAACCGCTTTGGTATGGGTAGATATCTTGCGTGAATTTGATATCCGTTGGAATGTTTATGCGTGTTTTTCCGGTGCGGTGCAGCAGCTCTGCTTTACCAGATTTTTGGACTATCGCAATATAATCACGGTTTCCAATACGAATGTGTTTGGGTGAATATGCCAAATTCCCAGTGAGCTTCGTTTTGCGCCAACCGCTTACTTTTTTCATACGCTTGTCATACATGCCCAATGTTTTCCCAGAAGAAAGCACGATACGATAGTCCCGTTGATTGTCATAATCAAAAATACCTAGTGTACTGGATGTGCTCATACCAGATTTGCTAAACCCTTTTACGGCGTTTCCATTTCGGTCTAAAACTTGAAAACTTTTGGTAGTGGTAAAGGCAAGTTGTAAGCGTTTGTTTCGGTATAAATCCACTTGTTTAATAGCCCCTAAAATAGCGCCATCGAGTTGCTTTTTCCAAAGCAATTTCCCAGTAGAAGTTAACAGGTAAAGTTGATGTTCCTCGTCCTGAACGACCCATTCCAATGCTTTAGTATTGTGGTTCTGTACGGCATAGGGTCCCCATGCAATGGGCGTACTAAATGGTGCGGTTCCAGCCGATTCTATCCCTTGCGATTTGCTACCGCTTTCGCTGGGTTGTTGTAAGCTTAATGTGATATAAAACACATCGCCTTCTACAACACCTACATAATCGACTTGACGAAAAGCCCCAAAATCGGTTTTCGCCAATTTTTTTACATGTTTTTTTAATGTAGATTCGACTTCTGAGGGCGCTGCCCATGCCCACAGGCTACTTTGGCGCGGAAGGGTTTTTACATAATTCCCGAAGCGGATATCTTTTGCTAGCACATCATCTTTTTCTAACGCATTTAAAAGCGACTCCATCACTGCTTTAGACGTGCCAAAATAGAGATGCTCGTTTAGAAACGCAGCGTATGGATAGGTTTCGTTTTTAGCAAGTGGTGCAAGTACGTTTGTTTTTTGGTTTTCTTCTAAAAATTCAAAAATAGTTTGCCCGCTTACACTGTATTGCGCCTTGGATTGACGCGAAAGTAAACTGCGTATGTCTTCCGCTTCTTGGTTTGACTTTAGCGTAATTACCACATCATTTCCCAATGCAACTTGCGCTACATAAACAGCATCTAACAATAAAGAATCGGTGGAGGTTTCGGGTTGGTTGTGGGTAATTTGAAAACGCTTCGCAGCTTTTGAAAACACTTCGTCATCAAAGGCAAAGGCCTGAATACTTTTCGCACTGCTAGGCAGATGCGTTGCCACATCTTGCAAGGCTGTCGTTTGGTTTGCCAATGGCGATAAGCGCGACGCACCATTTGCCGGCAGAACGCCATAAGCACGCAGATATACGCCGTTCGTATTGACACTTGGCACAAAGGTAGTCCAGTTGCTCCATTCGCTCCAAGGTACAGGTGAAATGTCATCAAAAAGCGAATTAAAAAAGGGCGCAATATTGTTTTGCACAAAAAAGGTGTGCGGCTCTTTGGTGCTGTTGTAGAGTTGCGTTAGCGTGCTATCAATACTATTGGGTGTACTGCGCAGGCGAATGCTGCTTTCCATCAACAGTTTACTTGACGATTGCAGGTGCAAGCTGTCCCAAGTGGCGTAATAGGTAGGCGGTGACGTCTTGAATTGCAGCAATTGGGTTTTGGCATAGTTCAGCGTGTCGGCAGCTATGGAATCTAACTGTTGCGGTTTTTGATACGTAATCCACAGGTAGCTGAGGTTATCTTTGCCCTCGGGGTGAAAACTCAATTGCCCGCTGGTGTTTTCTGCTACGGCATCCATTTGGGCAAAGAAGTCTGGAAATACTTCGGTAAGTGCTGATGCTGCGGTATGTTTTGTGGCATAGGATTTCATCGATCCAAATGATTCACTTTTGACCACCACTACGGCATTGTTAGGCAAATAGTCCAATAATGATGCTGAATTATTTGGTTGTTGTTGGCAAGCACCTATACTAAGGCAGAGTGCAAGGAGCAGCAGTCTTTTCATACGACAAAGTTATAAATCCAATGACAGTTGTTTGGGGTATAACGCAAAAGTTTTACGGTGAATTTTAACAGGGCCGTGTTTTAGGATGGCCTCTCGATGTTTGGCTGTGGGATAGCCCTTGTTGGTGTCCCAGCCGTAGTGCGGATGCTTTTGATGATGTGCTTGCATCACATCGTCACGGGTGGTTTTTGCCAAGATGGACGCCGCGGCAATGTTTAAAAAACGGGTATCGCCGCCTACCATACAATGGTGCGGAATGTTGTGGTAGGGTTTGAATTTGTTCCCATCTACCAAAATGGTTTCGGGAACTACCGCCATTTTAGCGATGGCCAGTTGCATGGCTTCTATGGAAGCGTTTAAGATGTTGATTTTATCAATGCGGGTATGCGACACATGCGCAATGCCATAGGCCAAGGCCACCGTTTTGATTTCCTCGCGTAGCGCATAGCGTTGGTTGGCAGTAAGTTTTTTGGAGTCTGTAAGGAGCGGATGCGTATAGCTGGGCGGTAGGATGACCGCTGCTGCTGTAACAGGCCCCGCCAAACAACCCCGACCCGCCTCGTCTGTACCGCACTCTAGCGTTTGCGTAAACTGTGTTTGCATAAAAAGTAAAAATACAAAAGAATGTTTGTTTTTGGTTTCACAAAAAAGCGTTCTTGGATACGCCCAAATGTATGTATAAGTAGCTTATTTTTGCTAGGCCACAATTGGCCACAAAAACAGTTTCGTGTATGACCGCATTGACCGACATCAAAGACCTTGAACTTCAACGTATCCTTAATGCGTTTCTTATCGCAGGAGTTCAAGTGTATCAAGAGGTTAAAATGGGCAACGGCCTAGACCTTACCGCTGCGTCAAATGCATCTGGAGACAGTCAGTTGAATCTGGACATACGTGCCGACACCTATTTTCAAGAAGCTATTGCCAGCACTACCCAAGTGCGCTATATCATATCTGAGGAACGCCCCAATTTACAATCCTACGGCAAAGGAGAATACAGCGTTTCCCTCGATCCTTTAGACGGTTCTAAATCGGCGACTGTGGGTATTCCACCGGGTGCTATTTTTGGGGTTTTTAAAGACGCACAACAGATTTCAGATTTTAACGGGAAGCACATCGTTATGGGTGGTTTTTTTGTTTTTAGCATAAACCTAGAACTCTATTTTTCGCTGCACGGAACCGCCACAAAAGGCGTTTGGGATGCAAATACCAACCGTTGGAAGTTTAGCGCTCTGCTCGCCATGCCAACTAAAAAAATGATAGCCATTAATGCATCTAACCGAGCGAAATGGGACAATTGGCTGCAAGACTACTTTGATATGCTTATCAACCATGAAGATAAAAACGGCACTTCCTTTAACCTAAGGTGGTATGCTTCTATGGTTTCCGAAGTCAAACGACTTCTTTTGGAAGGCGGTATTTTTGTTTACCCCAACGACAAAAGACCGGGCTATGCCCACGGGCATTTACGCCTTGTGTATGAAGCCATTCCCATGGCGTATGTATTGGAAGCCGTAGGCGGAACATCGTCAAACGGCGATACTTCTATCCTTGACCTTGATGTGACCGAACTCCATCAAAAAACACCTGTGTTTTTGGGCGAGGCTGCATTAATTACTGAAACGGAAAAAGCTAAAAAGGGGGTTGGGGTTTCATGGTTGGGAGTAGATAATGGATTGTGGGTTGAAGTCAAGTGAAAACATAAAAGAAATGGATTGTATGATTTCTTTCAGTTATTCTTGAAAGCTATACCTTTACCAAAATTATGTAGGGTGCTACACAAGCTACTTTTTTTATGTTTTTCGGTGGGTGTTTTGGCGCAAACCAATGAGACGGTCTTCGATTCTATAGCTGAAAACCTACCTGAGTTGAAAGAGTTTATACAACTCCCATCAGACACCTCCGTCCAAAAAACGGCTGCGCCACAAATTGCCATTACAGACTACCTGATTATTTCGCAGGCGCGCGACACCACCCATGTGGATACCACGCTTACCATGGCAAAATACTATAAGATGAATTCCCAACGGCGAGACAATTTTGCGTGGGTATCACTCAACAATTCAGGGCAGGCGCTTAATCCGCTTTCGTTGGAAACCTGGCGTAAGAACACTGCTGCTATTGCTGGTTTTCGTGCCAAAGAAAGTCAGCGTTTTTTACCGCATCAGCTCTCGTACTACCACGTACCTACACCGCTTTCGGAAGTGTTTTATAAAAGCACACAGTCGCAAGGGCAATCTTCCGATGCATTGATTACCGCCAACATCCACCCACGGTTAAACTATGCCATTGGTTATCGCGGACACCGTTCGTTGGGGAAGTATCAGCATCAAATTTCGGGGCGGAGCCAACTGCGTTTTACTACCCGTTACGAAAACCCAAACGGGCGTTATCGCTTGCGCTTACAAATTGCCAATCAGAAAATAGAACAACAAGAAAACGGCGGTTTAGACGCTGCGTCTATCGACAATTTTAAATCGGGTGATGACGAATTCTATGATCGGGAACGCCTAAGTGTCCTATATGAAAATGCAAATAACAATTTCACGGGAAAATTCTACCTGTTGGAACAAGATTATTTGGTATTGCGTTCCAAAGATTCGCTGCAAACGCCACGATTGCGTGTGGGGTATAGGGCGCAAAGTAACATCCACGACAATCGGTTTAGTCAAACCACTGCTTACGAAGGCTACGGCAGCTTGGCAGAAGGGATTTCCAAACCCTTCGATAGAATTCATTACAGCCTACGTCAGTTTGACGCCTACACGATACTTACGAATCCTTCCGTGGGTTGGTTTTCGGGCTATGCACGCCACCACAAATACAGCTTTACAGAAAGACATATTGAAAATAGTGCCGTGCTATCGGAAAATGCCTATTCGCTAGGAGGCGAGTGGCGTAAAAATTTTGGCGCATTGCGCCTTCGTGCTGAGGCGGAATTTGCCCTTAGCGGTTCGCGCACAGGAGATTTCCTAAACGGTGAAATAGCGTTGCCATGGTTTAAAACAGGAAGCATCACGGCGGGAATCCGCATACAACAACAACATCCGGGGTTTGTATTTGAACGGTTTACCAGTAGCTACGCCGATTATAGATGGAATACATCGCCCAAAATGGAACAGCGAACGGCCATTTACGGAGCCTTACATCATCCAACCTTTGGAACACTTTCGCTAACGGCAACGAATATCAACAACCACGCCTATTTTTTACAAGCCGATGCGCTAACGGTAACACCCACACAAACAGAAGAGGCAATAAACCTATTGCAACTCGATTGGGAAGGCGGATTAAAATTTGGTGTGTTTCGTTTCGATGCCAAACTGCGTGCCCAGCAACTTAGCGGCGCTACAGACGCTATGCCATTACCCGATTTTATTGGACGAACTGCTTTGTATTACGAAGATCACTGGTTTGAAAAAGCCATGTTTTTGCATCTTGGTGTAAGTGCGCATTATTTTTCTGCTTTTAAGATGCGTGCCTATCATCCACTTCTGTCAGAATTTGTGGTGCAACAGCACCAAGAGCTTGGCGGTTATCCTGTAGTAAATGCCTTTTTTAATGCCAAAATCAGGCAAACACGTTTGTTTTTTGTGGTAGAACACGCCAATGCCAACCGTAAAGCACCCGACTATTTTGCTGCTCCCGGATATCCGTATCGCGATTTATTGATTCGCTTTGGAATTGTGTGGAATTTCTTTCAGTAGATTAATTCGCAGGTAAATCGCCACCTTCCTTGATAGGAAGTTTAGACGATCCCATCAAAAATGCATCTACGTGGTGTGCCGCTTCGCGGCCTTCCGAAATAGCCCAAACAATCAACGATTGCCCACGACGCATATCACCAGCCGTGAAAACATGTGGTACATTGGTTTGGTACTTTTCGTTTCCTTTCACATTAGAACGCTCGTCTTGATCCAAGCCTAATCGCTCGGCTAGTGTTGGCTCAGGACCTGTAAATCCAAGGGCTAACAATGCCAATTCGCAAGGCCATTCTTTTTCAGAATTTGGTTCTTCTACCAGTGTAGGTCTGCCGCCTTCTTCGTTCTTTTCCCAACGTACGTTTACTGTTGTTAAACCTTTTAGCTTACCCTCTTTGTCGGCAACAAATTCTTTCGTCATGATGCTCCACTCACGGTGAATTCCCTCCTCATGCGACGAAGTCGTTTTGAGTTTGAAGGGCCAAAACGGCCATGGGTGATCTTCGGTACGTGTTTCCGAGGGCTTTGGCATAATTTCAAAGTTGGTCACACTTTTAGCACCTTGTCGGTTCGATGTTCCAATACAGTCAGAACCCGTATCACCACCACCAATTACCACCACATTTTTATTGGCAGCGTGGAGTGAATTATCTATATCCGTAAGTCCATCTACCCATCGGTTGCTCTTAGGTAAGAAGTCCATCGCTTGTACTACGCCTGGCAAGTCTGAACCGGGAATAGGAAGTCTTCTGCGAATGGTTGCGCCGCCACAAAGTACGACAGCATCAAATGCGTTAAGCTCCTCAACCGGCATATTTTTTCCTACTTCAACACCCGTTTTAAACTCAATGCCTTCTTCTTCCAAAATAGTTAAACGGCGATCGATAACGTTTTTTTCCATCTTAAAATCGGGAATACCGTAGCGTAATAATCCACCTACTTTTTCGTCTCGTTCAAAAACGGTTACGCTGTGTCCGGCACGATTTAATTGTTGTGCAGCGGCAAGTCCAGCAGGGCCAGAACCTATAACGGCAACGGTTTTTCCAGTACGTTTTGCAGGTGGGTCGGCTTTGATCCAACCTTCTTTAAATCCACGCTCTACGATGTATTTTTCAATCAGCTCGATAGACACCGGCGGATTGACGATACCCAAAACACAAGCCGCTTCGCAAGGAGCAGGACATAACCGTCCCGTAAATTCTGGGAAGTTGTTTGTTGAATGTAAAATGCGTAGTGCCTTTTGCCATTCGTTGCGGTAAACTGCATCGTTAAAATCAGGAATCATATTTCCTAATGGGCAACCGCTATGACAAAACGGAACACCGCAGTCCATGCAGCGTGCGCCCTGATCTTGTAGCGTTTCTTCGCTTGGTGTTACTGTAAATTCTTTGTAATTCTTCACACGGTCTTCAACAGCAATATTCTGCTCATTCACGCGCTCATACTCCATAAATCCTCTTAACTTTCCCATGCTTATGCGTTTTGTTTTTCGTTCGCCATGCGCTCAAGTGCTGCCTTGTAGTCTGTTGGCATTACTTTAATAAAGTGCTTTTGCGTTGTTTTCCAGTTATCTAAAATTCGTTTTGCTAACGGGCTTCCCGTATAGTTGATGTGATTTTGAATCAATTCCCCAACATGCGTAACATCTGCATCGCTAAGGTCTTCCAATCCAATCATTTCCATATTGAAATTACGATCGTCAAACACCCCATCTTCAGCATAAATATAGGCAATTCCACCGCTCATTCCCGCTGCAAAATTTCGTCCAATTTGACCTAAAATGATGGCTTCACCACCTGTCATGTATTCGCAACCGTGGTCACCAACTCCTTCAACTACGGCAATGGCTCCTGAGTTACGAACACAGAAACGCTCCCCGGCAATTCCATTGATGTACGCCTCACCGCCTGTTGCACCATAGAATGCAACATTTCCAATGATAACGTTTTCTTCCGGTTTAAACGTAGCTTCTTCTGGTACTTTAGCCACTAGGCGTGCACCTGAAAGTCCTTTTCCGAAGTAGTCATTGGCGTTCCCCGTAACTTCCATGTGAAGTCCTTTGGTTGCAAAACAGCCGAAACTTTGTCCTGCAGCTCCAGTAAACAACAGCTTTAACGTGTCAGCTGGAAGCCCATCACGACCGTGTGCTTTGGATATTTCATTACTCAAAAGCGCACCAACACTACGATTTGTGTTCTTAATATTAAAATGCAGTGTTTGTGGCTCTTTAGAAATAATCGCTTTTTGTGCTTTTGACACAATGTCCACGTCAAGTACGTTATCAAGACCGTGGTCTTGCTTTGACATATTTCGAACCGGAACATTTTCGTCAACATCAGGCTTGTATAAAATCGCAGATAAATCAATGCCCTGTGCCTTATAATGCTCAATGGCAGAGTTAATATTTATCTTTTGGCTTTGTCCCACCATTTCGTCAATGGTTCTAAAGCCAAGTTGTGCCATAATAGCGCGCAATTCTTCTGCCACAAAGTGCATAAAGTTGATGACGTGCTCTGGTTTTCCTTTAAAGTTTTTACGTAGTTCTGGGTCTTGCGTTGCAATGCCAACGGGACATGTGTTTAGATGGCATGCACGCATCATAATACAACCAGAAGCAACAAGCGGTGCCGTAGAGAAACCAAATTCCTCAGCCCCTAAAAGACAGGCAATAGCAACATCGCGTCCTGTTTTCATTTGCCCATCACACTCCATAACGATACGTCCGCGGAGGTCGTTCATGACAAGTGTTTGTTGTGCTTCGGCAATACCGAGTTCCCAAGGCAATCCAGCGTGTTTTAGTGAGGTTAAAGGCGAAGCACCTGTGCCACCGTCATAACCCGAAATCAAAATCACATCTGCTTTTGCTTTAGCAACACCAGCAGCAATGGTTCCAACGCCTACTTCAGAAACGAGTTTTACGTTAATTCGGGCTTCACGATTCGCATTTTTCAGGTCATAAATAAGCTGTGCCAAATCCTCAATAGAATAAATATCGTGGTGAGGTGGTGGCGAAATCAGCCCTACATATGGCGTAGAATTTCGCACGGAAGCGATATATGGATTTACTTTTGGACCAGGAAGCTGCCCGCCTTCTCCTGGCTTTGCTCCTTGTGCCATTTTAATTTGAATCTCGCGCGCATTCGTGAGGTAGTGTGACGATACGCCAAACCTTCCTGATGCCACTTGCTTGATGGCTGAATTACGCCATTCGCCATCTTCGTCGCGGGTAAAGCGTCGTGGGTCTTCACCTCCTTCACCAGAGTTACTTTTACCGCCAATACGATTCATGGCTTTGGCTAAGTTTTCGTGTGCTTCTTCGCTGATAGAGCCCAAAGACATCGCTCCTGTTTTAAAGCGCTTTACAATAGCCGTCCACGGCTCAACTTCTTCAATTGGAATAGGGTCTAAGTCGGTGAACTCAAACATACCACGAAGGGTCATCAATTGTTTGGATTGATCGTTAACTAGCGATGAGTATTCTTCAAAAGTATCGAAACTCCCTTTGTTTGTTGCCAGTTGCAGTTTGGCAATACTGGCGGGATTTAGCATATGCGCTTCCCCGTTTCTACGCCAGCGGTAGCTACCCCCAATTTCTAAGTCTAAGTTTTCGCCAGCCGCTTTTTCCCCGAAGGCAAAATCGTGACGTTTTGCAATTTCATGCTCTACTTCTTTGAGTCCAATGCCTTCAATTCGTGTGGCAGTATTGCAGAAATAGGTGTTGATGAATTTCTTGCTAAGTCCAAGTGCCTCAAAAATTTGTGCTCCACGGTACGAATGCAAGGTAGAAATACCAATTTTATTCATGACTTTCACCAAGCCTTTTGCAATCGCTTTGTTGAAGTTTGCAATAGCATTTTCTGCAGAGAGCCCTTTGATAGCACCTGTTTCAATTTGATGCTCAATGACTTCATTTACCATGTATGGATTGATGGCACTTGCGCCATATCCGAACAACAGGGCAAAGTGGTGTGGTTCGCGTGGTTCAGCAGATTCAATAATGATTCCGAAGTTGGAACGCAAGCGATGCTTCATCATCCCGTGATGTACGTGTGCACACGCCAATAACATAGGAATGGGTGCTTTTTCATCACTGATGCCTCTATCTGAAAGAATAATGATATTTGATCCAGCCTCAACTTTTTTCTTAACGTCCAAAAGCATAGCATCTAATGCACGCTCTAAGCCGTTATTGCCTGAACGGACATCGTAAAGCGCAGAAACAGAAGTTGCGTTAAAGTTTTCGTGTTCAATAAATTTAATTTTGTCCAAATCCTCATTGGAAATAATGGGATTTTGGATGCGTAGTTTTTTAGCGTGATCTGCAGTGATTTCAAAGATATTCACATCACTTCCTACAGACATGGAAGTATCGGTTACGATTTCCTCACGAATTCCATCAAGCGGTGGATTGGTTACCTGCGCAAACAATTGTTTGAAGTAGTTGTATAATAGCTGCGGTTTGTTGGAAAGTACTGCCAAAGGTGTATCTGTTCCCATAGAACCTATGGCTTCTTTTCCTTCTGCACTCATAGGAGTAATCAGCGTTTTGATATCCTCCTCGGTATATCCGAAAGCTTGTAAACGCTTCATAAAAGGCTCTGCCTCAACGGGTGTGTTGTTTCCTGTGTAGGGGACGTCTTTTAAGGGAAGTAAATTTTCTTTTAACCAATCTCCGTACGGATGTTTGGCAGAAATTTTTCCTTTAATCTCACGATCTTCAATGATGCGCCCTTCTTCCATATCTACTAAGAACATACGTCCTGGTTCTAAACGTCCGTGGAGGGATACGTTAGCAGGGTCGATATCAATAACTCCTGTTTCAGATGACATAACCACATACCCATCTTTGGTAACCGTGTATCGCGATGGGCGAAGTCCGTTTCGGTCTAGTAAAGCTCCAATATATTTTCCATCAGTGAATGGTACAGAGGCAGGACCGTCCCAAGGTTCCATAATACAGGCATTGTAGGCGTAAAAATCTTTTTTAGCGGGCTCCATAGATTGGTGTTTTTCCCAAGCTTCAGGCACCAACATCATCATAACTTCGGGTAATGAACGCCCTGTATGCAACAGCAATTCAACAACCATATCCATTGAGGAGGAATCTGACTTACCTGGCAATACGATAGGAGTGATATGCTTCATGTCCTCTCCGAAAAATGCGTTTGCAAAAAGTTCCTCTCTTGCTTTCATGCGTATCACATTTCCTCTGTAGGTGTTGATTTCGCCGTTGTGACACATATAGCGGAACGGTTGCGCCAAATCCCAAGTAGGGAAGGTGTTGGTAGAAAAACGTTGATGTACTAGCGCCAATCGCGTAACCACTCGTGGGTCTTTAAGATCCATGTAAAACCCTTCAATATCCTCAGGCATGAGCAACCCCTTGTAGATAACTGTGCGTGTAGAAAAACTTGGCAGATAGAAATAACTGCTTTCCGACATTTTACTGCCATATACACGATTTTCGGCACGCTTCCGCGCAATAAATGCTTTGGTGTTAAGTTGGTCTTCGGTAAGGATTCCTGTGGCATCTTTCACAAAAACCTGCTTGATGTTCGGTAGGGTTTGTTTGGCGATTTTTCCAACCACATCAATATTAGTCGGTACGTCGCGCCATCCAATAATGCTAAGGCTTTGTCTACTAAGTTCTTCCTCAAAAACTTCGATACAATGTGTGCGTTGGTTTAATTTTTGCGGCAAAAACACCATGCCAAGGGCATAGGTTTGTGGTTCGGGCACACGAAATGAACAAACTTCACTTAGATAATCGTGTGGAATATCGATAAGAATACCGGCTCCGTCACCTGTTTTGCCGTCGGCACTAACGGCACCGCGATGTTCTAGTTTTACAAGAATATCTAATGCTTTATGGATAATATCGTTCGTGCGTTTGCCTTCTAAGCTGCAAATAAAGCCGGCGCCGCAGTTATCGTGCTCGTTTTCTGGGTGGTATAAACCTTGAGGAATAGGTAGCATATTGAATTTTTATCAAATATAAATTTTGACTTTATATTATTTAAATTGCTTTACATTATTATTACTCCCAACTACTGTATTCCCAAAATCTGCATTCAATATTGCTAATAAATCAAATTCACTATCGTATAATTAGCAAATTATAAATAAACATGTATACCTAAACATGCACCCCCTTATATATTGGGGGTATGAGGGCGTTATAGTGTTTTTTTAAACATTTACACCCTTATATTATAAGGGTTGTGTTTTGAAACATTCTATTTAAAAGTAATTCGTGTGGAACAATTAAAGCGTTATTATCCAATAATCTTATTTTTCAAACCCTATTACATTGCTATATTTGTGCTATTAAATGTCATATCTAAAATCATGGAAACCATTATTCTGATTGTATTCTTTCTGGGATACTTATCGATTACACTTGAGCATAACCTCAAAATAGACAAGCTTATTCCTGCACTTGCCATGATGGCTATTTTGTGGGTGCTTATCGCACTTGGACACCTTCCTGTTTTTGATGTAGATACCGTTTCTAAAAGTTTACACGAAACACATATAGATGAGATTTTATTGCATCATTTGGGTAAAACAGCAGAAATTTTAGTTTTCCTTTTGGGTGCTATGACTATTGTTGAAATTATAGATTATTTCGATGGATTTGCTACCATTAAAGGGTTTATTCGGACACGTAGTAAAGTCAATTTATTGTGGATTTTCTCCATTTTGGCGTTTATTCTTTCGGCAATTATTGACAACCTTACCGCTACAATTGTACTCATTACCATACTGCAAAAAGTAGTAAAAGAACGCGAGACTAGACTTTGGTTTGCTGGGCTTATTATAGTAGCTGCCAATGCCGGAGGAGCATGGTCGCCCATTGGAGATGTGACGACAACAATGTTGTGGATAGGGAAAAAAGTGACCACTCCAGAATTGATTAAATACTTACTTATTCCATCATTGATATGTATGGTTGTTCCTACGCTTATTGCAAGTCGATTCAAAGCGTTTAAAGGAAAAATAGATGCAATTGAAGCCGACGGGAATTCTAAAACTCGCTTTGGCGCAACGATGCTGTATTTAGGACTTGGTTCTATCTTATTTGTCCCTGTTTTTAAAACTGTTACGCATTTGCCACCTTATGTTGGTATGATGCTTTCGTTAGCTGTTGTAGCAACCTTTGCAGAGATTTATAGTAATACAAAATTTTCGATGTCAACTATTGACACCAAATCCGATGCACACGGCTCACACAGTCCAGTTCACAGTGCACTCACCAAGATTGAGTTACCTAGTATCTTATTTTTCTTAGGTATTTTAATGGCAGTTGCTGCATTAGAATCGTTGGGTTTGCTATTTAATTTCGCACAAGACTTAACCGCTACTTTTCCTAATATGGATGTTGTGGTTGCGCTGCTCGGTTCGGGTTCAGCGGTAATTGATAACGTACCGCTTGTTGCTGCAAGTATGGGTATGTTCTCTCAGGGTGTAGATGATCCGCTTTGGCACGCCATTGCTTTTGCTGCTGGAACAGGGGGGAGTATGCTGATTTTTGGGTCTGCCGCTGGAGTAGTAGCGATGGGCATGGAAAAAATTAATTTTTTCTGGTACTTTAAAAAGATTTCGCTTTTGGCATTTATTGGTTTTGTGACAGGCTACATTACTTTTATGCTGATACGCGATTACATTTTTGTGTAATGGATTATGTGGCTACGCTGCAATGGCTTTACGCTCAACTTCCCATGTACCAACGTGTGGGTCCCGCAGCACTCAATCTAAATTTAGACAAAATTGCTACCCTTGTTTCGCATTTAGATAACCCACAGAAAAAATTTAAAAGCATTCACGTTGCAGGAACAAATGGCAAAGGTTCCTCCTCACATATGCTTGCAGCTATTTTGCAGAAGGCTGGTTATGCTGTGGGTCTTTATACCTCTCCACACCTAAAAGATTTTAGAGAGCGCATCCGTATAAACGGTACGCCAATAGCGGAGGATTTTGTTGTTCGTTTTGTAGCAGAGAACAAAGCTTTTTTTGAAGCAGAAGCCTTTTCGTTTTTTGAAATGACAGTAGCACTTGCCTTTGATTATTTTGCTTCTCAACAGGTGGATGTAGCTGTAATTGAAGTTGGTTTAGGCGGACGATTAGACGCTACCAATGTGATTTCACCAGAAGCATGTCTGATTACCAATATCAGTCTAGATCACCAGCAATTTTTAGGGACTACCCGAGCTGAAATAGCGGCAGAAAAGGCAGGTATCATCAAGACTAAAACCCCTGTGGTTGTGGTGGAACACGATGCAGAAACACTCCCTGTTTTTAAAGCAATAGCGCAAGAAAAAAATGCTCCGTTACACATTGCTTCACCATATGATTTTAAAACAGATTTGTTGGGAGATTATCAAAAACAAAATATCAACGGTGTGGCTTCGCTCCTTCAGGTATTGCCTCAATTCTCAATTTCCGAAGAAGCGATAACAAATGGTTTTCAAAATGTAGTTTCTAACACAGGGCTGCGCGGGCGTTGGGAGATAATAGGCAATCACCCCAAAATAATAGCTGATGTGGCGCATAATTCAGCAGGGTTAAAGGCTGTTATTGCTCAATTAGAGAGCGAGCATTTTAAAGCCTTGCATGTTGTTTTTGGGGTAGCTGCAGACAAAAATTTAGATGCTATCCTCACATTATTGCCTAAAAAAGCGCACTATTATTTGTGTGCCGCTGACGTTCCTAGAGCGATGCCGATTGCTGATTTAGCAACTGAATTTAAGAAGGCGTACTTTGATTTCAGCACATATTTCAGTGTTAAAAATGCACTAGCAGCAGCCAAAAAAAGGGCGGTAAAAGAGGATTTGATTTTTGTTGGTGGAAGCTTGTTTGTCGTTTCGGAAATACTGCCTTAAAAAATTACTGTAAAAGTGATTTTTGTAAGAATGGATTTTTATATATTTGCACCCCTCGGGCGCTTAGCTCAGTTGGTTCAGAGCACCTCGTTTACACCGAGGGGGTCGGGGGTTCGAATCCCTCAGCGCCCACATCAAATAAAATCCTGATGCATTGCATTGGGATTTTTTGTTATTTATAGCTAGGAAAGCTTATTTCATGGGTTTAAA
>JAQCCM010000016.1 GCA_027621175.1 Bacteroidota bacterium | reverse complement strand
AAATATTAATCAATGAAAATTAATATTTCATCAAAAATAAAAAAAGAAAATATAACCATGGCTTAATAAAAAAGCCTCCGTAAAGGAGGCTTAATAATTTGATAAAACTGAAGATTAATTAAAACTTCCGTAGGTCCTCAAAATCTTTAAATCAAAGTTTCCGCTATTGATAACTTCTCCTCTATTTTTAAAATATTCTCCCCATTCTTTAGCAAGTTCTTGCTCCATCTTAGACTTGATAACAATATTATCCCCAACGTCTTTATAACCTACTGCTACCCAATGGGTAGCTCCATTTGGACTGCCAATGTCATATGTTCCAAATGCAACAGGTCTATCTTCCATTAAGCCCCTGGCTTGAGATACCATTTTCTTGTGAGCGTTAAGAAATTTTTCAGGGTTGTTAACTGCGATATCATAAATTTGAATGTATCCATAATGGTCAGGCGCAACATCCCCATCATAGTCAAGAATTCTACCACTAAATGCATCACCCCAAGACTCGACGTGATCATTTACATTACGCCAAAAAACATTATTTTCATTCTTTTCTTTTTGGCCCTCTTTCATCCCCCAATTGGTAGCATCTCCAAAAAAAACTACCCGGTGGGTTCCAAGTGTGTTTCCCCCATTGAGTTTTTCCAAATAAAGGCCCCCTGAATTAAATTCAACATCTTTGTAGTGAGCATCAAACTTTTCAGCAATCTCATCTTGTTGAAATGGTTTCGCGTCAAGATATACAACGGTAAAAGATGGTACTTGTGAAAAACCAAATGCTGCAATTAAGCAAACTAATATTGTTTTGTAATTATTCATTGTGTTTGTATTAAAATTAAAGCATTAAATTTATAAACTTAACATTATCAAGATATTAACAAAACTTTAAATTAATAATAAATAATAATCGGAGGCAAAGGCAAGAAAATAATGCAACCTCGAACACGATGCATTTTTGTGACTACACAAACGATGCTTATGAAAATACACGAATTTTATATATTAGATTTTGATAAATAAGTATCCAAGAAAAAACCCCTCGATTTCTCGAAGGGTTTTATTGGGTGGAAGACCGGTCTCGAACCGGCGACCTCTAGAACCACAATCTAGCGCTCTAACCAACTGAGCTACAACCACCATTTTGTAGGATGCAAATGTACTACGTTTTTACAAATTCAAAAAAGGAATTACACTAAATCGCTAATAGAATCTACTCCTATCAAACGACTTGCCGTAAAGCCCTCTGCATAATCAACGCCAATAAGGCGACCCAAATCAGCCGCGCGGTACCGAATACTATTTAAAAAGTTTTCTGTGCTTATAGGCGTTTCAGGCTCGGTACTGTCAGGAACATAAAACTGTGAGTGGTACGCTTTTACAGCTTCAAGCTTCACCTCCATTTGAGCACTAATATCTACCACAAAATCGGGAGTAGCGCTGTTCCATTGAATGTAATGATAGAGCTGTTTTGGACGCCAATGTTGTTGCTTGTGTCCTTCAAAAGAACTTTCAATTTTTTGTAATCCACTTAAAAAACAACTCTCTGCAACCAAAGCAGCTGCCCTGCCGTGGTCGGGGTGTCTGTCTTCAACAGCGTTGCACAACACCATTTCGGGCTGCAAATGACGTATATACGCAATTAGTTTTTCTTGATGTGCTTGATCATTTTGAAAAAAACCGTCTGCAAAACCGAGGTTAAAACGCGCATCTACACCTAAAATATCGGCTGCATTTGTAGCTTCTTTTTCTCGAATTGCTGCACTCCCCCGAGTACCTAATTCCCCTTTGGTGAGATCAAGAATAGCAACCGTTTTACCTGCATTAATTTCTTTAGCCAATGTTCCCGCACACGACAATTCAACATCGTCAGGATGGGCACCAATAGCCAAAATATCAACTTTCATGGTTAACTTTTTATCCAATTTAAAACACGTAAGTCATCGGGCTGCGTACGGGGAGAAATAACATCTACCAAAACACCATTTTCATCAATCAGATATTTTTGGAAATTCCAACTAACAGCACTATCCTTAACGCCATTTTTATCTTTTTGTGTTAAAAAAGCATAAACAGGATGTATGTTTTTACCCTTAACGCTAATTTTTGACATCATGGGAAAAGAAACTCCGTAATTTTTTTCACAAAACACTTTTATCTCTTCATTTGTACCCGGTTCTTGCCACATAAAATTATTAGCGGGAAAGCCGATAATAACAAAGTTCTGATCCTTATATTGCTGATACAAAGCTTCTAGTTTTTTGTATTGCGGGGTTAACCCACATTTAGATGCTGTATTGACAATCATCACTTTTTTTCCTTTTAAAGAAGCAAGTGAAAAAGAATTTCCGTTGATGTCTTCAACAGAAAAGGAGTGTATGGAATTTTTCATAGCTGCGGGTTGTGCATAAGATGTGATCGCAAAAAGCAGCAAAATACTAATAATGCGCATAAAATAATTTTAGGCTAAGTTAAGGAAATCGTATTAATATTATCAGACGATTTCAGCACTAAGCCCAGCTGCGAGTAAGCGAATACATTTGGGCTCCAACTCATCATAAGATCCACGCAGTACCGAACATTTTCCTTTGTAATGTACAATTAGTGAGCATTGCTCTGCTTGTTCTGGAGTGTGGTCACAAACCTCAATCAGTGTTTGAATAACGTGATCAAAAGTGTTTACCTCATCGTTATACAAGATAATTTCATGTAAGCGAGATGACTCCACTGCCAAATCGTACTGCGGTTGCCCTTGTTCTTCAGTTTGATCAAAACGTATCATCAACACTAATGTATAAATTTTAGACAAATCCAGCCATTTTTTTCAGACTTTCCATCACAATGTAAGCCATTCTTTTTAGCTAAATTGGTAAGCACTTCAACGTCATCCTCATGAAATCCAGATAGGAATAAAACACCGTTTTTATTTAGAAGTCTTGCGTATTTCGGTACGTGCTCAAGAAGTACATTCCGGTTTATATTGGCGAGTAGTACATCAAAATTTTCAGCAACCGAATTAATACTATCCGTGCTAAAGGAAATATCTAACATCCCATTTTTTGAGGCATTTTCTTTGGCATTTTCTATACACCAATCTTCAATATCAACACCACTAACTCTCGATGCGCCCATCTTTTTGGCAGCAATAGCCAAGACGCCTGTTCCGGTACCTATATCAAAAACCGAAATATCAACGCAATCTAATTTCATCAATTGTTCCAGCATCAATTGCGTGGTGGCATGATGCCCCGTTCCAAAAGACATTTGTGGATCAATAATGATTTCGTGAGGAGTTATTGCAGCTGCATGAAATGAAGCACGAACAGTCCAATCTCCAACCGTTATGGGATGAAATTGTGCTTCCCAAACAGCATTCCAATTTTGACCCTCAATGATCTTAACTTCACCAGTAAGAGTAACGTCAGCAAAAGGAATGGCTAGGGAATCTTCCAACAAAGTGTCATGGGTTTGGTCTTGTGGTATATAGACCGTAAGGCCATTGTCGTGATGTACAAAGCTTTCAAATGGAAAAGTAGATAACCATGCCGAAGCAATTTCCATTTTGTCAACGGGGGACACTGTAAAGTGATACGCGCAGTAGGCTCTCAACCTTAAAATGCATTAACAATAGCGGCAAAGTCATCGGCCTTTAAAGAAGCACCTCCAATAAGTCCACCATCTACATCAGGTTGCGCAAAAATCTCTTGAGCATTTGCAGGATTTACACTTCCACCATAAAGCACAGAAACACTTTGTGCCAAAGCATCGTCGTATTGCGCTGCTAAAACGGTTCTAATGTGTGCGTGCATTTCTTGTGCTTGCGCTGGAGATGCTGTTTCACCAGTGCCAATGGCCCAAACAGGCTCATACGCCAACACAATATGTTTCCATTGCGAAGCATCTAAATGAAATAGAGCTTTACGAAGTTGGTTTGAAACCACTTCAAAATGACGATCTGACTTACGTTCGTCTAATTCTTCACCAAAGCAAAAAATGATCTCCAACGCATTTTCCAAAGCGGTATTTACTTTTTCAGCCAACAATTCATCTGTTTCATGAAAATAAGCTCTGCGCTCTGAATGTCCTAGCAATGTAGTAGTTACTCCAATAGATTTAAGCATGGTGGCAGAAATCTCACCCGTAAATGCTCCTGAAGTGGCTTGGTGCATGTTTTGCGCTGCAACGGCAATAGGCGTGTTTTCCGTTTGTTTTACAGCACTTGCAAGATGTATCGAAGGAGTTGCAATGGCCACGCTTACGTCGGCAGCAAGAGACTTCCCTTTTAACGCTTCAATTAGTGCCTTACTTTGCGCAGCATCTAAATTCATTTTCCAGTTTCCTGCTACAATTTGCTTTCTCATGTGTGTTATTTTGGTTGGTTGTTAATATGGATCAAGGCAAAGAGAGCGTAGTTTATCATATCTTGATAATTCGCCGATAATCCTTCGCTTACAAGAGTCTTGCCTTCGTTATTTTCAATTTGTTTTACACGAAGTATTTTTTGTAAAATCAAGTCCGTGAGTGAGCTCACTCGCATATCACGCCATGCTTCGCCATAATCGTGATTTTTACGCTCCATGAGTTCTTTGGTAATGGTGGCGTGTTTGGTGTAAAGTTGCATCACCTCCGCGCTAGACAAATCAGGTTGATCTGCAACACCCAATTCAAGTTGAATTAATGCCATGATAGCATAATTCACAATTCCAATAAATTCAGCTTCTTCTCCTTCATCCACTTTTTTGGCAGCTACTTCCTGAAGTGTTCTGATCCGTTGTGCCTTAATGAAAATTTGATCCGTAAGTGAGGGTGTACGTAAAATACGCCAAGCACAGCCATAGTCTATCATTTTTTTCTCAAAAAGCGCCTTGCATTTTGTTGCTTCAGACAGATATTGTGCTTCGGTTTGTGCCACCTGATATGATTTGTTGTAAATTTCGCTCAAAAATGAACATGATTTGGTTCATTACCAACAATTTTAAGTGCTTTTTATGAACATCAACTGTAATGGTAAGATAATTGACCTAACATCCCCCAAAATTATGGGGATTTTAAATATAACTCCCAATTCTTTTTTTGATGGGGGTCAGTACAATAGTATTGATGCTGCACTTGCGCAAACCGAAAAAATGATCTCAGAGGGCGCCACATTTATTGATGTTGGAGGCGCAAGCTCAAAACCTGGAGCAGATGAAATTTCCACAGATGAGGAGCTCAAACGGGTAATTCCCGTCATTGAAAAAATAAGCCAAACATTTCCTGAGAGTTTTATTTCAATAGATACCTACCGCAGTGAAGTAGCACAGCAAGCAGTAGCCGCTGGAGCACAACTTGTCAACGATATTTCTGCTGGAAATATGGACAACAACATGCTTAAAACAGTAGGAAAACTAAGCGTGCCATATATTGCCATGCATATGCAAGGTACGCCACAAACCATGCAAAACAACCCGTCTTATGAAGACGTACTGGTTGCGGTGCGTTACTTTTTTTCTGAAAAAATTTCAGCAGCACGAGAAGCAGGGATTCATGACATTATTTTAGACCCAGGATTTGGCTTTGGAAAAACAATCGCTCATAATTTTACCCTACTCAAGCATTTGCATAGCTTACACATTGATGGCGTTCCATTGTTGGTTGGTGTATCACGCAAATCCATGATTCACAAAACATTAGGCACAGACGCTTCCCATGCGCTTAATGGCACAACGGTCCTCAATACAGTAGCATTGCAACAAGGCGCGCATATTTTACGCGTTCATGATGTCAAGGAAGCACAGGAAGCCGTTCGGCTTATTGAAGCTCTCAATGCGCCTTATTTAATAAATCCGTAATTTTATAAGATGTTTGATTTTTTAGATTTTAATCTACTAGACGTATTGGATATTATTTTGGTCGCTCTCCTACTCTACTATGCATATCGCTTGGTACGAGGCACAGCTGCGATCAGCATTTTTGTAGGAATTGTAATTCTTTACCTCATTTGGAAAATCACCGATGCGCTAAACATGGAACTGCTTAGCAATATTTTGGGCGGTTTTATGAGTGTGGGTGTATTTGCATTGATTGTAGTATTTCAACAAGAAATCCGAAAACTCCTTTTGATGCTTGGGTCTTCTAACTTGGCCAACAGAAAGACATTAAATCGTTATCTTAAAATTTTTACTGCAAATCAAAATTCCATTGAGCCTGAATTAAATATAGAGGCACTCATTCAAAGCTGTGCTTCGATGAAAAAACAAAAAACAGGGGCATTATTGGTTTTGGAACGAAATAACAGTTTAGAATTTCTAAAACCATCTGGGGTAATAGTAAACATGGAGGTTTCAGTACCTGTAATTGAGAGTATTTTTCACAAAAACGCTCCCTTACACGACGGTGCTGCAATTATTGAAAACAACACCATTACGGCAACTCGGGTAGTACTTCCCGTTTCTGAAAATAAGTCTATTCCCAAAAGATATGGATTAAGACATCGCGCTGCCGTTGGTATTACCGAAAAAACAGATGCTTTAGTACTTGTGGTTTCGGAAGAAACAGGCGCCATTAGTTATTTTAAAAACGGAGAACGTATCTCATTCAGTTCTTACAAAGAGTTAGGTGATATGCTTTCTAAAGATATGGACTAAACCGGTTGCACAGGAGACAAAAACTGCACCTCATACAGGTTTTTATAATAGCCGCCGTCAATATTTAGCAGCTCTTTATGGGTTCCCATTTCAACAACATTTCCTTTCTCTAACACGATAATTTTATCGGCACGCTGTACGGTAGCCAATCGGTGTGCGATAACAAGAGACGTTTTCCCTTTAGTGATTTCATTGGTTGCTTTTTGAATCAGTTTTTCGGCATGGGTGTCAATGGAAGAAGTAGCCTCGTCGAGAATTAAAACTTTAGGTTGTATGACGTAGGCACGTAAAAAAGCGATCAGCTGGCGCTGCCCCGAAGAAAGCATACCTCCCCGCTCCTTAACATTAAAATGATATCCATCTGGTAAGCTTGAAATAAAGCGGTGTACCCCGATAATTTTGGCTGCCTTGATGACCTCTTCTTCAGAAATAGAAGTATCCCAAAGTGTGATGTTATTGTAAATAGAATCGGCAAAAAGAAAAACATCTTGCAACACTACCCCGATTTGCTTGCGAAGCCACGAGCGTTCATAGTCTTGAATTGCTATGTCGTCTAATAAAATATTTCCGCTATCTATTTCGTAAAACCTGCTTAATATGTTGATAAGTGTTGATTTCCCTGCTCCAGTTGCTCCAACCACAGCAACGGTTTCACCTGGCTCCATAGTAAACGAAATACCATGAAGTACAGGCTCATCTTTTTTATAGGAAAAATGTAAATTTTCAAAGCGTATTGCGCCTTTGATTTCTTTATCCATTAGAACACCTTGATTTGGGATTTGTTCGTTTTTATCCAAAATAGCTACAACACGCCTTACCGCCACCATGCCCATTTGTAAGGTGTTAAACTTATCGGCAATTTGCCGAAGTGGACGAAAAAGCATTTGGGATAATTGAATAAACAAAAAGATAATTCCTAAGGTAATTCCCGAGGATCCCGTAATAACATTAAGCCCCCCAAACCAAACCAATAATCCGATGGTAATAGACGTAGAAAGTTCTGCAATGGGAAAGAATATGGAATTATACCAAACCGTTTTTATCCATGCCTTGCGATGCTTGTCATTAATAGCCCTAAACGCCTTTGATTCGGTTTCTTCTCTTGCAAAAAGTTGAACAATACTCATACCCGAAATACGTTCTTGCACAAAACTGTTTAGGTTTGCTACTTGAGTTCGTACTTCGTCAAAAGCTATTTTCATGGCCTTTTGAAATTTCCGCGTGGCTACTAAAATAAGTGGCAGAATAGCAAAAACAATCAATGATAATTTCCAACTCACAGACCACATCACCACAATAACAACAAGCATTTTAAGCAAGTCAGAAATAATCACAAATAAACCCTGACTAAAAATTCCAGAGATGGTTTCAATGTCACTCACAACCCGAGTAACCAAACGCCCTACGGCAGAATTGTCGTAATACGTCATTTTAAATTGCAGCATATGCTTAAAGAGTGTATTACGCAAATCATAAATAACATGCTGCCCCAACCAGTTGGCATAATAAATAAACATAAACTGAAAAATAACTTCCAGAACGAGAGCAGCAGCCATAAGGGCTATAAACACCAACATGCCCTCATAGTCTTTTACTGTAATATAATCGTCTATTGTAATTTTTAACAAATATGGACTTAGTGTTGAAAATGCAGACAAAAGCACTGCGGCCAACAAAACAAAAGCATATGTTTTTCGATAGGGTTTTACAAACACCATCAGGCGTTTGAATAAGGCTACATCTAAAATACTATTTGAAGTTTTCTTTTCCATCAGCTCCAAAGATAGTGTTTGGGTATCGAATTTCAGTTAAAAATAAACCATGCGCTGGAGCAGAACTTCCAGCCTGCTTACGGTCTTGACTATCAAGTGCAGCTTGAAAATCCGAAAGGGATCGCTTTCCAGTGCCAACGTCTAAGAGGGTACCGACAATGGCACGAACCATGTTCCGTAAAAATCGGTTTGCGGTAATATGGAAAATAAGTTCCGATTGTCGATGTTCCCAAAAAGCTTCGGTGACGTTGCAGTCAAAAGTTTTTACATCTGTTTTTGAACGCGAGAAACACTTAAAATTAGTGTGTTCTAACAACATTGCAGCAGCTGCATTCATGGTGTCTATATCCAACGGCGCGTTGTAGAAATAAGCCTGTTCGTTGTTAAACGGATTTTTTTGAGTTGTAAGATGGTATGCATAACTACGAGAAATAGCATCAAAGCGCGCGTGTGCATCTGCAGAAACAGCATGAATGCCATAAACAGCGATAGATGGTGGTAAAAATCGATTTAATCTAAAAATAAGTTCGTTGGATTGCTCAGGTGGAATATCGGCATCAAAATGTGCAAACATTTGCCTGGCATGAACCCCTGTATCTGTTCTTCCTGCCCCAATGATTTGAATTTCATTTCCTAATAATACCGCAAGAGCTTCTTCTAGAACCTGTTGTACAGACCCCGCATTGGGCTGGCGTTGCCATCCATGATATGAAGTTCCTTTATAAGAAAGTTCCAAAAAGTAACGCAAACGTGTAATTTTGTACAAAGATGATGAAAAAGATATTGTTGCTTTCAGATACGCATAGTTTTTTAGACTCCAGAGTTTTGGACTATGCCAAAGACGCTGATGAAATTTGGCACGCTGGCGATATTGGAAATTTAGATGTTACCGACGCATTACGAAAAATAAAACCCCTAAGAGCTGTATATGGGAATATTGACAATGCCGCAATCCGACAAGAGTTTCCAGAAGATTTATTTTTTGAACTTGAAGGGGTAACGGTATTTATGACGCATATCGGAGGAAGACCAAACAGGTATGCGAAAGGAATTTCTGAAAAACTATCCAAGTTAAACCCTCAGCTTTTTATTTGTGGACATTCGCATATTTTAAAAGTTGCTTTTGATAAAACCAGAGAAATACTTTATATGAATCCAGGGGCTGCAGGAAAACACGGGTTTCACAAAAAACAAACCTTAATCAAGTTTGAACTTGCCAATGGAAAAGCACAAAATTTGGTGGTTATTGAACTAGCTGATAAAACGCCTACGGATTTGTGACCAACGATATTTGCGAATAAACATTCTTTCTTTCTTAGTTACAAGTTTTGGTTTGTTTTTAAGCCAAGCGCCAAAAAATCCGAGCAGCACACCTGTTAAACTTCCGCGTTGTTTTATTGACCACTTTATACAAGCAATAATACCTAAATCCAATCCATAGCCCAAAACGTAAAAAACTTCACCTTTAGCTTTAGCAGCATTCTGACTGTATTGAAAACCTGTTGGGCGCAAGTGCTTAACGGTCAAATCATTATTAACCTCAACATCAAAGCCATGAAAGCGTGCCAACAATGCGTCAACGGTATCCCAACCCAAAGCTGGACGCAAGCCCCCAATCGCTTTAAAACAAGCTTCACTATATGCTTTCACTGGACCACGAACATGTTGAGTAGCGATATTTTCTAACTCCCAAAATCCATTTTTTTCAATGGTCAAAACACCCGAAAACATACCTAAAGTTTTGCTTTGTGAAAATGATGTCGCCACAGTTTCCAAATAATGAGGAGGGAAAATAATATCTGCATCAAACTTACAAATGATGTCCCAGGGTTTGGAAAGCGCTGACAAACCTCGATTAAAAGCATGAATAACTTTTTGCCCTGGCTGGTGGGCAGAGGTGGTTTTAGATGAAATAAAAGATATAAAACTGTACTTGCTTTGTAATTTCGAAGCGATTTCTGCAGAATTATCTGTAGATCCATCATCGACTAAAATAAGCTGATTTGGAGCGTAAGTCTGTGCTAGCAAAGAACTTACAGATTGCTCTAAATGCGCTTCCTCGTTAAAAAAAGGAATGATAATAGATATGGAAACCATAAAAGAAATTAAATACGTGTCAAAAATAAAAAAAGTTGTATGTTTGCTGGAACGGCAACTACTTCAGCCGACTATATTACAACTTATATTTTACTCACAAACTCATGTTTGAATTATCAGAACTAAAAGCAAAAAAACTTGCTGAATTACAAGAAATTGCAAAAGAATTAGGTCTTAAAAAAACCACAGGTCTTAAAAAAATTGAACTTACATACCGCATTATAGATCATCAATCTACCCTACCTGAACCAGGAGAAGCAACAAGCGAAGTTCCAAATGAAGCTCCAAGTGAAACTCCTAAAGAAGTTTCAAAACAAACTCCAGAGCAAAAAGAAAAAGCTGGGAAACCCGAAAGATTTCCTCGAAAAAAAGTCGAAAAGCCGAAAAGCGAGGACAAACCACAACAAGAAAAACCCGCCCAAAACAAAAACCGCAATAATGGGAATAACGGGAATAACGGGAATAACAGAAATAACAACAGGGACAACAACCGCAATCAAAACGGGAACAACAATAGCAACAAAGACAATAGTAACAGTAACAAAGACAACAGCAACAAAGACAATCACAACAAAGACAATCGCAACAGATACCGTCAGCCAGACTTCGAGTTTGATGGCATTATAGAAAGCGAAGGTGTACTGGAAATGATGCCTGAAGGGTATGGTTTCCTACGCTCGTCAGATTACAACTATTTGTCTTCGCCAGACGATATTTATGTGTCTAATTCACAAGTGCGGTTATTTGGACTTAAAACAGGGGATACTGTCTTAGGGCATATTCGCCCACCTAAAGAATGTGAAAAATATTTTCCGCTTATAAAGGTTTCCCTGATTAACGGACTTTCCCCAGATGTGGTTCGTGACCGTGTTTCTTTTGAACACCTTACGCCACTATTCCCACAAGAAAAATTTAATATCGGAGACAAGCAAAGTACTATTTCTACACGAGTAATGGATTTGTTTTGTCCTATTGGAAAAGGGCAACGTGGTATGATTGTATCGCAGCCTAAGACAGGAAAAACGATGTTGCTTAAAGATGTGGCCAATGCTATTGCTGCAAACCACCCCGAGGTGTATCAAATTATATTACTCATTGACGAACGTCCAGAGGAAGTTACCGATATGCAGCGTAATGTTAAAGGCGAAGTAGTTGCTTCTACTTTTGATGAACCAGCAGATCGCCACGTAAGAGTCGCTAATATTGTATTAGAGAAAGCAAAACGCCTTGTTGAATGTGGTCATGATGTGGTTATTCTATTGGATTCTATTACCCGACTAGCGCGTGCTTATAATACCGTACAGCCTGCTTCCGGTAAGATTTTAAGTGGTGGTGTAGATGCAAATGCGCTACATAAGCCTAAGCGTTTCTTCGGTGCGGCACGTAATATTGAAAATGGTGGGTCACTATCTATTATTGCTACGGCACTAACTGAAACTGGTTCTAAAATGGACGAGGTTATTTTTGAAGAATTCAAAGGAACAGGTAATATGGAATTGCAGCTCGATCGCCGTATTTCAAACCGACGAATTTTCCCTGCCATTGATTTGGTATCTTCTAGTACACGTCGCGATGATATTTTATTGGATGAAAAAACCATCCAACGCATGTGGATTATGCGTAAATACCTTGCAGACATGAACCCTGTGGAAGCCATGGAGTTTATTAGCGACCGTATTAAGAAATCACTCAATAACGAAGAGTTTTTGATTTCGATGAACGCCTAGCATTTAGTCGATATAAAATAAAAAAGGCGTCCAATTGGACGCCTTTTTATTCGTTATTGCGCTTCTTCAGTTGCCATCACGGCCACCTTAGCACCCATTTTTTTCCAATGTTTTCTTCGCAATATGCCGTACAGAAATGTTTTACTTCCACGGAAACTAAACTTCACATTATTGTTAAAATCTGTTCCCAAAATGCGGTAATCTACTTTAGGTTGATTTGCCATACAATCCCTAATAGCTTTTGTAAATACTGTTGGACCCGTCATTTTGTGCGTATCAAATGGGTAAGTATTCTCTTTAAGGTTTGAAATCATCAAATCCATTGTTCGTTTTAAAAAAGGATGCTGAGCTTCAAAAAACAAAACATACTGCAAAAAAAGATATTTGTTGCCTTCATATGAAATAACAGCAACATCATCAGATCTAATAAAATCATCGATCTTCGAGGTGATAAGACTATCTATGTCAAGATAGACACCCCCCTTTTTATACAATATCGCATACCTGAAAAAATCTGCTTTTGCAGCACCTATGCTTATGCGCTCAAAAAGTGAACTTATTTCTTCTCCATATGCTTCATGTATAAAATCCGAGGCGCGTTTATCATTGTAAAATTCGTAGGAGTAGCTTGGGTTCTTTTGCTTTAGCTTTTTTATATGCCAACGGAAAACAAATGGAAGCTTTGCTGTTTTATAGGTCTGATATATTGTTTTAGGAATTGCCATATAAAGGGAAAATTTTCAGTGAAGCGTAAAATTGATTTCATATAAACCCAAAAAATTAATAGCATAAAACTATTAAGAAACAGAGCTGAAATTTGTAAACACAAAATTAGCGAAAAATATAAGGACATAAAAAAGGCGCCCAATTGGACGCCTCTATATTTTGTTGTATAAACGGCAACTTAAAGTGTACTTACGTGTTTGGCAAGTTTAGACTTTAGGTTTGCTGCTTTGTTGGCATGGATGATATTGTTTTTTGCCAACTTATCAATCATTGAGACCACAAGCGGAAGTTTTGTTTCAGCGTCTTTTTTCTTCTCTAACGCTTTAAAATCGCGGATCGCGTTACGGGTTGTTTTGTGCTGAAAACGATTACGTTGACGCTTAGTTTCGTTTGAACGAATTCTTTTTAAGGCGGATTTATGGTTTGCCATATTTTAATTTTTGTAGCCCGTAGGGGAATCGAACCCCTCTTACCAGGATGAAAACCTGGCGTCCTAGCCGATAGACGAACGGGCCTTTCGGATTTTACGAGCTGCAAATTTATACGATACGTAACAAACTTGCAACATATATTTTAATTAGTATGCTTTTGCAAATAAAACACGCCGTTGGGTCGGTTTTCCAGAATATACACATGTACCTGTTTCCGCTTTTACATCGAGAGGAATACATCGAATGGTCGCTTTAGTTGCTTCTTTGATCGCTGTCTCAGTAGCTTCGGTGCCGTCCCAAAATGCAGAAATAAAACCTCCTTTGGTTTCCAAAACTTCCTTAAAAGCGTCAAATGTATCCACTTCTGTGGTGTGATTTGCTCTAAAATCTTTGGCTCGGTCAAATAAAGCTACTTGGATTTCTTTTAGCGTAGCTTGGATTTCAGTGACTAAATCTGCTTGTGCAACGCTCTTTTTGGATAGCGTATCACGGCGTGCCAGTTCAACCGTTCCGTTTTCCAAATCTCTTGGCCCAATACCAATGCGCAACGGCACCCCTTTTAGTTCATATTCATTAAACTTAAATCCAGGCTTGTGCGTGTCGCGGTCATCAAAATGCACGCGGATATCTGCTTTAGTAAGCGCCTCAACAATAGGTGCAACGGCGTCGGCAATTGCGGCGCGTTGATCATCTCCTCTATAAATAGGAACTATCACCACTTGCTGTGGTGCTAATTCGGGAGGCAATACCAAGCCATTGTCGTCGCTATGTGTCATGATAAGTGCACCCATTAGCCTTGTAGAAACACCCCACGAAGTTGCCCAAACATATTCTAGACCACCTTCTTTGGTGGCAAATTTCACGTCAAAAGCTTTGGCGAAATTTTGTCCTAAAAAATGCGAGGTCCCTGCTTGAAGGGCTTTTCCATCTTGCATGAGCGCCTCTATGCAATATGTTTCTTCGGCACCAGCAAAACGCTCCGCTTCCGACTTAACCCCTTGAATGACAGGGATTGCCATATACTGTTCTACAAAATCGGCATAAACACAATTCATGCGTTTAGCCTCTTCAAGGGCTTCTGTTTTTGTGGCGTGAGCGGTATGCCCTTCCTGCCATAAAAATTCGGCGGTACGCAAAAATAAACGGGTACGCATTTCCCAACGCACCACATTTGCCCATTGATTCAACAAAATAGGCAAATCGCGATAGGACTGAATCCAATTTTTATAGGTATTCCAAATAATAGCTTCACTTGTAGGCCTTACAATAAGTTCTTCCTCCAATTTTGCTTTCGGATCTACACGAAGCTTCCCGGGTTTATCGGGGTCATTTTCTAAGCGGTAATGTGTTACTACGGCGCATTCTTTTGCAAAACCCTCGGCATTTTGTTCTTCGGCTTCAAATAAGCTTTTAGGCACAAAAAGCGGGAAGTAGGCATTGCTATGACCTGTTTCCTTAAACTTTTTATCCAAAATGGCTTGCATGCGTTCCCAAATAGCAAATCCATATGGTTTGATGACCATACACCCACGAACAGCAGAATTCTCTGCTAAATCGGCTTTTACCACCAGTTCATTATACCATTTTGAGTAATCCTCGTCTCGTGATGTTAAATGCTTCCCCATAAGTTTGGCACAACTTTTGTTTTTTGTCAGTTGTAGTGCAAAACTACTTAAATTTGAAGTTAATTAAACGTTACTGCCATGAGAACTACTTACCAACAATATCGCCTTAAAAATACACCCAAAATTTTAATTGCTTTTTTAACCTTATTCTTTGTAGGCTGTAGTGGCTACCAACCTGTTTCCTACTATCATGATGGCATATATGGCGAGGCAACCATGCAACAAGTTCCTCAACAAGCCGTGAATACAGCTCCTGCGCCGCAGCAAAGTGGAACATACTATAAAAATTACTTTGCCGAAAAAGCCACACAAGGTATTCAAGATGATCCTTATTTTACATCTGCCGAGCAATATCAAAATCCAGCACCCGAACAAACCAACGAAGGAAGCTATCTGGCTCATGGCTCGTGGGGTGATCAGGCAGATAGAATAAATATTAACGTCGTTTACAACCGTTCATTTGATTGGAATATGGGTTGGGGATGGTACGATGCGCCATTCACGTTTGGGCGTAGGTCCTTTTGGGGGTATAATTACCATCCGTGGTACTTTACATATGGCTTTAATCACCATCCATACTATAATCCATACCGTTTTGGTTGGGGGTATCGTGGTAACTATTGGAGCCGTTGGGATTATCAGGATCTGTATTGGGATAGAAGATATTTCAATGGAAACGTTTATCGTAATGCGCCAACCTATACTAGATTAAATGGTTCAAGAACTATCAGAGGGAACAATATTTCGAGAAATAGCGGAAGAAGCGTGAATTCAAGTGCCGTAAATACCACGAATCGTACAAATGCGCGGAGCACTAGATCAACCACGAGTGCACAAGGAAGTGCTACGACGACCACACAGAGAAGTCAAGCAACATCTTCGTACAATCAGACACCTAGCAGAACCACTACACGCCGAAGCAACTCAAGTACGAATCGTGCTACAACAAGTCAGCCACGAAACAATTCAAGTCGAGTTTACTCAAACAACTCTTCCTCGTATAGAAGTTCCTCTTCGACATCTAACAACAGTTACCTAAGTGCAACACCTAGTCGAACAACAAACAGCACAAGGAGTAGTAGCCCTTCAAGAAGTACTAATTCAACCAGAAGAAGATAAATTATGAAAAAAATGACACGTAAAATAGGGGTGCTTTCATGTGCCTTGTTTGGAATGTTTTTGCAAGGGCAAGAACTTAATGATATCGTACAATACACCACAGATGAGCTTCATGGCTCGGCTCGTTATCAAGCCTTGGCAGGCGCATTTGGTGCATTAGGTGGTGATTTATCTGCCATGAGCAACAACCCTGCATCTTCCACCGTATTCTCATTCGATGAGGCTGGCATAACCATAGGGTTGCAAACGCATAATACGGACAATACTTATTTTAATCGAACATCATCTAAGGAAACCAATTCTTTTGACGTTGGGCAAGCTGGATTTGTACTACTATTTGTTAACCAAAATAGTAATTGGGATAAAATTGCTTTTGGATTTAATGCTCAACTGGTAAATAACTTCAATAAAAATTTATATGCACAAGGTATAAATACCCAGCGTGGACTAGCAGACTACTTTCTTGAAATTTCAGACGTAACTTTACAAAGGAATATTCCTTATAACGAATATGATTTTAGGGCTAATACAGATGTTGAATATGAAAGATTGTCAAAAATAGGCGCAGATGCACAACGCACCTATATGGCACTTGACACAGGGCTCCTCAATTATTATGCTCCAGAAAATCAAACTCCGTATTATGGTTATGTTGACAAAAAAGCACTTGGGATAGACCAATTTCACGATTTACAAACTAGAGGCGAACAACGTAAGTACACGTTGAATTTTAGCGGTCGTTATTTAGAAAAATTATCTTTAGGAGTGAACATCAATATTTACAGCATTGATTACACACAACGAAAACATACTTCTGACAAATATAAAGACAGCAATTCCTTTTTAGATCAAGTTGACTACATACAAGATTTAAAAAGTTTTGGAACTGGAATTTCTATTCAGTTTGGAGCACTTTATAAAGCTTCTGATATTTTGCGATTGGGATTAAATTATACAAGTCCAACGTACTATGAAATTGAAGAGGAATACTCCGAGGCTTTAGATGTAAGATATAATCAAGAATTGAATGGTGCCTTTGGTCGTTCCATGTATCCAAACGTTATTAACGCCTTAAAACCATTTAACCTCAAAACTCCATCAATAGTGCAAGGAAGTATGGCGCTTGTTTTTGGCACTAATGGCCTTTTAAGTGTTGATTACGGATTGAAAGATTACACTACAACAAAAGTGGACGATAATAGCAACAATTTTGATTACTTAAATAATGACATCAGAAACAATTTAGACACAGCTACATTTTTAAGAGCTGGCAGCGAAACACGATTTGGAGACATCAGCTTTCGAGCAGGATATTGGTTTGAACAAACTCCTTATAAAAATAATCAATTAATGAATGACCGAAGTGGGTTTGCCGTGGGAACAGGAATTCGATTTGAGAACGCTTCTCTTGACCTCACATACACAAAAGTAAATCAAGACTACAAACAACAACCTTACCATATTGGGCTAACAGATTCTTTTAATGTGCAGCAAAAAACAGGAAATGTATCGTTAACATATAACGTTCGCTTCTAATAAAAGCTAATTTTTACGAATGTAGTATCTTTGCATGCTTAAGAAGGATGCTATGAAATTTGACAAACTAATAAAAGAACCCTTGGAGGACATCAACGATGATGATCACCAAAGTGGAAATATCGACACGCCACTTCGAGACGATGCTTTTGAAATGTCAAACGATGAAAAAATTGTGCGCATTGAAAAAGATGTCAAACATATTTTAGAAACTCTAGGCATGGATCTTACAGACGATAGTCTGAAAGGCACCGCCAAGCGCGTTGCAAAAATGTTTGTTAACGAACTTTTTGCTGGACTGCATCCCGACAACAAACCCAGTGCATCTACTTTTGATAATAAGTATAAGTATGGGGAAATGTTGGTGGAGAAGAACATCACCCTCTACTCTACTTGCGAGCATCATTTACTCCCAATTATTGGTAAAGCACACGTCGCCTATATTTCTAACGGAACTGTCGTAGGCCTTTCTAAAATGAACCGCTTGGTAGACTATTTTGCCAAACGTCCACAAGTACAAGAAAGACTAACAATTCAGGTGGTAAAAGCCTTACAAGAAGTGCTAAACACCCAAGACGTTGCATGCGTAATTGATGCCAAACACCTTTGCGTAAATGCACGAGGTATTCGCGATATTGAAAGCAGCACAGTAACAGCTGAGTTTGGCGGAGCTTTCAAAAAAGCTGAAGTCAGAAAAGAGTTTTTGGGTTACCTAAACCTTGACACGACATTTTAACTTATGAGTGACACAACATCATCATTGTATATTTTTAATTCGCTAAGCGGTAAAAAAGAGCCGTTTACACCCATTGAAGACAAACATGTAGGTATGTATGTTTGTGGGCCAACCGTGTATAGCAATGTTCATTTGGGCAATTGCCGTACGTTTATCTCATTCGATTTGGTATACCGTTACCTAAAGCATTTGGGCTACTCGGTACGCTATGTACGCAATATAACTGATGCTGGTCACTTAGAACACGATGCGGATGAAGGTGAAGACCGCATTTCCAAAAAAGCAAGACTAGAACGTATTGAACCTATGGAAGTAGTTCAACGTTACACGGTAGATTTTCATCAAACCTTAGCAGCATTCAACACACTCCCCCCAAACATCGAGCCTACTGCAACAGGACACATCATTGAGCAAATTGAAATTGTCAAAGGCATTCTTGCATCTGGGCTGGCATACGAAATCAATGGCTCTGTTTATTTTGATGTTCAAAAATATAACGCCTCCAATAACTACGGCATTCTTAGCGGTCGAAAATTGGAGGACATGATTCACAACACACGCTCACTTTCAGGGCAAAGCGATAAGCGTTCACCGCAGGATTTCGCACTTTGGAAAAAAGCCGAGCCACAGCACATTATGCGTTGGCCTTCGCCTTGGGGCGATGGTTTTCCTGGCTGGCACTTGGAATGTACTGCGATGAGCACCAAGTATTTGGGCGAAAATTTTGATATTCACGGTGGCGGTATGGATTTAAAGTTTCCACACCATGAATGTGAAATTGCACAAGCTCAGGCAATAAATCAAAAAAGCCCCGTAAACACATGGATGCACGCCAATATGCTAACGCTTAATGGCAAAAAAATGGCAAAATCTACAGGGAATAATATTTTGCCAAACGAACTTTTTAGTGGATCAAATCCCATACTATCCAAGGCGTTTTCACCCGATGTAGCGCGCTTTTTTATGTTACAAGCACATTACCGCAGTATTTTGGATTTAAGCAGTGACGCTTTAGAAGCTGCCGAAAAAGGATATAAACGCTTACTTCAAGCTATTGAATTACTTGCTGATTTGCCCATAAGTGATCAAAGCAGTACAGATGTAAATGCGCACATCGATAGCTATTACGGTGCGATGAACGACGATTTTAACAGTCCAGTGCTTATTGCGCAACTTTTTGAAACGGCCAAACTCATTCAACGAGTGAAGCAAGGAGAAGAAACGATTACAAAAGCGGATTTGGAAAAACTTCACAAAACAGTGCATCATTTTGTGTTTGATGTATTGGGATTGACTCTAGCTTCTGAACAGACTGAAAATACCTATTTAGACAAAGCATTATCGGTACTTATCGATTTACGTGAGCAAGCGCGAGCCAATAAAGATTTTGCTACTGCAGACCGAATTCGCGACGAACTTTTAGCAAAAGGCATTCAGCTGATGGATGGAAAAGACGGTACTACTTACGGTTTGTCGTCATGAAAAAGGTACTTATTTTACCTTTTGTTATCCTTATTCGTATCTACCAAATTCTTATATCACCACTACTGCCTTCGTCTTGTAGGTTCCACCCCACCTGCTCTCAATACAGCCTAGTTGCCTTACAAAAACACGGCCTTTGGAGAGGTACTTTGTTAGCAATCAAGCGCATAAGTAAATGCCATCCGTGGGGCGGACAAGGTCACGACCCTGTTCCCGAGTAGGTTATTTTTACTGTATCTTTAACACAAATAAAATCTCATGTTAGCACTCAAATTTTTGTGGTCACCCAACCCCGTAGCCATAAGTCTTGGCAGTTTTAATGTTTACTACTATAGCTTGATGTTTGTTATTGCCTTTGCATCTGGACTTTACTTGATGAAATTCATGTACAAAAAAGAGGGAATCTCATTGGAGTATTTAGATCCGCTTTTAATGTATATGGTGGTTGGAACGCTTGTTGGTGCGCGTCTTGGCGAGGTGTTTTTCTACAATTGGGATTATTTTCAAAACAACCTGCTCGAAATTATTTTACCGGTAAAAATCACAGAAGAAGGGTGGGAATTTGTTGGATTTAGAGGTTTAGCGAGCCACGGCGCTGTGGTAGGGATTTTATCTGCCCTTTACCTATACACAAAGAAATATAAATATGGGTCTATGCTTTGGCTTTTAGATCGCGTTGCCATTACAGTGGCTTTTGGTGGTATTTTTATCCGCATTGGAAACTTCTTCAACTCTGAAATTGTAGGGAAATATACAGGAAGTAGTTTTGGTGTTGTTTTTCGAAATAATGGCGAAACGCTACCTCGTCACCCCGTTCAGTTGTATGAATCTTTAGGGTATTTAATTGTATTTATCATCTTATTTACATTTTATAAAAAAACCCATATCAGAAATCAAAAAGGCTTCTTAATAGGTGCTTTTTTTAGCCTGCTGTTTAGTGTGCGCTTTATAGCAGAATTTGTAAAAGAGAGTCAAGGTGGTTTTGGAGAAAATTTAGGTTATCTCTCTACAGGCCAATGGCTTAGTATCCCGCTTATTCTTCTAGGAATAGTCGTTATGGCGCTATCGTATAAAAACAAGGCAAACGTTTAACCGTTTGCCTTTTTCTTTTTAGATGTATCAAACATGACGGGCGTTGCAATAAACAACGACGAATACGTACCCACAAGTACTCCGACAATAAGCGCGAACATAAATCCACGGATCGCCTCACCACCGAAAATAAATATCGCCAATAAAACCACCAAGGTAGTAAGTGACGTATTGATTGTTCGACTTAATGTACTGTTGAGTGCGCTGTTTACGATTTTATTACTTTCCCAAGACGTATGAAGTCGTGTAAATTCACGAATACGATCAAACACTACCACGGTATCGTTAAGTGAATATCCAATAACCGTAAGTACCGCAGCAATAAATGCTTGATTGATTTCCATGCTAAACGGCATAAATGTGTGCGCAATCGAAAACACACCCAATACAATGAGTACGTCGTGGAATACGGCTACAACCGCACCAAGCGAGTACTGCCACTTTCGGAAACGCAATAAAATGTACAGGAAGACCACAATGAGTGACCCAAATACCGCCAAGAAAGAGTTCTTCTTGATATCATCGGCAATGGTTGGTCCAACTTTTATAGAAGACATGATCCCTACTTGCTTATCCTCAGCACCGTTTACAAAATCATCATAAGATAAATTTTGTGGTAGGAAAGAAGATAAACCGCTGTACAAGGCTTCTTGAATTTCGTTATCTACTTCTGTTCCTTCTACATCAACTTTAAAGTTTGTTGTAATTTTAAGCTGATTGTCCTCACCAAACGTTTTGGCTTCTGCGCTTCCCAAAAATGAACCCAGTTGTGCTTGCACATCAGAAGGATTTACTGCCTGCTCAAAACGGACCGTATAGGAACGACCACCAACAAAATCAACACCTTGATTTAATCCCTTAGTGAAAAGAGAGAAAACACCTACCGTGATAAGTATTCCAGAAATAACATATGCAACTACACGTTTTTTCAAGAATGTAATCGATAGATTTCGGAATAAATTTTTAGTGGCTTTGGTAGCAAATTCAAGCGAATAGCCTTTACCAATTCGGCTATCAACAAGAAGTCTAGTAACAAAAATGGCGGTACACAGCGATGTAGCGATACCAATAAGAAGTGTAGTGGCAAATCCTTTAATTGGACCTGTTCCAAAAATAAATAAGATAAATGCCGTTAGTCCTGTGGTGATATTCGCATCTAAGATAGAAGACAAGGCATTTTTAAACCCGTCTGAAACGGCTTGCTTTTGACCTTTACCTTTTGCCAATTCCTCACGAATACGCTCAAAAATAAGTACGTTTGCGTCCACCGACATACCGATGGTAAGCACGATACCCGCAATTCCCGGTAATGTAAGAACAGCACCAAGTCCGGCGAGAATACCAAAAATCAAAACAATGTTTAGCGTTAGTGCCATATCAGCGTACAATCCGGCACGACCGTAATAAAAAATCATCCATGCCAATACCAAAAGAAGTGCAATCACAAAGGAATTGATTCCGCTTTCAATCGCTTCTTGTCCTAGCGATGGTCCAACAATTTCAGATTGGATAATTTCGGCAGCAGCAGGAAGTTTACCCGCACGCAACACGTTAGCTAAGTCAATAGCTTCATTAAGTGAAAACTGCCCTGAAATTTCAGAGCGACCACCAGCAATAGCGCCCTTGGAAACACCCGGTGCTGAATACACCACGTCGTCTAATACAATGGCGATATTACTACCTTCACGGAATGCTTTTCCTGTCATATCTTCCCAAATACGAGCCCCTTTTCCATTCATTTGCATGGAAACAGCAGGCACACCAAGTTGATCGTAGGTTTGTGATGCATCTACAATTACGCTTCCACTTAGCGGAGGTTCGTTAGACCTGTTTGCATTAACTACATACAAATCAACTATATCGGTTTGTGCATCAGGAATTCCCCATAAAAATTTGGTGAAACGCAAATCAGCAGGAAGTAACGCGCGAACGTCTGAACGATTTAAGTATTCCTCTAAAATAGGTTGGTCCTTCGCATCCACTTGCAGCAACACAGGACCACCTGCATAACCCGCACCTTTTACATAATCATAAATGGGGTTTACAACTGTAGTTATGGAATCTTGCTGTGCAGAAACGTCAGAAAGTAAGTCATCAATATCTGAAGTTTCTTCAGAGACCGTTTCTTTTTCGGTTGCTACAACTGTTTTGAGCAGTTCGTTGGCTTGAGCCAAAAATGTACCATAAGATTGGTTAGAAGCCGTTTCCCAAAATTCCAATTGCGCTGTACTTTGTAAAAGATTTTTTACACGCTCTACATCACGTGCTCCAGGTAGCTCTACCAAAATACGACCAGAGTTCCCTAAACGCTGAATGTTGGGTTGGGTAACGCCAAACTTATCGATACGCTTACGCAATACCTCGAACGCTGAAACAATTGATGCATCAATTTTTCTACGAATAATGGGTTGAACTTCCTCATCAGTCATGTTAAAGTTAATATCATCACTCAACGTACGATTGGCAAAAATATCAGGACTCGCTAATTTTTGGTCGCCTTTTAAAGCGTCAAATGCTTCGAAGAAACTTTCAACATATGTTTCATCCGAAGATTTCTGTAACACATCTGCATCTTCCAACGCACGATTAAATAGTGGATTGCGTGAGTTTTCTGATAATCCTTTTAAAATGTCTTTTACAGACACCTGCAAAATAACATTGATCCCACCTTTTAGGTCGAGCCCTTTATTGAGTTCGCGGTCTTTGGCTGTACCGTATGACGTGTAGCCAAAAGCTGTTTCATTGGAAATGGAGTCTAAATAGTTACGCTCGGCAATATCCACTAACGCAAAATAGTTTGCATCATCTGGGTTGACCGAAGCTTGTGCAAAAGTTTTTGCGTCTGACTCTATCTTTGATGTAACAAAGGTGAATGAAAGTTGGTAAAGGCTGATAAGGCCAAATAAAACGGTAAAGAGTTTGATAAGTCCGTTATTCTGCATGATATAGAATTTAGTGTCGCATATGAGACGAGCAAATATAACGTATCCGCCCTGATTAACAAATACCTAATTAAAGGGATAAAAAATTACGAAAGAATACTGTCTAATGCCGCATTCATGGTGCGAACAGCAGTAGCACTTTTATCAAATGTTGCTTGTTCTTCCTCGTTTAGATTGACATCTACAATAGATTCCCATCCGTTACGTCCAATAACACAAGGTACACCAATACATATATCCTCTTGGTTATATTCTCCTTCAAGGTACACGGAACAGGGAATAATGCGTTTTTGATCGTTTAAAATACTGTCTACTAAATAGGCAACCGAAGCACCTGGTGCATACCAGGCAGAAGTTCCTAAAAGTTTAGTTAGCGTAGCACCGCCTACCATGGTGTCAGCAGCAACTTGCTTAAGGGCATCTGCTTCAAGTAAATTAGAAACAGGAATCCCATTGTAAGATGCCAAACGCGTGAGTGGAATCATGGTTGTATCCCCGTGACCTCCAATAACCATTCCGTGAATGTCATTTGCAGGTTTGTCAAGTGCGAGTGATAAATAGGTTTTAAATCGTGAGCTATCTAAAGCACCACCCATTCCGATGATACGATTCTTAGGCAACCCGGTCTTTTTCAGTGCCAAATAGGTCATGGTATCCATAGGATTAGACACCACTACAATGATAGCCTCTGGCGAGTTTGCTAAAATATTTTCCGAAACCGTTTGGACGATTCCTGCGTTAATTCCTATAAGCTCCTCACGAGTCATTCCTGGCTTTCGTGGAATACCAGACGTAATAACTACGACATCGCTATTTGCGGTTTTGGAATAATCGTTAGTAGTACCTACAATTTTGGTGTTAAAACCTAGCGTTGTAGCGGTTTGCATCATATCAAGGGCTTTGCCTTCTGCAAATCCTTCTTTGATGTCTAGCAATACAACCTCGCTGGCAATACGTTGCGTAGCTATGGCATCTGCGCAAGTGGCACCGACATTTCCGGCACCTACAATAGTAACTTTCATCTGTTTGTTATTTTGGTATAGCAAAAATACGGCTTGAACGCCAATACTGAAAGATTAAGCATCAATATTCGCGTAAACAGCATTTTTTTCAATAAACTCACGTCTTGGCGGCACCTCATCACCCATAAGCATAGAGAATACTCGGTCTGCTTCGCCACCATTGTCAATAGCAACTTGGCGCAAGGTTCTAAACTCTGGATTCATGGTAGTATCCCAAAGTTGTTCTGCATTCATTTCACCAAGACCTTTGTAACGTTGTACAGATGAGCCCTGCCCAAAGTCTTGCATCAATCGATCACGCTGATCATCGTTCCAAGCATATTGTTTTTTGGCACCTTTCTTAACCAAATACAATGGAGGTGTTGCAATATAGATATAGCCATTTTCAATAAGCTCACGCATGTATCGAAAAAAGAATGTAAGAATAAGCGTTGAAATGTGACTTCCATCGACGTCGGCATCACACATAATCACCACTTTGTGGTAGCGCAGTTTTTCTAAATTCAATGCTTTAGCATCTTCTTCAGTTCCAATAGTCACACCCAGTGCTGTATAGATGTTTCGAATTTCTTCGTTTTCAAACACCTTGTGCTGCATGGCTTTTTCTACATTAAGAATCTTACCGCGTAATGGCAAAATGGCTTGAAATTTTCGGTCACGCCCTTGCTTTGCCGTACCACCTGCCGAATCTCCCTCAACAAGGAATACCTCGCATAATTGTGGATCTTGCTCTGAGCAATCGGAAAGTTTTCCTGGTAAACCACCGCCACTCATGACCGTTTTGCGCTGCACCATTTCGCGTGCTTTACGTGCGGCATGTCTTGCTTGAGCTGCTAAAATCACTTTTTGCACAATAGATTTGGCATCGTTGGGATGCTCTTCTAAATAGTTTTCAAGCATTTCAGAAACCGCCTGCGAAACCGCTGCGCTAACCTCTCTGTTTCCAAGTTTTGTTTTGGTCTGACCTTCAAACTGTGGCTCAGCAACCTTTACAGAAACAATTGCTGTTAGCCCTTCACGGAAATCATCACCAGATATCTCAAATTTGAGTTTATCTAACATCCCTGAAGAATCGGCATATTTTTTCAGTGTAGTGGTTAGTCCACGTCTGAAACCTGAAAGGTGTGTACCGCCTTCGTGTGTATTGATGTTGTTAACGTAAGAGTGTAAATTCTCTGTAAAAGAAGTGTTATACACCATAGCAACTTCAACGGGAATATCATTTTTTTCTCCTTCCATGGAAATAACATCCGTAGTAATCGGCTCTCGATTCGCATCTAAAAAACGGATAAATTCTTTTAATCCTTCTTCAGAGTGAAAAAGCTCACCAACAGATTCGCCTTTTTCGTCTTTTTCTCTGTGGTCTGTAAGTTGAATTTTAATTCCTTTATTCAAAAAAGACAGTTCTCGCATCCGATTGGCGAGCGTTTCATAATTGAATTCAATGGTTTGTTTGAATATGGAGCGATCGGGTAAGAAAGTAACAACTGTTCCATTTTTCGAGGATTCACCAACGGATTTCGCAGGATATTGCGCCTTACCACGGGCATATTCTTGCTCCCAAATTTTACCGTCACGATAAACGGTTGCTTTAAGTGAATCTGAAAGTGCATTCACGCACGAAACCCCTACACCGTGTAGTCCACCAGAAACTTTATAGGAGTCCTTGTCGAATTTACCCCCTGCGCCAATTTTTGTCATTACTACCTCAAGAGCAGAAACGCCTTCTTTTTTGTGCATATCTACGGGGATTCCACGACCGTTATCTTCAACGGTTACGGAGTTATCCTCATTGATTTGAACCGAAATAAGGTCGCAATGTCCGGCAAGTGCCTCATCAATGGAGTTATCTACAACTTCATAAACAAGGTGGTGCAATCCACGCACACCAACATCACCAATATACATGGATGGACGCATGCGAACGTGTTCCATTCCTTCTAATGCCTGTATGTTATCTGCGGAATAATTTTGATTAGGTTGATCACTCATATAATCTGATTAAGAAAAAAGCTATTCTTACAAATTTAAAGTAAAAGCCTCACTTTTATCTTAAAAGTGAGGCTTGTTTTCTGTCAAGTTATCAACATTGTGTGTGCAAAAAATACTTACTCATAAGCATCTATATGCACTGTCCCAATGGCACGCCCAGAAGGTTCGTTCATGTTTTGAAACGATGCATCCCAAGCCAACGCTGTTGGTGTGCTACAAGCGACAGATGGAACAGACGGCACTGTTAAAGCTGCGGCCTGCGAAGGGAAATGTTCCTCAAAAATACTGCGATAGTAATATTCTTCCTTCGTGCGTGGGGGTTGTACTGGAAAGCGATGGCTTACTTGCGTCATTTGCGCATCGCTTACCGCTTCTTCTACAACTACTTTAAGCGAATCAATCCAACTGTAGCCTACACCATCACTAAACTGCTCTTTTTGACGCCAAGCTACAGATGCTGGTAATTCGTCCTCGAAAGCTTTTCGTAACACCCATTTTTCCATACGCTCTGGCGTAATCATTTTATCTTTTGGATTGATGCGCATCGCAACATCCATAAACTCCTTGTCTAAAAAGGGCACACGCCCTTCAATACCCCAAGCGGCAAGCGACTTGTTTGCGCGTAAACAATCGTATTGGTACAATTTCTCAAGTTTTCGAACAGTCTCTTTATGAAACTCCTCTGCGCTTGGAGCCTTGTGGAAATACAAATACCCACCAAATACCTCATCGGCACCCTCACCAGAAAGCACCATTTTAATACCCATAGATTTAATCACACGAGCAAGCAAATACATCGGTGTAGATGCGCGAACCGTGGTAATATCATAGGTTTCTAAGTGATAAATAACATCTTTAATGGCGTCGAGTCCTTCTTGAACAGTGAAGGTAACTTCGTGATGTACTGTGCCAATTTTTTCTGCAACTACTTGCGCGGCCGCTAAATCAGGCGAGCCTTCCAAACCGATAGAAAACGAATGCAATTGTGGCCACCACGCTTCTTGCTGATCGTCAGCCTCAATGCGGTTTTTGGCAAACTTTTTTGCCAAAGCCGATGTAATAGATGAATCCAAGCCTCCGGAAAGTAATACCCCATAAGGAACATCGCTCATTAATTGGCGGTGAACAGCATCCTCCAAAGCTTTTCCTAAATCTTCAATGCTAGTTTCGTTGTCTTTGACATTATCAAAATCTTCCCAATCCCGTGTATACCAACGTTGCGGCACATCATCTTTCTCTGTCATATAATGACCAGGAGGAAACACCTCAATAGTATGGCAAACACCCTCTAGGGCTTTTAGCTCTGAGGCAACATAACGTGTTCCGTTTTGATCGAAACCATAATATAATGGAATAATGCCCATATGGTCACGAGCAATGAGAAAGCCCTTTGTAGAAGCATCGTAAACTACAAAACCAAAAATACCATTTAACTCATCGATAAAGTCAGCGCCTTTTTCACGATAGAGTGCTAAAATAACTTCGCAGTCCGAACCCGTCTGGAACTCGTAATCTGGCGTTGTAGCGCGTAATTCGCGGTGGTTGTAAATTTCACCATTGGCAGCCAAGACCATGTTTCTATCAGCACTATAGAGTGGTTGACGACCAGAAGTTGGATCAACGATTGCAAGACGCTCGTGCGCTAATACAGCAAAATCATCGGAATGAATTCCACTCCAATCTGGACCGCGGTGACGGATTTTTTTTGACATTTCAAGAATCTGCGGACGAAGTTCGTCGGCGGGTTGCTTTATATCCAAAGCGCATACAATTCCACACATGGTTTATATTTTGATGCAAATTTGTGTTTTTTATTTTTATTTTAAACTATAATTGATTTATTTAATATAATATTTAAACTTAATAGCATGATTTGAATTAATATTTTAATTAATACTACTGTTTAAATCCGTATTTGATTTAACTCCTTCTAAAAACATGCTTACTTTTATGGCTGTTATGAGTTCATCAATAATCAAAATTGAAAATGCCACCATCAGCCAGCACAAAAAGGTGGTATTAAAAGAAGTATCGCTAGAAATTGCCGCAGGTGCATTTGTTTATTTTATTGGTAGAACGGGTAGCGGTAAGAGTAGTTTGATTCGAACAATGTATGCTGCAATGCCACTAACAGCTGGGGAAATTCACATATGCAAGACAGCGCTTTCAAAACTCAAAAAGCGGCATATTCACAAATTAAGACTGAAGCTCGGTATTGTTTTTCAAGATTTTAAGCTCCTCCCCGATCGAAATGTATATCAGAATTTGTCTTTTGTGCTTCGTGCCACAGGTTGGAAAAATAAGGTCGAGCGCAACACTAGAATTGGTGAGGTGTTAACGTTAGTAGGGCTAGAAAATAAAGAAAAGCGTTTCCCTCAAACCTTATCTGGTGGCGAGCAACAACGACTCTCCATTGCACGGGCACTTCTCAATAGCCCAAAAGTGCTTCTCGCCGATGAGCCCACAGGAAACTTAGACCCGATCACACGTTGGGAAATCATGGAAGTGCTTCGAAACATTAACAAGCAAGGAACCACGGTACTAATGGCAACCCACGATTTTAGTATTATTCAAAAATATCCTGGGAAAACGTTTAAGTGTGAGGAAGGCTTGGTCACTGAGGTAATGGTTAAGAGTTAATTAAAAATAATTTTTTCAATCTTTTGAGCTTCGTTTATATTATTAAAAAGCTCAATCAGCGACTTTCTTTTTCCTAGTAACTCTTCTGTAAAAGAAGCTTCTTTAAGCTTTTTAATCTCTTTAATCCACTCTTCTGCAGAGTTAGCTTGAATACAATAATTATGAAGTTCGCTGCCAACTACCATCACATTATTTACAATGCAAAAACGTCCTTTAAATAGAGATTCGAGTAATTTTAATTTTATACCCGTGTTTTGAAACGTTGGTAACAAGATCATTTGGGCATTTTGTATTAAGTCGCTCATTATATTCTGACTTGGGTTTTCTACAAGTTGAATATTCGGATTCTTCCTTATTTCTCTTATTAGTTTTTTACTTTTGATCTTACCTGCTACCACTATTGGATAATCAATTTTTAAAAAAACTTTTTTTAGCAGAAATTGAAGTGCTTTTATGTTTTCTGAAACAGTTAAGTTTCCATGATATAACGCATAATCTCCGACCCCTAACTTGGACTGAATAAAAGTATTTGAGTGGAATGCTCTAATCAAATGACTTTTTTTAAACTTAGAAAAATACATTTGATCGCTTCTACTAATAGCAAGAACCGCTTTAGCATTATCAATTTTTCTTTCATAAGCAGAGAGTTTTAAATGCTCAAAATGCAATAGTAGTTTTATCAATATGTTAGATTCGTTCCTTGTCAAATGACTGTAGTAATCTTTTTCTACATTGTGAGTTCTGATAAATTTTTTTTGCCTTAATGTGGGGTTATTTAGCGTTGCCGTACAATGCATACCGTCATATAAAATAGGAAAAGGATTTTCTTTTAATCGAGTTATTAGTATATCTGATCTTCTGCTTTTAACAATAAATGGATCTTGAGATAGCAGGTTTTTCCAACTCATATTTCTGTCGTAATAGTAAACCTTTTTGCAATACTTTTCAAGTTCTTTTGTTTCATCTCTTTGGTATTTGAAACAATGAAGGTGAATTTGAATACCCAGTTCATAGAGTGCAACAATCCTGTAAAAAACATCAATCACACCTCCAAAATTAGCTGGAAAAGGAATATTAAGTGTGATAATATGAAGGTGTTTAGTCATTCTGTTTTTGGTTAAGCGAAAGCATTAAATTTGCCCATTGGTGTTGTATACTTTCAGCGCTCAAATTTGCAATCGATTTTTTTGTCTGTAATACACATTTTTTATGTAGGCTTTTATCGGAACACAGCGTATCTATTGCTTCTTTAAGCGCAGTTTGGTTTTGGTATTTTACTAGCAATCCGTTTTGTTCGTGCTGAATAATTTCGCTAGGACCGGTTGGACAATCATATGATATTACTGGAGTACCACATGCCAAAGACTCAATAAGCACCATAGGGAATCCTTCAAAGCGGCTTGCTAAAACAAAAAACAGTGCTTTTGCGAAATAAGGAAATGGGTTTTGTTGAAAACCCATAAAATGAATCAAATCGTTACATGAAAATTCATTTTTTAAGTTTTCGTACGCTGACTTTCTTTTGCCGCTCCCTAAAATTAATAAATGAATCCCTTGGCTTGGGAGACTACTTTTTGAGTAGGCTGTCATTATGTGATCCATTTGCTTAATATCGTCGTCCATACGTCCAGCAGCTAGAATAAAAGGCTTATCGAATGCGATAGATTCCTGCTTCTGCTGTTCAATCCATTCAAAATCTACAGCATTTTTTATGCATTTTGCTTTTGAGAACCCCTCCTTTATTAATTTAGAAGTAATGGTGTCTGACACTGCAATTATTGATGGGTATCTATTGTAAACTTTCTTAAATACGCTCCATGGTTTTGGGATATAATTTTGAAGCATTGCTAGATGAACAGTTGGAATAATATTCCTTGCTAAGGGATAAATTGCAACTGAATACAGCACTTCAATCCAAAAAATTCGCCTTGACCTAAAATCAATCACATAATCAAAAGAGTGATTTCTAAAAGCTTCTCGCAGTCGTAAGAAAGCCAAAATCATATAAAAAAACTTAAAAGTTGCTTTTCTTTTAACTCCTAAATAAATATATTCGCCTCCGTGATCAAATACGTAGTCTGGGTATGCCGCAAAAACACTAACCTGATGCCCTTCATTTTCAAAAAACGTTGAAACCTGTGCCGAAACGCGTTCAGAGCCACCAAATCCTAAGGACGGTGTTATAATTGCAATGCTTACTTTTGACATCAGTTTTGGATGAAAATTTTCATGAAGTTATCCGTACACATACTCACACACAATAGCGAAAGATACATCAAAGATGCGTTAGATTCTGTACTTCGCCAAAAAACAAGGTTTCCTTTTGAGATTGTTATTGGAGATGATGCTTCTAGTGATGACACTTTTAACATCATTGAGAAATACGCCAAAAAGCACGATAACATAAAAGCGCAAAAGAATCCTGAGAACTTAGGAATACTAAAAAACTTTGTTGCTACACTAAAAAGGTGTAAAGGAGAATATGTGTTTGACCTCGCGGGAGATGATTGGCTTTCAGATGAAAATGCGTTGCAGATTTTGGCTGATGCACTTGATAAAAACCCTACCTATAGTTTTGTTGACAGTGGGTTTGATGCTTTTTACGAATACAAAAACAAAAAAAAGTTGTTTTACAATAAGAACATTTTAAATAAGTCTACTTACGCAGAACACGTTCAAACAACAGGTTCTCCTACTCTTGGATGTTGTTTTAGAAAAAACGCACTAGAACAATTTGTTGACTTTGACCTCTACATTGAAAAAGGATTCAAGATAGAGGATTATCCCATTTTAACTGATTTAACCCAAAATTGTACGTATGGTTTTGTACACGAATCTTTAGTGACATACAGAATACATAAAACTTCTTACTCTAGTAACTTTCACGATTTCCTAGAAATGAAAATGTTTTTTGCTGAAAAATATAGCTATAACAAAAATGCGATTTCAAAAATTCATGAAAATTACTATTTCATAAAGCTAGTGAATGCAAGTCTGCACTTTAAACCCAATGAGGGGAATATTGCTCTTAAAAATTTACGAAAAAAAAAGTTGTTGCATTATGCGCTGTACCTTTCCTCTCAATTCCGCTTAATTTACAAAACGCTATGGGCTTTAAGAAGGTTTCGCTTTTAATTTAAACGCGTCCCAATCTCTAATATAGTCTTCTTCCTCATATTCCTCAGAAGCTAGCACCAAACAAACGGAACCTGCCGAAAAATTACGCAGTTCACGCCAAACCATGGTTGGAATAAGTACGCCTTTAGTGGGATTGTGAAGTGTTACGGATTTTTGGTTTTGACCATCTTTTAAAACCAACTCAAAACTTCCACTTAAAGGAATAATAAGTTGAAGTAAATTTTTATGTGCATGGCCACCACGTTCACTACCGCTTGGCACATCGAATAAATAATAAACACGTTTGGTTTTAAAAGGAAGTTTGCTGTTTTCCAAAACAGCTAAATTCCCTCTTGGATCTTTAATACTTGGTATGTCTAACCACTTAACTTCCATATTATTTAGCTAATTTTTTACGCAATAAAAATACAACCAAAACCAAACATCCTATGTATCTGACTGCATTTGCCATTATTATTCCTTCAATTCCGAATACATCAATCCAATACAAACTTAAACCAATAAGCACTGAAAAAGAGAATAATTCTATAACGATGAAATCTATCAAACGCTTTTTGGCTACCAAATAATACCCAAATACAAGAAAAATAACGCGAAACCAATCTGCCGTTAATTGCAATTTAAAAAGTGTGGTTATGGCAGTAAAATCTTTTGAATAGAGTAATGTAGTAATCGGAGCACGAAATAAATAAACTAATATCATGGCCAACGAAACTATAGGTAAAAGCGTTTTTAAAATCGATTTTAGCTCATGTAATAAATGAAAATTGGGTATGATTTCTGAAAAACGAGGCAATACATAAAGTGAAAAAATAGCTGAAATAAAAACAAAATAATTTGCAGAAATGCTATTCATCGCTGTCCAAAGCCCAGCAGACTCTAAGTTAATCCTTGAGGCGATTAAACCACGAAGGTATATTTCAACAATATGCACAAGGCCAACGGCCAATAGGGACATAAAAATATAGGGGAGTAAGTCTTTTAATCTTGAAAGATCTGGCTTAAATCCAATAAAAAAAGAAACGGGTAGCGCAGCTTTTTTATAATGATAAAAATAGAATACAAACCCTATAATTGGACGGCAAAGCAAAGCTATCAACGCCCCAAATAACCCAAATAAATAAAGTAAGGTAATCATGAGCACTGCAGTTACTGTTGCGGTAAATAATTGGGCTTTAGACACAGACTTAAATGCCTTTTTCCCGCTTAAAACAGCTTCGAAAAGCAACATTAAACCCATAAAGGGAATGGTGAAGACAACCGCCTGAATCAATGCACCATATTTAAGGTCAATCTGTAATTGAAAGGCGAGCCATTCATATTGCCAAAAGACTAGAATGCCAATCAAAATGGAAGCACCTAAAAAAAGTGTTATTGTGGTATTAAGTAACGCACGAACTGTAGCCTTACTTTCAGAAAATGCCGTTTGCGAAATAATTCCGTTTTGTGCGCCAACAGATGAGAAAGCTCCTAAAACCTCAATTAAGTTGCGTAAATTAGCAATAATAGCCAATCCAGAAGCCCCAACAAAAACAGCAATAGCTTTTTGCGAAATAAGACCTACAAATAATCTGATAACACCAGTTGTTCCTGTGTATCCAATTACACGGAATAACATGTTGTTTTTTAGTGCTTTTAATGCTTTCACGAATAGGCGTTTAAAGCATCTATTATGTGCTGAACTTCCGCGTCATTTAAACTAGAGTATAATGGAATACTCACCACCTCTTCATGATAGCGTTCTGTGATAGGAAGACTCAAGCTATTGAAGTCTTGCAATGCTTTTTGTTTATGCGGCGGAGTGGGATAATGAATTAAACTTCCCACATTATTGGTCTCTAGAAAAGCGATAAAACCTGTTCTATCAGCAACACGAACAACAAACAAATGAAACACATGGGACTTATCCTCAGGATGTATAGGAAGTGTGATTTTTGGGTTTTTTATCTCATTAGCATATCGAGATGCAATAACCAAGCGACGCTCAAGTACATGCTGATAGTCATTGAGCTTAACACTTAAAAAACGGGCTTGAAGTGCATCCAATCGCATATTAAATCCAAGGGTGTCGTGTGTGTATTTTCTAGGCGAGCCGTAGTTTTGAAGAGTACGAATTTGCTTTTCAAGCTCATTATCATTGGTGGTAACAGCACCTGCATCACCTAATGCTCCAATATTTTTTGTTGGATAAAAACTAAAAGCTCCGGCATCGCCAATAGCTCCCGCTTTGAATCCTTTTTTTGAAACAGCGCCATGCGCTTGCGCAGCGTCTTCAATCAACAATAAATTATGTTGCTGTGCAAAATCTTGAAAGGCTTCCACGTCAATAAGTTCACCATAAAGGTGCACCACCAAACAAGCCTTTGTTTTGAAAGATGTTAAACGTCGGGCTTCGTTAACATTCATGCCAAATGATCCGTCTTTTGGCTCCACAAAAACAGGTATTAACCCAGCTTGCATTACTGCCAAAACAGAAGCGATGTAGGTGTGTGCGGGCACCAATACCTCATCTCCTTCTGTAAGGATTCCTAATGATTTATATCCTTCAAAAATCAAACGAAGTGCATCAAGTCCGTTGCTCGTTCCTACACAAAAGTCGGTACCGCAAAAAGAAGCAAATTCTTGTTCAAAAGTTGTTACCGCATCCCCTAAAATATACTGACCGCTTTCCAAAAAAAGGGAGAGCTCTTTTGCATACGCTTTTGCATATACGTCATTTTCGGATTTTATGTTGAAAAATGGAATCATCGTATTCGATCAATCAATTTAGTGTGGTTTACTGTTTTGATATGGTGAAATTGCTGCACATCATTAACGGTTCTAAAACTCTCCTTCCAATACAGTAGCCCACCATTTAATCTTTCTCCTACATCTTCGGAAGACGTACCAAAGCTAAATGTTTTTGAAGTATTATATTTTCTTATGACAAAATCTAATAAATAGTCCAATGTGCCATCCGATCTTCCATCATCTCCAGCACTATATTGTGCATGCACCACATCGCGATGTATAAAGAGTACGACTCCAGCACGTATAGAACCCCCTTCATAAACACCATACAAACGGATTTGTTTGTTAAAATGATTAGCTAAACCACCAATTTCGGCAACTGTGTGTACAGGGCTTACATCAAATCTTTTTTTGAGATTTGGAATCAATATATTTTCCCAAAATTCTAAATAAGACTCCGTTGACCTAACCTCAATATTTGTATTATTAATTTTCTCTAAATGTCTTAACCTATTTCGATTTGGTTTCTTGTATGCTGCTTTTGGTATGTAAGAATAAATATCGGTTCTAACACAAGTTGCACTAAGCCATTGAAATATCAGTCTATTTGAACCCCCATTAGCATAACAGCTCGGGATTTCCTTAAGTCTCAAGTCGTAAACATTATGTGTTTCTAAAAATTGAAGGATAAAAAGATATGCCCTTAATCGAATTTGAAAGGAAGCAAATGGTTTAAATAGCAAACCCCCATAACTTAATCCTTGATGAGAATGAAGAATATTGTCAGCATCAATATTGGCGGGCATAATCGCTATCAATTTGTTTTCTTGAAGAACCATTAGCGAGTAATCTGTAAAACGGTCACCATGGTATTCGATAAAATCACGATAAAATAAAATGGAGTGTACTTCGGCTTGAGAAACAAAATCATCCCAAAGTTGCTTATTTACATCACTATACCGCTGAACGTGTACGTTTTTCATTCCATACTAAAACGCAAACTTAGCAAATAAATTACCCTATTTGCTTACCACGACGTTTACGTTCGTTTTCGTCAA
>JAQCCM010000033.1 GCA_027621175.1 Bacteroidota bacterium | reverse complement strand
ATTCGATATAATCTATCAAAACCGAAGGCTCAAGTGCCCAGGTAGGTTGAATTTCAAAAAAATTTCCTACAGATGCCAACAGGCGTTTTGGGTTGTTCAGCAGCACTTGATCCGTGATATTATTCCCAACAAACAGCAAGTTTTGAATGGTTAGATGCGCATATAGTGATACAAAATTATAGGTAAGACCAAGATCAACATACACGCTTGAAGTACTTACATCACTCCCGCTAATATTTCGGTCACCGGTTGGATTGTCAAAGCTAGATTGGTCGTGTTGATGAAAAGATCCTCCTGCAGAAAGACCGAATGAAATTTGGTTGACATCGGCGCGACTTCTATAAAAATTAATATGATGCGCATAGGATCCTTGAAAACCAAGTCGCGATTGAAAACCGTTCTTATCGTGAAAAAACAATGCTCCTACACCCGATTTGTCACCCACACGCGCGTGTGCATTAATGGTTTGCATAGCGGGTGCATTCGCAATCCCCAGCCACTGGGTTCTGTAAGCGCTGCGCACCTTTAATCCTTCGTATTGAGCCCCCGCCATGGCAGGATGCAGCACATAGTAATTATCGGTGAGGTAATCGGTGTAAATAGGCATACGGTATTGGGCTTTAACTGCACAAAAACACAGTACAAAAAAGCACAAAAAGAAGGATATTGATAGCGATTTAAAGCGCATGAAAGGATTTCATATATTCGCACAAGTTACGCAAACCTATGAAAATCTCATGAATACCATAAAACGAATTGCTGTTTTTGTGTTATTGCTTTGGGCATCCAGTTCTATTTATGGACAATTAAGTAAGGTGCATTATATTCCGCCAATATCAATTACATCTCAAGTTGCGAACAGTTTTCCCTTCGCGCAATATATTTATATCTCAACGCCTAGTGAAAGTGAAGTTTCTTACGTAATTAAGCCCATCGGGCAGGCTTCTTCTTTTTATGAATACGGAACGGTTTCCAATGATTCTCCAGTTGAATTTGGTAAAACGTACAATCCAATTGTTTCACAAACACACAATACACCACTCGTTATACTCGAAAGTTTTGGCTCCACAGTATTAAACAATAAAGGCTATGTAATTGAAGCTGAAAAACCCATATATGTTTCTGTGCGTTTTCAAAGTGAGGCACAATCTGGAGCAATTGTAAGTAAAGGAAATGCTGCATTAAGCAAATCTTTTGTCTTTGGTGGGTTTGTAAACGATGTTTCATCAGGAAATACGCCTTTCAATAGCTTTTTTTCAGTGATGGCAACGGAAGATAACACAGACATTTCTATTGATTTCCCTAAAAGTGTTGTTCTGGCAAACTATACTGGTAGCTACCCCGTAACCATTAGGCTACAAAAACATCAGAGTTATGTTGGTATTTTACAACGTTTTGACGGAGCAAATAACTTGGATGGGCTTATTGGAGGAAAATTAAATGCTACAAAAGATGTCGTGGTTACTAGTGGGAGTACTACAGGGACAAATGGTCCTGGAAGAGGTCATGATTTTGGAATTGACCAGCTTGTGGGAATAGAAAAAGCAGGTGAAGAATTTATTTTTATTCGGGGAGAATCTCCAGAAGATTATTATGAGATAGAAAATGTAATCTTAATTCCACTAACTTCAAGTACAACGTATGAAATTAATGGTGGAACTCCACAGCCTATTTCTGGAGATTATATTGTAATTGAAGGGGATAAATTCAGTGGAGAAGGAAATATGTATGTGAAAACATCTGCGCCTGTAATGGCATTTCAAGGAATTGGCGGGGTTAGTGGCTCCGGTAATCATGAGCCTAACCAAGGTATGTTTGTCGTACCTCCATTGAGTTGCGCGGCTAGAGGGGATATCAATAATATCCCTTACATAAATAGAATAGGTTTAACCGTACAACAAGGAGGTTTAGGCATAGTAGCAGAGAAAGGTAAAGAAGTAACTTTAAATGGAGTTCCTTTGACAAACGGGCAACCTGTAGAAGGAAACACAAATTATGTGACCTACCGCATTTCTCCACTTACGGATGATTTATATCACGTTTCCAGTTTGGGAGAACTATATGTGTCCTATTATACCTATTCTGGAGCGGCTACGTCTGGCGCATTTTATTCCGGCTTTCAGTCGCCTCCAGAATTTACCTTTGACTTAGACCTAGTTGCGCTGGGAACTTGTGTGCAAAATAACCTAACACTGAATGCAACAAACACGAATACGCTTGACTCTTTTGGTTGGTGGTACAATCCCTCACAAAATGCTGACAGCACCCAATGGCAAGAAATTACAGCTAATGCAGAAAAAAATTCACTTACTCCTTCTCAAGCAGGGTGGTATCAGCTCAGAGGAACTTTTAGCTGTGGGGCAAACACGGATGAATTAAGGTCTCAAGCTGTTTTTGTGGGCAATTGCCCTGATGACACAGACAATGACGGCGTGGTAGATAATTTAGATTTAGATGAAGATAATGACGGTATTCTTGACAGCATTGAAAGCGGTGGAAATATCATTCCTGATTTTACTGACCTTAATAACCCTCCACTGCCAATTGTTACCGATAAAAACATTTCGATTGCTTCAACGTATAAAATATCTGCATCCATGACTCTTGATGCAAGCGGCACTCTCTCAGGAGATAATATGGGGAACATAACATCCACCCTTAAAGCTAGCACAGAAGCTATCAATACTTATGAATTGAATTTTACAAAGCCAAGTACTGTACGTGTCATTTTTCCTGTATCTCACAGTTATATCGAAAATGAGATTATTACATTAAGCACAACTAGTGCCAATAAAACCATTTCTTTAATAAACACTTCTGAAGAACTTCTCGTTGACACAAATTACGATGATGCTTTTGAATCTAGTGTTGAGTATTTTACGAACAATCGCGTTAGCGTTAAGTATGCCCCTAATGTTACAACGCTGAGCAATACTGAATTCGTTGGAAGCGCTCTTTCCAATATTACCATTACCCATAAACTTGGAAATATTACTGAAAATAGTGTGCTTAATTTTCAAGTACAGATAATCGATCATCCCATTGATACTGATGGAGACAATGTCTCAGACCTCTATGATTTAGATAGTGATAAAGACGGTTGTTTTGATGCTATTGAAGCAGGAAATGACGACCCAGACAACGATGGCCTTTTAGGTACCAGCCCTATCCTATTTGACCCAAGTTCTGGTACATCAACTGCAGATATTAGGGGTCGTGTTGTATTTACAGGGTACGATTTTAACTACCCTCCATCAGACAACGACAATAATGGCACTTACGACTTCCAAGAAGTAGGAACCCCTGCCACGCTTTCGCAAGATTTTAGTACAACAAGTGCTTCATTGTGTGAAGGAGAATCACTGACTTTAACGTTTAAATCTACAGATGCTGAAAACGTTTTATGGGAAATAGACAACGATGCTGATGGCATTTTTGAATCTGCCAATACACTTGGCACAATGACCAATAACGGAGGCGCCTATACTTTTGAGATTGCCAATGTTACAACGGCGCTAAATCAAGCTGTTTTTCGAGCACGGATAGATAAAAAAACCTATGCTTGTACAACAAATACAAAAGTCTTTACCCTTACTGTAAACAACAATTCCACCAAACCCAACCTCGATCCTTTAACCATTGTGTGTAAGGGAGCCACTGTAGCTGACTTAGATAGCACTCTAGTTTGGTATAGCGCGGCTACAGGAGGAAGCCCACTTGCAGACAATACTGTATTAGTACACAACACCCCTTATTTTGCAGCTTCTGTTGTACGCGGGTGCACTGGCAAATTAAGAAGTGAAACCAAAGTGGTAGTTAATGATCCTGTAATTAGTACCGCTTCTGGCAATGCCACTTTTTGTGCCGAAGAAACGATAACGCTTTCGCTTGACACAAATAAAATTTTGCCCGCTCCCGATGATTTTGCACGAATTAACAACTTGGTGTATATAGAAAATGATGCCGGTCCTGTGCAATACGATAACGGATTTTACTACACACAAAAAGGTATCGAAACGGGTGTGCAGCCCATTACATGGCCTGCGGCTAAAGCCCTTGGCGAGTCCATTGTGGGAGCTACCATGTATATCATAAACAGCACAACAGAAGAAGGTGCCGTATTTCAAGGCTTACAACACATGGGGCTTACAGGAAACGATGGTGTTGCGTTTTGGCTTGGGTTGTTTCAAGACCAAAGTGCTAGCGATTATCTTGAACCTGATGGTGGTTGGTATTGGGTAGATGGCACGCCGTTGACATATCAAAACTGGTGGAACTCAGAGCCCAATGATTGGCCATCAGATAGCACAGACGGTGAAGAAAACCATGCTCAATTTGAATTTTCTAACAACAGAGAAAAATGGAATGATATGGGGCTTACCAACAATGACGGTCAATCGTATCCTATTTTTGAATACAAGGCACAAACCAATATTGAATGGTTTACCGTTGAAACTAATGGGATGGAATCCGCAATAGCTGGTGCTGCAAATAGCAGCCAGCTGAAGGTATCACCAGCAGTAACAACCTCTTATTTTGCCCGCATTACCACCAACGGAATTGTTTGTGATTCTGAGAAATTTACTATTACCATTAATCCGCTACCAATGGCTAACCCCGTATCTGATCCGATTGAAGATTGTGTTAGCAACAACAATGGTGCTATCCCATCAACAGATTTAAAAGGGTCTTTTGACCTTACTAGCGTAAAAACAACTATTTTAGGGAGTAGTCAAAGTGATACAAATCATACTGTTGCGTTTTACACAACGGAAGGCGGCGCTGAAAATGACATTACTGCAACAAAAATTATAACGCCTAAAACATATACCAATACATCAAATCCACAAACCATTTACTATCGCGTCACCAATGCAGATACGAACTGCGTTAGCGACGTAGCTAAATTGACGATTAAAGCACAAGCTCTTCCGCCTACATTAACAATCCCTGATTTTGAAGCATGTGATGATTTAACTAGTAGTAGCGATAAGGATGGTGTATTGCGTTTTGATCTCACATCTCAAACAACAGCCATAGAAAAATTATTGGGCAGTACGACACGGTGGTCAATAAGCTATCATAAAACTGTTGCAGATGCTGAGGCAAAAAATGCGATATCCGAATATACTACCTCCGTTTCTGATAACAGTACAAAAACGATTATTGTTCGATTAGAAGATAATACTACAGGTTGTTATCGAATAGACAATACCCTTAAATTAGTCGTTTTAGAATTGCCTGAAATTAAGAAAAGTAGTTTCTTACGCGAGCAATGTGATACCGATACCGACGGGGTTGTCCAAGATAACCTCACGCTTTATAACTCATACTTTTCGAACAATCACACAAATGAAACGTTTACCTATTATTGGGACAGCGGCCACACAGATGAAATCTCAACTCCAAGTAGGTTTTTTAACATCGACGACAATGGAAATCCTATACCTGACGTAACGGTCTATATAAAAATCAAAAATGATAACGGCTGCGAGCGCACCTTTGACCCTGCTACTGGCGATCCCCTCACGATAACTTTAAGGGTTCGTTCCAGCGAAATTAAAACAAGCTTTTTAAAGGACTATTATACTTGTTTAGACCCCAGTATCAAAACAAATACTGGCATTGGAAAATTCAGTAAAGATGTCTTTGCCGATTTGAAAAACGAACTAATTAAGGAACATCCCACTTTTTCAAACAATAATGTAACGATTCAGTTTTATGAAAACGAAAGTGACGCCGCTTCTAAAATAAGCCCCATTGATACATCTCAGGATTATATAAATACTACACCTCATACGCAAAAAATTTGGGCGGCGGTAAATGCCAATGGATTATCAGAAACTACATGCTTAGGGCTTAAGCAAGTTGCCAATTTTGTTGTAGAGCCGCTTGCTATACTTCATCCCGTGAATATTCCGCGCCAATGTGATGGAGATAGTGCCAATGACTCAGACGCTCAAGATGGGCTTTTCCCTTTTGATACGAGTACGGTGATGTCTCAATTACTGCTTACACAAAACCCTGCCGATTATAACATAACATTCTACGACCAAAGCGATACTGTTATCAGTACGAACAAATTTCCAACAGAATACCTAAGCCCTTCTCAGAAAGTACGTGTTGTGGTTGAAAACAAACCCTCGAATGTTACTCCCACTTGTTATCAGGAGGCGTTTTTTACATTTACGGTTGATGATAGCCCTGAAATTGGTAAACACAACATCCCCGCAGTATGTGATAACGACGATGGCGTTTTAGATAATTTAGGCGTTTTTGACACAAGCAATCTTAACAAGGAACTCCTTGCAGGGCAAACCAATATGGAAATTCAGTTTTTAAAACGGGATGCTATGGGGAACGATACCGTTATTGGTAACAGCTTGCCTCATCCATTTACAACGGAAACCACAACCGTTTTAGTGCAAATTTATAATACCTCAAACAAGAATTGTTTCGCAGAAAAGGGAATTACATTCCAAGTGAATGAAAACCCCATTTTCGATTTGCCTCCAACTTTTGTGTTTTGTCAAAATTTAGGTTCTGACACCATTTCTGTAACCTCCCCAAGCGACACTTATGATTATAGCTGGACACTTGATGGAAATCCACTGCCAGACACTACCCAAGAAATTGTTATCGACAAAGGGGGTAAATATGACGTTACCGCAACAAACCCTGTAACAAAGTGTACTACAACAAAAACTGTTGAAGTAAAACCTTCTCAAATTGCCTTGTTTGATGCTGAAGATATCACTATTTATGACCTAACAGGAGATGGCAAAAACCGGGTTGAAATCGATAATAGCGAAGCGGCGTTGGGTATTGGGGATTATGTATTTGCGCTAAAACTAAATGATGGCCCTATCGGCCTTTACCAAGATAGTCCCATTTTTGAAGATGTCCCTCCAGGGTTG
>JAQCCM010000015.1 GCA_027621175.1 Bacteroidota bacterium | reverse complement strand
GAAAGGAAGAAATTTAACCAAATACGATGCCCTCACTTTTTGGGCAAAAGGATCGGTAACGGCTGAGATTGGTTTATTTGGCTTTGGAACTGACTTTGAAGGCGATAAGCATGCCGTTGGATTAAATAATGTTACCCTTTCCACAGACTGGAGAAAATACACCATTCCAATTCCTGACGCTTCAAAATTGGTACAAGAAAAGGGTGTATTTGCCTTTTCTGCAGGAACAGCCAATACAAGCGGACTTGGATATACGCTTTGGATGGATGAAATCCGATTTGAGAGATTAGGAATTGTTGCCCAACCTTTGACCTCTATATTTGGAGGTGAAAATAACACACAGACATCTTACACAGATTCTGTCATTAAAATCACTGGAATTACACAAACGGTTACTTTAGGTGATGGTTCAGTTGTTAAGATTGCTATTGCGCCAGGGTATTTGGATTTTAAAACATCGAATCCATTTGTTGCTCAGGTAAACGAACTAGGAGAAATTACAGTAGTTGGTGCTGGAACAGCAACCATAACCGCATCACTTAATGGCGTTGACGCTGTTGGTTCGACGACTATTAATTCTGTAGGAATATTTGATTTGCCAGATGCGCCAACACATGCAGCAGCAGATGTTATTTCTATTTTTAGCGATGCATATGAAAATGTACCTGTAGATTTTTACAACGGGTATTGGGAGCCTTATCAGACTACCACGTCTGCTGATTTTGATGTAAATGGAGATAACATTCTTAGTTACGAAAACTTCAACTTTGTGGGGCATCAATTTGGAAGCCCAACGGTTAATGGTTCTCAAATGACACATTTTCATTTTGATGTGTTTATTCCAGGATCACTCCCTAGTGACGCAAAATTGAAAGTAACCATCAAGGATTTTGGTGCTGATGGGGCAGACGGTAATGGAGATGATACTACACAAGTATTTACATTGACAAGTGCGGATCTTACTGGAGATGCATGGAGCAGTATAGATATTCCATTGTCATTATCGCCAAAATCAAAAATTGGACAGCTTATCTATGAAAATGATGGAAGTAATGTTACTGCATTATACTTAGATAACGTTTATTTCTATAAAAAGTAATTGTTTTTTTGTTGATGAACGCCTATTTTGCGTGTTGAATTAAGATTTATACATATGTCGTCAGTTCGAGTGATTTTGAGGAGCGAAAAATCGTATCGAGAACTAATGCAAATACAAAATGCAAAATCTCGATACAAATTTTACGCTTTTCATTTGTAAAATTCATTCGAACTGACATCATTTTTTATCAAAATATACAACGGAAAAACAACAATTTTATAACGAAACAAAGAGCAAAATTAAACCGCATAACTGCATACATATTAATAAGAAAAACATGGGTTTATATAAGCTTAAATTGCTTCTGTTGTTGTTTTTGGTTGGTTGTGGAAAAGATGACGCGCCTACGGTTGAACCTGTTGTTCCAGAAGAACCAACAACGGTTACCAAGTACGGTATGACATTGAAATGGCAAGATGAGTTTGACTATGATGGAGCTGTAGATAGTGACAAGTGGCATCACCAAATTATTCCAATCATTGGAAATAGTTGGGCAAACGGCGAGGTACAACATTATACAAATCGCAAAGACAACTCCTATGTAAGCGATGGAACGCTTAAAATTGTTGCCAAAAAAGAACAATACAATTTCGAAGGAAACACGAATAGTTATACATCTGCCCGTTTAAATACCAAATATGCATTTCAGTATGGTCGTATTGACATTAGGGCTAAACTGCCTTCCGAACAAGGCACTTGGCCTGCTTTTTGGACATTAGGCGCGAACATTAATGAGCGCGGAAACTATCACGGTAGTACTTACGGTAGTGTGGGCTGGCCCAAATGTGGTGAAATTGACATCATGGAGCAAAACGGCTGGGACAAAGACAATCTTATTGGACACTTGCATTGGGGTAATATTCAAACCTCGCAATATCAAAACATTGGCGGAACCAAACGCGTTCAAAACACAGCAACAACATTCAACCTGTATTCTCTAGTTTGGACAAAAGATGAAATTAAAATTCTCTTTAACGACGAGGTGTTTTTTTCTCGAGTTATCGATAACAGCATGCCTTATCGTTTCCCACATTATGTATTATTTAATATTGCCATGGGAGGAGATCTTGGCGGTACAATTCCCCCGAATTTCACCACAGCTACTATGGAAGTGGATTACATAAGAATTTATCAATAAGGTAAGGATTTATATGAGCTTATATTTTAATCAAATAGAACTAAAATTAACCTTACCACTATAAAAAATAACGTGACGAATACAACGCTTACAAAACCAACAATGACAGCTGAAAAATCCATGTTTTTAGGTCAGCATCCTGCGCAATTTCAAGACAAAGAAGTTAAAGGTGCTGAAGTGACAAAAAACGGTGAAACGTTTTATAAGATTTCAAACGCAGACGGCATGCGTCCGTTTTTTATGAGTATTGTTAGTAATTCCAATCATTGGATGTTTATTTCTAGCAAAGGAAGTTTATCTGCTGGACGGCAGAACAGCAATTATGCGCTCTTTCCATACTACACAGACGATAAAATTACCGAGTCTGCGCAAACTACAGGAAGTAAAACCATCTTTATCATTGCCAAGTCTGGTAAAAATTTCTTGTGGGAACCTTTTTCAGAGCAGCACAATGGCATATATACCATTTCACGTAATCTGTATAAAAACACCTACGGCAACAAAATAATTTTTGAAGAAATCAATCACGACCTAGAAGTTACTTTCACCTACGAGTGGAATTCTAGCGATAAGTATGGGTTTGTTCGTAAGTCTAATGTTACCAATAACAGCGCCGAGAATATTTCGTTAAAGCTGTTAGACGGCATTCAAAATATTTTGCCAAATGGCGTTGATCCATCCTTGCAAAACGCCAGTAGTAACCTTGTAGATGCTTACAAGAAATGTGAGTTGGAGGAAGATACAGGACTTGGGATTTACTCTTTGAGTGCCATCATTGTAGATAAAGCCGAACCCAGCGAATCTTTAAAAGCAAATGTGGTTTGGTCTATTGGACTCGAAAATTCCACAAAACTTATTTCATCGCTACAATTGGATACCTTCCGTAGCGGACAAGACCCAACACAAGAAGTAAACGTTAAAGCTGAAAAAGGGGCTTATTTTGTTACCGATACCATTGCGCTGTCTGGAGGCGAATCAAAAAAATGGATGCTCGTAGCAGATGTGAATAAGACCATTTCAGATGTTGTTTCAATTAAAGATGAATTGCTCCAAAACACCCATTTGGAAGCAGAAGTATTGGAAGATATTGCCCGTGGCTCTGCTCATTTGATACAATTGGTAGGAGCTGCAGATGGAATACAAATGACCAACGACCGATTGCGTAATATTCGTCATTTTGCCAACACCATGTTTAACATCATGCGAGGTGGTATTTTTGACAACAATTACCAAATAGAAAAGGCGGATTTTACAGCTTATATTGCCAATGCCAATCGCAAAGTGTTTAGATTAAAAGAACCTATTTTGGAATCACTTCCTGAGTTGTTTGACGTTAATCACCTCAAAGAAATTGCTGAAGCAGATGACAATAAAAACTTTAAAAGGTTGTGCTATGAGTATTTACCCTTGAAGTTTAGCCGGCGTCATGGCGATCCGAGTCGTCCTTGGAATAAATTTTCGATAAATACCCGAACTGAAAACGGGGATAAAATTTTAGATTACGAAGGAAACTGGCGAGATATTTTCCAAAACTGGGAAGCCTTGGCACATTCGTATCCAGAGTTTATTGAGGGCATGATTCATAAATTTTTGAATGCCACCACTTTCGATGGATACAATCCGTATCGTGTTACCAAAGGCGGATTTGATTGGGAAACCATCGAGCCCGACAACCCTTGGTCATACATTGGTTATTGGGGAGATCATCAAATTATCTATCTCTTAAAATTCTTAGAGTTTATTGAGGATTATTATCCCAATAAGCTGGAGTCATATTTCAAACAAGATTTGTTTGTATATGCCAATGTGCCTTACCGCATAAAGAGTTATCAGGACATTTTAAAAGATGCTAAAAACACCATCGATTTTGACTTTGAGCGAGAAGAAAATATTCACTTCAAAAGAGAAGAAATAGGTGTAGATGGAGCACTGCTCCGTGACAATACTGTTTTTATTTACAAGGTTAATTTCGTTGAGAAAATACTAGCAACAGTTTTGGCAAAAATGTCAAACTTTATCCCTGAGGGTGGTATTTGGATGAACACCCAGCGCCCAGAATGGAATGATGCGAATAATGCTCTTGTTGGAAATGGGGTGTCTATGGTTACCTTGTATTACTTGCGTCGTTTTTTACGCTTTTTTGAAACTGTTTTAACAAATTCAGATAGCACAGATTTTCATATTTCTAAAGAGCTGCATCTGTTTTTTAATCAAGTTACAGCGGGACTACAAGAACACAAACCGTTGTTGAACGGAAGCATTTCAGATGTGGATAGAAAAAGTCTTATGGATGTGCTAGGTGAAGCAGGAAGCTTATACCGTAACACCATTTATGATAACCGTTTTTCTGGAGATAAAAACAGCCTTAGTAAAGAAGATATTATATCCTTTTTGGATGTAGCGAATGCATTTTTAGAGCATTCTGTTGAAGCAAATAAACGCCATGACAACCTGTATCATGCGTACAACCTCATGACTTTAAACGGAAAAGAACAAGTGCGTATTTCGCACCTTCCTGAAATGCTTGAGGGGCAAGTTGCTGTGCTTAGTTCAGGTTATTTATCAGCCAAAGAAAGTCTCGATGTGCTTAATGGACTAAAGGCAAGCGCATTGTTCAGACCTGATCAGTACAGTTATATATTGTATCCAAACAAAGAACTCCCCCGATTTGTCAATAAAAACACGATCCCTAAAGAAAAAGTCGAGGCGTCAGTGTTGCTAACAAAATTGGTTCGTGACAACAACAAACAAGTACTCTCCAAGGATTTGCGTGGTGATTATCACTTTAATGGAAACTTTAACAATGTGGATAGCGTGCAAGCTGCACTGAAGGCATTGCCCGAGCAATATCAAGCAATGGTAGCCAAAGAAACCGCTTTCGTTGAGCAAGTTTTCGAAGACATTTTCGACCATAAGTCTTTTACAGGACGTTCAGGCACTTTCTTTGGCTATGAAGGTTTAGGTTCTATTTATTGGCATATGGTATCTAAATTGCTTTTGGCAGTGTATGAGATTACCCGTGATGCGATTCATGCCAATGAAGACCCCGCATTAATTGGAAAATTATTTGACCATTACTTTGAAATCAATGCAGGTATTGGTGCGCATAAATCCCCAGCATTATACGGTGCTTTCCCTACAGATCCGTATTCGCATACTCCAGGCGGAAAAGGCGCGCAACAACCTGGAATGACAGGGCAGGTAAAAGAAGATATTATCAGTCGCTTTGGAGAACTAGGTGTTCGCGTATCAAATGGGGTCCTCAAATTTGACCCAACCATACTTCGCGGCTCTGAATTTTTAAATGCACCGCAAACGTTCCACTATGTAAACGTAAATGGCGAGCAGCATACGATTGCATTAGAAAAAGACACCTTGGCATTTACCTATTGTCAAGTGCCAATCATATATAAAAAATCAAAAACAGCCCGTACTGAAGTACTCTTTCAATCTGGTGAATCACAGACATTTTTGTCAAACCAATTGGATGCACCCCTTAGTGCCGCTGTTTTTCAAAGAAAGAATACCATTAATAAAATAATCGTTTCTGTTTTGAAAGAATAGTATTGAAGTAAAAAATCATTTGTGGATATTGATTCCCCCATTCAAGTATGAGCACTATGAGAATTATCGGAGTATATGGATTTTTCACACTAGTGTTATGGTTTTCAGTGTCTTGTAACACACAACATTCGAGTATGGAAAGCAAAACTGCGGGCGAAATTTTAGGAAACCCCAAATACAAAGCAATATCGTATGGCGGATACCGAAAGACATCTCGTGATGTTCAGCCCACCATTGTTGAGTTAAAAGAAGACATGAAAATTCTTCACGCTATGGGCATTCGCATTGTGAGAACCTATAATGTGCATTTACCTCAGGCTGCTAATTTGCTAAAAGCCATTTCAGAACTAAGAAAGGAAAATCCTGAGTTTGAAATGTACGTGATGTTAGGCGCTTGGATTGACTGCCTAAACGCATGGACAGACAAGGTGGTGAATCATCATGTGGAAAGTGAGCGCAATGCGCAAGAAATTGACAAAGCGGTTGAACTTGCCAATCAATATCCAGATATTGTTAAAATCATTGCGGTTGGAAATGAGGCGATGGTAAGGTGGGCAACCTCTTATTACGTTGAGCCACATATTATTTTAAAATGGGTAACACACTTGCAAGACCTAAAGAAAGAAGGAAAACTGTCCAATGATTTGTGGATTACCTGTTCAGACGACTTTGCTTCTTGGGGCGGTGGCGACCCTTCATACCACACCGAAGACTTGGCAGCGCTTATGGCAGCCGTGGACTATATTTCAATGCATACGTATCCCTTTCATAACACACATTACACACCTGCTTTTTGGGATATTCAACCTGACGATGCTGTGGACAAAACCCCACGCCAACTCATTGATGCTGCGATGTTACGGGCGCGTGATTTTGCTGTTTCTCAGTACAACGGAGTAAAAAAATACATGAACAGCTTGGGTATTGAAAAACCCATACATATTGGTGAAACAGGGTGGGCTACAATTTCAAATGGGTTTTACGGCAGAAAAGGATCTCACGCTGCTGACCAGTACAAACAGGCAAAGTATTATGAGCTTATACGCTCATGGGCTAAAGAAAATGGCGTGTCTTGTTTTTATTTTGAAGCCTTTGACGAGCCTTGGAAAGACGCACATAATCCAAAGGGATCTGAGAATCATTTTGGTCTCATTACTGTTGACGGAAAAGCCAAATATGCCCTTTGGGATTTTGTTGACAAGGGAATTTTTGATGGACTTACACGAAATGGCGCACCCATTACAAAAACATTTAATGGAAATAATGAAAATGTATTTATTTCTGTTTTACCCCCAACATATTAGAACACAACCTGAATTAAAACCATGACGCGCTACACAACTCAATTCGTATTTATATTAGTTATGACATTAGCTTCTTGTACACAACCCTTAGAAGTGGAGGTTTTTGAAACTTCTGAAAGCGGAAACAAACACACAAAACGAACTGACTTTAGCGTTGATGAAAAGCCCTCAACCATAAACTTGGATGTCGCTAAAAAATTTCAAACCATTACAGGCTTTGGAGGTGCTTTTACAGAATCATCGGCATACTTACTAAATAAGGTGAGCAAAGAAAATAGAGACAACATACTAAAAGCGTATTTTGCTAAAGAGGGAGCCCGCTATTCCCTGACGCGAACCCACATGAATTCATGTGACTTTTCCTTGAACAATTATTCCTATACACCTGTTCCTGGCGACAAGGAACTCTTTCATTTTTCTGTGGATGAGGATAAAGATGATTTGATTCCCATGATAAAGGATGCTATGGCTGTTTCGGAAGACGGCTTTCGTCTTTTTGCCTCTCCGTGGTCTGCTGCACCATGGATGAAAGACAACAATAGTTGGGTGGGCGGAAAACTCCTGCCCGAATATTACGACACTTGGGCCTTGTTTTTTTCCAAATATGTGGATGCGTATAAAGCGGAGGGTATTGATATTTGGGGCTTTACCGTTGAAAATGAACCACACGGGAATGGTGAAAATTGGGAGAGTATGCATTATTCACCAGAAGAAATGACCCATTTTGTACAACATTTTTTAGGGCCAAAATTAGAAGCCGATGGCAAGGGAGATTTAGTTATTCTAGGTTATGATCAAAACCGTGAAGGCATCCGCGAGTGGGTAGATGTGATGTATAAAGATGCTGCTTCATCAAAATATTATGATGGGACTGCGGTGCATTGGTACGAGAGTACGTATGACTATTTCCCAACAGAATTACAATATGCGCACGAAAAGGCTCCCGATAAATACCTTATTCAAACAGAGGCTTGTATAGATGCTGAAGTTCCGGTGTGGCAAGATGACAAATGGTATTGGAAAAAAGAAGCCACAGATTGGGGCTACGATTGGCGCGAAGCCTCTAAAAAATATCTACACCCAAAATATGCCCCTGCAAATCGGTATGCCCGAGATATTATTGGTTGCCTAAACAACTGGGTTGACGGTTGGGTAGATTGGAACATGGTTTTAGACACAAAAGGAGGTCCCAACTGGGCAAATAACTGGTGTATTGCCCCAGTAATTGTAGATACAGAAAAGGACGAAGTTTATTTTACTCCCTTATACTACATCATGGCGCATTTTAGCAAATATATTCGCCCAGGTGCGGTAGTCATTGATGCCCAACATTCTGACAAGGAACTCATGGTGACTGCTGCCAAAAACCCAGATGCATCTATTGCAGTTGTTGTTTTTAATGAAGGAACTTCTCCCAAAAATTTTGAACTATCACTTAACGGCCTAACCAAAACCATCAGTATAAGCCCTCAAGCCATACAGACTATTATGATTAACAACTAAATCAACCACATGAAAGCACAGTCTTTACCGTCTCATAAAGTTTCCATAACTGAAAAAATAGCTTTTGGCGTAGGAATGTTTGCAAACCAAATGTTCCCTGCTATTTTAGGAATTTTTATGGTTGTTTTAGTTCAAGACTTAGGTTTTCCTGGATGGATGTGGTCTTTAATTTATTTTTTTCCAAGAATATTCGATTCCATTACGGATCCTATAATGGGTTTTATATCAGATAACACAAAATCGAAGTGGGGACGTCGTAGGCAGTATGTTTTGATAGGGGGTATAATTATGGGAGTCGCTTATATTTTTATGTGGCAACTCTTTAAGGAAAACTCATTAGAGTTTAACTTCTGGTACTTCTTTCTTTGGTCTTTGGTTTTTTACTTGGGCCTAACTTTTTTCAGTGTGCCTTATGTAGCTATGGGCTATGAGATGAGTAACGATTTTCATGAACGCACCAATATCATGGCCATTGCGCAATGGATTGGGCAATGGGCATGGGTGATTGCGCCATGGTTTTGGGTTATTATGTACGATCCAGAATGGTTCCCATCTGCAGAAGTTGCGGTTAGAGAGTTATCTATATGGGTTGCTATTCCGTGTGCGATTTGTGCAATAGTACCAGCAATATTTATTAAGAGTAAATCAACTCTTAATGAAAATTATGAGCCCTTAAATATGGCTAATGTTGGGAACAGTCTAAAAATGATTTATCACAGTTTTATAGCTGCATTTAAAATAAAAGAGTTTAGAAAATTATGTGGCGCTACATTTTTAATTTTTAATGCGTTTAACACCGTCGCAGCGCTTACTTTTTTTGTGATCGTTTATAAACTCTTTAACGGAGATGCTGGGGCAAGTGGTATTTGGGTTTCTCTTTTTGGTTGTTTAAGTGCATTGGGAACTACATTTATTGTCATTCCAATCGTTACATGGATGTCCAGGAATTTTGGTAAAAAGAAAGCATTTATCATAGCTCAGGGGATTTCAGTGTTAGGATATTTATTGCTTTGGTTTTTATTTGTTCCTGGTAAACCTTGGATGTATATCATCGCTCTACCCTTCTTTTCGTTTGGGATAGGAAGTTTATTTACCATTATGATGTCTATGACCGCAGATGTCATTGACATTGATGAATTAAATTCGGGCTTACGTAGAGAAGGCCTTTTTGGCGCTATTTATTGGTGGATGGTTAAAGTAGGTTTTGCCATAGCTGGAGCCCTTAGTGGTGTTATCATTGCTATTGTGGGCTTCAACCCAGATTTAGCCACCGTAGAACAACAACCGGCTGTTGATGGATTACACGCATTTTTCTGCTTTTTCCCTCTTGCAGGCACCCTTTTAGCCATGTGGATAATGCGAGATTATAGTATTGATGAGAAACGTGCCAATGAAATCAGAGCACAATTAAAAGCACGAAAAGACACAGCTAAAACGAATACGTATCAGTACCAATTAGGTAACCTCTCTAACTTAACTGGCGCACATATCACAACAAGACTTCATTCGGATATTGATTTTTCAACATATTCAAAACCAAAACAAAAAGCGTTGTTTAGTAAAGTCTTAAACACTGGGTTACATGGCATTTGCTTTAGCCCTTATCGCGAAAATCAAAATGTTGGAGATATTTTATCTGAAAGTCAAATAAATGAAAGAATGGATATCATCGCTCCTTACACCAATTGGGTGCGTTCGTTTTCGTGTACGGGAGGGAATGAGCATATCCCTAAAGCGGCCAAAGCTAAAGGACTTAAAACCATGGTTGGTGCTTGGATAGGTGCTGATAAAGAAGAAAATGACAAGGAAATAAAAGCGCTTATTCAACTCGCCGAAGACGGGCTCGTTGATATTGCAGTAGTAGGGAATGAAACCTTGATGCGTGATGATTTAGACGAACAACAAATCCTTAACTACTTAGCTCAAGTTAAAAGTGCTCTTCCAGACATTAAACTAGGATATGTAGATGCATATTATCAGTTTATTAAGCGCCCAAAATTAGTTGAAGCATGTGATGTAATTCTAATCAATTGCTATCCTTTTTGGGAAGGCAGTAAAATTGAATTTGCCACATCGTATTTAAACGAAATGGTTCAAGCAACCAAAAGCATAGCAAATGGAAAACCTGTTATTGTAACGGAAACAGGATGGCCAAACAAAGGGGATGTTGTCGGAGAATCAAAGCCGTCTTCTCAAAATGCGATGGAGTATTTTGTTAATGCATGCGCCTGGGCGGCAGCGCAAAAAGTACCCTTATTCTACTTTTCATCTTTTGATGAATCTTGGAAAGTACATCACGAGGGTGATGTAGGTGCACGATGGGGAATTTGGGATAAAAACGAAAAACGCAAATACGAATAAAATGTCATACAGGGAAGGCGTAGAATTTAGCTTAGAAGATTTAACGTACAAGTCATACAAGGGGATTGATTTTGAGGCATTTATTCCTCAAGATTCTTCATCTAATACCCCTATTCCCAAAGATTTTAAAGCGTTATGGCGTAAAACGCTTCAATCAGGCATGCATGGCATTTGCTTTAGCATGTACGAAGACGGACAACAACCCGGTGACACCATCACGGAAGCACAAGTGGAACGTCGTGTAAAAATCTTAAAACCATACACCAAATGGATACGCTCATTTTCTTGTATTGAAGGTAATGAACACATTCCTCGTTTAGCGCACAAGCATGGACTAAAAACCATGGTAGGCGCATGGCTTGGAGACGATGACGAAAAAAATGAGCAAGAAATAACGTCACTCATTGCACTTGCCAATGAAGGCTGTGTAGATATCGCTGCCGTAGGCAACGAAGTGCTTTACCGAAACGATTTGACACTCGAGGCACTCCTAAAATTTATGAAGCGAGTTCGTAAGGCCATTCCCTCACACATACCCATTGGCTATGTTGATGCGTATTATGAGTTTTCTTTACACCCAGAGCTTGTAGAGCATTCTGATGTGATCCTATCTAACTGCTATCCTTTTTGGGAGGGTTGTCCAGAGGAATATGCACTAAATCATATGCAGCAAATGTATGGGCAGGTATGGAGTGCGGCTAAAGGCAAAAAGGTGATCATTACGGAAACAGGCTGGCCTAGTAAAGGCGAACCGCTAAAAGGGTCTGTTCCCTCTGAAATACACGCCATGAAGTACTTCATAAACACCCAAGCTTGGGCAAAAAACGCAAATATCGATGTGTTTTATTTTTCTTCTTTTGACGAGTCTTGGAAAGTAGGACCCGAAGGCGAAGTAGGGGCCTATTGGGGACTGTGGGATAAAAATGAAAAGTTGAAATTTTAAAGACTTAATAAAGAATTTAGTATGAAATCAATATGTCTTAAACTCTTGCTTATTGCTTGTTTTGCCTTTACATCCTGTTCGCAAACGTCAAAGCAAGAAAAAAGTGTTTCAAAAAAAGTGGACGCTATTTTAAGCCAAATGACACTCGCTGAAAAAGTGGGTCAAATGACACAAGTAGATATGCGTTTAATAGATAGTCCACAGGATATTCAAACCTATCACATTGGTTCTATTCTTAGTGGAGGGGGTTCAGCTCCAAAAACAAATACACCAAAAGGATGGCTAGATATGGTAAATGGGTACCAGAAAATAGCTATGAGTAACCGCCTTGGAATTCCCCTTATTTATGGAATTGACGCTGTTCATGGACATAACAATGTTTTGGGCGCTACAGTATTTCCACACAACCTCGCACTTGGTGCTTCTAATGATGCGGACCTTGTATATCGTGTAAATAAAGCTACGGCAATTGAGGTTGCTGCTACTGGAATTCATTGGACTTTTTCGCCTTGTATTACCATTCCGCAAGATGCTAGGTGGGGGCGTTTTTACGAAGGATTTGGTCAAACTACCGACATTGTGGATGGGCTTACGCAAGCAGCGATTCTAGGCTACCAAGATAGGTTGTCGGGTGTGCAAAACAAACAAGTGGCAGCCTGTGCTAAACATTTTATAGGAGATGGGGCTACTGTTTGGGGTACGGGAACCAGGGTGGATGGTAAACACACATATCACATTGATCGAGGCGATGTTCAATTAAATGATAAGTCGCTTCGGGAAATATATCTTCCGCCATACAAAACAGCTATTGCTGCCGATGTAAAAACGATAATGGCGAGTTTTAATAGTGTTCGCGGAGAAAAATGCCACGGAAATAAATACCTTTTAACCGATTTACTTAAAGAAGAGCTAGGCTTTGCAGGTTTTGTCGTTTCGGATTGGGCAGGAATTGATGAAATTCCAGGAGATTACAAATCGGATGTGATAAATGGTATTAATGCGGGTATTGATATGGTAATGGTGCCAGGAATCATGAAAGGTCAAAACCAACAACACTACAAAACATTTATAAAATTACTGATTGATGCAGTAAACGAAGGTAGCGTTCCCATGGAGCGTATTAACGACGCGGTACGTAGAATTTTAAAAGTTAAAATGGAGATTGGTCTATTTGATGACCCTTTAATTGACGATTCGTTCTTAAGTAAAATAGGGTCTTCGGAACACCGTGCACTTGCTCGTGAAGCGGTTCAAAAATCTGCTGTATTATTGAAAAACGAAGGGACACTTCCATTTGACAAGTCCATTTCAATTACGGTAGTAGGCTCAGCGGCAAACAATCTTGGTGTACAAAACGGGGGTTGGACAACCGATTGGCAAGGATTTTTCACACCCGATTTCCACTTTTTGGACTACAATGCCGATGGGATACTTACCAAAGTCGAATATAACATACAACTTGAAAAAATTTTTGAGAACAAATTTAACCCTGCGGATTGGGTAGCTTATTTTAATGAAATTGACCCAGACGAAAATGGTAAAGTTTCTCCAGCAGATTTTACTGCTTTCATGGCAAATCGTGTACTTCAGCCAAGCGGAACAACAATTTTAGATGGTATTAAAAAAGTAGCGCCAAGTGCGAAAATCACTTATGAGCCAAACGCTAATACACTTCCTGAAGGCGATGTTATCCTCGCTGTTATTGGAGAATATCCTTATGCCGAAGGATTTGGTGACGACGCTGACTTACGCCTTAATAAAGCTGATTTAGAAGTTTTAGAACGCGCTAATGCTTCTGGGAATAAAGTTGTCGTTTTGTTGCTTTCTGGACGCCCATTGTTGGTACACGATATGGAAGCACAATGGGACGCTTTTGTAGCTTCTTTTTTACCTGGTATGGCGGGGGAAGGTATTGCAGACGTGCTATTTGGCGATGCCAATCCGAAAACTAAACTGAGCTTCACATGGCCTACCAAGGCAGACGGAAGCGGTGTTTTATATGCTCAAGGGAGCGGAGAGCAATACAATTAGGCTATTTCCATGAGGTATATTTTTTTAGACGAGGTTTGGAATTTGGTCTTTAAGGCGGAGTAGGTGCTTATTAGAGGCTGTGGGATAAAAATAAAAAGTTAAACGCCTCCAGCCTAAAAATGAAAACCTTATCCCTTAGACCGATTGATTATAAATCCAAAGAAATAAATCCTTTTCGAATGTGATGGGTGTGTTGGGGGCATTAGAATTCGCCAAAGACACAATCCCTTTTACTCCTAAAGTGTGCACGACAGAACTCTTACAAAAACGTATGAAGGCTTCATTGTTGCAATTGAATGTAGGGCCACATTAGAAAATGCGATACTCCTTATTTTAAAAGCGAAAACATAAAAATTAACATATTTTCTGCTAAAATTAACGCCGCATTAACGATTTGATAGTTACTTTTGTGTTGAAATTTTGCCCCAATGAAATTTTTATCCCTAATACTTCTTGCTTACTGCTCAAGTTGCTCCTACAATTTAGTACAAACGCCTCTCAATATTGAAGTAAGCCTGTGTTTTGGAACTTGTCTTTCATATAACCTCGAAGTTCTTCCCAACAGCACATACGTTTTATCAGACTTTCATAAAACACGATTAACAAAGGGTAAGTTAAATAGTAAGCAACGCAAGTCGCTCAAATCAATTCTTACGCGAATCGCTTTAGAAAACGAAAAAAAAATATTTGGTGACCTCAGTATAAGGGATGTGTCCAAAATTAAAATTTCTTTTAATTCAACGGCAGTTGAAATCAACGGAAGAAGTTTGGTCCCTCAGTCATACAAACCTCTTTTAAAGTGGGCTGATGAATTTTATACGACTAATACTAGTCGTGTACCACATAGAACACGTATCAAAAATCAAAAATAAATATCATGAGATTAAAACTTACTACCCTTGTATCCTTGCTAGCCCTGATGCTTTCTACAAGTTGTAAAAAAGATGAATATGTAAACTTGAAAGCAACCATAGCGGGAGAGTCCAGCCTTATTGGTACAGTTGAAGGGTCTCCATTCATTTATAATCTATCCCTTTCAAAAGAGCTTTCAGAAGACCTGCCTATAAAGCTTGTTATAGACACTACTGAAACCGTTAAATACATTAATAAAGATGATTACAACCCCATCTTTGAATACAGTTCAGATTCAGGGAAAACATGGAGAAAAGGAACTGCTTCATCTGTGACTTTCCCTAAAAACACAAAAGACTTAAAAATACGCTTGAATACTCTGGATGATAAAAAGTTAGAAGTTCACGAAGAATTTAAATTAAATTTTACGGTTGATGCGGGTGATAAGTTTAGTATTTCAGGCTCAATTGACCCAGTTGAATGTATTGTTGAAGATAACGAAAACAACATTAGTGTGACTTACGGTATAGCCATCTATGCTTTGGATAACAACAACTTTAACCTTATTGCTTTAAATAGAGAAAAAATATCCGATAATGATCAAAAAAGTATTATTGATAATGGTCTTAAACAGGAAGTAAAAGATGATATCCTGGAGGTTACCTCTTTTGGGGACATAGGAATAAAATATCTTGAAGTAATGTTTGACTTTAGTGCAGATCTTCAAGGTTTTGTACGTAATGTATCTAAATCAGGAGAGGACCAATGGTATATGGGTTTAGAATTGTCACGGGCTTATTATACGGTTGATCCAGTAACAAAAATGAAAATCCGACAGAAATACAATGAAAATGGTTTCTTTGGATATGTTCTTACTCATGAATTCGGACATATAATGACGCTAAACCAGGCACGAGAAATGGATATTTTAACAGGTCCAGATGATTGTAGCAGGCTATATATTCGAGAAGGATGCGCACGGGAAGCATCAGCTTTGGATGGTTTTAATACAGCTTTTTACGACGAATCAGTAACGCTTAATGAACCTTCACATGTAACAGCCTATGCCAGAACGAATATCGTTGAGGATATTGCTGAATCATTTGCGTACTATAATTCTCAAGAGGATACTCCCATATCATCAACCGATAGCTCAGGTGCTTTACGTAAAATGAATTTTGTCGCAAATCTCATAAGTTTAAATAAGTTTAGAACGCCCATTCGAGAAGCTATTAATGTCAAATTACCTAGCAGTTATTCGGATATACGTGCGCATTTTAACAGAACTAAAGATGGAAAACGTATTTCATGTATAGATCATGGGAAAATCGCTCAAGCGGTTAAAGATCGCTGATTTATAAATGAATAAAATACACCTCCCTCTTTTTAACTTAGGGGGAGGATTTCTTTAACTTAGCTTATCTTTGAGGATGCGTTATTCAATTTTAGTCTTTTGCACCCTCCTTCTTGCAATAAGTTGTACATCTAAAAAGCCACAGGCCACTGTGCAAAATGTGGATAATTCGGTTGACGTAGACGCTCTTATTGCTTCAATTGCTGTGGCAACACCCCCTGCGATAGATGCGTTAAATCTATCCAATTTTGTGCAATTGATGGAGTCTTTGAATACGATACCATTTGAACAACGTGAAGTTACGCTGAAATCCATTAAGGATGAGGCTAAAACCGTTTTAAGCCAACCCTGGCCAAAAGCACTTGACACAAACCCCATTCGTTCACGATATACTGTTTTTGTGACTGATGCACACATTGCAGCAGACAAAAGATTAGGTCAAAATGCGTCAGCGCAACAAGCAGAAGCTATAGTCAAAATGAAAAAAAGCTGGAATATTTTTGTTGCCCAAATCAGCAAGTTGGAAGCTTCAGCAGTCCTTGAAATGGCACCCCGCTAATTGATATTCAAATCCAAATAATTCAGCACTTTTAGTATCTAATACTTTTTTGTTTCGATCGCTTTTGTCCGGTGAGAAATGTGGAAGTGCTAATCCATTCTCTTCGCATTCCTGTGTGTAAAAAACACCACGCTGGTGATACAACGGGCTCACGCAATGAAGCGTTTGCCCCCAGAAATCCCCTTCAATCACAGCAGTTAAAAACCGGACTATATCAATTTGATGCACCAAATTTGTGGGTGCCATAGGGGCAGAAATTTCTGTTTTGCCCGCAAGTTGTTTTGCTGGATGACGCCCATCGCCCACCAAACCTCCAAGGCGTACAATTGTGGCATTAGCGCCCAAAGCCGTAACAGCTTCTTCTGCCTTAAGTAATTGGTTTCCAGCATCACGATCAGGAACAGGGAATGTGGTTTCATTTACCTCTCCTTGCATTGCTCCAAAAACGCCTATACTGCTCATGTGTAAAAGTTTACAATTGGAAGGAAGAGATGCTAAAACTTGTTTTATTCGAGCGGTATAATTGGCATTTGGATCTTGTCGAATTCCTGGTGGAAATGCGGTTATAAGGATATCGGCCTCTGCGACAAACGATTCAAAATCTCCAAAAATCCCTGAGTTTTCTACTTGAATAACGTAGGGAGTCGCGCCTATGGTTCTGAGCATGTCCCCCTTTTTTTCAGACCTTACACTTCCATTTACAGCGTATCCTTTCTTCAATAGCGTATCAGCAAGTGCTTTCCCAAGCCAGCCGCAACCTAATATAGACATCGTTTTCATATCGGTGTAAAAGTATCTTTTTTATAGAAAAATATAAGCGTTTAAATTTTTTTTACTACCTTTTGTTCAGCAAAAAATAAACAATGCCTATCAAAAGTTTTCAAGCTGCACGTCAAAAACTTGTGCCCAAGCGAAGGAAGTCGCTATTGGTTCAGGATTATATGTCACGCAATTTGATTACGTTTTCCCCGCAACAATCCATTTTAGAAGTGATGCGAGTCTTAATTCGCCACAAAATCTCGGGTGGTCCTGTTGTGGATGAATTGTCTCGGCTAATAGGAATTATTTCTGAAGCAGATTGTATTAAACACTTGTCTGATGCGAAGTATTTTAACCAACCTTTTTTTGACCGTAAGGTAGAAGAGAGCATGTCTGCGGAGGTAGATGTAATTGAAGCCGATAAAACCATTTTTGATGCTGCTACATTGTTTCACAAAACGGGCAGACGACGTCTTCCTGTGTTGGAACGTGGCAGATTGGTGGGGCAAATTAGCAGGCAAGATGTTGTAAAAGCCGCGTTATTGTTGCGCAGTCAACGGTGGCGCTAATTATTTAGTAAACCTTTAAACCCCTTATCATGATTACAATTCAGAACAATGTTCAACTCATTGGTCATCTTGGAGATGATCCCGAAGAAGTAATATTTGACTCCAATAAAAAGCTTGCAAAATTTTCGCTTGCAACCAATCATCGTTACAAAAACAAGGAAGGCAATACCGTTGAAAACACGCAATGGCACCGTATTGTGGCGTGGGATAAGCTAGCCGAAATATGCATAGCGCATCTTAAGAAAGGCAGCCATGTGGCGTGTCAAGGAAGATAGGAGTATAAAGATTATGAAACCAAATCTGGTGAGAAAAGGCATAGCGCAGAAATTCATTTAGAAGAAATGCTAAGGCTGTAATTATTCAAAAATTTCCGCTGCTACGCGATAGGTGTTGGCGTGCGCCTCAATAATTAAATTTACATCTGGCGCATAGCCACCACCCATACTACATTGCACGGGTATGTTGCGTTCATAACAAGACGATAATACCATTTCGTCTCGTTTTTTTGCGCCTTCAAGAGACAACGCCAAACGACCAAGTTTATCCTCTTTAAGGACATCAACCCCTGAGAGGTAAAACACAAAATCAGGTTGAACTGTGGAGAATAGATGTTTTAATTGAAGTGCTAGAATATTCAGGTACTCGTTATCTTCTGTATTATCCTCAAGGGGAATATCCAAATCGCTAATTTCCTTTTGAAACGGATAATTCGCTTTACCGTGCATCGAAAAGGTAAATACGTTTGGATTGTTCTGAAAAAGGGCAGCGGTTCCGTTGCCTTGATGTACGTCTAAATCAACGATTAGAATTTGCGATGCTTGTTTAGCATCTAACAAATAGTTTGCTGCAATGGCCTGATCGTTCAATAAACAAAACGCTTCCCCACGATCATAAAATGCGTGATGTGTACCACCAGCAATGTTGAACGAGATGCCATTTTTTAATGCAAAATCACAGCCGTCCAACGTGCCTTGCGCAATAATACATTCACGTTCGATAAGTTTTTGTGACAGTGGAAAGCCAATTCGGCGTACTTCTTTTTTGGACAGGGACAGGTCGTTTAGTTGTTTGTAATATGCTGCACTGTGTGTCCGTAATACATGCGCGTCTAAAATACGTTTGGGAGCAAAAAACTGTTCCCTTTGGCATGTGCCTTCACGAACAAGTTGCTCGGGTAACATTTCATATTTCAACATGGGAAAACGATGCCCTTCGGGCAATGGATGGGCGTAAATAGCATGGTGGGCAATGCAAATCATTACCGCAAAGATAGCTTAGGCTTTTGAAAATGCGCGAATAATTAACCCAATACAAACCAAACCAACACCAGTTGAAAACATCCAACACACAATTCCTTTATCAGACATAAGGTAGTTTAAATGCCTAAAGAAATTTACAGTTTCTATTTCAAGTAAGAGAAGTAAGGGAAAAGAAACAAGTAAAAGAACTAAGCCAGCAACAAAAGTTAGTTTATGCGGGGGGTATTTTGTCATTTTTGTAAAATTTGGTTAGGCAAAAAAAATAATAAATGCCTTATAAACCAAATCTAAAACGATATTTACGCAAAGTTTGGCGAGCAATCAAGACATATGCCATGTGTTAGGCAGAAAGCTTTTCAAGCTGTGTAGCAATAGCATCATCCTCAATTTTTTCAAATAAAAGCGTAGCTTCTCCTAGTTGCTGACCCGTCTTTACAAGCGGTAGTGCGCTAACGTTGTCCCAGCCTAAGTTACTGTCAAGTTGTAACATGTTTCGAAGCTTTTGCGCTGTATTTGGCAAAAAGGGTTCTGATAAAACAGCTAGTCCAGCCGCTACTTGTAAAGCCGTATGCATAATGGTTGCTACACGATCAGGCTCCGTTTTGATTAATTTCCATGGCTCTTCGTCTGCCAAATATTTATTTCCCAATCTGGCTAGTTGTATCATTTCTTGACAAGCAGCTCTAAACTTATACTGTTCAATGAGTTGTGCAATTTTATTCGGGGTAGTGGACAATTCAGTTATTGTGTCTTCATCTGCTGCGGTGTATGCATTTGGTTGTGGCACAACACCATCGTAATATTTTCGCATTAGTACCATAACACGATTGATGAAATTCCCAAAAATGGCCACAAGCTCACTGTTGTTTCGGGTTTGAAAATCGCTCCACGTAAAATCGTTGTCTTTGGTTTCTGGCGCATTTGCTGTTAAAACATAGCGTAGCACATCTTGTTTTTCGGGGAAATCTTGCAGGTATTCGTGTAGCCACACAGCCCAATTTTTTGAAGTAGATAACTTTTGTCCCTCTAAGTTTAGAAACTCGTTTGCGGGAACGTTTTCAGGTAGGATATAATTCCCCATCGCTTTAAGCACTGAAGGAAAAATAATGCAATGAAACACGATATTATCTTTGCCAATAAAATGTACGAGTTCGGTATTTTTATCTTGCCAGTAAGGCCTCCAATCTTTTCCTGTTTGTGCTGCCCATTCTTTGGATGCTGAAATATAGCCAATGGGCGCATCGAACCAAACATATAATACCTTGTTTTCGCCACCAGCGACAGGCACAGGAATGCCCCACGATAAGTCACGCGTAACAGCTCTTGGTTTTAGCCCATCGTCTATCCACGATTTTACTTGTCCTAATACGTTTGTTTTCCAATCGGATTTATGGGATTCTAAAATCCAAGAACGTAAAAAATCTTCATAACGATCTAAGGGCAAATACCAATGTGTAGTGGTCATTAGACTTGGCGTTTCACCCGATATTGCCGATTTAGGTTCTATTAAATCAGTAGCGTTTAAGGAGCTACCACAAGATTCACATTGGTCGCCATAAGCTTCTGGATTGCTGCATTTTGGGCAGGTTCCTACAACATATCTATCTGCCAAAAACTGCTTTTCCTTAGCGTCGTAAAGTTGTTCTGTGGTTTGAGTTTCAAAACAGTCGTTGTGGTGCATCGTTTTAAAAAACTCTTGCGCCGTTTCTCGGTGTATATCGCTAGATGTTCTGCCGTAATAATCAAACGAAATTCCAAATGCATCAAACGATTTTTTGATGATATTGTGGTACTTGTCAATGACTTCCTTGGGTGTAATACCTTCTTTTTTGGCTTTCATTGAAATGGCAACACCGTGTTCATCACTTCCGCAAATAAAGAGTACATCTTTACCTCGCATGCGGAGATAACGGGCATAAATGTCAGCGGGAACGTAAACTCCTGCCAAGTGTCCTATGTGAATGGGCCCGTTTGTGTAGGGTAGTGCAGCGGTGATGGTATAGCGTTTACTCATGCGAAAGTTTTCGACACAAAAATAGCGATTTTATATCTGTACTGTCTCCTGAATTTTTATCTTTAAATATCTCAAATCTGAAATACATGAATTCTGTTATTAAAGGGAATCAAGGCGAAGACTTAGCCATATCGTTCTTACAAGAACAGGGCTTTAATATTGTGGCACGTAATTTTTACTATCAAAAAGCCGAGATAGATATTATTGCGCAAAAAGATGATATCCTTTGTATAGTTGAGGTAAAATGGCGAAAATCAGCTGTGCACGGCGCACCTTACGAATTTGTAACACCCAAAAAGCGCAAATTATTGGCACGTGCTGCTGCATTTTTTATCCAAAAACACAACTGGGAAGGCGAAACCCGATTTGATATTATCAGTTTAACTGGAGTTTTACCCAACATTAGTATTGAACACATCGAGAGTGCGTTTTATTTCTTTTAGAATTGTTATTTATATAACATTTTGTGTTTTTATTACTACATTTGTGAAATAATTAAAACACATGAAAACTATTGCTTCTTCCGTGGAGGCTTATATCAAATCAAAACCTTTTTTGATAAGTGCACTTACGCAAGGGATTATTAATTTGACCTCGTTGTCGCGCATTATGTTAGATGATATCAAGGAGCAAACTCAAAAACCGGTACGTACGGGAGCTATTGTAATGGCACTTAAGCGTCTTTCTTCCGATTTGGAGTTCCGGTACTCGCATAAAATCATTAAAACGCTTAAAAATATTGGAGACATCACCGTGCGTTCCGCACTTATTGATTACAATTTCAAAGTGTCCGACTCGCTTTTATCGGCTCAAGCAAAATTGTTATCTCAGTCACAATTATCAAGTGAGAATTTTTACACGTCCTCTCGAGGCGTTAACGAGTGCAATATTGTGGTAAGCCAACATCTTGCTTCGTTGGTTGACACATATCTTGCTCAAGAAGAATGTTTACACAAAGAGGAAAATTTATCTTCTATTACCCTAAAATTGCCGAACGAAAATGTTTCTATTCCGGGTATTTATTACTTTGTTTTTCAACGTTTATCATGGGAAGGAATCAATATTTATGAAGTGATTTCTACTTCAAATGAGTTTACTATTTTGGTCAATGACGATCAGGTGGATAAGGCCTTTCGAGTGATAAAAGACCTTAAGCAGTTATAGGTTTTTGGAGTTTACTAAGCAGGGATATCGCTTTTTGAATGCTTAAAACTTCATCAATAACCACTACAAGTTTTTGTCCTTCTTTGGTGTTTTTTTCTTTCAGTTGTGCTTTACCCAATGAACCTAACTTGCCTAACATAAACTGGAATGTCTCTTCTTGATAAAAGGAACTTTCAGGGTCGGCTAAGAAAGTACAAATACACTTTTGTTTTTTTAGTATGATTTTTTCAAACCCTAATGAAGCACCTAACCACTTTAATCTTACACTGTCAAATAATGCCAGTGTTTCTTCTGGTAGTGCGCCAAACCTATCGACGAGAGAAGCCCCAAAAGCAGTTAACTCCTCTTCTGTTTTTAGTAGGGCTAGCTCTTGATATTGCGTTAGTCTTTCGGTAACGTTATTGATGTAATCCGTGGGGAAAAAGATTTCAAAATCGGTATCTAAGACCAATTCTTTTGGTATAGGTTTTTGATCTGGATACAGTGCTTTAAATTCGTTTTGTTGCAATTCTTCAATGGCATCTTTGAGAATCTTTTGATAGGTTTCAAATCCAATATCATTAATGAATCCACTTTGTTCACCACCCAATAAATCGCCTGCGCCTCTAATTTCTAAGTCTTTCATGGCAATCTGAAATCCAGATCCTAAGGCCGTATATTGACTCACTGCCTCCATACGTTTGCGGGCATCTTCAGTAAGTACTGAAAAGGGCGGCGTTATAAAATAACAAAAGGCTTTTTTGTTACTGCGCCCCACACGGCCACGCATTTGATGCAAATCGCTAAGCCCAAAATGATTGGCATTATTTATAAAAATAGTATTTGCATTAGGCACATCAAGTCCACTTTCAACAATAGTAGTTGCTACCAGTACATCATATACACCATCAATGAAGCCTAGCATCAAGTCTTCTAATTTGTTTCCTGGAAGTTGTCCATGGGCGGTTGCAATTCGTGCATCTGGAATAAGGCGTTGCAGCATACCTGACACTTCTCCAATATTTTCAATGCGATTGTGGACAAAAAATACCTGCCCACCACGTTGTAGTTCATATATGACAGCATCTCTAATTTGAGTTTCATCCCATGAAATGACTTGACTTTCAATAGGATGTCGATTGGGCGGAGGCGTATTAATGACCGACAAATCCCGCGCTGCCATAAGGCTAAACTGCAAGGTTCTTGGGATAGGCGTTGCGGTTAGGGTAAGTACATCAACGTGTTCTTTCATGCTGCGTAACTTCTCTTTTACATTCACCCCAAATTTCTGTTCCTCATCTACAATGAGTAAGCCCAAATCTTTAAAAGAAACAGATTTTCCAACCAGCTGATGTGTTCCAATGACAATATCAATAGCCCCATTACCAATACCTTCAAGCACTTCTTTTCTCTGTTTGGCTGATCTGAATCGATTCATATAATCAACCGTAACAGGAAACTCTTTTAGTCGCTTTACAAAAGTGTTGTAGTGTTGAAACGCCAAGATAGTCGTTGGCACCAAAACGGCTACTTGTTTGCCATTATCCACTGCCTTAAAAGCCGCACGAATAGCCACTTCGGTTTTTCCAAAACCTACATCCCCACAAACCAATCTATCCATGGGTTTTTGGTCTTCCATGTCTTGCTTTACGGCCTCGGTTGCGGTACGTTGGTCGGGTGTGTCTTCAAACAAAAAAGAGGCTTCTAACTCGTGTTGTAAATAGGTGTCTGGGCCACAAGAAAATCCTTTATTCAATCGTCGTTTTGCGTAAACGTTAATGAGATTAAAGGCAATTTCTTTAACCTTCTTTTTGGTCTTTTGTTTGATTTTTTTCCATGCCCCAGAACCGAGTTTATACACCTTTGGTGCGGCGCCATCTTTGCCATTAAACTTTGAAATTTTATGCAAAGAGTGAATGCTCACGTATAAGATATCTCGGTCGCCATAAAACAGCTTTATGGCTTCTTGTGTTTTGCCCTCCACATCGATGCGTTGCAACCCACCAAATGTGCCAATTCCATGGTCGATGTGTGTGACATAATCGCCCACTTCAAGTTGTGCCAATGCTTTTAACGAAATCGCTTGTTTTTTAGAGTAGCCATTTTTGAGTCTGAATTTGTGATACCGCTCAAAAAGCTGATGATCGGTATAGCAAACGATATTCTCGTCTTCATCTACAAAACCTTGATATAGTGGTGCCACCCAACAGTGAAAAGGAGTTTCTGGAACAAGCTCCTCGATGATTTGCGTAAGCCGTTCTTTTTGCGTTTGTGAGGCACAAAAAATATGATTGATGCATTGCTTCTCATTATTTTCGGTAAGATGTTCTGCAAACCAATCAAATTTGCGTTTAAAATGGGGTTGTGGTTGGCATGAAAAGTGAAGTTTGGAAGTTTTTTTGGAAGTTGAAAAATGGACGTTTGGCAAGACTTTCAGCTCTTTTGTAAATAATTCACCATCAATGAATAATTCCTTTGGTGGTTGTCTTTTGATTTCGCCAGATAGATTATCAAAAGCTTTGTGGGCAAAGTCAAAAAGGGCATCTAGCTCAGCCGACACTATGGATTCGTTTTGAACACAAACAAGCGTATTTGCAGACACAAACGATAGCAAGGATTGCCGCACTTCTTTTTGTTCTTTTTGCTCAATGTTCGCCAGTACTTTAGCCTGTTCAAGGAGTTTTGTAGAGCGCTGACTGGTTACATCAAACGTGCGAATGGTATCTATTTCATCTCCAAAAAACTCAATGCGAAACGGCTCGTCGTGGCTAAACGAATACACATCTAAAATACCACCTCGAACAGCGAATTCACCAGGTTCGTTGACAAAATCAACACGGGTAAAACTAAACTCAAAAAGGGTCTCGTTAACAAAGTCAATACTCAATTCATCTCCTTTGTTTATCGTTAATGTTTTACGCTGCAATTCTTTGGGCGTGAGTACCTGCTCAAAAAGTGCTTCGGGGTAGGTCACTACAAGCTGTTTGGGAAGTTCTTTTAATTTCTGGAGCGTTTCAGCGCGTAACAGTACATTGGCGTTATTGGTTTCCTCAATGTTGTAGGGTCTGCGGTAGCTTGACGGGAAAAAAAGAGGCAGATGAGGCAACAACACCTCCAAATCATTTAAAAAGTAAGCGGCTTCTTCTTTATTGTTTAGAATCCAAATAGTCGTTTCGTCGTGTTGTTCAAAAAGTGACTTTACCAAAAAACTGTGCTTGGAGCCCATCAGGCCAGATGTAATTACGCTGCCATTGGCACGAAGGTTTTCATAAACCGCACGAAATTGCGGATTATTTTGGTATAAAACGGGAAGCTCGGTCACACGCACTTTTTGGCAAAAATACAAAGACCAAGGTCCACACAATGTATTCGCGTTATTTTTTAAACAAATTCCCATTTTGCTGTGATGTTAATATCGGTCTATTCACGCAAGAGTTATTACATTTGCCCCCAATGAAAAAAGTGAACATTCGCCAAGCTATTGCCACTGATGCTGCAGCTATTCTTGCGTTAATTCAGGAATTGGCAGACTTTGAGCGAGAACCCGATGCGGTTGCCGTAACCGAATCTGAATTTATTCAAGACGGCTTTGGCGATACCCCGCTTTTTCACTGTTTCGTAGCAGAGATAAATCAAAAAATTGTGGGTATTGCCTTATTTTATCGTTGTTATTCTACGTGGAAAGGGAAGTCGTGGCACTTGGAAGATTTGATTGTTACGGAATCACAGCGCGGCAAAGGGATTGGGTTTGCGTTACTAAAGAAGTTTATTTCTTTTGCGCACGACTCTGGAGTTCGTCGCATTCAGTGGGCAGTATTGGATTGGAATACTCCTGCCATTGACTTTTATGAAAAACACGGAGCAACCGTATTTTCGGATTGGAAAATTACCCAAATGACAAATGGGGCAATGCAAAAATTTATAGCAAAACATCATGCGAGTATTTAAGTTTGGAGGAGCATCAGTCAAAGATGCAGAGGGCGTAAAAAATGTAGTACATGTGTTGTCCAAGACTGGCCATGAAAACACGGTAGTTGTTGTCTCGGCAATGGGTAAAACTACAAATGCGCTAGAAGAAGTTGTGGGCGCTTATTTTAAGCACCCCGAGTCGTTTAAAAGCACCTTGCTTGAGTCGGAAGCTTTTCATCAAAATATTATTGAAGAACTCTTTGAAGCACCAAACACGCCTGTGAGCAAACGCGTTAAAGATCTCTTTGGTCAATGCCATACTTTTTTGGCTAACAACCGATCGCCTCACGAAGCTTTTGTGTATGATCAGGTTGTGAGTTTTGGCGAATTGATTTCAACATCCATCGTTTGTGCCTACCTAAATCACGTTGGTATTGCAGCCGAATGGGTTGATGCTCGGGAGTGTATCAAAACAGATAATTTTTATCGCAGTGCTCACTTAGATTGGGAACGTACACAAGTAGCAATTCAGAATCAAGTGCAGGGGAGTGTACTAAAAGTTACGCAAGGGTTTATTGGATCTGACGATAATAATTTTACTACCACATTGGGAAGAGAAGGTTCGGATTATTCAGCTGCCATTTTTGCATATTGTTTGGGGGCTACAGATGTTATTATCTGGAAAGACGTTCCTGGCGTTTTAAATGCTGACCCTAGAGTTTTTGATAAAACGCAATTACTGCATCATATTTCCTACCAAGAGGCTATCGAATTGGCGTTTTACGGCGCTTCTGTAATTCATCCAAAAACCTTGCAACCACTGCAACGCAAAGAAATCCCATTGTTTGTAAAGTCGTTTTTGAACCCAACAGAAAAAGGTACTCAGGTGGGAAAAGGTGTTCGTATGCGCCCAGAAGTTCCCTGCTATATCGTCAAAAAAGGGCTTTCATTACTGCGACTGTCCACGCGCGACTTTTCTTTTGTTGTAGAAGATAATATCAGCGATATTTTTAAATTGTTACACGAACACAAAATGTCAGTTGATTTGATTCAAAACTCAGCGATTAGCTTTTCGGTTTGTGTCAACGATAAATATCACAATATGGAAACTTTGTTGCACAACCTACGCGCTAGATTTGATGTTCAACACACCCCAGATGTAATGTTGTATACGATTCGCCATTTTGAAGAAAACTCTGCTGTCGCCATATTAAAAGCGCACGAATTGGTGCTGGAACAGCGTACCTTAACCACGCTTCAATTGGTAATGAAATAGCTATATTTACCCTAAATTACCCAAATGCCTCTTGTATATTCAACCGATGTAGCCGCAGTGCTTGGGCTTGCCAAAACAGGTTTATTTGGCCGCATTGTTGGTCGTTTTGTTCTTTGGTTTCTTAGCCTCGATGAAATCAATAAGATTTATGATAAAAGTATCACCAGCGGAGACGAGTCCCAATTTCTAGAGGCACTTTTATTTCACTTTAGAATTAAGTATCACATTAATCCAGATGAGTTAAAACGCATTCCTACTAAAGGACCTGTAGTATTGGTTTCCAATCATCCATTGGGTGGAATTGATGGTATTATTTTGATGCACTTTATGCAGCAATTACGTCCAGATGTAAAACTTATGGCGAATTTTTTATTGGAACGCGCAACCCCTTTAAATAAATGGATTATCCCTGTAAATCCGTTTAACGAAAAACAATCGCTAAAATCGAGTTTAGTTGGCTTTAGAAATGTTTTACGGCATTTAGAAAATGAGGGACTTTTTGCTGTTTTTCCAGCGGGTGAAGTTGCCTCCCATTTAAAAAAACAAGTACCCATAGACCCAGTATGGAACGAAGCCACCATACGCCTTATTCAACGCGCTAATGTCCCTGTTGTTCCCATTTATTTTCACGCGCGCAACAGTCCACTTTTCTATCGTTTGGCTAAAATTCATGACTTATTACGCACGGCAAGACTTCCCGCCGAATTGCTTACACAAAGAAATCGGACTATTGATGTTCGCGTGGGGAAAGTTATTTCTATAAAAGATCAAAACATCCACACTTCTGTAACGGATTATGCGGCATTTTTACGACGTAAGGTTTACATGCTATCCAATAGTTTTGAACCCAAGCATCTACTCAATCGTATGCCACGACCGCTTCGCAGGAGAAGTAAAAAAGTAGCACCCATTGCATCGCCTGTTTCAACTTCGTTACTTGAAAATGAGATTGCATGGCTACAACAGCAAAACAAATCGCTTTTGACATCTAAAGATTACGAGCTTTTTCTGACCGCTGCAAACGAAATCCCAAACATCCTAAACGAAATTGGACGCCAGCGCGAAATTGCCTTCAGGGCAGTGGGTGAGGGGACCAATAAATCGCTTGATCTTGACCATTTTGACCAAGATTATTTACATCTTTTTTTGTGGGATCACCAAGCCAAAAGTCTGGTTGGCGCATACCGTTTGGGACTTGGTAAAGTGCTTATGAATAAGCATGGGATATCAGGATTTTACCTTGCGGAACTTTTTAAGTTTGATGCTGAAATCTATTTTATGCTAAACAACACCATTGAGCTTGGAAGGGCTTTTGTGGCCCAGCAATATCAGCAACGTCCCATGCCACTCTTCTTGCTTTGGAAAGGGATTATTCACGCCACATTACGCTATCCAGAATACGATTATCTTATGGGAAGTGTAAGTATAAGCAATCAATTTTCAAAGTTTACCAAGTCATTAATGATTGAGTTTATGCGTTCGCATTATTACGACCCCTTTTTGGCACAATACATTACACCAAAAAAAGAATTTAAAGTCAAACTAAATGACGCAGATAAAGAGTTTGTTTTTGACGAAACTTCAGCCGATTTGAACAAATTCGATAAGCTTATTCAAGAGGTAGAGCCGGGTGCATTACGCTTGCCTGTACTAATTAAAAAATACATAAAACAAAACGCACGCGTGGTGTCATTTAATGTTGACCCGTTGTTTAATAATGCCATTGATGGCCTTATGTACATTAAGGTAAAAGACATTCCTGCCAGTACCGTTCAACCTGTTTTGGAAGAATTTCAAGCTTCGTTAGAAGCAAAATCTCAGTCGAGCAAATAAGTTTTTACAAAGTTTTTGCAGTACGCTTTTATTTCATCTCTTGTTGCTGCAAAAGCTTTGTGAATTTCGTTTTCGTCTTCGGATTTTAGTTTTGAGGGATCACTAAAATTTTTATGCCAACGCTGTGCTTTATCACTTGGAATATACGGGCAGTTTTCTTGGGCGTGGTCGCAAACTGTAATGATGTGGTCGAATTGTATATCGCTGTATTCATCTACGTGATTTGACGTGTGCTTGCTGATATCGATTCCAGCTTCTTGCATAATACTCACTGCGCGCTTGTTGAGCCCGTGGGTTTCTATGCCAGCACTGTAAACGGCCGCCTTGCTACCGCCATAAAAATTCATAAATCCGTGTGCCATTTGACTGCGACACGAATTACCTGTGCAAAGGATTAAAATATTTATCATGAATACGAATTAAGAGCTTATTTGAACACTGAAGGTTTTCTTTGTGTTAAGATTACTTAAAATAACCGTTGTTTAAGAGTGTTTGGATTTTCTCTAGAATTACAGCACTAAGTTTTGCATGACTTTGAACCGTCCAACCGGCAACATGTGGGGTAAAGACAACATTCGGATGTGTTGTTAAATAGTTCCACGATTCTGATGGTTCTTCGGACACATCGAACGCAGCGGTTTCCATTTCGAGCACGTCTAAGCAAGCTCCTCGAATTGTCTCGTTCTTAAGTGCATCTATTAAATCGGTAGTAACCACTTGGTTACCTCTTGCTGTGTTAATTAGCCAAAATGGTTTGCGCACTTTTTCAATAAATTCACGATTTATATAATGCAGTGTACTTGCATCTAATGGCAAATGAAGACTTATAATATCAGCGTTTTGTTGCAGTGTTTCAAGTGAGACTTGCGTGGCAAATGCATCCCCAATATTCGGAATAATATCATGGCAGTGTACTTGTACATCAAATCCAGAAAGTTTTTTGGCAAACTGTTTCCCCGTGTGTCCATATCCAATAATTCCAATCGTTTTTCCACTGAGTTCCTCACCGCGATTGGCTTCCCGCTGCCAAATGCCATCACGTACTTCGGCATTTGCCTTTGGAATTTTATTGAATAAACTTAACAACATACCTAGTGCATGTTCGCCCACAGCTGGACTATTGCCCTCGGGTGCTGATAATACCGCAACGCCCAATTTTTTTGCAGCTTGAACATCAATATTTTCTAAACCAGAACCTATGCGCGCAATAAACTTAAGATTTGTTGCCTTGTTTAAAAATGCGCTATCAATGGGGAATCTGCTGCGTATTACAAGACCGTGAAAGCTGCTAATATCTTCTTCAATTTCTTTTTTTGAAGCGGTTGTATTTATACTATTTTCAAACCCCAAATTTTCAAGTCCCTCCACAAGGCTTGGGTGGTTTGTATCAACATGTAAAATCCGTATCATGCTAAAATCCTAAGATCATTTTGGCAATATAAAAGAAAAGGAAAATGCCAAAGATATCGTTGCTGGTCGTAATAAACGGTCCTGTTGCGATGGCGGGATCAATGTTGTTTTTGTCTAAAATAATGGGCACAAAAGTGCCAACAAGCGCCGAAACTACAATCACACAAAGCATGGAAAGCGCAATGGTAAAGCTTACAGGGGTGTCGATTCCTAGAAAATACCCGAACACAACAAGTAGCCCTCCTAATGCAACTCCGTTAATAAGACTTAGTCCGACTTCTTTAAGTAAGCGACTAAATAAACTTCCTTTCACAATATCATTTGCCAAACCTTGAACAATAATTGCGGAAGATTGTACCCCAACATTTCCTGCCATTGCCGCAATCAGTGGAGTGAAAAAAAATAACGTTTTATACGTGGGATGGCGCATCACTTCTTCAAACCCCTCTAGGATATACACACTTCCGAGTCCACCAATAAGCCCTAAAATAAGCCATGGCAAACGAGCTTTTGTTAAATCAATAATACTGTCATCGGCTTCCACATCTGATGCAATACCTGCTGCCAATTGGTAATCCTTATCGGCTTCTTCTTTGATAAAATCAACAATATCATCGATCGTAATTCTGCCTAATAGCTTTTTTTCGTCGTTAACTACCGGAACGGCTTCAAGGTCATATTTTGCCATGAGTTTTGCCACTTCTTCTCCTTCTTCGTTGACGTTTACATAGTCCACTTTTGGGATATAGACCGATTTAATTTTGGCGCGGTCGTTTGCGGTTAGCAAGTCTTTTAACGATAACCTGCCTATCAAAATATCGTTATCATCCACAACATAAATGGAATGCACCCGCTTGACTTCTGCTGCTTGAACACGCATTTCACGAACACACTTGGTCACGGTCCAATTTTCGTTGACTTTCACCAATTCTTTTGCCATAAGTCCGCCCGCGGAATCCTCATCATAAGAAAGCAACTCCTGAATATCTTGGGCGTGTTCTATGTCCGCTATTTGCGCAATTACTTCTGCCTGTCTTTCTTCGGGGAGTTCAGAAATCAAGTCCACCGCATCGTCGGTGTCTAATTCTTCTACTTCTTCAGCAATTTCCTTAACAGAAAGTAGTTCTAAAATAGACTCTCTAATATCTTCGTCAACTTCGGTAAGGACATCCGAGGTTTTTTCAGAATCAATAAGTTTAATAAGATAAACACCTTCGTTAATGGAGAGTTCATCAACGATTTCGGCAAGGTCTGCGTAATGGTATTCGCTTGCGAGTTTTTTTAACGCAATATTATTGCGTTGCTCAATGTCGCTTTTTATTTGCGCTAATAATTCGTCATTGAGTTGAAAGGGTGTCATCCGCTATTTTTTGTGTTAGCACTATAAACTCCGAAACACCCAGGCGTTCTGGGCGCTCATCAAAGATACTATCTTCTTTTAAACTAGCCGAAAGTCCAAAAGATTTTAGGCTATTTCGCAAGGTTTTGCGTCGTTGTTGAAAGGCGGTTTTGACGACTCTAAAAAATAGCTTATCACTACAAGGAAGGGTGTAGTCTTGTTTTCGCGTCAGTCGAATTACACCAGAAGCCACTTTTGGCGGTGGTTCAAATACAAATCTGGACACATTAAAAAGGTATTCGGCATCATAAAACGCTTGTGCCAAAACAGATAAAATTCCATACGCTTTCGTTCCAGGTTTTTCACAAATACGTTCCGCTACTTCTTTTTGAAACATCCCTGAAAACTCGGGAACAAGATGGCGTTGCGCAATAACGCCAAATAAAATCTGGCTGGAAATATTGTATGGGAAATTGCCAATAACAGCAACTTGACCTTTGAAATAATCTGCCAATGAAAGCTTTAAAAAATCACCTTCAATAATGCGGTTTTCAAGCGCAGTAAAATGGTTTTTTAAATAATCTACCGACTCTGAATCGATTTCAATAACACTTGTGGTAAACGATTTTGGCAGCAGATACTGTGTTAATACGCCCATGCCTGGTCCAATTTCAAGTACATCGGAGTAGCCATTTCCGGAAAGGGTATCAGCAATATTTTGCGCAATATTTTGATCGGTCAAAAAGTGTTGCCCTAAATATTTTTTTGGACGAACACTCATGAGTATGATTTCAAGAACTCCAATCGGCTGGCAAAAGCTACCCAATCTTTAGGAAATGCGCGATATAATTTTTGTACGGCAAGCTGGTGCCCAATTTCTTTTATCCAGGTCAAATGTTCGGGTTCTGCACAGTAAAACTGCATGCTAAACGTCGCTCCAGTTACCGGCTCAATTCCGTCTTCAAACTCCACACGTAAGAGGTCTATTTGCTGTACCGATTTTGCGAGTTCGGGTAGTAGTTCTTTATCTACATAGGTTGCCCATTCTTGCTCAATATTTGGCTCAACAATAAACGTGATGTTGTAAATTTTCATATCAATTTATGTAGTCAAAACCTGTATATGGGATCAATGCTTTTGGAATGCGAATTCCATCGGCAGTTTGATGATTTTCAAACAACCCTGCTACAATTCTAGGCAGCGCCAGTGAGCTTCCGTTTAGTGTATGCGCCAATTGTTTTTTACCTTCTTTGGTTTTGTAGCGGAGTTTTAGTCTGTTCGCTTGAAACGATTCAAAGTTAGAAACAGAGCTTACTTCTAACCAACGGCTTTGGGCTGTTGAATAGACCTCGAAATCAAACGTTAATGCTGAGGTAAATCCTAAGTCGCCCCCACATAATCGCAAAATGCGATAGGGTAATTCTAACGATTCTAATAATTTCCCTACATGTGCTACCATTTCGTCTAATGCGTTGTATGAGTTTTCGGGTTGTTCGATGCGTACCAATTCTACTTTGTCAAACTGATGCAATCGATTGAGTCCGCGCACATGTGCGCCATAACTTCCCGCTTCGCGTCTAAAGCAAGGGGTGTAAGCGGTGAGTTGAATGGGCAATTCACTTTCTTGCAATAGACTGTCACGATAGATGTTCGTTACGGGAACTTCGGCAGTTGGAATAAGATATAAATCGTCCTCGGTAACATGATACATTTGTCCTTCTTTGTCCGGCAATTGTCCGGTGCCAAGGCCCGAGGCTTCGTTTACCATATGCGGAACTTGTACTTCGCTGTAACCTGCAGCAGTATTAAAATCTAAAAAATAGTTAATCAGCGCACGCTGTAGTTTGGCACCTTTTCCTGTGTAAACGGGAAATCCTGCGCCTGTAATTTTTGCACCCAATTCAAAATCGATCAGCTTGTATTTTTTTGCCAATTCCCAATGTGGTAGTGCGTCGTTTTCCAATGTTGGAATGGCACCTTTCTGAAATACTTCTTCATTGTCTTCATCAGTGCTTCCCTTAGGCACACTTTCATGTGGGATATTTGGAAGTTGGTAAAGCATTTCTTGTAAGGCGTCTGCTGTTTCTTGCAGTTTGGTTTGCAAAGATTTTGCTGCAGCTTTCAATTGTGCTGAGGCGTCCTTTTTTTGATTGGCTTCATCTGTTTCCCCTTGCTTAAAGAGTTGTCCAATTTCTTTTGCAATACTGTTGGATTGTGCAAGTGTTTGATCTAGTTCGGCTTGCGTAGCCCGGCGTGTTTCGTCTAACGAAAGAAGACGCTCCAAAAGTGGCTTGGCGTCTAAATTACGTTTTTCAAGTGCAGTGACCACCAAATCAAAATGTTGACGAACGTGCGAAGGAATCAGCATAATCGTGTTTTTTACAAAGGTAAAGTATTGTAGGCAGTCAAAATAACCTCTTTATCTTTTTCCAGTTGTTTTTGGAGTGTTTTTAGCGAATCAAATTTGAGCTCATCTCGAATACGTTCAATGAGCGATACCTGAATAGGTTGATTGTAAATAGATTGTGACCAATCAAAAATATGCACTTCAATACTTCTGTTTTCGCCATTAACAGTTGGGTTGGTGCCAATATTCATCATGCCCAAGCGCTCTGTGTTTTGAAGGTGAACACGAACGGCATAAACCCCATTTTTTGGGATGATTTTATCTGGATGATTTACGGCAATATTTGCAGTAGGGAACCCCATGGTACGCCCGCGTTGTTCTCCCTCTATCACTGTTCCAGAAAGGGTAAAGGGATGCCCCAAAAAAGTATGCGCTGTAACTACATCGCCTTCAGCGAGAGCTGCCCTAATTTTAGTTGAACTGATGGAAATGCTATCGATTTCCTCAGCACTAATTTGCATCACTTTAAAACCATAGATTTCTCCGCAATGTTGTAAGTCTTCTACGCTAGCCGTTCTGTTTTTTCCAAATCGGTGATTATGTCCGATAATGATTTGGTCAATATTGAGGAGATTTACCAAAAATTCTTTGACATACTCAGCTGCACTAAGCTGGGAAAATGCTTTTGTAAACGGATGAACGACCATGTGCTGTAGTCCTAAATGAGTAAGTGTTTCGGCGCGTTCCTCTAAGGTTTGAATAAGGTCAACGGAAGTGTTAGGTTGGACAACTTTTCTAGGATGTGGATCAAAAGTGAGCAGTGTTGGCGCACTGCCATTTTCTTTTGCGGCTTCCACCAATTTTGCAATAATCTTTTGATGCCCAAGATGAACACCGTCAAAAGTACCAACTGTGACAGTAGTTTTTGTTTTTGGTGAAAAAGATGCGCTATGTTTTAGAATGCTCATTATGGATCGAGTGCGTTTCCGTTAAACGTATTCATAGCAGCAGGAATGCCCTCTACCATAAAGCACCAAGCGGCTTGAGCAGCTTTATCTACCACAAATGGAAGAGATTTTGCTTCTTCATTTTTCCATGGTTGCAATACAAAATCTACTTGCCTGCCTTTGCCGAAAGCAGCACCAATACCAAATCGCAAACGTGCATAGTCAGTCGTGTTTAGCTCGGCACAAATATCTTTTAGTCCGTTGTGCCCACCATCAGAACCTTTTTTGCGTATGCGCAAAAACCCAAAATCTAAATGGATGTCGTCTGTGATAACAAGAATATTTTGGAGTGGAATTTTCTTTTGTTGCATCCAGTAGCGTACTGCTTTTCCGCTGCGGTTCATGAATGTGTTGGGTTTTAGTAAATAAGCAGTTTTGCCTTTGTTTGATACTTTGGCAAGATCGCCATAGCGCAGGGTTTCAAATGAACTTTCTTTGTCTTTGGCGAGTGCATCAACCACATCAAATCCAATGTTATGACGTGTGCCGGCATACTCAGCGCCAATATTGCCTAATCCAACAATTAGAAAAGATTTCATATCGGTTTTCTTTTTTGTAGCAGACGAAAAAAATGGAATGCGGAATTTCATCTGTGTAAAAATAAAAAAAGCATCTCATTGTGGGTGAGATGCTTTTGTATAATTATTAAAAGAATTTTTATTCTTCTGCAGCAGCTTCTTCAGCTCCATCTTCAGCACCTTCAACTGCTTCACCTTCTACGGCTTTCACAGAATTTCTTGAACTACGTACTTGACATACAACCGTGTTGTCTGGGTGTAAAAACTTATATGCTTCGTTTGCTAATTCCGTTACATAAAGTTTGTTTCCAAGTTTAAGGCCTGAAATATCAGCGTCGATAGTATCGGGAAGGTTAGCAGGAATAGCACGTACGCGAAGCTTACGTTTGTTTCGGCTCAATACACCTCCCGAATTTAGTACGCCTGGCGCAGCTCCTTTAAGTACCACAGGAATATCCATAGATACTTCTTTATCGTCAAATAGTTGATAAAAGTCGACGTGAAGGATTTTATCCGACACAGGGTGAAATTGAATATCCTGCAAAATGGCATTAAAGCTTCCGTTATCGCCCAGGTCGACAACCACCGTATGCGCATTTGGTGTATATACAAGTTTGGCAAACGCTCTTTCGTCTGCAGCAAAGTGCACTGGCGTTTCCCCTCCGTATAATACGCAAGGAACCTGTCCAGCATTACGTAAGGCTTTGGTAGCTACCTTGCCCACGCTTTCTCTTTTAGATCCGTTGATGGTAATTGATTTCATATTTAGTGTTTATTACATGACAAATTTGCCTGAAATCGATTCGTTATGATGTACATTATACATGACTTCGGCAAACAATTGAGCACAGCTCAATACTTTAATTTTTTTACTTTCTTTTTTTAATGGAATAGAATTGGTTACGATAAGCTCTGTAAGCATAGAAGCTTCAACACGCTCATAGGCTTCGCCAGAAAGTAGCGGGTGCGTACATACCGCACGAACGCTCTTTGCACCTCTTTCCATCATAAGGTCTGCGGCTTTGGTTAGCGTGCCAGCGGTATCGACCATGTCATCTACAAGCACTACATTCTTTCCTTTGACATCTCCAATAAGTTCCATGTGCGAAATGATATTCGCTTTTTTGCGCTGTTTGTAACAGATCACCACATCGCTTTCCAAATATTTTGAATAGGCATACGCACGCTTAGAACCTCCCATATCAGGAGACGCAATAGTAAGGTTATCGATATTAAGGGATTTTAAATAAGGTAAAAACAACGAGGATGCAAACAAATGATCTACAGGTTTTTCGAAAAATCCTTGAATTTGGTCTGCGTGTAAATCCATGGTGATGATACGTGTAGCGCCAGCGGCTTCAAGGAGTTTAGCAATAAGTTTTGCGCCAATCGGCACACGCGGTTTGTCTTTGCGGTCTTGTCGTGCCCAGCCAAAATAAGGCATAACTGCCGTAATGTGTCGTGCAGAGGCACGTTTGGCAGCATCGAGCATAAGCAACATTTCCATCAAATTTTCAGAAGAAGGATTGGTAGAACCGATGATAAAAATACGTGAACCACGAACAGATTCTTCAAATGAAGGTTGAAACTCTCCATCGCTATAACGTGAGAATAGCACATTCCCAAGCGGTATGCCATAATACTTGGCAATATCTTTTGCGAGTACCATACTCTGTGTACAGGCAAATATCTTCGATTCTAATGTTGCTTTTCCCATAGTTTTTATGCGGGTTGCAAATGTAGGAATTTATTTGAGGTTGTGAAGTTGTCAGCAGCATTTTTCTTGTGTTAAAATAAAATTATTGGCTACATTTGCCGTCCAATTGCCTTGGTGGCGGAATTGGTAGACGCGCTGGATTCAAAATCCAGTTCTTTCGAGAGTGTGGGTTCGATTCCCACCCAAGGTACAGTCGAACCCGCAACCTAGTTTGCGGGTTTTTTTCAAATAAAT
>JAQCCM010000003.1 GCA_027621175.1 Bacteroidota bacterium | reverse complement strand
TTTAATCATAATATAATCTTATTAAAGAATCCCTGACATGAAGTATAATGCTGAACCTTTAAGCTAATACATCAGATCAAAAACAACCACTACGATTCAGGATTTTAATAATATTATATTTTTTAATATAATCTCACTTATTTAATTTATAAATGTTAATTATATTTATACATGTAAAATTTATTCATGAAAAATTTCTTTTATTTTTTGGTTTTAGGTTGTTTAACCACAGTGTACTCACAAACTAATTTAAGTGGCACACTTTCTCAAGATTTAACATTAATTACTTCCGAGAGTCCTTACCAATTATCTGATCATTTAATTGTTTTAGAAGGTATAACACTCACAATTGAGCCAGGGGTAACAATTAACGCATCCGATACGCAGCAAATTTTGATTAAAGGTGGCGCTATTGTTTCTGAGGGTACAAGTGAATCTCCAATCATCCTTAATAGCACTAACGGAGCATCGATAGCATTAAAAGAAGCAAACTTTGACTTATCATCATTTAAGTACACTGAGTTTTGTAAATCGTCAGCAAAAAGTGTACTGATTTAGACAAAAATTAAGAGATTTTTTTCAAAATTGAATTATTATGATACAATATACAAAACAATCAAATACATAAGTAAAAGGTTGTGGGATTTGGCATTACTTTATAATGCTATGATCCGAATGTAAAATTCTAAAATTTATTGTCAATGATTGATTAGTTACATATTACTTTCCTGATATAATTTCACTCAAAATCTCTCTTACGGGATTTTTGACTAAAACAAACCCAGAAGAAATAACAACCCCCAAAAACACCCAAATAAGCACGATAAGTTTACGGTTTGGAGCCTCGCGTTCAGTTGGTACTGTAACGGGCTCAATTACACTAAAAATAGGTGTGTCCTTGTTTACTTGAAGCTTTGCCGATTCTACCTGAGTTGCAAGCTCTGTAACAACGTTTAATGCAATGCTATACTCCGCTTGAATTCGTTCTAACTCGTTTAGGAACAGCGAATTTGAAATATTTTGATTACGATCTTTAAAACGTGCCAATCGGTCTTGAATCTTTTCAAATTCGAGTTTCTTTTGGTTGTACTGGTTTTGCGTGAAATCAAGATTGTTTTGAACTTTTTCTAATCGCTTTTGGATGATCTCATCCTGAAGGTTTGCTGTAATAATTCGCACTAGTTTGGCAGCCACCACTGGATTTTTATCTAGTGCACTTACTGCAACATATCCTTCTTTTTCATTAACGCTTACCGTGTATTTTTCGGAGAGTGTTTCAACAAGTTCTTTTTGCTCTTCCGTTAGAGAAATCAAACCATTTTGACTTGAACTTGTGGGCGTATCACCAGATAACAAAAGGCCTGGCAGACCAATGGTGTATTTTTTTATTGTACCTAATATATTTATTCCGCTTTTTTGCGATAGTAAGTACGACTGAACATCTAATGTATCACGGGTATCTTCAGTAATAGGCGCTGAGAGCAGGGTTAATTTAAAAGGGATGTTTGAGGATAAGTTCGGATACAACAGCGGACTTATATCCCCCCCGCCTTGACCACTTGAGCTTAGATTAATCCCAGCAAGTGAAGCCAGACTACTTAGACCGCTTGGTGCTTTCACTTCAGATCCTAGCTGGGGGACAAAAACAGTTGACGCGCTGTATTTCACAGGACTTAACAATGAAATTAGAATCCCTAGAGTTAAAAACACGAGAATTGTTTTAACAATAAGCTTCCTGCTTTGCCAAAGCGTAGCAAGCAATGCAATTACATCAATACTATCGTCTTGAGAAATATGCTTTTGATCTTGATTTGTACTCATATTAAAGGCGTTCTAGTAATAATATAGTGGTTAGTGCTCCAGTAACAGTGCCCAAGACATTTGTTACATCATTTAGGAATTTACCTTCCGTTTTCTCCTTTTCGGTTTTATAATTCACAACAACTTTTGAGTCTGGAAAAACACGAGGGTTTTTAAATAATCCTATTCTTTTTGTTTGCCCATTTGACAAAACCACATAGGCTTTACCGCCAAGTTTAGAAAGCTTACCTCCCGAGTTTGAGAGGTAGTATTTAGCGCGACTTCCTTTTTTCCAATTAAAAATAGATGGATTTTCTAGAGCACCTTCAGTCTTAACACTTCCAAAATTCCTTGATATAATTAGTTCATCTCCATTTTGAAAAATAGGGGCATTCCTATTTATACTACTTAAATTTACGGATAGTGTTAAGTTATCTCTTAATATATAAGAGCTCTCTAACAGCGCAAAATTTGTAAGACCGCCAACCTCGCCAAGCAAATAATTTAGAGATACTTGCTTAGATGATGCAACCACAGTTCTAGGATATTGCACCTCACCAGTAACGGAGATACTTTGTTGTTCTTCATATGCAATATTTTTGCGAACGGTAATAATATCTCTTGGGCCAAGAACAAAACCATTATCAGGAGCTTGTTTTTGTCCTTTTAAATAATCCATGTCAATTGTTATGGTTTCTCGTATTGAAATTATTTCGGTTTCCGGGTTTCTTTCTTCCTTATTTACATAAACAACCGTTTGATCTGCTAAGTCGGAAAATCCACCTGCAATTAAAATAGCATCTTCAACATACATGTTTTGCTCTAACTCATAAGAACCAGGATTATTAACATATCCTGAAACCGATACAGCCTTGTCTACTTGTTCAATAACACTTTCTTGATAAATAACAACTCGGTCAAAAGGTTTTAAATACACTTTCTTTAAAACGGATAAATCACTTAAATTATAAGGCCGCGTATAGTATTTTCTAGATTTGTAATCATACGACTTCACATCAACTCTTGAATTAAAGAAGTTCTGTTGAAATTCTAAAGTATTAAAGGCTGTATTTTCAAAAATCAAGTCATAAATGCTTAAGTTTTCACGCCATAATATAGGATTGGAAAACGCTCCTTCTTCAACTCCTTCTTCATCTCCTTCTTCATCGGATTTATTTTCATCTATACCGAATTCGTTTTTCTCTTTGTCTGCTTGTGAATTATTCAATGTTTTTTCATCAAGATCTCTTGCATCGATTTTGTCTTCCTTATTGTCTGTTTGTGAATCATTCAATGTTTCTTCATCCAGATATAGGTCTTTCTGAACACCATATCCTGAAATATACACATAAGGAATACCCTGTACTTTTTCGCTAGAGTACACCATGACATCATCGCTATCATTTAAAGTAACTTGAGTAGTTCCAGAAAGCACATCGGCTAGATTGTAAGAAGCAAAGGTTTTTTCACCAGTAGGTAAAACAATGCCCTTAACATCAACTTTATCTAAATATATATCTTCTTTAACTCCTCGAGCAGCGTCTATAATTAACGTCTTTAAGTCGCTATACTTTGTTAAAGAATACTCTCCAGGGCTGTATACATTTCCCTGAATACTAACGCGGTTTGATACCCTGTCAAGAAGTGGCAATATGCTAACCTCATCCCCATCGAAAAGTTCAAAATCTGAGTTAGATGCAGCTAAATCCTTTAGGTTTAATGTCATGAAAGATTTGTCAGAACTATCCGAAGCGTCATTTGATGGATCAATCCGCAGAACATTAATACGATCTCGTGCGGCGCTTGCGGGTAATCCCCCAGAAAATGTGATTAAATCAGTTAAACCTTCATTTGATTTTAATTCATAGTACCCGCTTTCTTTAACCTCACCCTCTAATAGAATTGTAGATATTCTGGGGGGTACAAATACTACATCATTATTGGTAAGTCTTATATCATTAACTATATTTCCCATGCTAACATAATCGTATAAGTCAATTCTTTTTAATAGTTTATTATTTCGGTAAACGCGAACTTCTCTTAACGACCCTGTTGTTTTTACTCCTCCAGCAGTATATAAAGCAGCTAGCGGATTGGCCTGAGTAGTAAGAATTTGTGGGCCAGGCGCATTTACTTGTCCAACTACAACAACTTTAGTGGGGGTGAGTTGTGTGAGTGAAACATCCAAGAAGGTGTTTTGTGGGGTATTGAGCAGCCCACTAAAAAATTTACCTAAATAAACCTGAAGACGTTCCTTTAAGGTTTTAAAACTATTCCCTGCAGCAAAGAAAACGCCGTAGTCTGGAATATTAATATTCCCATTACGGTCAACAGTAGCTTCTAGTTCAAGCGAGTTATTGCCAAAAACAATAATACGTAATACATCACCAGGGGCAATAAGGTACCCATCATCTATATTTCCAAGTAAATACTCTTTTTCTAAAAAAGGGTTATGATCAAAAATGTTGTATCCAAAATAAGTGGGAGTATCAATTTCTGAATCGTCAATTTTTTTATCAAGATATTTATCAGCCTCAGGGATGGAATCGGTATAGGATACTAAAATAGAACTATCTGGATCTGATGTAGATGCATTGACCTTAGTACTTTTTGATGTAAAATTATTTTTTAAAAAATCATCAAAACTTACGCCTTGTTTGCGTGCAAGTATCCTAGCCTGACTTTGACTAATTCCGTTCTTATTCAGGGCTTCAAGTGCTTGTTCTACCGTGTTTATATTTCTGCGTTTTGCTTCATCTAATACAGTTTTTTCAGAAGGGGTTTGCGCAAATAAACTTATCGAACACAACAAAATTAAAATCTTTGACATTACTATAAAATTAACCGTTATTACTAAATGATATTAGAATTAAAACTACTTGAATTACAAATTCAACTACTTCCCAATTTGTAAACCCATCATATCAATACGATATGATATTAAACTTAAAGCAAAACCTTGCTGAATGATTGCTATTTTTGAACAATTATTTTTTTAAATGATACCGTTTTTTTCACGGCTTCGCCGTTGTGGGCCACACCACAAACCGGATTTTTCATATGTATGTTTCTCCTACTTGAAGGAAAAACTCACCGAAATGCCTGTATTTGCCAATTGCACCCAGCAGGCATTTCCTTTAATTTTTATCACCTTTCCCGCTTTTTTTAAAACAGGAACCTCAATTTGACCTCCTATACAAATACTACTTGTATTTATGGTGTAATTACCGCGGATAAACTCATCTAATACTTCCACCTCTTTTTGAGAAACACGCGCACGCTTACCCTTATATGACATAAAACCTACTACACCAGCATGACAAAAGAGTTCATCATCCTTAAAGCTATCTTCTCTAACAAGAATCATAGATGGGAGCAAGGGCTTTTGCACCTTTTTTTTACGATCACTCCATTGACGGATTTCTTCCTTAACGGGACAATAAGCAGTTATGCCCGTGGCAGAAAGCAGTTCAGCTACTTTTTTTTCAGCTCTTGAACGTGTATAAATTACATTCCAGCTTGATAAATTTTCAGATATTTTGCTAATGCCTCTCATTTAATCTCTTTATATAAAGGATATATTAATAACAATTAATCTAGAGATAATGTGTCCAAAATATGATCTCATGAAGCCTAATCGTGTTTAACAAATAAGTGTGCGTATTTCGTGTAATACATTAAAACACGACCATCTGTTTCAAGTTTTTTGGATTCAATAAAATCTTCGACCCCTAAAATTTTATGTAATTTTCTGTTCACTAATTTTATGATATCGTTTTTAATCTTATTGTTTTGTGGATAACTCAAACTCGTATCTTCAATTACATCATAAATCTGTTGTGAGGACACTTCTTTATTTGTAAGCACCAATCTTATGACATTCTTTTCTTTGGGTTTAAAACTATAACTTATGCCTTTATATCTTATGCCAAAATCAGAAATACGCGGGCGTTGATTTCTTTTGTATTTCAAAAAAATAATCGAAATAAAAACGATTAAGACACTAAAAAAAGCAGTTTTAGTTAACCCGTTAAAAAGCACATTGGTGTTGACGTATATCGATGTTTTTTTTATTGGATTTGGATAATTAAATATTGTTTTTAAATTAGAAAAAATTAATTGATCATTATGGTTGATATTGTAGATTGTATCTCCGACAAAAAAAGCACGATTTCCACCAAATTCAAAAGAAGTTTTATTTTGATCTATGTATGTTATTTTATTATCAGCAAAGGAGACTAAACAATTATTTAATTGGAAGTGACCTATTGCTATTAGTTTAAGATCTGGCTTAATAGAAAATAAATTGTTCTTTCTAAAATAAGGAATATTAGAGATTCCAAGATCAGACCAAGATCTAGTTGTAAAGTTAAACAACCAAACATTGTTGTTTCTTAAAGTAGTGGCTCCAGAAAAGGGATCTACATAATAACCTCCGTAAACATAATAGTTGTCACCTAAAATGGAACTACTAAAATTAGCTATAGATGGAGGAATTTGAGGCGGATTAGTTTTATAAAACTCCCACTCATTTGTCTCTTTATCAAAATAAGTAATTAAATTACGATTAGACCAATATCCATATCCTCCATATTTAAAAATGGTATCATTCCTTTCAAAAACATCAGAATAATTAGTCATTTTATGATCAAAGGAATTATCAATCCTGCGTATCGTATCGCTCGAAGATTTATAATACATCCCACCACCAATAGACACAATATGTACATCCTGATTTTTATCAACAAAAAAATATTGATTGTCCTTATTTAAATATAAGTCAAAATGATAAGTGCGTAATATTTCATTATTAAGATTACGTAGTTCTATGCTATTATTATGGTAATACAAAAAAGAAGCGCTATCATTCCACAAAACAATAGAATTGTTTTGAGCAAATAATAAAACAGGAGTTAGCAATAAAAAATATAATTTTTTTTTAGTCATATCCAAATCGAGTACAAATATAAATTAAATTTGTCTTTTAAAATTTAAATAAATATTATCTTAATAACAACTTAATCATTGTCTTGATTATGCAATATTCATAATAAATGTTTGATTTTTTATTTTTGGCTTCGTATTTAATTGGAATTTTATTTACCTCTTTGTTTATATTAAACGGGTTAAGGCAAATTGCAATAAACTTTAACCTTTTTAGCATAAAAAAAGATAGAGATGTACACATTACACCCACACCAAAAATTTTGGGTGCCGGATTTTTTATTTTGATTGTGTTGGGAACTTTTTTTTATTCTAATTTATTTGTCGAATACATCCAATATAATACAATGATTGTATCTCTGTTAATTTTAACACTAATTGGAATTAGGGATGATTTAAAAATAATTCGCTCTGTCGAAAAATTGTTTTTCCAAATTATTGCTATATCCATAATGCTGTATTTCAACCCCAATCTTTTGGCAGATGATCTGTATGGTTTTTTAGGAATTTATGCCATTCCTATTGAAATAAGCTTCCCTTTTACTTTATTTATTGGCATAGCTATGATCAATTCATATAACCTTATTGATGGCATTGACGGTAATGCTGCAATTATAGGTATTATCTCATTTATATGTTTTGGGATATTATTTTGGATTACTGAAAACCAGCCATTTTTTGGGCTATCATTATTGCTTACTGGAATACTCATAGTCTATTTACCCATTAATTTGTCAAAACATAAAAAGGGATTTATGGGAGATACAGGCGCTATGTTAATTGGCTTTTTACTTTTTATATTTACACTTGTTTTTATTAATGATGAAAGTATGTATTTAAGTGTTGTACTCCCAAGTAGAAGTGTAAATATTTTAGCTCCTTTATCTATTTTTTCTGTTCCTATTATTGATACTGTGAGTATATATGTTTATCGTATTAGTATAGGAAAAAGCCCATTTGCTCCTGACAACTTTCACATTCATCACATGGCCATTCGATTTTTCAGCAACAGCCATCTAGTATCTTCACTATTTCTGGGGCTTATTGGACTTATTATAGTGGTCACCATGTCATATATTGTTCTAATAGCAACAGCCTTCATGTCTATATTGACTTATTTCATCATTATCTCGCTCGCTGTTTTAGTTAGCTTTAGATACCGTCAAAAGCTACGTAATAGACTGGGCAACCGAAAAGGAAACGTAGAAATTATTACATAACAAAGAAAAGTGAACTTTCTTAAGGCATCAGAACCAAACGGCAAAAACACAAAAATTTTGAGATTTGTCCCTTTTATTTTTTAAACTTTAAAGAAGTAAAGCCTTTTTAACATAGCTATGTTAAACATTCATGCCAGCTGCAACATGTTGCGACAACTGCTCATAAACGCCCGAGGTTAGTTTTTCGCGAATAGCCGAAAAAGCCGTTAGGGTTTCCTCAACATCTGTTAGCGTATGTGAAGACGTTGGAATAAGTCGCAGTAAAATCATTCCTTTTGGAATAACAGGATATACCACTATTGAACAGAAAATCCCATGATTCTCTCTAAGGTCTTTTACCAAAACCATGGCTTCGAGAACGCTACCTTTCATGTAAACCGGTGTTACACAACTCTGTGTTGTCCCGATATCGAAACCGCGCTCTTTAAGTCCACTTTGAAGCGCATTCACGTTTTCCCAAAGTTTAGATTTTAGTTCAGGCATGGTTCTAAGCATATCCAAACGTTTTAACGCACCTTTAACCAATACCATTTGCAATGATTTGGCAAAAACTTGCGAACGCATGTTATACTTCATGTAGTCCATAATTTCTTTATCGCCAGCAATAAATGCGCCTGTACTTGCCATGGATTTAGCAAATGTGGCAAAATATACATCAATGTCGTCCATAATGCCTTGCTCCTCGCCTGCTCCAGCTCCTGTAGCTCCTAAAGTTCCAAAACCATGCGCGTCATCAACTAAAAAACGAAAACCGTATTTTTCTTTTAAGGCAGCTATTTCGCGTAAACGACCTTGCTCACCTCGCATTCCGAAAACACCCTCCGAAATAACTAAAATACCGCCACCCGTTTCTTTTGCAACTTTGGTTGCACGGACTAAATTCTTCTCTAAACTTTCAATATCATTGTGACGAAACGTAAATCGTTTCCCAACATGCAAACGAACACCATCTACAATACATGCATGTGAATCTACGTCGTAAACAATAACATCATTTTTGGAAACTAAGGTGTCAATTGTAGATAAAATACCTTGATAACCAAAGTTAAGGACATAGGCAGCTTCCTTGCCTACAAACGCAGCCAATTCGTCTTGCAGCTGCTCGTGAAAAGAGGTATGCCCAGACATAAGTCGTGCGCCCATAGGATAAGCAGATCCGTGCTCGGCTGCCGCTTCAGCATCTACTTTACGTACTTCTGGATGATTCGCAAGTCCAAGGTAGTCGTTTACACTCCATGTAATGACTTCCTTTCCTTGGAATTTCATTCGGTTTCCAATAGGTCCTTCAAGTTTTGGGAACGCAAAATATCCTTCCGCAACAGACGCCCACTTTCCAAGTGGCCCTTTATTCTCACGGATTTTAGCAAACAAATCAGTAGTCAATGTATTGGTTTTAAAGTTGTTGCAAATATAGGGTATTGCTCCCTAAAAGTGTAGTGTTCGTTTAGCGAATGTATTCAATAGGTTTTTCTTTTTCGATGTTTTTTGCATCAAAGAAGCCTTGTTCACGCATCCACTTATCTGAATAAATTTTACTCATATAGCGCGAACCATGATCACAAAAGATAACCACCACAATACTTTTTTCATCAAAAAACTTACCTGTTTTATCCAGTTGACGAATTGCCTGAAGTGCTGCTCCAGAGGTGTATCCCACAAAAAGACCCTCTGTTTTTGCAATATCACGGGCTGCGTGTGCACTTTCTTCATCCGTTACTTTTTCAAAATGATCGATAACGTCAAAGTCTGTTGCGGACGGGATTAAGTTTTTTCCAAGTCCCTCAATACGGTAAGGGTAAATTTCATTTTCGTCAAACTCTTGCGTTTCGTGGAACTTTTTTAGCACGGAACCATACGCATCTACACCAATGATTTGTATATCCTTATTTTGCTCTTTTAGGTAACGTCCAATCCCAGAAATAGTGCCTCCTGTGCCACTACTTGCCACTAAATGAGTGATTTGGCCGTTCGTTTGCTTCCAAATTTCGGGGCCCGTAGTGAGGTAGTGCGCATCCGTATTAAGCTCATTAAAATACTGATTGATGTAAACGGAGCCTTCAATTTCGTTGTGTAAGCGCTTTGCTACCTGATAGTATGAACGTGGATCATCTGCACTCACATGACCCGGGCATACATAAACTTTGGCACCCATGGCACGCAGCATATCAATTTTATCTGGTGAAGATTTTGATGTAACTGCCAAAACACACTCGTACCCCTTAATAATGCTCACCATGGCAAGGCTGTACCCTGTATTCCCAGAAGTTGTTTCAATTATGGTACTTCCGGGTCTTACGATGCCCTTTTCTTCAGCCTTTTCAAGAATGTGTAACGCAATGCGATCCTTGTTAGAATGACCTGGATTAAATGCTTCGACTTTAGCATAATAACTACCAGAAAAGTCTTTGGTTACATGATTAAGCCTTACTAGCGGAGTATCGCCAATCAGCTCTAATGCATTGTTGTAAGCTGCTATTTTATTGGTTGCCATATCTTAACACGATAGGTGCGGATAATTTGAATGCGAATTTACAAAAATTCATCAAACTATGCCTTTTCCCACATATTTAGTTCTTTTCTAAATGCAATAAAAAGGCGTATTCCATAGCTACTTCCTTAAGTGATTCAAAACGTCCAGATGCGCCACCATGACCTGCATCCATATTAGTATGCAATAAAATCAAGTTATCCCCTTGATGCATATCTCGAAGCTTGGCCGTCCATTTGGCAGGCTCCCAATATTGTACTTGTGAGTCATGTAATCCCGTAGTTATAAGCGTATTGGGATACGATATCTCTCGAACATTATCATAGGGCGAATACGATTTAATGTAATCGTAGTATTCTTTTTCGTTTGGGTTTCCCCACTCGTCATACTCTCCAGTGGTAAGCGGGATACTGTCATCTAACATCGTGGTAACCACATCAACAAAAGGAACAGCTGCCACTACCCCATTGTAAAGTTCTGGTGCCATATTCATGATGGCACCCATCAATAAGCCACCAGCAGAACCACCCATAGCATACAAATGCTCCGCAGAGGTGTACCCTTTTTCAATCAAAAACTTTGAACAACTAATAAAATCCGTAAAGGTGTTTTTCTTTGAAAGCATACGTCCGTTTTCATACCAAGCACGACCAAGATATTCACCACCTCTTACGTGTGCAATCGCGAATACAAACCCCCTGTCGAGTAAGCTTAATCGAACAGATGAAAAATACGGATCAATGGTGTTACCATAAGAGCCATAAGCGTATTGTAACAATGGCGTATTTGATGTTAAATCAGTATCCATATGACGTACAATAGAAATGGGAATTTTGGTGCCATCATCAGCAGTGGCCCAAAGGCGTTCTGCCGTGTAATTCTTTTTGTCAAATGTACCACCCAAAACTTCTTGTTCCTTTTTGACTTCTTTTGTATTGGTTTTGGTGTCATAATCAATAACACTAGATGGCGTGGTTAATGAAGAAAAATTGTAACGGAACACATGTGCGTCAAAGTCTAGATTGGTACTCATGGATGCGGTATAGGTTTCGCTATCAAATTCCAAATAATAATCTTCTTTTCCATCCCAACGTATTACACGTAGCTGTAACAATCCATTTTGACGTTCTCCCACTACCATAAATTCACGAAACAATTCTACATCTTCTAAGAGTACATCTTCCCTATGAGGAAGTACATCTTCCCAATTATTCTTACTTGGCGCAGAAATTGGAGCTTTGACCAATTTGAAATTGGTGCTACTGTCGGCATTGGTCGAAATATAAAATGCATCGTCAAAATGAGCTACACTATATTCCAGTCCGCGTTCACGCTTCTGTATGGTTTTAAACACACCTTGCGGAGTATCACTAGCTAAAAATTGATATTCTGAAGTCATGGTACTCGTCGAACCAATCATAATATATTTACGTGATTTTGATGGATATACAAACGTGTAAAACGTTTCATCCTTTTCCTCAAAAACAAGAACATCGTCCTGTTGAGATTGCCCCAATTCATGCCTGTAAATACGATCGGTACGAAGGGTTTCTTCATTTTTTGCCGTGTAAAACATGGTACTGCTATTCGCAGCCCATGTCGCATAAGAACTCACGCCTTTGATCTCATCACCAAGCATTTTACCTGTGGTCAAATCTTTTACTTTGATGTTGTAAATTCGTCTTGAAAGGGTATCAATTCCAAAAGCAAGCTTGGTATTATCAGGGCTCACGCTTAACCCTGAAACTTGGCAATATGACAAATCTTTTGCCAACTCATTGACATCCAACATAATCTCTTCCTCAGCATCTAACGTTTTGTGCTTTCTAGTATAAATGGGGTAATCTTTTCCTTTTTCAAATTTGCGGATATACCAGTACTCATTCAAAAAATAGGGTACCGAACTGTCATCTTCCTTGATGCGCCCTTTCATTTCCTCAAAAAGATTTTTTTGAAGTTTTTCAGTAGGTTTAAGTATCGCTTTGGTGTAGGCGTTTTCGCTTTCTAAATATTGAATTACTTCCGGGTTTTCACGTTCATTGAGCCAGTAGTATGGGTCGATGCGAGTATCCCCATGCTTCGTTAATTTTTTTTCTTTTACTAAAGCATCGGGCGGAGTATGTGTCATTTGGTACAGCTAAAAAATAAGCAGCAAAAATAAGTAGCTAATAGATATTTTGAGGACATAATGATGTATTTTTGAAATATAAATGTACTAAAAATTGACACAAGACCAACTAAAAAGTCTTATTGAGCGCCTGGGTGCGCTGAGGAGGTATCTTTGACGTTGATGCCAAACGCATTGAAGTATCCAATAAGGAAGAGAAAACGCTAGACCCAAATTTTTGGAGCAATTCCAAAGCCGCTGAGCAGTATATGCGCGAATTACGCAGTGTAAAGCAGTGGGTTTTAGATTACGAAAAAGCAGCACAGTTTGTTGAAGAGCTTGAAGTGCTTTATGAGTATCACAAAGCAGGTGAAGTCGATGAGGCTGAAATTCAGTCGCTTTGGGAAGTTACAACTACACATTTTGAAGACTTAGAGTTTAAAAACATGCTCTCTGATGAAGGAGATGGACTAAGCGCCGTGCTTCAAATTACCGCTGGTGCGGGCGGTACCGAGAGCTGTGACTGGGCAGCCATGCTGATGCGTATGTATCAAATGTGGGCAGATAAAAGAGGATTTAAAGTCCGAGAACTCAACCACCAAGAAGGTGATGTTGCCGGCATCAAAACCGTTACCTTAGAAATTGATGGCGATTTTGCCTTTGGGTGGCTAAAAGGAGAGAATGGCGTGCACCGACTGGTACGTATTTCTCCCTTTGATAGCAATGCCAAACGACATACAAGTTTTGCATCGGTATATGTGTATCCGCTAGTAGATGACACCATAGAAATAGAAATCAACCCAGCCGATATTGAAATTACTACGGCACGATCTAGTGGCGCAGGTGGACAAAATGTAAATAAGGTAGAAACCAAAGTACAATTGGTACACAAGCCGTCAGGCATACAAATTTCATGCTCAGAAACCCGCTCACAACACGATAACCGGGAACGCGCCATGCAAATGCTTCGATCGCAATTGTATGAAATAGAACTTCAAAAACGCATGGAAGCTCGAAACGACATAGAAGCTGGTAAAATGAAAATTGAATGGGGATCTCAAATTAGAAACTATGTATTACATCCCTATAAGCTTATAAAAGACGTCAGAACACAACAAGAAACTGCTGCAGTTGACGATATACTAAACGGTGACTTGGATCGTTTTTTAAAGGCTTACTTAATGACGCAACAACAGAACACAAACGATACCCCATGGGAAAAATAGATACTGTGATTTTTGATTTTGGCGGCGTTCTAATCGATTGGAATCCTGCCTATGTATACCTTAAAGAATTTAGAGGAGATGAACAAAAAATGAATCACTTCTTAGCACATATTTGTTCTTGGGAATGGAACGAAAAACAAGATGAGGGGTGTCTAATACAAGAAGCAACAGAAGAACGTGTAGCCCTGTTTCCAGAGCACGAACGCCTCATCCGAATGTATTATGATCGCTGGAAAGACATGTTAGGCTACGAACACACCGAAACGGTAGACGTATTAAAGCAGTTAAAAGAAAGTGGGAAATACAAACTATTGGGACTTACCAACTGGAGCCACGAAACCTTTCCTGTGGCACTAGAGCGTTTTGATTTCCTATCATGGTTTGATGGGATTGTAGTTTCAGGAACGGAAAAAATGAAAAAGCCCGACCCTCGTATTTATCAGTTAACCCTTGAAAGATATGGTGTGACAGCAAAAAACGCAGTTTTTATTGATGATAAAAAAGAAAATATCGATGCGTCTTTAAAAGAAGGCATACACGGCATTCATTTTACTTCGGCAATAACACTAAAGCAAGAATTAGAGCGATTAGAAGTTATATAGCTTCAAAGCTAGTTTACCAGCAGACGCGACTTGGCGATCCTTCTACGTAAAAGAATGTTTTTTAACACACATATTGACAGCTAAAATCTATATTTGTAAAAAAGATTGCATGAATAAGCACCTCCTATGCCTTATTTTTATCGTTATCGCATTTACTGGATTTAGTCAAAGTCGCTACACACTAACTGCAACGGTCATTGATAAAAACTCTAAAGACCATCTTCCATTTGCTACAATGTCCTTGAAAAATCCTGATACTAAAGAGATTATCGGAGGGGCTGTTTCAGATGAAAATGGTGTTGTAATTGTTAATAGTCCACTTTCAAAAGTGCTTATTCAAATAGATTACATTGGTTACGAAACTTTGGTTGTTGAAAAATCAGGTTTATCTCGAAAAACTGCATTGGGAACACTTGCGCTTATACCCAAGGAAAATCAATTGGCTGGTGTTGACTTAGTTGGAAGACGGTCAGATGTAGAAATTAGACTTGATAAACTCGTGTATAACGTAGGTCAAAACCTAAATGCAAAAGGGACAAATGTGTCGGATGTTTTGGATAATATCCCATCCCTATCAATAGATATTGATGGAAATTTGGAGCTCCGCGGAAACACAAATGTCCGCATTCTTATTGATGGCAAACCCTCAGGTCTTGTTGGCTTAAATGGGATTGATGCCCTTGCCGATTTACCTGCCGAGTCCATTGAGCGCGTTGAAGTAATCACTGCCCCATCTGCGCGGTACCAAGCCGAAGGGAGTTCTGGGATTGTAAACATCATTTTAGCAAAAAAAACCCTAAAGGGGCTTAACGGAGTTTTCAATATTTCAGCAGGAAAATATGAAAGTTACGGGGCAAATGCGAGCTTAAACTATAAAACAGGGAAGTTTAATTTTTTTACAAACTCCGGCTATCGAGACAATACAGATATCGGAGGTGCTTTTCAAGACAATAGATATTCAAACAATACCAATTACAACCAATTTGTAGAAACACGAAGTTTTGATAGGAGAAGGCAAGGAACTAATGTTAATGTAGGCTTTGACTACAATTTATCTGATAAAACAAAATTCACCCTTTCTTATGTACAAAACCAGCGGGATGGTGATGATCAGACGATAAATGACCAAAATCACTATTTGTCAAATACAGCAATAACAAAATCGTTGCGTTCAGAAATTGAAGAAGATTATGACCTCAACAAACAGCTAAGCTTATCAATGACACATAAGTTCAATGAAAGTGGACATAAAATTGATGTTATCTTACAGCGTGAAAACAATGTAGAAGATGAATTTGCGGATCTTAGGACGCAGCAAATAATACCAACCAACTCCACGGGATTGCTAGAAGAAAACAATACAGAAGAAGATCAAAAGCAGTTTTTAGCACAAATAGACTATGTATATCCCATTGATAAAAACACACAGTTTGAGGCAGGATATCGCACTACAAATGAGGATCAAAACACAGGGTTTATTGTACAACAAGAAGACACAAATGGCAATATGGTGGTTAATGAACGCCTAACAAACTACCTCGATTTTAACCAAGAAGTTCATGCGCTTTATACGCAATTTGGGAAAAAATGGGGGCGCTTTTCATTGCTGTCTGGACTTAGGTATGAACACACATCAATGACAGTCATACAAAAAACTACCAGCGAAGATGGTAATAGTAATTTTGGCGATTTTTTCCCCACACTAAATCTAGGGCTAGAAATTTCTGAAACGGCAAATATTACCATTGGCTATAACCGACGTATTTCAAGACCACGCTCACGCAGTTTAAATCCATTTCAATCAAGATCTAGCGAAACCAGTTTTTTCCAAGGAAACCCATATCTTAAACCGAGCTATAGCAATGGCTTTGATATAGGATACTTAAAACAGTTCAAAAAGTTCACTTTCAATAGTTCTGTTTATTTTAGAAGAACAGAAAAGCCTGAAAATCGTATTTCTGTAGAATCTGGTGAATTTGCTATCGTTAACGGAGAAGAAACTCCTGTGATAAAACGTTTTCCAGTAAATCTTGGTCGCAGAGACCAGTTGGGAATTGAGGCCAATAGCTCTGTGCGTTGGTCAGCAAAATGGCGAACAAATCTTAGTTTTAATATTTTCAGAAGTGTTGAAAAAGGCCAATATGAGGATTTGAATTTTGATAATGAAAATGAAAGCTGGTCTGGAAATTTTAGAAATAATTTAAACCTTATCGGTGATATTAATTCCCAAATCAATTTTTGGTTTCAAGGTCCATCTCAATCGGCTTTTGGTAGTCGAAAAGCTTTTGGTGGATTAAACCTTGCGTTTAGCAAAGATTTGTTTAATGAAAACGCTACCATCAACCTAAATTTCTCAGATGTGTTTAATACCCAAATTTATAGATGGAAAGCCTTTACCGAAAATGTAATTACAAATGGGGAATATCAAAGAAGAAAACCCGTTTACAGAATAACGTTTACATACAGATTTAGACAAGAAAAAGAACGTCAACTCAGAGGTGGCGGAGACGACTATGGCGACGGAGGCGGATATGAGCTCTAATTAGCTTTTTGCCTTTTCACGCTTTTCCTTAAGCCATTGTATCAAATTTCCTGTTAACCAAAACGGAACAACAAATGTGATAAGGAAGATCATCAGCCAAAAACCAATGGTAAGGATGGTCAAAAACGCTAGGAAGCCGAGATATTGATCAAATTCAATCATGGTCGAAGTTTTGACAAAGGTACATATTGGTTCTTTACCTTACAACAAAATAAGTGCATCTGCTTTTGTATTTTTACACAAATTAATCACATGAAATTTAGGGAAGAAAAAGACACCATGGGTGTTGTAAAGGTGCCAGCAGACAAATATTGGGGTGCACAGACAGAACGCTCTCGCAACAACTTTAAAATCGGACCAGCGGGCTCTATGCCTATTGACATTGTTTATGGATTTGCTGTACTCAAAAAAGCAGCTGCATATACCAATGCTGAACTCGGAGCACTCGACACTAACAAACGCGATTTAATTGCCAAAGTATGTGACGAAATTCTAACTGGTACTCTTGACGACCAATTCCCATTGGTCACTTGGCAAACAGGCTCTGGCACACAGTCCAACATGAACGTTAATGAAGTCATTGCTAATCGCGCCCATGTGCTTGAAGGCAATACGCTTGGCGAAGGGGAACGCACACTCAAACCCAATGACGACGTAAATAAATCCCAATCTTCAAACGACACCTTTCCTACTGGGATGCATATAGCTATTTACAAAAAGCTCATTGAAACTACACTTCCTGGTGTGCGAAAACTTTGTGATACCTTGGCAAAAAAAGCTACTGATTTTGACACGATTATCAAAATTGGACGAACGCACTTTATGGATGCTACCCCACTTAGTTTGGGTCAAGAATTTTCGGGCTATGTAGCCCAACTGAATCATGGCATTAAAGCATTAGAAAACACCCTGCCACATCTATCGCAATTGGCGCTTGGTGGAACAGCCGTTGGTACTGGAATCAATACACCAAAAGGCTATGCCGAAAAAGTGGCTGCCTACATCGCAGAGTTTACCGGACTTCCTTTTGTGTCGGCAGATAATAAATTTGAGGCATTGGCTGCACACGATGCACTTGTTGAAACACATGGTGCGTTGCGTCAATTGGCAGTGTCGCTTTTTAAAATTGGCAATGATATTCGCATGATGGCAAGTGGTCCGCGTTCGGGAATTGGAGAACTTATTATTCCTGCCAATGAACCCGGAAGTTCCATCATGCCTGGAAAGGTAAATCCTACACAATGTGAGGCACTTACCATGGTCTGTACACAAGTTATGGGCAACGACGCTACTGTAGCTTTTGCAGGGTCGCAAGGGCATTTTGAGCTTAATGTATATAAGCCAGTTATGGCTGCTAATGTGCTGGAATCGGCACAATTGCTTGGTGATGCATGCGTCAGTTTTGACGAAAACTGTGCACAAGGTATTACGCCAAACTTAGAAAAAATCAATGAGTTATTAAATAATTCCTTGATGTTGGTAACGGCTCTCAATACCAGAATCGGATATTATAAAGCTGCGGAAATTGCCAATTTAGCACACGAAAAAAAGCTAACGCTCAAAGAAGCTGCTCTTCAAACGGGCTACCTAACGGCGGATGAGTTTGATGCATGGGTGAAACCCGAAAATATGATTGGACGCGAGTAAATTGGTTTAGGTGTTGTGATTAAACTTTTAGTGACCCCACTAAATGTTTCGCATAATCTCCCCATTTATATTTTTTGGCATACACCAAAAATAAAACGGTGTATATAATTAACGGTCCTATAATGTAAGCCGTGACATCAGGCTCAGACATATCTATAAAAAGGGAATCGGTTTGAAAAACCGTCCAGTCTGAAGTTAAAAACAATGACAAAAAAAGATTATTCCCTGCGTGAAAACCTAACGCCAACTCCAAACCTTCGTCCATTAATGTAATGGCACCTAAAAAAAATCCTGTAGCCAAATAGGTGATTAAAATAATATTTCCGAGTTTATCAACTTCTGGATTGGCAAAATGCAACAAGCCAAATAAGGTTGACGTAATGACAAAAGGCAGCAAGCGCATGGGAAAAATGCGACCTAATCCTTGCATGAGGTATCCTCTAAAAAAAAGCTCTTCAGCACTCGTTTGTAAAGGCACCATGACGACACTTATAAGCACCAATAGGGCAAATGATTTAGGTTTAAAATTCCACTGGACCGATTCAGGGTCAATGAAATAACCCACAACAAGCATTGCTATAAAAGACAATGCAACTGTCCCAAAACCAAAACGCACACGTTTCCAATCTACCTTTGGGCGTGACGTAATAAGCTCTCGCATTGATCGTTTGTGAAGCCATTTATTTACGAGCAGAATTGCACCAAAAGCAAGTGCAAATGGCAAAAGAAGCAAAAAAAGGGTGGTATTTGACGGCAATATTTGCATTTGCTCAACCGTAGTAAGTTGGGTAGCATCGGCACCACGCGCAGCAACAAGAGCCATTCCAAAGGGGAAATTTCCTATTAGGATAACAACACCTATAATAAAAACCCCAATAATATGCAGCCCAAACGAATTGGTTTGATTACGAACTTGCTCTATATACATATTCTAATTTTTTAGAAATGTACAACTTCTATTTTTTCTTGGGAAGAATAAGTGTTGTCAACTTGCAGGATGAAACAAGTTTGTTGGCTTCATCAGTAATTTGAATAGACCAATGTTGCATTGTTTTACCTTTGTGTATAGCAGTAGCTTTTGCATGCACAAATCCATCTCGGACGCCTCTGACGTGATTCGCAGAAACTTCGATACCGCGCATGATAACATCGTCAGTTTTACAAAAAATGGTACAAGCCGCACTGCCCACCGTTTCGGCTAACGCAGCTGTAGCGCCGCCATGCAATACGCCATCTACTTGATGTACCCCCGAAGTTACAGGCATTTTAGCCACCAAATAATCATCTCCCAATTCCACAAAAGTAATACCGAGCGTGTCAACCAAGGTATTGGCACAACGTGCTTGCAACAACTCTAAAATGGCTTGCTTATCCATAAAAATAGATGCGCCCCGCTATGCGGGGCGCAATGAATTGTAGTTATTTTACTTCTTCAAAGTCAACGTCTTCCACATCGTCATCGTTGGATGAAGAAGATGCATCTGGGTTATCTGTTGGAGGAGTTTCCCCTCCTGCTTCTTGCTGTGCTTTGTACATTTCTTCAGAAGCTTGTTTCCATGCTTCATTGATATTGTCTAAAGCAGGTTTTATCGCCTCCAAATCTTTGGACTCATAGGCTTTTTTAAGTGCCTCAAGTCCAGCTTCGATAGGTGCTTTTTTATCTGCAGAGAGCTTATCGCCAAACTCTTTCAATTGCTTTTCTGTTTGGAAAATCATTTGATCGGCATTGTTTAACACATCTGCTTCCTCTTTCGCTTTTTTGTCGGCATCGGCATTTGCTTCTGCTTCTTTTCGCATACGCTCAATTTCTTCCTCTGTAAGTCCAGAAGACGCTTCAATACGAATGTCTTGCGACTTGTTGGTAGCTTTATCAAGTGCTGTTACGTGTATCAATCCATTTGCATCAATATCAAACGTAACTTCAATTTGTGGCACGCCTCGCTGTGCAGGAGGAATACCGTCTAAGTGAAAACGACCAATTGATTTATTGTCTGAAGCCATGGAACGCTCTCCTTGAATTACATGAATTTCTACAGACGGTTGGTTGTCAGCAGCAGTAGAAAACACTTGTGATTTCTTTGTTGGAATAGTGGTGTTTGACTCAATCAATTTTGTCATCACACCGCCCATGGTTTCAATACCCAAAGAAAGTGGCGTAACATCTAAAAGCAATACATCTTTTACATCCCCTGTAAGTACTCCACCTTGAATGGCGGCTCCAATAGCAACAACCTCATCCGGATTTACCCCTTTTGATGGTTTTTTACCAAAGAATTTCTCTACTTCTTCTTGGATAACTGGAATTCGCGTTGAACCACCCACCAGAATCACTTCGTCAATATCGCCGGTAGAAAGACCTGCATCGTCGAGCGCCTTTTTTACGGGATTCATAGAACGCTTCACAAGTTCATCGGCTAGTTGCTCGAATTTAGCACGCGTTAGCGTTTTTACCAAGTGTTTAGGTCCAGATGCCGTAGCGGTAATATATGGCAAATTAATTTCTGTTTGTGTAGAAGAGGACAATTCAATTTTTGCTTTTTCAGCAGCTTCTTTCAAGCGTTGTAGCGCCATTGGATCTTTGCGAAGATCAATATCTTCTGCCTCTTGAAATTCGTAGGCCAACCAGTGAATAACCACATCGTCAAAATCGTCTCCACCTAAGTGCGTATCTCCATTTGTGGCAAGCACTTCAAAAACGCCATCACCAAGCTCTAAAACAGAAATGTCAAATGTACCTCCACCAAGGTCATAGACGGCAATTTTTTTGTCCGAACCTCCTTTGTCTAATCCATAAGCTAATGCAGCAGCTGTGGGCTCATTGATAATGCGCTGTACTTTTAAACCAGAAATTTCACCTGCTTCTTTAGTCGCCTGACGCTGCGCATCGTTAAAATACGCCGGCACAGTAATTACGGCTTCAGTAACCGATTGACCTAGGTAGTCTTCAGCTGTTTTTTTCATTTTTTGCAACACCATCGCAGAAAGCTCTTGCGCAGTGTACAAACGACCATCGATATCTACACGAGGTGTATCGTTATCTCCTTTCACCACTTTATAAGGAACACGTTCAATATCATTTTTAGATTCTGAAAACTTGTTTCCCATAAATCGCTTAATAGAAGAAATGGTTTTTGTGGGATTCGTAACTGCCTGGCGTTTCGCCGGATCTCCCACTTTAATTTCACCTCCTTCTACAAAAGCAATTACAGATGGGGTTGTACGTTTTCCTTCTGCGTTTGGAATGACAACTGGTTCGTTCCCTTCCATTACTGAAACACAGGAGTTGGTTGTTCCTAAATCAATACCGATAATCTTACTCATTACTAATAATATTTTTCAGTACACAGTCAATCATTATGCCATTTGAATTTCCTGACAGGATGTCATATTGTATGGATGTGCGTTCAATAATGTATTTTTGACAAAAAGAACGATATGTCAGCTGCTAAAAAAGCGTATAAGCGTGTGACCACAAACTCGCTGATTGAAATGAAAAAAGAGGGAGAAAAAATCTCTATGCTTACTGCCTATGACTACTCTATGGCAAAAGCTGTTGATGCAGCAAATATTGATGTAATTTTGGTTGGCGATTCAGCATCAAACGTCATGTCAGGCCATGAAACGACGCTTCCTATTACTATTGATCAAATGATTTATCATGCTTCTGCTGTAGTGCGGGCAGTAACACGCGCTTTGGTAGTGGTAGATTTGCCTTTTGGAAGCTATCAATCCGATCCAAAAGAAGCACTACGGTCTTCCATCCGTATTATGAAAGAAGCAGGGGCGCATGCCATAAAAATTGAAGGTGGTGCAGAAATTAAAGATTCCATGACGCGGATTTTAAATGCTGGAATCCCTGTCATGGGACACCTTGGGCTAACTCCACAATCCATATATAAATTTGGAACCTATTCCGTTCGCGCCAGAGAAGAGGCTGAAGCAGCAAAATTAATAGAAGATGCCAAACTCCTTGAGCAACTGGGATGTTTTGCGTTAGTACTTGAAAAAATTCCTGCTTCCTTAGCTGCCAAAGTAGCCAAAACAATTCAAATTCCTGTAATTGGAATAGGTGCAGGAAATGGCGTAGATGGACAAGTTTTGGTACTTCACGATATGCTTGGACTTACCACAGAGTTTAGTCCTCGCTTTTTACGTAGATATATGAATTTGTACGAACAAATGACAGAAGCCGTGCAGCACTATATTAAAGACGTAAAGTCTTCCGATTTTCCAAACAAAGAAGAACAGTACTAATTGCACCCTGAAATACTTTTTGAAGACAATCATTTGTTGGTGATAAACAAACCAGCAGGTATGCTTTCGCAAGGCGATAACACAGGAGATTTGTGCGCATTGGATAGCTGTAAGCACATGATAAAGCTTCGCGATCAAAAGCCTGGAAATGTGTATTTGGGCTTACCCCACAGGCTAGACCGACCCACAAGTGGCATTCTGGTATTGGCAAAAACCTCCAAAGCGCTAACACGTTTAAACAAGCAATTTGCCGAAAAATCAACGCAAAAAATATATTGGGCAATGGTGACTGGAACGCCAAAAGAAACCCCTACCCTATTGCAGCATTATTTGGTGCGTAAGCCTGCACAAAACAAATCGTATGCACATAAAAAGGAAGTTCCCAACAGTAAAAGGGCTGAACTGATTTACACCAAAAAACAAGGATTTGACCGATATAGCTTGGTTGAAATTGAATTGCTAACAGGGAGACACCATCAAATACGAGTGCAACTTAGCACAGAAGGACTTACCATAAAAGGTGACCTAAAATACGGAGCAAAACGACCTAACAAAGACGGGAGTATTCATTTACATGCCCGAAAACTGACGCTAACACACCCAATGTTAAAAGAACCGCTGACGTTTACGGCACCACCTCCAAAAGATGCGCTGTGGGATAGCGTTAAATAAATTTGACTAAATTTTGTTTCTTGTCATTTTACAGGTGTATACATTTTGTAGTCATTTTCCACTACCATAATTGTTAAAATTAGTTACTTTTGCTTTCAACCTTATAATGGATGGGAAAAGAACACGTTCAAATATTTGACACAACTTTACGAGACGGCGAGCAAGTTCCTGGCTGTAAGTTAAACAAAGAACAAAAGTTGATTCTTGCCAAACGCCTCGACATACTCGGGGTAGATATTATAGAAGCTGGTTTTCCCATTTCCTCTCCCGGAGATTTTGAAGCCGTTAGTGATGTAGCCAAAACAGTACAAAATGCGATTGTTTGTGGGCTTACACGTGCGGTGGAAAAAGATATTGAAGTAGCGGCAGAAGCCCTAAAACCTGCCAAGCGTGCACGTATTCACACAGGAATAGGCACTTCTGATTCGCACATACAGCATAAATTTCGTTCTACGCGTGAGAAAATTATTGAGCGCGGTGTGGCTGCTGTAAAGTATGCCAAAAAGTTTGTAGAAGATATTGAGTTCTATGCGGAAGACGCTGGAAGAACAGATAATGCTTATCTCGCACAAGTATGCGAGGCGATGATACAAGCAGGAGCTACGGTATTAAATATTCCCGACACAACAGGATATTGCCTTCCGGAAGAATACGGTGCCAAAATAAAATACCTGATGGAACATGTGCCTTCCATTCATAAGGCAACGCTTTCTTGTCATTGTCATAACGATTTAGGTTTGGCAACTGCAAACTCTATTTCAGGAGTAATCAACGGTGCGCGTCAAATTGAGTGTACCATTAATGGCATTGGAGAACGCGCGGGAAATACCTCTTTGGAGGAGGTCGTTATGATTATGCGTCAGCATCCTAATTTAGGGCTCGATACAAATATCCAAACGCAATTGTTATCTGAAACCAGTCGTATGGTTTCCGAAGCCATGGGCATGGTGGTGCAACCCAACAAAGCAATCGTTGGTGCAAATGCATTTGCACATAGCTCTGGAATTCACCAAGATGGTGTAATTAAAAACAGAGAAACCTACGAAATTATCAATCCGCATGATGTTGGAGTGGACACCTCGTCTATCGTGCTTACTGCACGCAGCGGGCGCGCCGCACTTGCCTATCGTGCTAAAAACATCGGTATCGAGCTTACCAAAGATGAACTCGATTTGGCATATGCCACTTTTTTAACTTTTGCAGATAAAAAGAAAGAAATTACCGACGACGATATTCCTGAAATCGTGAAAACCGCCGGAATTAGTTAAATCTACATGAAAAAAACACTTTTCGATAAAGTTTGGGATAGCCACGTGGTATCATCCGTTGAAAACGGTCCAGACATCTTGTACATTGACAAGCATTTAATCCACGAAGTTACCAGTCCGCAGGCCTTTAACGTATTGGAAGAAAAAGAAATTCCTCTTTTTAGACCCAATCAAGTTGTTGCCACCGCCGACCACAACGTACCCACAGAAAATCAGCATTTACCGATTCAAGATGCGCTATCGCGCAAACAGGTAACACAATTATCTAAGAACTGTGAAAAATACGGAGTAACCCTATACGGATTAGGGCACCCGTATCAAGGAATTGTTCACGTTATTGGTCCAGAATTGGGCGTTACGCAACCTGGAATGACCATGGTTTGTGGCGACAGCCATACGTCTACGCACGGTGCATTTGGCACCATTGCGTTTGGAATTGGGACAAGCCAAGTGGCGCAAGTTTTCGCCAGTCAATGCGTATTGGTCGCAAAACCAAAAAGCATGCGCGTCACAGTTTCTGGAGATGTACACCCCGATGTGCAACCCAAAGATGTTGTCTTGTATATTATTGCCAAGTTAGGTACAGATGCAGGTACAGGCTATTTTGTGGAGTTTGCGGGAAGCGTTTTTGAGCAAATGAGCATGGAAGGACGTATGACTGTTTGTAATATGAGCATTGAAATGGGTGCTCGTGGTGGCATGATTGCTCCTGACCAAACTACTTTTGATTACGTTTCTGGACGCGAATTTGCACCTAAAGACGAAGCTCTAGAGCAGAAAATTGCGTATTGGAAAACACTTCCTACAGATGATGGCGCGCATTTTGACTTAGAACATCATTTTGACGCAACCGATATACGCCCCATGATTACCTATGGAACAAATCCGGGTATGGGTATAAAAATTAGCGAAAACATTCCAGAGTCTAATGATGCAAGCTTTATCAAATCATTGAATTACATGGGACTAAAGGCAGGAAGTAGTTTATTACACATGCCTATCAGCCATGTATTTATCGGGAGCTGCACCAACTCAAGAATTGAAGATTTTAGAGCTGCAGCCCAATATGTGGAAGGAAAACAAAAATCGCCTGATGTGTCGGCATTGATTGTTCCTGGTTCGCAACAAGTAGCAAAACAAATTGTAGCAGAAGGCTTAGACCGTGTTTTTGAAAAAGCGGGATTTGTATTACGTCAACCGGGTTGTTCTGCTTGTTTAGCTATGAATGACGATAAAATTCCCGCGGAAGCCTATTGCGTTTCAACCTCAAATAGAAATTTTGAAGGACGACAAGGGCAAGGTGCACGAACGCTATTAGCAAGCCCTGTGACGGCAGCCGCAGCAGCCATTGCAGGAAAAATTGTAGATGTAACCCAACACTAATGGAAAAATTTGAAATTTTAGAAAGTGGTATGGTTCCACTTACTATAGAAAACATAGATACAGATCAAATCATCCCTGCTAGATTTTTAAAAGCTACAGACCGCAAAGGTTTTGGTGAAAATCTGTTTCGCGATTGGCGTTTCACCAATGACAACCAACCAAAAGAAGATTTTGTACTAAACAACAGCGCATATGCTGGGGCAATTTTAGTTGCTGGAAATAATTTTGGCTGTGGATCCAGTCGTGAGCATGCCGCTTGGGCTTTAGCAGATTATGGGTTTAAAGTGGTGGTATCTAGCTTTTTTGCTGATATTTTTAAAGGCAATGCACTAAACAACGGTATACTTCCAATTCAGGTTTCTCCAAACGAATTACAAGCTATTTTTGCTGCTATTGACAACAATTCTTCAGTGCGAGCCAATGTTGATTTAGAAGCGCAACAATTTCGCATAGATGAAGCGGGTATTGCCATTCCATTCGAAATCAATACATATAAAAAAATGTGTATGATTAACGGCTACGATGATATTGACTATCTATTAAGCCAAAAAGAAGCGATCATCGCTTTTGAACAAAATCGTTTGTAACAACTATTGAACAACCGGATATGAAAAAACATATTGCCGTACTTCCCGGTGATGGGATTGGACCTGAAATTGTGCAAGAAGCCATAAAAGTTTTAGATGCTGTAGCAGATAAATTTGGACATGAGTTTCTATATACGTATGCAGACATGGGCGCTACAGCCATTGACAAAACAGGCGAACCGCTTCCTGCAGCTACCCTAAAAGTTAGTTTGGAAAGTGATGCGGTACTTTTTGGTGCTATTGGCGACCCAAAATACGACAACGATCCCACTGCAAAAGTACGCCCAGAACAAGGTTTACTTGCCATTCGTAAGGCACTTGGATTATTTACCAATATCCGTCCTGTCAAAACTTTTGATGCCTTATTGCACCAATCGCCACTAAAAGAAGAACGTGTAAAAGGTACCGATTTTGTGATGTATCGTGAGCTTACAGGTGGAATATATTTTGGTGAAAAAAAATTATCTGAAGATCAAAACACCGCATCTGACTTATGTGAATATAGCCGTGGAGAAATTGAACGCATTGGGCATTTGGCTTTTGCTGCAGCTAGAAAAAGAAAAAATATACTTACGCTAATTGACAAAGCTAATGTACTAGAATCTTCTAGGTTGTGGCGCAGAGTGATTACCGAATTGCACAAATCGGAATACAGCGATGTTGAACTTCGATTTTTGTTTGTTGATAATGCGGCCATGCAAATGATTTTGGCACCAAGCCAGTTTGATGTGCTTTTGACCAGTAATCTGTTTGGTGATATTATTTCAGACGAGGGAAGTGTCATTGGGGGTTCTATTGGATTATTACCTTCTGCATCTGTAGGAGAAACGCATGCGCTTTTTGAGCCTATTCACGGTTCGTTTCCACAAGGCGCAGGAAAAGGTATTGCAAATCCAATTGCCATGATACTATCTGCCGCCATGATGCTTACACATTTTGACATGGACAAAGAAGCAAAAGCCATTACCGCAGCGGTGGATTTGGCACTAGCTCAAGGGGTTTGTACACCAGAAGTTTTCCCAGAAAACAAATACACCACTTCACAAGTAGGCGATTTTATCGCCAAAAATATTGCATAAAAAAAGGGGCGTTTAACACCCCTTTTGTTTTACACTTTTTTCGATTTAGGCATCGCCATCCATCTTACGCTTTAGTGCTGCAAGTGCGTCCAAATCACCAAGGGTAGATTTTTCTGCGTTGTCTGACATTTTACGTTTAGCTGTTTTTACATTTTCTGCTTCAACACCTTTATAAATGGCAGCATGCGACATCACAACACGCTTAAAGTCTTTGTTAAATTCAATGACTTTAAACTCAGCGGTTTCGCCTGTTACAAGTTTTGTTCCATCTTGTTTATCTAAGTGACGTCCAGGAACGAAAGCTGTAATGTCGTCGTTGAGAACAATGGTTGCACCTTTGTCAACAATTTCAGTCAATGCAAGTTCGTGAACAGAACCTTCAGCATAGTCTTTCGCATATTTCTCCCAAGGGTTGTCCGTTGTTTGTTTGTGACCAAGACTAAGTTTACGTACGTCTACATCAAGTTCGAGAACAATAACATCCAGTTCTTGACCAACTGTTACAACCTCAGAAGGATGCTTCACTTTCTTTGTCCAAGAAAGGTCAGAAATATAAATCAGTCCGTCAATACCTTCTTCAAGTTCTACAAACACGCCAAAGTTGGTGTAGTTTCGCACAACACCTGAGTGCTTAGATCCTAATGGATATTTGATGGTAATGTCGGTCCACGGATCTTGTGTTAATTGCTTGATTCCCAAAGACATTTTACGTTCTTCACGGTCAAGGTTAAGAATTATCGTTTCAACTTCATCGCCAACTTTCACAAAATCTTGTGCAGAGCGCAAATGCGTACTCCAAGACATTTCAGAAACGTGAACAAGTCCTTCAACACCTGGCGCAACTTCAACAAATGCACCGTAATCAGCAATAACAGTAACTTTTCCTTTTACTGTGTCGCCTTCTTTCATGGTATCTCCGATAGCTTCCCAAGGATGCTGCGTAAGTTGTTTTACACCTAATTGGATGCGTGATTTATCATCATCAAAGTCAAGGATTACCACTTTAAGCTGCTGCTCAACTTCCAAAATTTCACTTGGGTGGTTGATGCGGTTCCAAGAAAGATCAGTAATATGTACCAATCCATCTACGCCTCCAAGGTCGATAAACACTCCATAAGATGTAATGTTTTTAACCGTTCCTTCAAGAACTTGACCTTTTTCAAGCTGCGAAATAATTTCTTTCTTTTGTTCTTCGATATCCGCTTCAATAAGTGCTTTGTGCGATACCACTATGTTCTTAAACTCATGGTTGATTTTAACAATCTTAAATTCCATGTTTTTGTTTACATACTGGTCGTAATCACGAATTGGTTTTACATCAATTTGCGAACCAGGCAAGAATGCCTCAATACCAAATACATCGACAATCATACCGCCTTTGGTACGACACTTTACAAATCCAGTTACCACTTCTTGTGTATCGTGGGCTGCATTTACGCGATCCCAAGCCATGATGGTACGTGCCTTGCGATGCGATAAAATAAGTTGTCCTGTTTTGTCTTCGCGAGTATCAATCATTACTTCAACCGTATCGCCTACTTTTAGGTCTGGGTTGTAACGAAATTCGTTCAATGAAATAACACCTTCAGATTTGGCGTTGATGTCAATAATCGCTTCACGATCTGTCATGTGGATTACTTTTCCTTGAACAACATCAGATCCTTGCGTATCAACAAAATTTTCAGCTACAAGTTCTTCAAATTCTTTTAGCTTACCATCTTCAACAGCTTCAATGCCCTCTTCGTAATTTTGCCAGTCAAAATTGGCTAAAAATTCATCGGGTGAAACAGTTGGTGTAGTATGTTCTTGTGGCGTTTCTACTGTCTCAGGTTGTACATCTTCAGTAGCGGTTTGGGTGGGAGGAACTTCTTGTGTTACTTCCTCTAGGGGTTGGTTTTCGTCAGCCATGCTGCGTTTATTTGTATTCTGCTAAGCTGAGTAAGAGCGCTGCTTTACAGAAGGGTTCATATTTGTTTTTCTCTTGATATTACTCTAAAGCGCTTCTCAAGAGGTGCGCAAATGTACTGCTTTTATGTATATAGGCAAAACTTAAGTACTTTTACCCTAAATCAATTGTAATTTCTAGAGGATGCGATATTTTTTTGGGTGTATTTTAACTGTCGTTTTTATTTTATTTTGTGGTGGTGTTACGGCACAAATCCAAGAATATACATGGGAAACCATTGAAACAAAAGAATTGCCTAACGGACGCCATGAAAATGCTTTTGTGGAATTTAAAGGGAAGTTCTATCTGATTGGAGGACGTGGCATTCATCCCGTTGATGTGTTTAACCCCAAAACCAAAAAATGGAAAGTTAAAGGAAAATCGCCCATTGAAATACATCATTTCCAAGCAGTCGTTTACAACGAGACCATATATATAGTAGGCGGAATGACGGGGCGTTACCCCAAAGAAAAACCTCTTGAACACGTATGGATGTACTTCCCCAAAACAGATACTTGGGAAAAAGGCGCTGAGATTCCTAAAAACAGGCAACGTGGTGGTGCAGGAGCTGTTGTTTATAATGATAAAATCTACCTAGCAGGCGGTATTAAATTAGGTCATATAAGTGGTACAACCAATTATTTTGATTGTTTTGATCCAAATACAAATACATGGGAAACCTTAACGGATGCGCCTCATATTCGCGATCACTTTAGTGCCGTGGTGCATAACAACAAACTTTATTGCATTGGAGGAAGAAACACTAGTGTGCATTATCCCAAAAACTTTGGGGCGTTTTTTGGCGCTACCATTCCGCAAGTTGATTATTACGATTTTGAGCTCCAGAAATGGTTTACCATGAAAAACCCTCTACCCGTTCCCACTGCGGCAGGATCTGTTGTGAAACTCAATAATGATTTGATTTATTTCGGGGGTGAAAGCAATCAAAAGCTCGCACATAATCAAACGCAAAAATTACATGTCGCAACTGGCGAATGGACGTTGTTGGCACCCATGAAAGTAGGAAGGCATGGTACTTCAGCAGTTGTGCATAAAAACGCCATTTATGTGGCGGCTGGTAGCGAAAAAAGAGGCGGTGGAAGGTTGAGTTCCATTGAAGTTTTTAGCCATTAATCCCTATTAAAGGGGTGCAACTCCTACATATGACATGGAATACAACTTACTTTTTCAAACTGTTCTAACGCTTTTAGACTAAATCTACATCTGCTTTTTTACCAACTCCAATACATGGCTTAGTAGTTCGCTAATCCCAAAATCAGAAGCGTTAATAGCAACAGCATCTGTGGCTTGTACTAGCGGTGAGTCTGCACGAGTACTATCTAAGTGGTCGCGTTGGGTAATGTTTTCCAAAATAGCATCAAGCGTAACGCTTGGGTCAACGGTTTTTAGTTCGTCGTAACGGCGTTGCGCACGAATATTAGCATCGGCAGTCAAAAATAATTTTACATCGGCATGTGGAAAAACCACCGTGCCAATATCACGGCCATCCATCACAACATTGTGCTGTGTGCCAATGGCACGCTGTTGCGCCACCAAAAACGAACGCACAGCAGAGACCGCGGCTACTTGGCTCACCGCATTTGAAACGACCATACTGCGTATTGCTGCGCTTACGTCTGAACCGTTAAGCATTAGTTTGTTATTCTTAAAAGTCAATTGAATATCGTCAAGGTTGGCAATCAGCGTATCTTGATCAAAATGCTTTGAGCTGAGCCACTGTTTTTGTTGGGCATATAATGTTACCCCGCGATACATGGCACCTGAATCTACATATACAAAATCCAATGCCTGTGCCAATGCTTTAGCTAAGGTACTCTTCCCTGTTGATGATGCGCCGTCTATGGCAATTACAAATGGTTTTTTCATTTTCTTGGCTCTAAGGTTAACCCCAAAAACGTACGGTTTCCGGCTATGTTATATCTAGCGTGGCTTAGCTGAAAACGCAAACGTCGTAACTGCATCCCCACACCAAACGAAAGTCCTGAAAAATTACGCATTTCCAAAATACGTAATTCTGCAGCACGCTGCGCATGATACCCCAGACGAATAGAAAATACCCCCTCAGGAAAAACTTCAACACCAAAAGTAGCGTGACGCAATCCCTTTTTTAGCAAACCCGATTTTTGCTGAGTACTATTTCCGCTCAGGTCAGTGGTGCCATCTTCCGGGTTTTCAAAAAGTAGCGGCCACTTATTTAGATGATGTAACGACACATGCCACCGCAACGGCAAATGCTCCAGCGCGCTCGAAAACCCTAACGTTAGATTGGCAGGAAGTGGCTCAAAAACATCTTCATAAGCGGTGAGTTGTTTCCCCAAATGTTGATAAACCAACGCCACCCGAAACGGTTTTCCAATAGGGTTGTAATACAAGCCAATATCGCCCGTGATGCCAGAAGAAGTGTAGGTATCCAAATTAGAAAGCACATAGCGTACTCGTGCGCCAACATGTATGTTTGGACGTAAAAAATAATGCGAAGATGCTAAACCAAGTGCTACTTCGCTACCGCTAAAATCTGCTGTGGGATTCCCCAATTCATCGGCACCTTCAAACGTACCGTAATGGATATATTTGACATCAAAAACCAACGCTTTTGCTCGGTTGATTGTATGTGCATAGGCCGCGGTTCCGCGATGAATACCATCAAAATAAGGCTCGTAATTTACCATCAGTTGCCCACCGTGCTCACCGCGAATTGTGGCAGGATTAGCAAGTGTAGTACTAATATCCGTATCCCGTAAAGTAATGGGATTTCCCAGTGCCAATTGTCTTGGCGAAGAAGAAAGCTCTAAAAAACGATAGGTAGCATCGCCACCGATTTGCGCCATTATAGCATTAGAAAAAATCAAGAAACAGGAAACAAAAATCCTTCTCATTCGTATTAAAAACGAAAGTTACGCTTTTTTCGTACCTGAGATACGTTGTTTCGTTATTGCAATAGCCAACACCTCATCAATTGAGGATACGTAATGAAAGGTTAATCCTTTTAAATAACGTTCTGGTATCTCGGCAATATCCGCCTGATTTTTATCACTTAAAATAATTTCTTTGATGTTAGCACGTTTAGCGGCTAAAATCTTTTCTTTGATGCCACCCACAGGTAACACTTTTCCTCGGAGTGTAATTTCACCCGTCATGGCAATACGATTTTTTACTTTTCGTTGTAAAATACTCGACACCAAAGAGGTTATCATCGTAATTCCTGCACTAGGTCCATCTTTTGGTGTGGCTCCTTCTGGGACATGAATATGAAAATTGTGTTGGCTGAAAAAGTCACTTTCAATACCCAAATCATCGGCGTGCGACTTGATGTATTGCAAAGCTATGGTCGCGGATTCTTTCATCACCTTTCCTAAATTCCCAGTAATAGACAAGGCACCGTTTCCTTTACTCAAAGACGACTCAATAAATAAAATATCTCCGCCTACACGCGTCCATGCCAATCCTATAACAATTCCGGCTACGTTGTTATTTTCGTAGGTGTCACGCAACAATTTTGCAGGTCCTAGAATGGATTCAAGTTCTGCCACTTCTAACTTAGAATCACGTGGTGTTTCTTTTGCTTCTAGCATGGCGTAGTGACGTACGACTTTGGCTATTTGCTTGTCCAATCCACGTACGCCAGACTCGCGAGTGTAGCCTGCAACCAATTGTTGCATAGTCGCTTTTGGAAGTTTTACGGCTGATTTTTTTAGTCCGTGTTCGGTTGTTTGTTTTGGCAGTAGATAGCGCAATCCTATTTGTACTTTTTCCTCTAAGGTATAACCTGAAACTTCAATGATTTCCATACGATCAAGAAGTGCTGGCTGTATGGTTGACAACGAATTTGCCGTAGCAATAAACATGACTTTGGACAGGTCGTAACCCGTTTCTAAATAATTGTCATAAAACGTGGTATTCTGCTCCGGATCAAGTACTTCTAACATAGCAGAAGATGGATCACCATGGGGACTTTCAGTAAGTTTATCAAGCTCATCAAGAACAAAAACAGGGTTTGATGTAGCTGCTTTTTTAATATTTTGCACTACACGCCCTGGCATGGCGCCAATATACGTTTTGCGATGTCCACGTATCTCAGCCTCATCACGCATACCTCCTAGAGACATACGCACGTATTTTCTACCCAATGCCTCTGCGATGGATTTACCAAGCGAAGTTTTCCCAACACCAGGAGGACCAACCAAGCAGATAATGGGAGATTTCATGTCGTTGCGAAGCTTTAAAACAGCCAAGTGTTCAATGATGCGTTGCTTCACTTTATCTAAACCAAAATGGTCCCGATCTAAGATTTTTTGCGCACGATTTAAGTCAAAATAATCTTCTGAAAATGTATTCCAAGGAAGGTCTAAATACAAGTCCAAATAATTTCGCTGTACCGAGTATTCTGCCACTTGCGGATTCATACGTTCAAGTTTTGCCAACTCCTTATTAAAGTGTCTCGCAACCTTAGCGTCCCAAGCTTTTGTTTTGGCACGATCACGCATTTCTTGAACCTCTTCGTCATACGAGACTCCGCCCAACTCTTCTTGAATGGTTTTCATCTGTTGATGCAAAAAATATTCGCGTTGTTGTTGGTCTAAATCGTGTCGTACTTTTGTCTGAATATCATTTTTTAGCGATAGCTTTTGATATTCAACATTCATCTGCTTTAAACACATTAAAGCACGTTGCTCAAGGCTGTCTTGCTCCAAAATCTCTTGTTTTTCGGCAACACTCATGTCCATATTAGACGAAACAAAATTTACTAAAAACGCATTGCTCTGAATGTTTTTTATAGCGAAAGACGCCTCAGAAGGAATTTCTGGATTTTGTGCAATAATTTTTAAGGCTAAGTCCCGTATGGAATCAATGATGGCAGAAAAATTAGGGTCGCTATTTTCTGGATGAATCTCTTCCAAACCTGCCACCTTTGCAGTCAAATAAGGGTGTTCGGATAAATAGCTCAGTGTCTCAAATCTTTTTTTACCCTGCAAAATAATGGTTGTATTCCCATCTGGCATTTTAAGCACACGTAGTACTTTTGCCAAAGTTCCTTTTTGGTATAAATCTTCTGGTGATGGTGATTTGGTTTCGCCGTTTTGTTGTGCAACAACGCCAAGCAGTTTGTTCCCGCTATTTACGGCCTTAATAAGTTTTATAGACCTGTCGCGACTTGCCGTTATAGGAATTACGACACCTGGAAACAACACAGTGTTTTTTAGTGGAAGTATCGGTAATTCTTCTGGAACGGGTTCTTTTTGAATGGCTTCCTCGTCGTCAGTAGTCATGAGTGGAATTAGGTCCGCTTCATCTTCTAAATCTTGAGGTAACAGGTTTTCTAGGGATAAAATCTTTGTTCGAGACATAATTTAATTCTGTGCCATTTTGTCTGCTTTAACCTAAAAGCAACCGCAATAAAGGCAATTTTTTATTCACATCAAATTATTCAAACCCTATGCCATTGTAACAAACTGTGTCAAAAATCGTTATAAACGCATAAACCCAAAACAAATACAATGAAATCATTACACATCTATATCGGCACGCTTATTCTATTTTTCGCTTTACCTATGCACGCGCAATGGAGTAAAAAAATTAAAGGAAATGGAAATGTAGCTACAGAAAACAGAGAAGTTAGTCCTTACGATGAAATTAGCGTTAACGGAAATATTGACGTTGTTTTAGTTGAAGGGAAAGAAGGTAAAATTATATTAAAAGCGGAAGAAAATCTACTTGAATACATAGAAATAAATGTAACCAAAGATGCCCTAAAAATCAAAAGTGAAGACAGAACTGAACTACGCCCATCAAACGGTAAAAACATATTGGTAACCATTCCCGTTCAAGACATAAGCAAACTTTCGCTCAATGGCTCTGGGGGTGTGAAAGGAAACGTAACTTTAAAAGATGACAAAATAAAGCTGCAGGTAAATGGATCTGGCGATATGGATGTAGATGTTATAGCAGAAGACGTAAAAGCTATGATAAATGGTTCTGGTGATATTACCATAACAGGTAAAACGAATGTTTTTGAGGCAACTATAAACGGATCAGGGGATATTGAGGGTCATGAGCTTATTGCCAATAACTGTAAGGGAAAGGTTGTGGGTTCTGGTGATATACGTTTTCATGCGAAACAAAAATTAGATGCCAAAATCATTGGCTCAGGAGATATTGAGGTCAATAAATCTGTCGTTGATATAGAAAAGAAAATTATTGGCTCTGGGAGTGTAACCAAAAAATAAACGTAGTTACAACGCTTGTTTATTGCCTCGCTCTAATCGTATAAGCAGTATGCCCCCCACAAAGAAAAATACCACAAAAAATAAAATGGCATTGCGCATACTTCCCGTAACCTGATCAACAGTAGCGTACATAAGCATACCAATAACAATTCCTACTTTTTCGGCTACATCATAAAAGCTAAAATACGAAGTGGTATCAAGCGTTTCTGGGATAAGTTGCGAGTATGTAGAACGCGCTACAGACTGTATGCCCCCCATACAAAGCCCAACAAAACCAGCCACAACATAAAATTCAATGGGTTCATAAATAAAATATGCACTGACGCAAAGGATCACCCAAATAGCGTTAAGTAAAATCAATGTTTTAATATTACCCCAACGGTTGGCAAATTTTGAAGACATCAGTGCCCCAAAAATGGCAATGATCTGAATGAGTAAAATACTAACAATCAGCCCTGTTGTTTTTTCTTCCGCAGACCACGAAATTTCTTGTTCACCAAAATACGCCGCAACAAGCATAACCGTTTGCAATGCCATACTAAACACAAAAAAAGCTCCTAAGTAACGTTTTAAAAAATGTAAGCTTTTCAAGCTTTTCCAAACCGACTTAAGCTCCCGATATCCGTTAAAAAAAATGTCTTTAGTATAGACTTTGTCTTTATTGCCTCGTGGTAAATGGTAAAACGCAATATGGCTAAACGCAAACCACCAAACACCAACCGAAACAAACGAATAACGCATGGCTTTTAACGAAGCTTCACTGGTGTCGCCTGTAATGCCAAACACATCGGGTTTGAGCACCATAAACAAGTTTACAAGAAGCAACAACACACTGCCTATATAACCTAATGCAAAGCCACGCGCACTAATTCGATTTTGCTGTTCGGGAAAGGCTATGTCCGGCAAATATGAATTGTAAAAAACCAAACTAGACCAAGCGCCAACCAACGCCAAAAAATAAAACAATAAACCCCAATAAATGTTTTGAATTTCAAACCAATATAATCCAACACAAGATGCAGCACCTAAATAACAATAGAATTGCATAAAGCGCTTCTTATTGCCCATATAATCAGCAATTCCAGATAAAATAGGAGACCACAAAGCGATTACAACAAATGCCATAGCAGTGACATAACTTATTAAGGCTGTGTTTTTTATTTGCATTCCAAAAACCTCCAAATGCGTTTGATCTCCACATATAAATCCGTAGTACAAAGGAAAAATGGTAGAGGAAATAACAAGAAAATAAACTGAATTTGCCCAGTCATAAGAGACCCAAGCGCGTAACAGTTTTTTATCTCCCTTTTTGTGTGATGGCATACTGATTGTTTGCTCAAATAAACAAAATAGTTTTAAATATAAAAAACGAGAGTACTACCTTTGTTAACATGAAAAAGAAAAATAAGCACAAACAAGGGTTTAGTGTTCCCACATGGTTGCGCCTCATATTTAGAAACTTAGAGCGTATTTCACCTTATTTGGCAATGAAAGCAGCAGCTTATGTGTTCTCAAAACCACTCAAATTTAAAGTGCCACTAAAAGAACAACAAGCCTTAAAAGACTGTATCCAAAAAATGGAATACATAAAAAGCATAGATAGGAATGTTGCGCTATTTACCTGGGAAAATTCAGGTGGTAAAGTGTTATTGACACACGGATGGAGTGGTAGAGGAATGCAGTTGTATTACATTGCGGAATGTCTGCACAAAGAAGGGTATCATGTGGTTACTTATGATGCGCCAGCGCACGGAAAATCGGAAGGTAAACTCACGAACATGATCCAAATGATTGAAACAATTGCGCATTTGGATAAAGGCGAAAATGGTTTTGATCATTTCATTGGGCATTCTTTTGGGGCTATGGCTATTTTTAATTATTGTAAAATTGGAAGTAGCGCAAAAAAAATAGTTACAATTGGTGCAGCTGACAATATGCGTACGATTTTTGATAGCTTTGTTTCATCGGTAGGTTTAAGTACTAAAATGTTAAAGCGTATGACCACATATTTTGAAGAAAAATACGAAGTTAACATAGATGATTTTTCTCCATTCGTTGCTGCTCAAAAGATACAAACACCTACACTTTTGATTCACGACGAAGAAGATTATGACGTACATGTAAATTGCTCAGAAACCATTGCAAAACATCACCCGAATGCCAAAGTGATAAAAACAAAAGGCTTAGGACACCGTAGAATCTTAAGAGATAATATGGTCATGCAACACATCAAATCATTTATTCAAGAGTCATGAAAACACTACAAATCATTCTTATTCTTTGCATCCTAAACACTTTGAGTGCTTGTGGACAGCACCCCGAAAAGACCATTAAAAACACATCGGAAAAAACAAAAACTATGAAAAAATCAGATGACTATTGGAAAGCTAAACTCAGCCCAGAGGCTTTTCGAATTTTACGAGAAAAAGGCACAGAATACCCACACACTGGAGAATATAACCTTCATTTTGAAGCAGGTGTTTACAATTGTATGGCATGCAAGGAACCCCTATTTAAAAGCGCAACAAAGTTCAGAAGCGATTGTGGATGGCCCAGTTTTGATAACGCCATTGAAGGGAAAATAAGGTATGAGCGAGACACCACGCTTGGTATGACTAGAACCGAAATTATTTGCAACAGCTGCGATGGGCATTTGGGTCACGTATTCAATGACGGACCCACAAATACAGGATTACGCTATTGCGTAAATTCTGTTGCGCTTGATTTTGATGGAGAAGAGAAAATCGCTGAATAGCCAATTGAAATAGGCTTTCGTTTCGTATTTTTGCACAAACTTTACCATATGAGCCAATACGATATTATAATTTTGGGAAGTGGACCTGGTGGTTACGTTACCGCTATTCGCGCTTCTCAATTAGGTTTCAAAACTGCCGTTATTGAAAAAGAAAGCCTTGGTGGCGTTTGCCTCAACTGGGGGTGTATTCCCACCAAAGCATTAATAAAATCGGCACAAGTTTTTGAATACCTTCAACACGCCGAGGATTACGGACTTACCGTAAAAGAATACGATAAGGATTTTGATGCTGTAGTAAACCGAAGTCGTTCGGTGGCTGATACGATGAGTAAGGGTGTTCAATTCTTAATGAAGAAAAATAAAATTGATGTAATTTCTGGATATGGCACGTTGCTTCCTGGAAAAAAAGTACATGTCAAAGCCGAAGACGGTAGTGAACAAGAACTTTCTGCCCAACATATAATTGTGGCTACTGGTGCTCGTTCTCGCGAACTTCCAAGTTTACCACAAGACGGTGAAAAAGTCATTGGATACCGCAAAGCCATGACCCTTGAAAAACAACCTGAAAAACTTGTTGTCGTAGGTTCTGGAGCCATTGGAGTAGAGTTTGCCTATTTCTATAACGCCATGGGCACTGAAGTTACCATTATTGAGTATCAGTCGCGTATTGTCCCTGTTGAAGACGAAGAGATTTCTAAACAAATGGAACGTTCGTTTAAAAAAGCCGGCATTAAGGTATTAACAAATGCCGAAGTTACCGCTGTTGATACATCCGGAGAAGGAGTCACAGCTACGGTGAAAACCAAAAAAGGCGAAGAAAAAATAAATGCCGATGTGGTACTTTCTGCCGTAGGTATCAAGACCAATATCGAAAATATCGGACTTGAAGAAGTAGGTATAGCCACAGATCGAGACAAAATTTTGGTAAACGATTTTTACCAAACCAACATCCCTGGTTATTACGCTATTGGAGACGTTACAGCAGGACAGGCATTGGCACATGTGGCATCTGCTGAAGGGATTTTATGTGTAGAAAAAATAGCTGGTCACCATGTGGAGGCATTAGATTACGGCAATATTCCTGGCTGTACGTACAGTAGCCCAGAAATTGCGTCCGTTGGACTTACAGAAGTACAAGCCAAAGAACAAGGCTATGAAATTAAAGTAGGGAAATTTCCCTTTTCTGCTTCTGGAAAAGCGCAAGCGAGTGGTACAACAGATGGATTTATTAAAGTTATTTTTGATGCCAAATACGGCGAATGGCTTGGATGCCACATGATTGGTGCTGGAGTTACAGACATGATTGCAGAAGCGGTTCTTGGTCGTAAATTAGAGACTACAGGTTACGAAGTACTCAAGGCAGTTCACCCACACCCCACCATGAGTGAAGCCATGATGGAAGCCGTTGCAGATGCGTATGACGAAGTCATCCATTTATAAAATTACATCATTTTGATTTTTGAAAAGCAGCCAATTGGCTGCTTTTTATTTTTCGTATCTTTAGATTTAGTTAACCCCTCAAAACCTACAATCATGAACAGCTCGATCTCTCGTATCAATCAACTGATAACTATTGGAGAGGCTTATTTAAAAATAGCACATCGACAAAAACTTGCTGCAAAACCCAAACCAACGCAATGGTCAAAAAAAGAAATTCTAGGACATTTGATAGACGCTGCACGATATAATTTAAGACGATTTACAGAAATTCACATCAAAACAAAGCCTTATCAGGTCGTTGATTATGAACAAGACCAATTGGTTTTAGCGAATGACTATCAACACGTCGAACCAAAAGATCTTACTATGCTTTGGGTGGGGTTAAACAAACAAATTATTCATGTACTCAAACAACAAACAGAAAAAACATTACAACTTCAAGCCAGATTGCCTAACCAAAAAAACACAAACTTACTTTTTCTTATCAATGACTATTTAGAGCACATGGAACATCATGTAAAACAAATTGTTGATGACTAATCGCTATTTTGCAGGCTGAATCAAAAGCGATACATGAATAAACATATTGTGATTACAGGCGTATCCACAGGGATTGGACGCGATGCTCTAGACGTGCTACACAAAAAAGACTATCATATTTTTGGGAGTGTCCGCAAAGTGGAAGATGCCGAAAGACTAGCCAAAAAATATCCAGACAGATTTACACCACTAATTTTTGATGTACAAAACCACGATGCGGTAATAAAGGCTTCAAAAGTGGTTTTTGAGCAATGTAGTTCGTTAGATGGGCTTATCAATAATGCGGGTATTGCTGTACCTGGACCCATGCAGCACCTCTCGGAAGTTGATTTTGAGCGTCAACTTGACATCAACCTAAAAGCCGTTAGACGAATCACCAACCTTTTTTTACCACTTCTCGGAGCTACCGCTAATTTTGAATATTCCCCAGGAAGAATAATAAATATCAGTTCTGTTTCTGGTCTATTCAATTCGCCATTTAACGGAGCGTATTCCATTTCAAAACATGCTTTAGAAAGCATGACCGACATATATCGCAGAGAGTTACGACGATATGGCATTCAAGTTATTGCGATTGAACCAGGTCCTATCAAAACAGATATTTGGCAAAAAAACCTTAACAGTATGGAGCAATATGCTGAAACTGACTACTTCGATGTACTACAAAAGGCCGATAAAATGATTGAAAATGCTGAAAAATCAGCCTTACCGGTGTCGCGTATTTCCAACCTTATTTTAAAATGCCTCACAATAAAACATCCGAAAACAAGATATATTGTACATCGCAATCGACTGTTCTTTAAATTATTAGCCTATTATTTCCCCGATAAACTCGTGGATTGGTTTATTCACAAAACCCTAACGAGCGGAAATAAACACCGCCCCATTTGATTGTTTATGTATTACGAAAACTTTCTACAGCCAAGCGATAAACATCAAGTCCTAATCCTAAAATAAGTCCTGTTGCGTTGGGTGTTATATAGGACGTATGTCGAAAATCTTCACGCGCAAAAGTATTTGAAATATGCACTTCTATCACTGGTGTTTCAATAGCTTTTATGGCATCGCCAATACCAACAGAAGTGTGGGTATACGCACCAGCGTTTAAAATAATACCATCACTAGAAAAACCGTATTTGTGAAGTGCGTCTATGAGTTCACCCTCAATATTTGACTGTAGGTAATGAAACGTACAAGCTGGAAATTGCTTTTTAAGTGAATCCAAATAGGCTTCAAAGCCCTGTGACCCGTAAATTTCCGGTTCACGCTTTCCAAGCAAATTTAGATTTGGTCCGTTAATGATGGTGATTTCCATATTAAAATTTATCCAAAACTAAGAAACTCTTGGGAATCAATATGTATTTTTGGATATGCAATGGAAAAAAGCCATAGAAGAGTACTCTTTTCACCTCCGCCTAGAGCAAGGATTATCGGAAAACACCATTGAAAGTTACCAGTTCGATGTAAATAGATTAGCAAGCTACTGCGAAAAGTTACACGCCAAAACCACACCCATTGAGCTAGATGCAGACACACTCAAAGACTTTGTATTTCAACTTTCCAAAGAAGTGCAACCTTCAACACAGTCTAGAATTATTTCTGGAATTAAAGGGTTCTTTGGATATATACAGTTAGAAGGATATCGAAAGGACAACCCCACTTACCTCTTAGAATTACCAAAAATTCGAAAAACATACCCAGACACCTTATCAGTAAACGAGGTAGATTCCCTTATTGCTGGAATTGACAGCAGCATAAAACATGCATTTAGAAACCGATGCATGTTGGAATTACTTTACAGTTGCGGACTTCGTGTAAGTGAACTTATTAAACTCAACAAGTCAGATTTATTCTTTGAAAAAGGATTGATTCGTATTCATGGTAAAGGCGATAAACTGCGCTGGGTACCTATAGCAGAGAACACATCTAACCTAATTACTGATTTTATCATAAAGAGCGTAACAAAAAAAGCAGTCAAAGGGTTTGAGGATCGAGTGTTTTTAAATAATAGAGGAAAAGAACTCACGCGTAATATGGTGTTTACCATTGTAAAAAAAGCCGCTCTAAGCGCCAATATAAATAAGAACATTAGCCCACACACCTTGCGACATTCATTTGCCACTCATTTGGTCGAAAATGGTGCGGATATTCAGCTAGTACAACATATGATGGGACATGCAAGTATTACCACTACAGAGCGCTATATACACATGAGTCAAAGGCATTTAAAAGAGGCTATAACACGCTATCATCCGAGAGCCAACTAAGATGAAACCGACATTCGAAACCCTTCGCCATGGATATTGCTAATCACAATGGATGGGTCTGCTTTAAGATGCTTACGAAGTTTGGCTATATAAACATCCATGGAGCGTGAAGTAAAGTATGTATCGTCTTTCCAAATTTTCTTGAGTGCTAATTCCCTTGGCATCAAATCATTTTGATATAATGCTAACAGCTGCAATAACGACCCCTCCTTTGGGGATAATTTTACAGGTGGTGAGGCATCAAATGAAAGTTGGCGTAGTTTGGCGTTAAACTCGAATTTACCAATTGTAAAAAGATGTTTTGCCTTATCAAGGTTAACAGCATTTTGTTCCATTCGTTGAAACATAGCTTTCATTTTTAGGAGCAATACATCAGAGTCGAACGGTTTTGTCAGGTAATCGTCTGCGCCCAAATTATAGCCTTTAACTACATCATCTTTCATGGATTTGGCGGTAAGGAATATAATGGGAACTGTGCTGCCTGTTTTGCGAATTTCTTTTGCTAAGGTAAAGCCATCTTTATAGGGCATCATGACATCAAGTAAACAAATGGAGAATTCATTTTTATTAAACTTTTCATTACCCTCTACCCCATTTCTTGCCAAAACAACATCGTAGTCATGAAGTTCTAAAAAATCACGAAGTATAGTCCCAAAATTTTGGTCGTCTTCAACTAAAAGAACTCTTTTCTTTTCAGCTATCATAAAGCGTGTTTTAATGGAAAACGCACCGTAAAGGCACTTCCTTTTTTGAGTTGACTACTAACAGAAATCGTGCCATTATGCAGCTCTACAATACGTTTGACGTAAGACAACCCCAAGCCGTGACCTTTTACGTTGTGAATATTCCCAGATTCTTCTCTATAAAAACGATCAAATACTCTCTTTCTTACACTATTGCTCATCCCAATTCCTTGATCTTCTATTTGAACAACAAATGCATCTTCAGAAATTGATGTAGTAACATCAATTTCTACTCGATCTTTAGAATATTTAATGGCGTTTTCAAGAAGGTTTACCCAAACATTGGTCATGTGAGATTCGGACATATTAAGTTTAACCTGCATTGGATCGAAAGACATACGAAGTGTTCCCTCATTTTGATCAATAAGTAAACGAACATGTTCGATAGCTGTTTTAATAGGTCTGTGTGGGTCTATTTCGGAAGTAGTAAGCTCTAATTCTTTTCTGTCTAATCTGGAAATTTGCAATACGTTCTCCACCTGTGTATTCATACGCCTACTCTCATCTCGAATAAGCCCCAGATATTGTGTAACCTTGTCTGGCTTTTTGGCAATGACAGGGGTAGCAAGAGCATCTAACGCAAGCTGAATGGTTGCAATAGGTGTTTTGAACTCGTGTGTCATATTATTGATAAAATCTGATTTTATTTCTGAAATTTTCTTTTGCTTAAAGGCTTGTAACAATGTGACTGTAAACACACCAATTAAAATCAAGGTAAAAAAAACAGAGAGTGCAATAGAGTTTAAAACAGATGACCGTAAAAAAGCGCTCTTATCAGGGAAGATTAATCGCAACTCATAACTACTATCCCCATTGATGTCAACAAAAAGAGGCGTTTTGTAAGTCGTGTTATTAATATTTTGTAGGAATAAATCCGTGCCAAGACCAGACATGCGATTCCCTTCAAAAACTCGAAACTCAAAGCTTGCGTCAATGTCACGAAGCAATAATTCCTGACCTAATAAAAGTTCTAATTCAAAAGTACTAACACGCTTTTCGATTGATTTATTGGCCGCAATATCCATAAAAATACTCTCGTATTTGGCCTTATCCATAGACGACAACCGCTCAATTCGCTGTATTCTTTCTGCTGATGACATACGGTTAATAGTCCCTTCTACATCCTCTTCCAGAACTGTAGTTGCCTTGATACTTCGATAATCTAAAATGGGTGTAGAATCGGATGAAGTGGGATCGTATAAATTTGGGAAAATTTCATAAGTGTCTTCAATGATCCCACTCGAAACCAACAAGGTCTTATTTTCTTCAGTTGTGCGATCAATATATTGAAAAACTTCTGTCAACTGTGATTCTTTGGGAGAGCCAATACTGTCCATTAATTTTTGAGTAGCTGCAATATAATCACGCAGTTCACGCTCTTTTATTTGTTCGGAAACAGAAGCCAGCGCATTATTAACACTCAACGAAAACTGACGATCACGATTGTTAAGGTTGGTTTGAATCCAAAATGTTTGTACTATGATAATTCCCAAAAGAGATAGGCACATAAAAACAACCAATACTGTAAAAAGATTCTTTCTCATCAATTTGAGTGTTTTAGCAACTTGTCATGTAAGGATTCGACTTGAGATGTTGTACTGCTAAGATCTACATTTTCAATCACAAAATCAGCAAGCACCATTTTTTGTTCGTCAGTCCATTGGTGTAACATACGAGCTCGAACAGCTTCTTCTGGTACATGGTCTCTGTTTTTTACACGTTTTATGCGCTCTTTTTCTGGTGCAGTCACTAAAATGACTCCATCAAATCGATTCTGTGCATTTAATTCAAAAACAATAGGAAATTCGTAAACGGTATAAGGCGCATTTTGTAGCTTTTGCCATTTAACATATGCCGCTGTTGCAGCAGGGTGTACAACACCATTTAATGCATCTAATTTATTTTTATCATTAAAAACCTGCTCTGCAATGCGTTTTCTATCTAGTATATCGTCTTTGTAGGCTGCATCTCCGAAAAGGGATTTGACTTTTCTCTTTACTTCAGGGTTATGTTGCATCGCATATTTTGCGGAATCATCAGCGGAAAAAGTAGGTACGCCCATTTCTTTAAACAACCTAAGAATGGTGGATTTACCACTACCAATGCCACCAGTAAGCGCATAATGTTTCATTCTATAATAAAATAGGATACTGTTGGTGGTTCGATGGATTGTTTTTTAGCACCAGTGGGCAAACCAGTAATACGAACAGAAAGTTGCCCCGAGGGTGTTTTCTCAAAAAAGGCGTTTGACCTTATTGCTGATTCATCAATAGAGCGTAGCGAACTCAAAGGTGCGGCGAATTTAATTTCAACCGACTTTGGAGAAAGGGTAACATTCATGTCTTCTGGCGCATCTATAAGATGTACGGGTAATAACATAGAAACATCAGAGTATCTATCCACATTTCCGCTCACCACCACACTTGTAGTATCCCAATTGGCTGATTGAGCAATTGAATCTACCAAAGTAGCCACCATAGAAAAATCTTCTCTTATGGGTTTTTCTGAAGTTAATTCAAATATCGCTTTGTCTAATTTTTCCAAAATCGCTTTGCTGCCAAAAGCAGTTATCGTATCTACGCTAAATGACAATGGCGAAATAAGCTGATATCCTTCTTCAAATTGGGGTAAAGCCGAAAGTGTTGGTGTAAATGTTTTCTGTATAGCTTGCGTTATCGGCACTAAAATAGCGTTGGGAACAAAGCGGCTGATTTGACTTGAGCTGCCATAAACCTCATTGTATTTATTCAATAAAAAATCTGTTTCAATAGTAGGTTTTTGAATATCTTTTATAGGCAATTCACTAACGAATAACAGAACCTTACGGGGAAATATTCTACGATACAAAACCGAAAAACCTGAGCTGGTAACACGGGCGGGCACTTCTATCCGCGGTGCTGACACCACAAAATTATTTGAATCTGCCTGCAATTTAAATTGGACAGGAACCGTGGTTGTATAGTTTTCTGAAAGCGCACTTAATGTCCAAATAACAGCAGCAAACACCAAAAACAATACTCCTTGTTTTGAGCCTAAAAATTTTCTCTTTGATGTTCGCTGCCGTTGGGGCATACCTATGTATTTTGTTGTTCCTCAAACGCTTGCATGACTGCATCGCTGACTCCCATATTGGAAAACCCACCGTCGTGGAACAAATTCTGTAAGGTAACTTTCCGTGTTAAATCTGAAAATAACGAAAGTGTATAATTGGCGCAATCAAGTGCTGACGCGTTTCCTAGTGGTGACATTTTTTCGGCATAAGAAATAAAGCCATCAAAGCCTTTAATACCCTTACCTGCCGTGGTAGGCGTAGGCGATTGTGAAATGGTATTTACGCGAACTTTTTTATCTCTACCAAAGAAATACCCAAAACTGCGCGCGATAGATTCCAAGAAAGCTTTGTTGTCAGCCATGTCATTATAGTCTGGAAAAACTCGTTGTGCCGCCATATAAGACAACGCAACGATACTTCCCCATTCATTCATGACATCTTGCTTATAAAGCACTTGCATCACCTTATGAAAAGAACCTGCAGACACATCCCAGCCCTTTGCGGTCCAATCGTATTTCTGATCCGTATAGGAACGCCCTTTTCTTACATTTACGGACATCCCAATAGAATGTAACACAAAATCGAGTTTACCACCCAACACCTCAACCGATTCGGAAACTAATTTTTCTAAATCTTCCAACGAAGTGGCATCTGCTGGAATGATAGCAGCACCTGTTTTTTCAGCAAGTTGGTTTATGGTTCCCATACGCATGGCAATAGGTGCATTTGTAAGCACAAATGAACCACCCTCTTCATGAACACGCTCTGCGGTTTTCCAGGCAATTGAATTTTCGTCCAATGCACCAAAAATAATTCCTCTTTTTCCTTTTAGTAATCCGTAACTCATCTTTATAAATTATAATTAAACGTTTCGCAACTCTTGCGCATGACGCAAGGCTGATTCTTTAATGTTTTTACCTCCCAGCATTTCTGCCAGTTCTGCAATTCTAGCATTTTCATCCAAGGGGGTTAAAAAAGTTTGTGTGGTTTCTCCAACTACCTCTTTATATACTTTGTAGTGTGCGTCTGCCAGGGCTGCAATTTGAGGTAAGTGCGTAATCGAAATCACTTGCATATGGCGACTCATTTCATGCATCCGTTTTCCCATAGCATTCGCCATTTCGCCAGAAACCCCAGTGTCAATTTCATCTAAAATCAATGTAGGAAGTTGTGTTTTTTCAGCCATAATAGATTTAATCACCAACATAATACGCGACAACTCACCTCCTGAGGCAACCTTTCCAATAGATGCAAAATCGATTCCTTTGTTCGCAGAAAACAACAATTCTGCCTCCTCGGTGCCGTTAGATTGGGGCAATGATAACGCTTTAAGCTTAATGGAAAAACGCACGTGTTGCATTCCTAAATCTCGGCAGCGCGAAACCAATTCATTGGCTAGTGGGCTGCATGCTTTTTCACGCTGCTTGCGAAGTTTTTGAGCTATATCGTGAAGTTCTGTGGTAGCCTTTTCAACCGTTAGTTTACAAGCTGCAATTTGTTCGTCTAACTGTTCTACATCATCACACAATTGACGTAATTCTTCTCGTTTTTCAATCAATCCTTCAGCGTTTTGCACCTTATGTTTTTGACACAAATGATGCAATGCACTTAGATGCGCTTCCACTTCTTGGTATCGCTCTGGGTCGTCAGAAATTGCTTCACCCAAGAGTTCGGCTTCCTGTAAAATATCGGAAAATTCAATACCAACACTCAATAACCGCTCATGTAGCGAGGCGTATGCAGCTCCAAAAGGGGCGATTTTTGATACAAGTTGCGAAAGTGAATTTAGTTGATCTTGAGCCCCAATGTGTTCACTTGTGCCCATGCGTACAGCCTCGGAAAGTGTAGCACGCAAATCATTCGCATTTTTAAGTACAGCAACTTCTTCTTCGAGTGCTTCAATACACCCGACGCTTATGGAAACCTGATCAAGTTCTTGTAATAAATATTTATGATAATCTAAGGTTTCGGCAGATTGCTGCTGACGTTCTTGAAGATCAGAAAGCGCTTTCGTACATTTTTTCCATATTGTGTATTGCGCTTTATAAGCACCTAACAAAACATTGTCGTTTGTAAAAGCATCAATAAGTTTAAGATAAAACGCAGGATCTGTAAGTTGAATGGTTTGCCTTTGCGTATGAATATCTACCAAAGACGTTCCAAGTGATCTAAGCGTCTCCAAAGTTACGGGGGTATCATTTATAAAAGCTCTGGACTTGCCATTTGTGCTTAATTCACGACGTATAATGGTATGTGGCTCTTCGTCCAAATCTAAGATTTTAAACAACTCGCTTAGATTGTGATCAGAAATATCAAAAGTAGCTTCTACAACACATTTCGTTGTGTTTTTACGAATGGTGGTCAAATCAGCACGTTGTCCCAAAATAAGCGACAACGCCTCCAAAAGAATAGACTTTCCCGAACCTGTCTCACCGGTTAAAATACATAACCCAGAGGCAAAAGAGACCTCAAGATCTTCTATCAAAGAAAAGTTTTTAATGACTAATGAAGTGAGCACAGTTATAAAATCTCGTTAACCCAAATATAGTATGTTTAAATCATTTGAAAACACGAAGTTATCAACGAGCAATCATCGCCCAATAAGATGCGTTGCTAGAAGCAAATCGATTTAAAAAACGCAATAAAGACTCGGTTTCCACTTCAGGTCCATCACTAAACAATTGCCCTATTTCTTCCCCTTTAGCATCAAAAAAAGCACGCAATAAGTATTCATTAGGCTGACGACGCATAAGGTTTTGCAAACTTAATAGCTCCTCTTTAATGCGTTCTTTAGCCTCACCAGGAGCTGAAACCATTAGGTCTAAACCTTCCCTGTGATAGGCATAAATTACGTTTCTAAAATCGTTGAAAGCAGGTGAAATAATTTGATCTATAAGTTCATAACGACCATTCCGATTTTGAGTAACCGCCCACCCTTGCGCATTGCTTGCCTGAGCTGCATTGGCGATGGTGCGAGCTCGCTCAAAATAAGTTGTTCCGCCAAGGGGCGAAAAACTATCTAACTCCATTCCAAGAGCCAGGTAAATGTAGTATGAAAACACGGAAATAATATTGTTATTATACCGATTAACATCAAAGTAGAACGGCTGGAATTCTTGGTAAGTGAAACCAAAGTTGTCATCTAAAAAAGTAACCAAGGGTGAGGTGTAGCTACTACCATAAACCAATCTTCCAGATTGCACCTGCAAAGTTCCGCCATACGAATTGTCGTTTACACTAGAAATGGTAAGCAACATAGAAACAGAAACCGTTGCATTTTTATTTGTCGTTTCAGACGTCCATTTCGTGTTATTTAAAAAGTCCCGCAGCGATTTTTCCAACGTTTGAATCGGGGTAATATTCGTTTGATTAACTAGTTCTGTGTTCACAGTCAAATCCACCTGAACAGATTGAGACAAAACCATCGCATGAAAACCTAAAACAAGAAGAATGATATTATTGCGCATCAAATATATTTTTTAGGTGAAACAGCACATCTTTGGCAACCTCCTCTTTCGATTTTAATGAGTAATTCACTGGGGCTTTATCGCGCTGTAAAAATGTAATTTTATTGGTATCATGTCCAAAACCTGCACCCGTATCGGTAAGTGAATTTACAACAATGGCATCTAGATTTTTACGAATCATCTTATCTTGAGCGTGAGCCATGGCATTTTCAGACTCCAACGCAAATCCAATCAAAACTTGATGTTTTTTCTTTTTGCCTAAGTGTGCAAGAATATCTGTTGTGGGAGTAAGAGAAATCACATCTAGGCCATCTCGTTTTTTTAACTTTTGATTCGCTTTAGTAGATGGTTTAAAATCAGCAACAGCTGCAGACATGATTACAGCATCCGCTCCATCATACATATCAATACATGCCTTGAGCATTTCTTCTGCAGTAGTAACCCCTAAAACATCAACATTAGGATGTGTTTTATTTCCAGCCGTTGGACCACTAATAAGTGTTACATTGGCACCTAATTGAGCGGCACAATTTGCTAAAGCATAACCCATTTTCCCAGAAGAATGATTACCTATAAAACGTACTGGATCTATGGGTTCGTATGTAGGACCAGCAGTTATCACTATTTTTTTTTCGAAAAATGGGGATTTTTCCAAAAAGTAAGTTTCCAGCGCAGCAATTATTTGTTCAGGCTCCTCCATTCTTCCCTCACCTTCTAAGCCACTTGCAAGTGCGCCTGAGGTTGCCGGTATCAAGATATTTCCGTTATCAATAAGCTTTTCGATGTTGGATTTATTTGCAGGATGTTTATGCATATCCAAATCCATCGCTGGCGCAAAAAAAACAGGGCATTTTGCCGACAAATACGTAGCAATAAGTAAATTATCAGCGTTAGCTTGTGACATTTTAGAAAGTGTATTAGCGGAAGCCGGTGCTATAAGCATGGCATCGGCCCAAAGCCCTAAATCAACGTGGTTATTCCAAACCGCGTTTTCATTTTCTTCGTTTATAAAAGAACTAAGCACCTCTCTGTTGGATACTGTTGAGAGGGTTAATGGCGTTACAAAAGTCTTTGCGCTTTCAGTCATTACAACCTGAACAGCAGCACCCGCTTTGACAAGTAATCGGACAATAAGTGGCGTTTTATACGCGGCTATACTCCCCGAAATCCCTAGTAGGATGTGCTTGTCGTGCAAAACCGACATGGCTATGCTTCTGTGTCGGAATCGGTGTGACGGTAATAAATTTTATCCTGTAGCCATTGTTCAATAGCAATAGCGTGTGGCTTGGGAAGTTTTTCGTAGAATTTTGAAACTTCGATTTGTTCTTTATTTTCGAAAATCTCCTCTAAACTTTCTGTCGGAGTTGCAAACTCTTCAAGCTTTTCAAACAATTCAGTCTTAATGTCTTCATTGATTTGCACAGCGCGTTTAGATAAAATAGATATGGTTTCATAGATGTTACCTGTGCTATCATCTAATGCGTTACGATCGTATGTTTTTGTGGTTTCTGAAGCCTGTGTGCGTTTTAAATCCATGAGTTGAAATTAATTGGATGCAAAAGTAAGGATTTCTTTCTCAATATCTTTCATCATTTTCAATGCGTCTGGCATATGATCGGAATTGGGATATAAGCGTTTAAAGTTTTCAAATTTAGATTTGGCATCATCAAGCCGATTTTGCTTTTTATATGGAACACTGTTGATAGCCAATGTAGTCGCGGCAGAAAACTGCACAAAAAGCGCTCCTTCGCGATATGAAGTGCCTGGATTATCCGCAATAAAATTATCGAGTGCCTTTAATGAAGCTTTATAATCGCGAATTGTGTTGTACTGCTTTGCGGTTTCAAAACCTTTTTTCTCTGTTTTTTCTCTTAGTTCTTTTGCCATTGCATTGGCTTCTACCATGCGTTCACTTGCAGGATATCGGTTTATAAACTCTTGTATTTTATCAAGAGCTTCGTACGTATCAGTTTGGTCTAGGCTAAACTTTGGTGAGGTTTTATAATGTGCATACGCCATCATAAAATACGCCTCGTCTGTCTTTTGGCTTTTTGGATATGCTTTAACAAAAGTTTCAAACTCGTAGGCAGCCAATATATAGTTGCGTGTATTTAGCAATGAATTGGCATAAAAAAACACGATGCGCTCCGCTTGTGGTTTACCTCTATAAACTTCTTTAAGTTGCACAAAAAGTTGTGCCGCTTTTCGATATTTCCCTTGCTCGTATAGTTCAAGGGCTAAGTCATTTTTTAATTTGACTTCGTCGCTTTTTAAAGCCTTTTGAAAATCGCTACATCCAACAATCAAAACCAATATTGCGATAAGTAAATAATTTGGTACTTTCATACCCACAAACTTAACGAAAACCAATAACATACCTGCAACTTCTATGCGTATCTATTTTATCTTTTTTTTATGCTTGATTTTAACAAAAATATCAGCTCAAAATGAGGAGAAGTTGAAGCCATGGGGGCTTCATTTTGGGTATAGCACACAGCAAATAGCCCCTTTTAACCTTCCTGACTATGAATTTACTCAAGGACATATTTTAGGTCAATTGTCGTTGAAAAAATATGCGTACAAAAAGGTGGACATCCATTTTATGGCAGAAGGAGGCTATTACCATGCCCAACATAAGCTTATTAATAAGTGGTTTACCTCAACAACGTATTTTGATTATTTTCCAGATTCGTTTCATCAAGAAATGTTACAACACAAATCCATTCACCAAGTTGTATTGCACGCGGGTGTTGAAATCACACACTTCCTGAACCCAAAAACACAGCTCTTTGGCTATGCAGCTATTGGCCCCATGTGGACATCACAGCAGACAGAACGCCTTGCTAGCGGGTTTGCATTTTCAGACAATTTTGGAATGGGAGTAAAGTTTAAATTGACTAAAAACACCTGGCTCAGCAACCTTTTAGTGATACGACATGAATCTAATGCAAATCTTGCGTTTCCAAACTCAGGTCACAATACTTTAGGGATGCGTGTGGGCGTGGTGTTTAATCTAATTGCTCCACAAAAGGACGTAATGCAGCCGTCAAGTCTTTCGATGCCTTAACTAGTGGAAGTCGAACAACATCATTAGATAAATTTTTGAGCGATGAAACCGCTTTAATCCCAGTTGGATTACCCTCTTTAAATAACAAATCAATAACAGGTAAAAGTTGACCTGTAATTTGATTTGCCTTTTCTGTATTTTTTGCAATTGCAGCCCGAATACCAGCTATAAAGGTTTTTGGAAATCCACCTGCTGCAACCGAAATCACACCTGCGCCACCCAATAAGGTAAGTGGAATAGCCGTTTCGTCATCGCCAGAGAATACTAAAAAGTTTTTCGGTGCATTGCCAATAATTTCCTCCCCTTGTTTTAAATCACCACTCGCATCTTTTACGCCGACTATGTGCTGCGCATCTTTAGCAATCCTGAGTGTGGTTTCTGCAGTCATATTAACACCTGTTCTGCCAGGAACGTTATACAAAATCAAAGGCAAAGGCGTAACCGCATCTAGTGCCATATAATGCTGGTAAAGGCCTTCTTGTGATGGGCGGTTGTAGTAAGGAGTAACAGATAAAATGGCGTCAAATCCTGTAACATCCACATGTTTGAATTCTTGCACAAGAGCAGCTGTATTGTTACCTCCTAGCCCCATCAACAAGGGAACGCGTCCGTTGACTTGTTTTACGAATGTAGAAAACACCGCATTTTTTTCGCCAGTGGTAAGTGTTACAGATTCGCCTGTAGTTCCCAAAGCCACTAAAAAATCGACCCCTTGATCAATTAAAAAATGAATGATACGCGTTAACGCATCAAAATCAACATCACCCGAATCGGTGAATGGTGTGATTACTGCAACCCCCGTTGATGCACCTTTAAGTACGCTCATTTGGATGAATTTTATTAAAATATAGTTTCACATTAGACAAAAACTCGCCGAAATCTCTTGTTGGTGGAAGCACCAAATCGTTCAATCTGTTGTCTAAAGAAGATGGGCCAATACGGAATGATGCATGAAGTTGCGCAGAAAACGAAATCAGTGGTAACGTAATTTGGTCCACAAAATGAACAACCAAGTCGTATTGTTGTGTTATGGAGTAACGCAAATCGTCAGATATAAGACGTCCGCGCCAATCTAAACTTTGAGGATGCAAATGTGGCGTCGCAACTCCCTCTAACATCTTTTTATTTATGTTGTATTGAATACGTTCTACAGCACTTAATTCAGATGAAAAAAAACGGCACATATCGTCAAATTGAGCCTCTGTAATGTTTAAGTCTGTATCGTGGATAAATACCAAACGTTGAATCGTCTTCGGCCTAATAGCCGTGCGATTTTTAATTGCATTAAGCTGTTGTGAAACAGAACGTTTAGCAAATAATTTCATAGGTCTGTAAAAATAGTATTTTAAAAGGACCTAAAAGTTTTAAGGTGTATTAAATTATAAAAAATTAACGCAATGTTATAAATACAACAATTAAGCATTTAACATCATAACCAACTCCTGTTCTGAAATAATTGGAATACCTAAAGTTGTTGCTTTGGTCTTTTTGGAAGGTCCCATATTGTCACCTGCTACCAAGTAGGACGTTTTAGAAGAAATTGAGGCGCCTATTTTTCCACCATGTTGCTCTATGAGAGCCTTTAATTCATCTCGAGAAAAATTCGTGAAAACACCCGATACAACAAAACGCAAATCAGCTAAAGCATTAGAAACGGGGCTTTCATTTTTATCTTGCTCTAATTGTACGCCAGCAGTACGCAATTGCTCTATAATTTGACGGTTTTCAGCTAAGGCAAAAAAACCACGTACGCTCTCGGCAATACGTACTCCAATTTCATCTACCGTTTCCAATTCCTCTATTGAAGCATTTGCCAATGCGTCTATAGACCCAAAGTGTTGCGCTAACTTTTTGGCAACCGTTTGCCCAACATAACGAATACCCAAAGCAAACAATACTCTGGCAAAGGGAACCGCTGTAGATGCGGCAATTGCTTTTACAATATTTTGCGCCGACTTTTCAGCAAGGCGCTCTAGTGGAATCAAATCTGCTGCTGTAATGTTGTATAAATCAGCATAAGAAAAGAGTAAATTGTTTTGTGTCATCAGCTGAATGGTTTCAGCTCCAAGACCGTCAATATCCATAGCCTTTCGCGAAATAAAATGCGCCACCCGACCTACGCGTTGTGGCATGCATCCATGGGCGTTTGGACAATAATGTTGTGCTTCGTCTTTATTGCGTTCCAAAGGAGTATTGCATTCTGGACAGTTGGTTACATAACGAACAGGTATGCTGTTTTGCTGTCTCTTATTTGTGTTGACAGCTGTGATTTTTGGAATAATCTCACCTCCTTTTTCTACAGATACTGTATCAGAAAAATGTAAATCAAGCCCAGCAATAAAATCTGCATTATGCAGCGATGCGCGTTTTACTATTGTACCCCCTAACAATACTGGTGTGAGCTGGGCAACAGGGGTAATGGCACCTGTTCTTCCAACCTGATAAACAACATCTTCTAGCTGTGTTTCTACCGCTTCTGCTTTAAATTTATAAGCCATTGCCCAACGCGGCGACTTGGACGTATAACCCAGTTCTTCTTGATAGTTTAATTGGTTCACTTTGATAACAACACCATCAATTTCATATGGTAAAGAACTTCGTTTTTCTTCCCATTCTTCTAGATACGAAAAAACAGCTTCCATATTAGGGGCGTGTATGTAGTGCTTTGGCACATAGAAACCCCAACGCGTGGCGGCTTCTAACGCGTCTAACTGTGTTTTAAAAAGGGATTGATCGCTCACAATTTGATACAAAAAACAATCCAACGGACGAGCTGCAACCAAATTACTGTCTTGAAGTTTTAAACTTCCAGAAGCCGTATTTCTTGGATTCATATAAGGCTCTTCGCCTGCTTTGATTCGTGCAGCATTCATCGCATTAAACCCCGCTAAAGGCAATATGATTTCTCCGCGTATGGTAAAAGTGTCAGGAAGATCACTTGATGAAATTTGCAAAGGAACCGAATGGATGGTTTTTACATTATTTGTGACATCATCTCCTTGAACTCCATCCCCACGAGTAACTGCCTGTGTTAGATTGCCATTGACATATGTCAAACTAATTGATGCACCGTCGTATTTTAATTCACATGTATAGTCCAACACATCAACACCTAGTATTTTACACATCCGTGTCTCCCAGTCTAACAAATCTTGTTTGTTATATGAATTATCCAAAGAATACATACGATACGCATGCATCACAGTTGTAAAGTTTTTGGTCACCGCACCACCTACGCGTTGCGTAGGCGAATTAGGATCAAAAAAAGAGGGATTCGCCTCCTCTAAAGCTTTTAAAGCAGCTAACTTTTGATCAAAAAGATGATCCGAAATAACAGGATCATCCTCAACATAGTACCTCCTATTATGCTCGTGAAGTTCTTTTCTGAGGGCACTAATTTGTTCGGCTATTGTCATGGTTTGCAAGCGTGTATAAATCTTGGATTAGTTCTAAAATCGTTTCGAAGTACAATATCGGAAAAACCTGTATGTTGTAAAATATTTTTTACCGAATCCATAAAGGGTGCATGTCCTTCAAAAAACAAATTACCTTGCTGGGTAAGCTGTTGAACGGCGTATTGACTAATACGCTCATAAAAATAAAGTGGGTTTTCGTCAGGTACAAAAATGGCATGGAGTGGCTCATGCTCAATGACGTGAGGCTGTGTGGTTTTTTTTAAGACTTCAGGAACATAAGGTGGGTTTGAAACAATGATGTCCCACTTTTTTTTCGGTAGGTTTTTCGAAAACACATCCCATTTTTGAAAATCCACCAAGAGTTTGTTGTCATTTGCGTTTTGTTGGGCAACACACAGAGCATCTTCATCAAAATCCCAAGCCGAAATACGCCAATTTGGACGGGCTTTTTTCAAAGCCAATGCAATACATCCGCTTCCAGTACAAATATCCAGTACCCGAAGTGAATCATTTTTGGCCAAAGTTGTTAAAATAAAATGAACCAACTCTTCGGTTTCAGGACGTGGAATAAGCACCTTGTGGTTTACATGCAGTTGAACACCGGCAAAAGCAATCTTGCCTACTATATATTGTATGGGCACATTTTTTTTTAATCGATCTAAATCATTTCGAAATCGTTTGCTGTCAGCTTCTGAAATAGATTCTTGAAGGCGCAAAACAACCTCTGCGGACGAATACTTAAAATACAATTCGCACAAAGCCGCAAAGTGTTGACGCACTTCATCAACTTCATATATCGAATGAAGTTCATGCTCAAAAATGGTACGGAGTTCAACTAATTTCACATTAAAATTGGTATCTATTCAACTTGACCAAGACAGGGTAAGCATTGCTCTGCATTATCATGCAGATATTTGATATTTTTGCTAAAATACATATTCCACTTGCATAACAAACACAATATATTCATGCAACGCTGCCTAACGTTGGCTAAGAAAGGTTTAGGCTACACCTACCCCAACCCAATGGTTGGCGCTGTTGTCGTGTCAGACGGCAACATAATAAGCGAGGGATGGCACCAGAAATCTGGAACGGCACACGCCGAAGTACACGCCCTAGCAACACTACATCAATCGGATCTTAAAAAAGCGACGCTTTACGTCAATTTAGAGCCATGTGCGCATCATGGCAAGACACCACCGTGTTGCGATTTGGTCATTGCAAAAGGAATAAAAAAGGTAATCGTTGGCGCTCAAGACCCCAATCCAAAAGTTGCAGGTAAGGGGATTAAAGCCATGCGAGAAGCTGGAATTGAAGTTATTGTTGGGGTTTTGCAAGACGCATGCATAGAGCTGAATAAACGCTTTTATTGCTACCATACCCAAAAGCGTCCTTATATTATATTGAAGTGGGCACAGTCGGCAGATGGATTTATAGCGCCAATGAATGATGTAAAGGGAAAGGTGACTTGGATAAGTGATATCCACAGTCAACAGCTGGCGCACCGCTGGCGCGCTGAGGAACATGCCATTTTAGTAGGTCGCAAGACGGTAGAAGCCGATAATCCTGAACTTACCACACGAAAATGGATCGGCACAAATCCAATAAGGTTGGTTTTTGACCCCCAATTAAAAATTAAAGAAAATACTAACATATTAAATACCAGAGCAAAAACAATCATTTTTAATGAGGTACTGACTAAAAAAGAGGATAATGTAGCGTGGGAAAAAATAGATGGAGATAACACGTTAATGTCCATGCTAAAAATGGCACATGAACATAGCATTCAATCGATCCTCGTTGAAGGCGGGGCCATGACACTACATCATTTTTTGAAAACAAATTTATGGGATGAATGCCGTGTTATTTTAAGCGAAAAAATATTAAATGGTGGTGTTCAGGCCCCTACAATACCAAAAGGCAAAAAAGAAGAAAAAAGGATTGTAGGAGATCGCTTACATATAATTAAAAGGTAAACTTATCCAACAAAAAAGAGGGACACTTCATCGCGCGCATTGTTTTCCCATCCACAAAAACCAGACGGGAAGAAGCAGTAGTAATCTCGACTCCTTGCTCATTTTCAATGCGATACGAAAACACAACAAAATAAGGCTCAAAACTTTCTAACGTGGTGTGCACAAAAAATGGCTCATCAAATCTTAAAGGGCGCTTATATGAAATGGAAATTTCGGTTAGCGGAAGCAAAATTTTACTTTCTTCTAAAGACGCATAGCTAACCCCTTGTTGGTGCAGCTAATCTATTCTAGCTTGCTCAAAAAAATACGCATATTGAGCATGATGAACGATGCCCATTTGATCAACTTGATGATAATTAACTTTAAGTTTAATTGTAGTATTTATCTTACTCATTGTAAAAACTATATGTCACAACTTTTATTGTGAAATGGTCATTAATATGCAATAAACTTTTTGAAAATTCAATAGCTTATCTACTTTTTTTTAAAATAATTTATACACATATTTGTACGGCATAAAAAAGGGTAATAGTTGTCATCTACAACCTACCCATTTTAGATAAAAAAACAAGTAACAATCAACATTTAAAATGCAACAAACTGCTGAAAGCATCTGGAAAAGCTGTTTGAAATTTGTTCAGGATAATATTCAAAATCAGGCATTTAGAACTTGGTTTGAGCCTATTAAACCTCTTAAGCTCAATGGTGAGTCTTTAAGCGTTGAGGTGCCTAGCAAATTTTTTTACGAGTGGCTGGAAGAACATTATATTCAAATTTTAAAGGTTGCACTTACTAAGGAATTAGGACCAAACGCCCGTCTTGTTTACGTTATCCGTATGCAAAACACTTTTGGAAACAAAAAACCTTTTACAGAGCAAATTCCCAGTCAAAACAAAGGACTTATAAAAGTACAACATGTTGAGGCTCCATTGCGCACGCAATCAGCCGAATTGACAAATCCCTTTGTAATCCCTGGAATCCGAAATTTAAAAGTTGAGTCGCAACTAAATCCAAACTATAATTTTGAAAATTTCCTTGAAGGAGATGCCAACAGACTGGCGCGTTCTGCTGGAATTGCTGTTGCCAACAAGCCGGGCGGAACTTCATTTAATCCGCTATTGATTTTTGGCGGAGTGGGCTTAGGAAAAACTCACTTAGCACATGCCATTGGGGTGGATATCAAAAGCAAATACCCAGACAAAACGGTCCTATATATTTCAGCAGAAAAATTCACACAACAGTACATCGAGGCAGTCAAGAAAAACACTCGTAACGACTTTATTCACTTTTACCAAGTAATGGATGTACTTATCATTGACGATGTGCAGTTTTTCTCTGGAAAGTCTGGCACGCAAGATGTATTCTTCCATATTTTCAATCATTTGCACCAAAACGGTAAGCAAGTCATCCTTACATCAGACAAAGCACCTGTTGACATGCAAGATATTGAGCAACGTTTATTGTCTCGTTTCAAATGGGGGCTTTCTGCAGAATTGATGCGACCCGAATACGAAACTCGTGTTTCTATCCTGAAAAACAAACTGTATCGTGACGGGGTTGAATTACCAGAAGACATTATTGACTATGTCGCAAAATCGGTAAAAACAAATATCCGCGAACTTGAGGGTGCTATTATATCATTAATTGCACAATCATCCTTCAATCGCAAAGAAGTAACTTTAGAACTTGCCAAGCAAGTCGTTGAGAAATTTGTTAAAAACACCAAACGAGAAGTTTCTATTGATCACATTCAAAAAGTGGTGTCTGAATATTTCCAATTGGATGTTACCACATTGCAATCAAAAACACGAAAACGTCATATTGTACAAGCGCGGCAACTTGCCATGTATTTTTCCAAAAAAATGACAAAGGCCTCTCTTGCAAGTATTGGCGCTAAAATTGGACATCGAGACCACGCCACAGTACTACATGCTTGTAAGACTGTTGACAACCTCGCATTTACAGATAAACAATTCCGTAAATACGTAGAGGATTTAGGAAAAAAACTCACGCACTAAACCATGGCAACCAAAGTGCTTATGGTGTGTCTAGGCAATATCTGTCGATCACCATTGGCTGAGGGAGTTTTTCGACATCTTAGCGACCCCTCTAATTTTATTGTGGACTCTGCTGGGACTGCTAACTACCACACAGGTGCTGCTCCGGACTCTCGAAGCATTGCAGTTGCTGCTAAAAATGGCATAAATATTAGTAACCAAAAAGCGCGGCAACTAACCCGAGACGATATTGCCACATTTGATCATATCTTAGTTATGGATCAGCAAAACCGCATTGATGCACTAGCGCTGTGCAATACTCAAGAAGAGCGACATAAAATTGAATTGCTCACATCATCAAGTGGACATAATACTTCGCATGTCCCTGATCCTTACTACGGTGACGAGAATGATTTTGATACTGTTTTTGAATTGGTATATTCGTGCTGTGAAGCATGGCTAACCAAACATTAAACTATGGATACTTCTACAAAAGGCAGATTGTTTTTAATTCCAAATGTATTGGGAGACACAGCCCCACTAGAGGTTGTTCCCATGTCAGTAAAAAAAACAATCGAAGGGCTTCGCTATTTTGTGTTTGAAAAGGAAAAAGCAGGTCGCGCATTTGTAAAACGAATCAGTACCACAGTACCACAAAACACCATAGGTGTATTTTTACTCAATAAATTTACCACTTTAGAAGAGCTTCATCACATGCTCACCCCTTTACAACAAGGCAACGATGTTGGACTTATTACTGATGCGGGTTGCCCGGGAGTTGCAGATCCAGGTGCAGATTTAGTAGCCCTTGCACACAAAAACAATATACGTGTAACGCCGCTTGTAGGACCATCATCCATACTATTAGCCGTAATGGCTTCTGGGCTAAATGGGCAGTCATTTGCGTTTAATGGGTATTTGCCTATTGACAAAGTTGAGCGCAAAAAAGCCATCAAACAATCTGAAAAGAAATCTAAAGAATTACAACAAACGCAAGTATTCATCGAGACGCCTTATCGAAATAATGCATTGCTAGAAGACTTATGTAAAAGTTTGCATCCTGAGACTAAGCTGAGCGTAGCTTGTGATATTACACTTCCTACTGAATCGATAAAAACAAAAGCAGCGGTTGACTGGAAAAACTCAAAAGAAGACTTTCTTCGGCGCCCGGCCGTATTTTCCTTTTTAGCGTCTTAGCGATAAATGTTGCGTTGACGCAACCAAGTAGTATATTTCTTTTTATTCGTATTGTGCTGAGTCAATGTCTTAGCAAACAAATGGAAGCCTGTGCGATCAGGATCAGCAACAAAATACAAGTAGCTATGGTTTTTGGGAAATAGAACGGCATCTATTGCACTTACATCAGGCATGGTAATCGGGCCGGGAGGAATACCTCTTTTGCGGTAGGTATTGTAAGGCGATTCTATTTTTAAATCTTTATACAACACCCTGCGAATATCCAAATCAAAATTATTTGCCTTTCGTTTTAAGGCATAAATTACAGTAGGATCGGCTTGAAGGCGCATCCGTTTTCGAATACGGTTCAGGTAAACACCAGCAACGGTTGGACGCTCAATATCTCGATACGATTCCAATTGAACTATGGCAGCCAAGGCAATTACTTCAATGCGATCAAGACGCATCTTTTTGCGAGCATCCTCACGCTTTGGTGTCCAAAAACGGTTGTACTCCAAAAGCATTCTGTCACGAAACTGCTTTGCGTTTGTGTTCCAAAAAAACTCGTACGTATTTGGAACACAGATAGAAAAAACATTTTCTGTAGTAAGTTTCTGCTCTTCTAAAAAAGACGCATCTAAAAAGGCATTAACAATCGAAATACTATCTGCCTCTATTTTTTGAGCTACAAAACCAGCCAAATGCATCAAAGTTTGTTGATTATTAAAGGCCAGTTTAATGGGTTTATTTTCAGAACGCAAACGATTAATCATCTCGTTGTTATTCATGCCATTCTCCAATATAAAACGCCCCGGAACAGGAATATACCTTTTACGTATCGCAGCTTGCTGAAATAAATCGATGCGTTTTACCACTTTTGACAGCGAATCATAAGCTGCTGCATTTATGTTTATAGACGGGATCAGTACTTCTTTGGTAGGCGAATCAAATGCCGTGTTTTTAGCAAAAAAGACGCGGTAAAAATGACCCACAAAAACGCCTCCTAAAACAAAGCCAATCAATGCGATAGCAACTAATATTCTTTTCTTCATACTTAATTTAGCTCCCATTTCCCTGTGAAAACTGGGATTGCAGGTCCTTGTAAAATAATAGATTTATACCCCTGTTCAGTAACAGAGAAAGAAACGCTGAGATTTCCTCCACGTGTATGTATTTGAATTTTTTTGGAAGTCGTTCGTTTGCTTATGTGTGCTGCCAAGGCAGACGCTGTCACACCTGTCCCGCAAGAAAGTGTTTCCGCCTCTACCCCGCGTTCAAAAGTTCTTACTTGTAAAGTATCGGCATCTATATACTGTACAAAATTTACGTTTGTCCCATCAGAAAAGTAGGGAGCACCGTGTGCAATTTTTGATCCCAAAACTGCCACGTCAACGTTATGTATTTCTGAAACAAAAACCACATGATGCGGAGAACCCGTATCTAAAAAAATATCTGATTCACGGAGTTCCCAATGGGATACTGCATGAAGTTCTAAAGCCACTTCATCTCCAACAAACTGTGCTTTATGCAATCCGTCGGCGGCACGAAACACAACATTATTGTTAGTGAGTCCTAAAGTTTTAGCGTAATGAATAGCGCACCGAGAGCCGTTACCACAAAGGCTACCCTCGTGACCATCAGCGTTAAAGTAACGCATATAAAAATCAGAGCTTTCATCCTGCTCAATAGCAATGAATCCATCAGCACCAATACCAAAATTTCGATGACAGATTTGGGCAACAGCATCGTAGTTATCGATAGGAAACCTATTATCTCTATTATCGATAATAACAAAGTCATTGCCAGTTCCCTGATATTTTACAAACGAAAAAATCATGCGCAAATATAGGTATTCTACCATGACGCCCTATTGTTAAAAATGCGTTAAAGCACTTTTAACTCACAATAAGTTCTTTTACATTTGGTGGTGAAATTTAAAATAATTGCTATCAAACTCCAGAAAGGTTGTTTGAATTTTGAATGAAAAACACCCAACAATATGGGTATCACTACATCCAAATTTAAAATTAAAATAGATGAAATCGATTCTTAAAACCAGTACTATTGCTTTTGTTTCAGCCCTTATAGCCGTTTGGGCATTCGACCAAGTTCAAACAAATCAAGATAAAACTTCAACTGCCTACACTACTATGCCACAAGTGGTCAACACAAGTTTTACACCATCGACAACTGTTAGCGCCATGAGTACGGATTTTACTATGGCAGCAGAAAAAACGATTGACGCCGTAGTTCATATCACCAATACTAGCGTTGGAAGATCACGCCTACCCAGTAGCATTTGGGAGTATTTTTACAATACTCCAAGTCGCGAATATCCAAGAATTGGAATGGGGTCGGGTGTTATTGTTTCACCTGACGGCTATATCATCACCAACTACCACGTTATTGAAAACGCTACCGAAATTGAAGTTACCACGAATAACAATAAAATATATGAAGCAGAGCTGATAGGCGCCGATTCAAGTGCAGATATTGCCGTATTGCGCATCAATAGCGAAGAGATATTTCCCCACGTACGTTTTGCAGATTCAGACCTAACACGCATTGGCGAATGGGTATTGGCAGTGGGAAATCCATACAACCTAAACTCCACGGTAACAGCTGGAATTATCAGTGCAAAATCGAGAGATTTGAATAGTTATGACAGCAACAATCAATCCTTTATTCAAACCGATGCTGCCGTAAATTCAGGAAATAGCGGAGGAGCCTTAGTAAACCTAGATGGCTATTTAATTGGCATCAACACAGCCATTACCAGTAACGGTATGGGTACGTTTATTGGGTATTCGTTTGCGGTTCCAAGCAACATGGCGCGTAAAATTTACGAGGATATTGTAGAATTTGGAAACGTACAAAAAGCACTGTTGGGTGTTACCGGAAATGGACTCAACGCGCGTATTGCCGAGGAACTCGGCATTCAAGAAACCGAAGGGTTCTATGTTGCTGGACTCGAAGAAAGCATGGGTGCCAAAGAAGCTGGAATACAAGAAGAGGATATTATCATTAAAATCAATGACGCGCCTATTCGGAAATTTGCAGACCTTACTGGCTACTTGGGCTCAAAACGTCCCGGCGATCGTGTGAATGTAACTTTTTTACGAAAGGGCGAAGAAAAAACACTTTCAGTGGAACTAAAGCGCACCCCTTTTATAAACTATTACGGAATGCGTTTAAGGGAACTCACCAAAAAAGAAGCGAACAAATTAGATCTCGATGAAGGTGTACACGTATCTGCCGTACAAAACGGACGTTTATATCGTCGCGGTGTAAAAGAAGGTGATGTATTGCTTTCTGTAAATGGAAATGATATATCCACCGTAGATGATGTATTGAAATTAGATGAAGACAGCATATACGAATTGGAGTTTATGAATCAAGACAAAGAACGTATGCGCTTTATTTTTGAATAGTCCGTTATTCATTTTTTTGCTTGGTGGTGTGTTTCAATGATTCAAGGTGGTCGAAAATTTCGACCACCTCTTTTCTTATTTCCAATCAACACTTCTAAGCCATAATTTTTTGATTGTTCAAAAACACACTTCACTATTGTCTAATTTCCTTTTGCCTAATTTTCTATCACTATCTTTACCCCATGCGAATAGATATCATTAGCGTTGTTCCGGACATCATACAAAGTCCTTTTGAAGGCTCAATAATGAAACGCGCGCAGGACGCTGGCTTAGTAGAAGTTTATTTCCACAACTTACGCGACTATACTACCAACAACTATAAGCAAGTGGACGATTATCCATACGGAGGAGGTGCAGGCATGGTACTCATGATTGCCCCCATCGAAAAGTGTATTAGCGCACTAAAAGCAGCTCGTGATTATGACGCTATCATTTACATGACTCCAGATGGTGAAGTACTGAATCAAGGAACAGCAAATAAAATTTCGCTATTAAAAAATATCATTGTGCTATGTGGACACTATAAAGGCGTAGATCAGCGGGTACGAGATTTATTTATTACGCACGAAATTTCGATTGGCGATTATGTACTTTCTGGGGGCGAATTGGCTGCTGCCGTGCTTTGCGATAGCATTATTAGGTTAATCCCTGGCGTATTAGGCAATGAAACCTCTGCCCTAACGGATTCGTTCCAAGACGGGTTATTAGCACCTCCTGTTTACACCCGACCCGCAGACTATAACGGACACAAAGTCCCAGAAATACTTACTTCTGGGAATACTCCCAAAATAGAGGCTTGGCGCGAAGATCAAGCACTAGAAATCACCAAAAAAAAACGCCCTGATTTGCTTACATGATTTGGAACAAAATCATGTGTATGAAACCCATAAACTCACCGCTAACCACAGAATGGGAATACCTTCCACCCAAAAGGAAGTAAACATAGGGGATCGCTTTGATGACATGCTGTAAAGTGAAATCCCCAAAAGCAATAGCATCCCCCACTCCACCCAAAGAAGGTTGTTTACCGGCACAGTATAATACCCTACAAAGCCCACAAAACCAATCAATATAAACCCCAATAGTTTCACGCCATGTACGCCTAAAAGTTGCGGCAGGGTTTTTAAGAATTTTTCATCTTTCTGTATATCGCGGAGCTCAAAAGGTAAAATAAGACATATCATCCACAACAAAGCTTTTAATAAAAGTAAAATAAAAACCTTTTTGGACAAACCAAATAAACTTAACATAGCCAATACTGCCCAGCAAAGTGCAACGACAAAAATTTTGAGCGTTGGCACAAAGCGGAGGCCCATTTTTGCGCCTAATGGAAGTGCGTAGCAAAACGTTAATACACCAACAAATCCGAAGGCAATCCAAATAAAAACAGGTTGTGAAATCAATCCGTAAAACCCAAGAGATAGTGCCAGTACAAATGGAAATACCTTTTTTAGGATTAACGACTGCTGTTTATATAAGAAAGGAACAAAAACATGCAAGTATTGATACGCTGCCCATCCAAAACCAAAAACAGCACACTGAAGCGAAAAAGAAAACGGAACGCCTTGTTGGAAAGCAAAGACATAGCAAAATGCCCAAAGTGCAAGGGCAACATGAAGATTCGATGACGTATAGCGTTGAAGCAATTTCCCGATGTGAATGGCAAAAATACCAAATGTGTTAATAACATACGGTTTTGCGGTTAACAACTTTAGTGTGAAATGATTAGGTTCTATTTTAAGATGTTCAGCAAAAAATTAACTTTGATTTTAACTTTATGGTAAAGCTATGAATACACAAGGTTTTGTTTTTAGACATGTTGGCCCAAACGAAAATGAGGAGGCTTTAATGCTTTCTGAAATTAATGCTTCATCGGTTGATGAGTTGGTTGCACAAACACTTCCAGAAGCAATTCGTTTAAAACAACCTATTTCACTTCCTGCTGCCATAAGTGAGCATGCGTTTTCAAAGCATATTTCAGCATTAGGAAAACGGAATAAGGTTTTTTCTTCTTTCATTGGATTGGGATATCACGAAGCTATTTTACCAGGCGTAATCCAGCGTAATATTTTAGAAAATCCAGGTTGGTACACCGCTTACACGCCCTATCAAGCTGAAATTGCTCAAGGAAGAATGGAGGCCTTACTAAATTTCCAAACCATGGTCACAGACCTTACGGGAATGGAATTGGCAAATGCATCGCTGCTTGACGAATCCACGGCAGCAGCCGAGGCCATGAGCCTGCTATTTGGACAACGCACTAGAGCGCAAAAAAAGAGCAATACCTCCTTGTTTTTTGTAGATGAAAACACCTTACCACAAACCAAATCTGTGTTGGAAACACGCGCAACTCCTATCGGGATTACATTAATTTACGGCACACCCAAAAATTTTGTACCGTCCAATGAATATTTTGGAGCCCTAGTGCAATATCCAGGATCTAATGGCGCCATTCCTGATTTGAAATCTTTTATTGAAGCTGCAAGTGAGGCAGAAATAAAAACGGCCGTGGCTGCTGACCTTATGAGTTTGATACTTTTGGAAGCCCCTGGAACACTGGGCGCAGATGTTGTTGTGGGAAGCACCCAACGATTTGGCATTCCACTTGGTTACGGAGGCCCGCACGCTGCCTATTTTGCCACCAAAACAGATTATAAAAGAAGTATTCCCGGAAGAATTATTGGTGTGACTCAAGACAAATCGGGGAATCGTGCGTTGCGAATGGCGTTACAAACACGCGAGCAACACATCAAAAGAGACCGAGCCACATCTAATATCTGTACTGCACAGGTATTATTGGCTGTTATGGCAGGCATGTATGCCGTGTATCACGGTCCTAAAGGGTTAAGAGAAATTGCATCGAGAATACATCAAAATGCCTGTACCCTAAATACCGCATTAAGTAGTTTGGGCATCAGACAAAAAAACAAAGCATTCTTTGATACACTTTGGATTGAGGCACCCGAAAAAAAGATACGCCCATTGGCAGAAAAGGCGGATATAAACCTGCGTTATATCAATGAAAATGAATTGACACTTTCTGTAAATGAGGCAACAGATTCTAAGCAGATCGAAACATTAATCGAAATTTTTGCGGAAGCTACCAACAGCGATATTACAAAAATAACTTTTACAGACAGCTGCATACCAGATTCGTACAAACGCAGTACGACGTTTTTATCACACGATGTTTTTCACCGCTATCATGCAGAAACCAGTATGATGCGTTATATCAAATCGTTGGAGCGAAAAGATTTGGCATTAAACCATTCCATGATTGCCCTGGGTTCTTGTACCATGAAACTCAATGCAGCAACCGAAATGTTTGCGCTAAGCGATCCGCAATGGAACAACATTCACCCATTTGCTCCTCTAAACCAAGTGGAGGGATATACACACATGCTGCATGACCTTGCCGATTATCTTACTGAAATTACAGGATTTGGAGGTACATCATTACAACCCAACTCTGGTGCTCAAGGTGAATTTGCAGGACTTATGGTGATACGAGCATATCATCAGGCAAACAACAATACGAATAGAAATATTTGTTTAATTCCAGCATCAGCACATGGTACAAACCCGGCATCTGCAGTCATGGCAGGCATGCATGTAGTTGTGGTGGGAACAGACGAGCGCGGTAATATTGATCTTGATGATTTAAAACAAAAGGCGGACACACATGCCGAAAATTTAGCAGCTCTGATGATTACATATCCGTCTACACACGGTGTTTTTGAATCGGCTATTAAAGAAATAACAGCTTATATTCATAGTAAAGGGGGTCAGATTTATATGGACGGCGCAAACATGAATGCACAAGTAGGACTTACAAACCCTGCAGCTATCGGCGCTGATGTTTGTCATTTAAACCTGCATAAGACATTTGCAATTCCACACGGCGGCGGCGGCCCAGGCGTAGGACCCATTTGTGTTGCTGAACATCTTGTTCCTTTTTTACCGAGCCACGTTATTGTACCAACAAGTGGAAAACAAGGGATCTCCGCGCTTTCTGCTGCACCTTTTGGTTCTGCTTTAGCGTGTTTAATTTCATATGCCTATATCCGATTACTAGGTGCAGATGGACTAAAAAAATCCACCGAAATTGCCATTCTAAACGCAAACTACATCAAAGAACGTATTGCGAAGCATTACCCCGTATTGTATAGCGGAGACAATAACAGAGCAGCACATGAATTTATCATTGATTGTCGTGCCTTTAAAGAAAAAGGTGTTGAAGTAATGGACATTGCCAAGAGGCTTATTGATTACGGCTTTCACGCGCCTACTGTTTCATTTCCAGTAGCTGGAACGATGATGATTGAACCAACCGAGAGTGAGAACAAAGAGGAACTTGATCGCTTTTGCGAAGCGCTGATTTCTATTCGTTATGAGATTGAAGCCAGTGACGCAAACCAAGAAAATAATATGCTTCGAAATGCACCGCATACCTTAGCTCAACTTACAGCACATGAATGGGAACTTCCTTACACTAGAGATGAAGCCGCATATCCATTACAATATGTACGTGAAAATAAATTTTGGGCCAGCGTCCAGCGTGTTGATGAAGCTTTTGGTGACCGAAACTTGGTGTGTACATGTGCGCCCATCGAATCGTATTCCAATAAAGAAGTAGCGCAAACGAATAACCAATAAGGGAACAGCTAAAAATTATTTTTATCTTTGAACAATAGTTTAAAGCTATTTATCAATCTAACTAAACCCAATGGGAATTCACATCACTGGCGTTGGAAGCTACGTTCCTACTCACACCGAAAGAAACGAGGACTTTATCAACCATTCATTTTTAGATACAGACGGCAGTCCATTTAACAATGAAAATGATGATATTATTGAAAAGTTCAAAGCCATTACGGGTATTGAAGAGCGTCGTTATGCCAAACCCCATCAAACGGCTTCTGACCTCGCATTTTTAGCTGCGGAAAAAGCCATAGAAGATGCTGCACTAGATCCCGAAACACTGGATTATATCATCGTAGCGCATAATTTTGGCGACATTGAACATGGATGTATCCAAACGGAAATGTTGCCCTCACTTGCTACGCGCGTAAAGCATCAATTGCAGATTCAAAATCCAAACTGCGTAGCCTATGATGTTATTTTTGGTTGTCCAGGCTGGATAGAGGGTGTGATTCAGGCGCAAGCCTTTATCAAAGCGGGAATGGCAAAAAAATGCTTGGTTATTGGGGCTGACACTCTCTCAAGAATTACAGATTCAAGCGACAGAGATTCCATGATTTTTGCCGATGGTGCAGGCGCAACTATAATTGAAGAAACAGAAAAAGAGGGTGGGATTTTAAGTCATTGCACACAAACCTTTAGTAATGGAGAGGCCTTTTACATTTATGCTGCAAAATCGTACGAACCAGATGCTAAACCTACCGAAAAATACATAAAAATGTATGGGCGGAAGGTATATGAATTTGCCATCAGCCATGTGCCACAAGCGTTAAAAAATTGCTTAGACAAGAGTGGTGAAGAAATTAGCGCATTGTCAAAAGTGTTTTTGCATCAAGCCAATGAGAAAATGGACGAAGCCATTGTAAAACGATTTTATAGGCTGTACCGACACCCACAACCCGAAAATGTGTTACCCATTAGCATTCATAAACTGGGAAATAGTTCTGTGGCTACCGTACCCACACTTTTAGATTTGGTAAAGCGAAACCAAATGGAAAATCACGAGATTCAAGAGGGTGATATTGCCCTTTTTGCTAGTGTAGGCGCAGGAATGAACATCAATGCGTTCTCTTATAAGTTTTAGTATTATTTTAACGCCTCTTTGATTGGGTTTCCAATTGTTCCCGTGGGGTTACTAACACCCAAAATAGCACAAATTGTAGGTGCAATATCTGTAATATTTGTGTGCTCAAAAGTGTGTCCTTTTCTTACCCCTTCACCAAATAACATGAGCGGAACATGTGTGTCATATATATATGCTGAGCCGTGCGTGGTTCCTTTTGTGCCATATTTCCCATTGTCCATATAGCCAGGTTCTAAAACAAACACAACATCACCTGAGCGTTTTGGATGAAAACCGCGTTGTAAACGTTCGATGAGGGCGTTGCTTTTATTCATTTTCATAAGTTCCTCGCTATCATATGCTACCGCAATACCCTTGAAGGAAGTTGTAAATGAAGTGATAACCGATTTGATTTGATTTACATCAAAACGCTGAGCTGCTATTTCCGCGTAGTTCAAGTGAATTTCGTTATTCGACACGTTTCGGATGATTTTATCTGAACCAAAATAGTCTGTTATATGTTTTTTTAATTTCTTCACAAAGTCATTTTTCATAAAATACCCTGCAGGAATATTGTTATCCATTAAATAAAGTGGCACATGTGCAACACCATGATCTGAAGTTAAAAAAACCGTATAATTTCCTTTTCCCACTTGCTTATCAAGGGCAGCAAACAAACGTGCTAAATCCAAATCTAACCGAACGTAGGTGTCCTGAACCTCTTTTGAATTTACGCCAAAGGCGTGCCCAACGTAATCTGTAGAAGAATAACTAATCATCAAAATATCCGCATCTTCATCAGTTCCTAAGGCTTCACCTTGCAACGCCTCCAAAGCAAAATCTGTAATCAAACTATTACCAAAAGGAGTTTCTTTTATAATATCATATCCATCATTCTCTGAAGTCAATTCATCCAAATGGTAAGGAAAAGTTGGTGTTTCCCTGCCCTTAAAAATACGCTCATATGGTGTGTTATCAGAGCCAGACTCAACATAGGAATCTATGGGATAATAGGTGTCCCACGTAGTCAAATAATTGTCAATACCCCTATTCGCGTTAAAATCTGTTGCCCATTTCGGAAGCGCATCCATATAAAAAGTACTGCTCACAAACATACCGTCGTTCTTTCCTGAAAACCAGTAAGCCCCATTTGCGGCATGTCCAATGGACAAAATAGCACCTCTGTCTTTGATCGAAACACCAATGGACTTACCTCGAAATTGTGTTGCCAATCTGTTTTCGTCTGAAAACGTAGAAGCCAAAAACTGTGTCGGTGCTTTTTCTCCCGCATCGGTTAATGTTCCAACGCTTTTATAAGAGGCATCATCGACACAATATTGCTTAACCCCCGTGGTTTTATCAAACCAATCATTGGCAATAATCCCATGAATAGCAGGAGGTGTTCCTGATGAAATACTCGCATGACCAGGACCCGTTTTCGTCTGTGCATAGTCAAAGTGATGGTTTTTTGCCACAAATCCTTGGTTGTAAAATCGTCTAAACCCATCTTTACCAATGTGGTTTTCAAATCGAGTCAGGTAATCTACTCGCATTTGATCTACCACAATACCTACAACAAGTTTGGGCTTTGAGGGTTGAATTGGTGTATTACATGCGATTACAGTCAGTAGAGCAAACAGAGCAACATGTTTTGCGTTCATAAGTTGGATTTTTTACAAATGTATTTTTTTATGCTAGTTCTTATATTATAGTAACATTATTTTTTTACATTCGTTTGCATGAAATTTTTACATCACGTTGGCGCTTATTTACTAATGCTTAGAATGGTTTTCGTCAAACCTGCCAAAGCAAAAGTGATGCGAAAACTCGTATTTCAAGACATTCAAGATCTCATAATAGGGTCGTTAGGTATTGTTGCGTTTTTATCTTTTTTTGTAGGTGGTGTGGTTTCCATTCAAACAGCCCTAAACATTGAAAGTCCGCTAATACCCAAAAATCTCGTTGGCTTTGCTACACGGCAATCGGTCATTCTCGAATTTGCACCCACATTTATGTGCATTATTTTGGCTGGGAAAGTGGGGTCATACATTACTTCAAGCATAGGCACCATGCGCGTAACGGAACAGATTGATGCACTAGAAGTAATGGGGATTAACTCTGTAAATTATTTAGTTTTTCCAAAAATCATTGCCATGTTATTACTTCCTTTTGTAATCAATATTTCTATGTTTTTGGGCATCTTGGGTGGCTATGTTGCCACGCTATATGGCGGATTTTCAAGTAGTGCTGATTTTATTGAAGGAATTCAGATGGACTTTAAGCCTTTTCACGTGGTATATGCTTTCGTCAAAACACTCATATTTGCTATGGTTCTAGCAACGATTCCATCGTACCATGGGTATTTTATGAAAGGTGGCGCCTTAGAAGTTGGGAAAGCAGCTACGGTAGCTTTTGTCTGGACTTCCGTTGTGATTATTGTACTGAATTATATCGTAACTCAACTCCTACTTGCCTGATGATTGAACTACGTGACATAACAAAATCCTTTGATGGAAAAGAAGTTCTAAAAGGTATAAGTATGACTTTTGAGCCAGGAAAAACCAATCTGATTATTGGACAAAGCGGTTCTGGAAAAACAGTTTTACTCAAGTGCTTGTTAGGATTACACCAAACCGATGGCGGGTCGATGCTTTTTAGCCAACAAGCATATGGTGAAATGAGCGAAGGTGAGCGAAGAACACTACGTCGTGAAATGGGAATGGTCTTTCAGGGAAGTGCTCTTTTCGATTCCATGAACGTTTTAGAAAACGTTATGTTCCCAATGCAAATGCTTACCAAACAAAGCGAAGCCGTTATGCGAAAAGCGGCAGAAGAAGTTATTGAACGTGTGAATTTAGTGGATGCACATCATAAACTCCCGGCCGAATTATCGGGTGGAATGCAAAAACGTGTGGCTATTGCACGTGCCATAGTAATGAAACCTAAATACTTGTTTTGTGATGAGCCAAACTCTGGATTAGATCCCAAAACAGCCATAGTAATCGATAATCTTATTCGAGAAATCACACAAGAAAACAATATTACAACAGTGATAAATTCGCACGACATGAATTCTGTAATGGAAATTGGCGATAGTATTTTGTTTTTAAAAGATGGCTTAAAAGCTTGGGAAGGCAGGAAAGAGCTTGTCTTCAAAACGGACAACGAAGCCATTAACGACTTTGTGTATTCTTCAAATTTAATGAAAAGAGTAAAAGAGTTATATCAATAAATTACTCCCGGACGCTTGGCACTATTGTTAAAGTGGCTTTTTCCAAATTGTCGTAGTTTTTTATATCCTCTTGCAATTTTATCTTTGTTTCGGAGTCAATATCAACTAAACCTAACGGGTTCAAAACAATTTCTAATCGCTCACCTCGGATATAGTATATTTCTGCTGACTTGCTTAAGTAATTTCCAAAAGGCAATTTAGAAATATGGTCATCCAAAAAAACATTTACTTCTTTTCGGAATGTGTTTTCTTTAAGTGCACGACTAAAGGTTATTCCAGCTGGAATCATAACCAAAAGTGCTATAAAACTCACAAACCTAGCCGTCCGTCTTCGCTGCTTGGAGTCTGCATACTGAATCATGGGGAAACGCAAAAGCTTAACAACCAAAAAAGAAGCAAATGCAATGAATGTAGCGTTGATAAAAAACAAATACAGCGCACCCAACGCATATCCGGGATTTGCTACTGCAACGCCATAGCCAATGGTACACAATGGGGGCATGAGCGCAGTAGCAATAGCAACGCCAAAAATAACAGAAGCAATCGTTCCCTTTTTTGTTCTTGCAATGGCTAATGCTGCACCTCCACAAAAGGCGATGAATACATCCCGTATATCCGGACGTGTTCGTGCCAACAATTCTGATGATTCTTGTTGAAGGGGGAAAAATAAAAAGAATAAGGTAGCTGTTGCCACACTTAACACTACCATGACAATAAAGTTTTGTGTGGCTTGTTTGAGCATGGTTAAGTCATTAATGGCTAACGAAACTCCTGTTGCTAACACGGGACCCATCAATGGCGCAATAAGCATGGCGCCAATTACTACTGCAGTAGCATTGGTGTTTAAGCCAATACAGGCAATAAAAATGGAGCAAATCAGTACCCAAGCAGTGGCGCCTCTAAATGGGATATCTGCACGAACAGCTTCTAAGGTAGCCGCATAATCTGTATCGCGCGCAATATGTAACAATTGCCCTAAATATTTAAGTTGAGCAACAAATCCGCCTTTTTTCTTCAGAGATTTCTGTTGATCATTTGATTCGGAAAAGTTAAATTTAGACTCCATTACATTTCATTAACTTGTACAAAAGGGGGGAATAAATACCGCCTTTTGGTTTGGGTACAAGTGCATACAAATCGTGTGCGACGCTTTGTTCCTTTTTGAAAAATACGTCCATCCGAAACACGAAATAGTATGCCTTCTTCCAATTCAAAAATACATTTTTTATCGTTGGGAGGGTCAAACTGACGTAATGCAAGCACGAGCGAAGCATCTGCAGCAAAGGTAGCCTTTGGTTTTTGCATATGTTTTTGCAAAGGTTTTAACAGTGGTTCAGGGAAAAAATCAGCAGTTAAAAAAGGAGTTGTCAACGCTTGAAAAGTGTTTTGCCAAGTTGTGCCGTGGGGTTTTTGTCTTCTTCTATAGGAGGTAAATACGACATAATGCGCCCACTCGTGCAAAAAAGTGAGCAAAAATCGGTATGGATTTTCCATAGCATTAAGCGTAATGGTAACGGGCTTACCTCGTTGTACACGAAAATCACCATGTTTGGTTTTACGTTGGCGCACCACTTTTATCTGAACATTATTATCTCCAATCAGCGAAGCACATTTTTCCTGTGCTGCCGTTGGCAAAAAAGAATAAAAATCGAGATTCATTAAGGGGTGGTGTTCGAAACAGGAAGCACTTTACCATTATAGAATTGGTGTCCCGTTAAAGCAAATTGTGCGATATAAGCTGCCATGGTTTTAGCATCCATGGGAACATCCAAACCTGGAAAAGCTTCAGAAAGCATTTCAGTTTGCACAGCACCAAGTGCTAAGGCATTTACAGAGGGCCCAGTTTCTTTAAATTCCTCCGCGAGCAATTCAGTAAGTATGGATACAGCGCCTTTGCTGCTGCTATAGGCTGCTAATCCTGGAAATTTTGATGTTCCATTTAATCCGCCCATACTGCTGATATTCACAATATGACTATCGGAATTCATTTTTGGCAGCAAAATTCGCGTCAGGTTCGCCAAACCAAATACATTGACTTTGTAAACCGATTCAAAATCGGACTGCGAGGTTTCTGAAAAAGGCTTGTTGACGAGTTTTCCTGCGTTATTAATGAGTACATCAACAGATTTTGGAGCGAAGGAAGTTGACCATTTCTGCAAGGCTTTATCATCAGAGATATCTAACGAAAATGCGTGAACATTTGGAGCGTTAAGGGCTACAATAGGTGCGATGTTACGCGACAATACCCAAACATGATGCTGATTGTCTGAAAACCATTGTGTCATAGCCAAGCCTATTCCCCTGCTTGCTCCTGTAATCACAATGTTTTTTGATGCTCCCAAAACTATTATACCACCAATCGGATGGGATTTTCAATGTATTCTTTCAGTGTTTGCAAGAACTGCGCACCTGTTGCGCCATCTACAGTTCTGTGGTCGCAAGCGAGGGTGAGCTTCATCGTGTTTCCAACTACTATTTCACCTTCTTTTACCACTGGTTTTTGCACAATGGCTCCAACGGAAAGTATGGCAGAATTCGGTTGATTGATGATTGAAGTAAATTCGGTTATACCAAACATTCCCAAGTTAGAAACTGTAAATGTACTACCGTCCATTTCTTGCGGCGTTAGTTTTTTACTTCTTGCACGACCAGCATAATCTCTTACTTGTGTACCAATTTGTGGCAAGTTCATTTCGTTGGCAAATCGCAATACTGGAACTACCAATCCATCTTCTACTGCTACGGCTACGCCGACATGCACGTGATGATTTAAGACCATTTTGTCATCAAACCATTGTGAATTTACTTGTGGATGTTCTTTTAGCGACAATGCCACAGCTTTTACGACAATATCGTTAAAAGAAATCTTCGTGTCTGGAATGGAATTGTATTGTTTTCTAAATGCAATAGCAGCATCCATATCCAACTCCACAGATAAATAATAGTGGGGAGCACTGAACTTGGAAGCTCCCAAACGCTTCGCAATGGTTTTACGCATTTGAGAGTTTGGAATTTCTTCTTGTTTTTCTTGACCGGCAGGCACAAAAACAGTGGGTTGTGCACTTGAAGTTGCCGGGGGCGTATATTGTTCTACATCGCGTTTTACAATACGTCCTGACTCACCTGTTCCAGTGACAAGCTGTAAATCAATTCCTTTTTCTTTGGCGATTTTCTTTGCCAAAGGCGATGCCATAATACGGCCTGTATTTGGTGTTGTGACCGTTTCAGTTGCTATGGGTGCAGCTACTGGTGCTGCTTTTGGCGCAGGAGTAACTACAGGATTTTCTTCTACTGCAGGTGCAGGCGCTTTTGCTTTTGGTGCTGCAACAGGTGCAGCTAAAATAGCAGACACATCTGTTCCAGCTGGTCCAATAATAGCAAGGAGTGTGTCCACAGGTGCTGTTTCGCCTACCGCTGTTCCTATATGAAGTAATACCCCAGAAAAGAACGACTCAAATTCCATAGTGGCTTTATCGGTTTCAATCTCTGCCAAGATATCACCTTCTTCTACTGGATCGCCAACTTGCTTTAACCATGAGGCAACTGTTCCTTCTTCCATGGTATCACTAAGTCGTGGCATATTAATAATTTCAACACCCTCGGGAATAGCTGCAGGTGCAGCATCTGCTGTTTCTACTTGTTGCGCTGGTTGAGCAGCACTCTCAGCATGGGCTTCAGTGGTTGCGGTTTCGCCACTTAGCAGCGCTGTAATATCTTCACCTTCTTCTCCAATAATAGCCAACAACACATCCACGGGAGCTGTTTCACCTGCTTGAACTCCGATATGTAAAAGCGTTCCGTCATAAAAAGACTCAAACTCCATGGTAGCTTTGTCGGTTTCGATTTCAGCCAAAATATCACCTTCGGATACGGAGTCTCCAACATTTTTGAGCCATGTTGCTACAGTACCTTCTTCCATCGTGTCGCTTAGGCGCGGCATGTTTATGATTGTTGCCATATTATAATTTGTGAGAAATAAATGGGTAATCTTTTTGTTCGTAAACAGCGTCATACATCAAACTCTTTTCAGGGAATGGAGACGATTCTGCAAATTCTTCGCATTCTTTAACACGTGCTTTTACACGAGCATCAATTGCTGCAAGTTCATCTTCAGAAGCGTATGCTTCTTTTAAAACAATGTCTTTGACCTGTGTAATTGGGTCTATTTTGCGGTATTCTTCTACTTCATCTTTGGTGCGGTAATGTTGCGCATCAGACATCGAATGACCACGATAACGATACGTTTTCGCTTCTAAGAATGTAGGACCGTCGCCGCGGCGCGCGCGTTGAATAGCTTCATCAATTCCTTCTGCAACAGCAACCGGATTCATGCCGTCAATTGGACCACAGGGCATTTCGTAGCCTAGTCCAAGTTTCCAAATATCAGTGTGGTTAGCGGTACGCTCTACCGAAGTTCCCATGGCATATCCGTTGTTTTCTACAACAAACACAACTGGAAGTTTCCAAAGCATTGCCAAGTTTAGGGTTTCGTGTAAGGATCCTTGACGAACGGCTCCATCACCCATAAAACAAAGGGTAACCGCATCGCTGCCGTGGTATTTATCACCAAAAGCCATACCTGCTCCTAATGGAATTTGACCGCCAACAATTCCATGACCTCCGTGGAAACGGTGTTCTTTTGAAAAAATGTGCATTGAACCACCTAAACCGTTAGAAGTTCCCGTGGCTTTCCCAAACAGTTCCGCCATCACTCTTTTTGGGTCAACACCCATTCCTATAGGCTGCACGTGATTACGATACGCTGTAATCATGCGATCTTTAGTAAGATCCATGGCGTGAAGGGATCCGGCAAGAATGGCTTCTTGACCGTTGTATAGGTGTAAAAATCCGCGAACTTTTTGTTGGATATAAACCGATGCAAGTTTATCTTCAAACTTGCGCCAAAATAACATGTTCTCGTACCAATTCAGGTAGGTTTCGCGCGTAACTTTTTCCATAGGATTTGACTGTTATAAGTTGCGCAAAGATACGGCAACTAATTCATGGAAAAAAACAAAACGAAAAAGCTTAGTAACGTTCTTCCCCAAAGTTAAATGTAAGTGAAAAACGAAGCGTATTTTCAAGTGGGTTTACCACTTTGGTTGCAGAAATCAGATAGGATAAATCAATATCGATGGTATTGTATTTAAAACCTGCTCCAAGGGTGATGAATTTTCGTGCGCCCTTAAGTTCGTTTTCGTTAAAATAGCCCGCACGTAAGGCAAAAGATTCATCGTACATAAACTCAGCACCAAGCGCCCAAGTGAACTCTTTTAACTCTTCGTTAAAACCATCGGGCGCATCGCCAAAGGATTTAAAAATCCCGGAAAGAACACCCACTTCACTAGGTTGTTTGTAACCCGTTATATTTCCATCTTTATCTGTAACAGGCTCGCTTGGTGAAGGCACCAAAAGCTTGTTAAACTCCAGACTTACATTAAGCTTGTTATAGGAATCAAAAATAAAATCAAAACCACCACCAAACTTTAAGTTGGTTGGCAAAAAGTCTGACTCACCTTCATCCTCATATTTAAGTTTTGGTCCGATATTGGAAATATTAAATCCCGCACGCCAAATACCTGAAAAGTTTGAATAGGGCACTTCATAAGACTCATAAAATCCTGAGATTCCAACGGAAACTGTACTCGCAGCCACACTTTCATTATTACCTGTTGGCAGTTTTAAATCGGAAGTTAAAAACGACGCCTGAACAGCCATAGAGAATTTATCGTTAAGTTTTAGCGCATAAGAGGCATCTAAAACAAATTCATTAGGTCTAAGTATTAATGGGTTATTTAAGATTTCTTCAGCAGTATTCCCTGTTATAATCTCCCCCAAACTAAAATAGCGCAATCCAACAGCCCAAGCAGAACGGTCATCAATAGCGCGGTAATACGTCAAATCAGCAAGGAAAATATCGTTTACGAGTTTGCTTAAATATGGCGTGTAACTGATTGCAACTCCTATTTCATTAGGAGCAAAAGCAAACTTTGCAGGGTTCCAATGATTAGAAAATGCATCTGCAGATGTTGCAACCCCTTGATCCCCCAAAGCAGCTGAACGTGCGTCGGGAGCAATGTTTAAAAAAGGAACGCCTGTGGTAATAACACGATTTTGTGCGTAAGAAAACTGAAAAAGTCCAAAGAAGAAAAATAAAGTGGTAAGTTGTTTCATGTTATTTAATAATAAGTTTAGACGAATAGGTATCGGTTGATTGTGATAACGTAGAAATAAGCTCAATCGTGTACAAGTAAGTGCCTTTATTTACTTTTTGTCCACTGTAAGAAGTTGCATCCCAGTGTAAACTATCTAACATATACCCAGGTGAGGACACATTTTGACTGCTGTCATATATTCGTTTCCCATCCATTGTGAAGATATACAAATTCGCTTTTATAAGTTCACGTGGACGGTTATGTTGCACAAAAAATGTTGTTTGATTTGTAACAGGATTAGGCGAGTTGAAAACGCGTTCTATTTTTAGGTTGCTGTTATCCATGACCCAAAACGCAATCGTTTTTGTACTCGGGTTATTGTACGTATCCCATGCTTTTATGGTAAGTGTATGGGCACCAGTTGCTAAATTATTCAAAGGATATGAAAGGGTTCCTTTGGTAAAATCATCTAAAGCTGTTGAATAATATCCGTTAAGCACCAACGGATTCATCTGGTTATTATCCAGAACCGCGGTGATGTCGTGTCCAATTCCTCCGGCAGTATTTATACCATTTTCGTCTGCTAAATCTAAAATGAGTGTTGGGCTACTAAAAACCCGGTCGCCATCCATAAAAGTACGATCGTTGAGGTATACGTCAATTTTTGGTCCTAAATTGTCTTCAGGAGCTAAAGAATTTAATCCGCCAATACGTAGTTCATCAGAGTATCCGCCTAGGGATTCGCTTTTGTCTTCGTTAAAGGCAATCATGGTTAGTCGGGCTTCGCCCAGGTCTAAATCTATATCTTTAGGCACCACAAAATTAAATGTAAATGTTCCGTCTTCTACAGTAGATAATCCTTGAAAAATTTGCTTTCCGATGACTTGAAATTCAAATGGATTGTCCTTGTAACTGGGATTGCCATCATTGTTTAATACGTTGCGTATTTGATTTTTATCAAACACTTGAAGCGTCACTTCGCCATTAAAGTCTTTTTGCACCTCTCCACTTGGATTAGACAGAACTCCACGAATCGCAATTTTACTCAAAGCATTCATCGTTTTTTGATCATCTGTAGCCGACTCAATTGGAACACCATTAACATGTGTAATGTCGACTTTAGGCTTTGGGGTATTTAATTTAAGAGCAGGATCACCTATGCAAAAAATGACGCGCTTTTGATTGGTATTCCGAAATTCGGTTTTTGCTTTTCGCAACGCTTCGGCAATGCTGGTAGTCTCATCTCGATTTGAAGGAAATAAATATTTCGTGATGAGTTTATTGAATGCTATTCCTTCATTTACATAAATTTGACGTGTAGTAGAAACAAGCCCTAATGCTCCTCCGGTTGGGTTTTGATACAGTAGCTCACCAGCGGTTTGCCTATCGTGATTATCAAAACGAGTGAATTCACATGTTACAACAATAAAGAGCGGATACTTGCCGGGGTGAAATAGGCTTTGAGCCATTTTTTTGTCCATCAAGAATTCACTTGCTAATCCATCCTCTCCTCCATGTCCAAAGTACTGAACAGCCAAGGTTCCTTGTGATAGACGATTTTCTAGTGCTAATTTTACATCTGGATAACTGTCTCCACCAGCAGTTGCTTCTTGTTTATATGAGTCGGCTAGCAGCTTTGTAATGTTTAAGAACTGATTTTCTTTGGAAAGATTATCCGCAACTTGATTTAACTCAATTTGTAAAGTGTAATCGTTTTTTGGAGGGAAATAGTCTGCATCATCGGCTAAAATGGTAAAGCTATTGTTCCAGCTTCCTTTATTTTTTGGGGATTCATATGCCATTACTTTATCTACGGCAACGGTAGCTTGCGTTTTGTTTGAAAACACCATGCGTCCAACCGCCAAATCCATTTCATCCACTGAGCTTAAAAGTCCCTCGCCAGCATCCATCATCGTAAAAAAATCATCGGACATAAATGAATTTGACAACGAAAAACTTGAGAGCGCATGAAACGTAGGCACAATCATATCATTGTTACGTGTACGTTTTTGATAATCATAACTTGTATCGCCAAACAAACATAAATATTTCAGTTGCTTCTCTTGTGATACATAGAGATAACGGACAAAATTTCGAATAGCAGCAATATCCTGTTGACCTGTGGAAAAGGCTTCGTAAATTTCTTCAAGAGTAACCAATTGAGCTTGCAATCCTCGGTTTTCTATTCGGTGCGTGACCAAGCGCTCCGCTTCAGCTCTATACGCTTCTGAAGTAATAAGCAAATATGTAGTTGTAGGCAGTTTATTGATTTGTGCTAAAAATGAAGGCGGTGAAAATGAACGCGTGCTCCGTATATAGGTTGGGGTTTTGTAGTCCGTCGCCAAGACAAAAATAGCATCTTCATTTACCAAGACATCTGCAGCAAATGTCGTTGCATCTACAGGTGGCGTGTGTACCACATCGCTATTCAATTCCCACAGCATAGTATCTGAAGACGCATCAGTTATGGCTAATTCTTGTACTCCTAATGAGGGGTCCAGTTTAAATAAAAAACTTGACCCTGTTCCCAAAAGTTTTCTGTTGTATTGCACCAAAATAAAATCCAAAAACCCATAAGAACTAAAATCACCGTTTGCGATATACTCGAGTTCAGTGGTCACTTCGTCAGTAGCACTTGACTGAAGGTGTATTACACCCGACAAAGAGTTAAAACGCGCGGAAGGTTCTGTTGCAATATTCGTACTGCCTTTAGATCCAAGTGTACTAGTTTTTGATTCAGTGCCTATACTAAAATTGAAAGAAGTTTTGATATTTGCAGCAGCCGCAACACGAGCAACTACATCGATCATAGTTCCATCCATTACATTTGGTGTTTGCAGCGTACAGGTTTCTTTTTTTTCGTCCGTAAAACGCTCTGCAAACCATCGCCTACCCAGTGAGCCAATATTGTAATTGTCTTCTTCTATTACCGTTTGGTAAATTCCTGTATGAATTGCATTGGGTGAAACAACCTCATTCCCATTTTCAACCACAACGCGTTTTCCGTACGAGGTTCCATAGGTTATATAATAGGTTGCCGTGTTGTGATATAGGTTTCTAAACGTTTGACTTTCTGCATTCCAAGTATCGCCTGCATACCCCATAAACAAAATGTAATCTTCATTATCGAATGAACCGTCTTCTTCTCCAACGACCAAAAGTGCGTTCTCATAAAGCATTTCCACTTCAGCAGTATTTTTTAACGGAAGCATTTCACCACCCCTACCAAAAATACGGAGTGTTTTTGGGTCAATATCATCTATGGGTATTCCCAATTGTTTTAAAAAATCTTTGGATATTTTTTGCACACCCGTTTCTTCAACCGAAAAACGATACCAAGACGTAATGGTGCTGTCTAAAAATGGGTGCAATGGGGAGGTTTGTGCAGAAACAAACATCCACAAAGAGCCAAAAATCGAAACAAAAAAACCACAATATTTTAGAGTCATATGCAAAGATAACGATGTGTATACGTTAATTGTATTTGGTTTTAGATATACTATTTTTGTTTTGACGACGTTTAGTAAGTAATAAAACGGATGAATTATTCGTATATTGCACCATTGTTATGATTTGAAACTTACAAATGAACACACACGCAAAATTATTCATTTCTCTCATTTTTATTGCATTTCTCTCAAGCTGTAGCTCGGGTAATCGCCGCTCTAATGTATCGCAAGGTACGGGCATTGAAATAAATTCAAGTCGAGGAGGCTTTCAATATAAAACGAATTATAAAGGGCAAGAAGCTGGACCAGGACTGGTATTTGTTCCTGGCGGAACTTTTGTTAAAGGAAGAGTCCAAGACGACGTCATGCGCGATTGGAATAATGCGCCTGTTCGCGTGCAAGTACGTTCGTTTTTTATGGACGAAACAGAGGTTACGAACCTTATGTATATTGAATATTTAGATTGGCTAGAGCGTGTATATAAGAACACTGGCGGCAATTTCCGTAATGTATATGTAGCTGCCATACCGGATACTATGGTTTGGCGAAGCCCGTTAGGCTTTAATGAAGATATGGTAAATAATTATTTACGCCACCCTGCATTTAGAGATTATCCTGTTGTTGGTGTTACATGGCAGCAAGCTACAAACTACGCCAAGTGGCGTACCGAACGTGTAAACGAACGTATTTTGGAACGCGAAGGGTATATCGAAAAAGGGGTTAGCCTTCAAATTGACAGTATCACACCTGGTAACGAGTTTAATACACAAACGTATTTGCAAGCTCCAGACCAATCGTACGGAGGCGCTTTTGCTGATAAGGCAGGTCGAAATGCACAACCAAAAAGCAGGGAAGCTGATTCTTCAGCATTTAATTTTGTGAAACGTAAAGACGGTTTATTATTACCCGAATACCGCCTTCCCACAGAAGCGGAATGGGAATATGCGGCTTTGGGTCTATCAGAGCTTCGTGAGTATAACAGTTATCGCGGAAAAAAGAAATATCCATGGGCTGGTGCGTCTACACGTTCTGGTAAACGTAAAAACGAGGGTGACCAATTGGCAAACTTTAAGCAAGGCAAAGGAGACTACAGCGGTCTTTCGGGTTGGTCTTCAGATAATGCAGACATTACAGCTCCTGTACGTGCTTATCCTCCCAATGACTTTGGACTACATGGTATGGCAGGAAATGTTGCCGAATGGGTAGCAGATGTTTATCGTCCCATTGTGGATAATAATATCTCGGACATGAACTATTACAGAGGCAATCTCTATGCAAAACCTGCTATTGGTCCTGAAGGAAAAACAGTTATTGTAAGTGAGGTGGAACTAGACACCATGCCTAACAACAAATTATATGTTAAAGCACTTCCTGGTTCGGTTAAATTTACTGAAATCGAGACCACGGATGCGCAATTAAGACCAAACTTTAACAAAGCCTATAATAGTGATTTTATGGATGGTGACGATGAATCTAATCCGTTTGACAAAAACATGTACAAATTCGCTGTAGATGATAACGGGGAAGCCATTGAAAACAAAGAAGATGTGAAATCACTGATTTCAGACCAAACACGTGTTATAAAAGGAGGATCTTGGAAAGATCGCTCTTACTGGTTAGACCCCTCGCAAAGACGCTATTTACCAGAGTTTATGGCTGCTGATTATATTGGGTTTAGATGTGCGATGTCATACCTAGGTGAAAGCAACGTAAAGAAACGTCCGCGCGATTAGCTCATGACTTCGCTTAAAGAAGTTTATTCATTTTTCTTGGCGTCTTCGGGTGTAGAAACCGATAGTCGAAAACCCCTTGACAACAAGCTCTTTTTTGCGCTCAAAGGAGTAAACTTCAATGGCAATGCGTATGCCTTAAGCGCCCTTGAAAAAGGAGCAACTGCCGCTATTGTTGATCAACTAGAAATAGCAGCTGCACATCCAAAATGTCTTTTGGTAGATGATGTATTACAAACGCTTCAATCACTCGCTAATCATCACAGAAAACAATTTGATATTCCTGTTATTGCACTTACTGGAAGTAACGGGAAAACCACCACCAAAGAACTGATCGCTGTAGTACTCAACACCTTACACAATGTACTGTCAACGGAGGGAAATTTAAACAATCACATTGGCGTTCCACTTACGCTATTGCGCTTGAACAATACGCACAGTCATGCGCTTATAGAAATGGGGGCAAATCATTTGCATGAAATCGATTTTTTATGCCGTATTGCTCAACCTACGCACGGGCTTATCACTAACGTTGGGAAAGCACATCTCGAGGGTTTTGGTTCTGAGGAAGGTGTACTGCAAGGGAAAACGGAACTTTACAGATTTTTAGAAAAAAATGATGGAGTAGTTTTTGTAAATCAAGAAGATCCAAAGCTACTAAACTCGCTTGGGGAGAATTTAAGTATCGAGTATGGTCCTTCAAGTTTTTTAATACATAAAGACCACCCAACACTCGAATTATCATTCAATAATATCAAAATAAATACCCAATTAGCGGGAAGTTATAACAGAACTAATATTGCTGCGGCTGTTCGTGTAGGAAGTGCTTTTGGTGTTCCCGTAGAACAAAGTGCAGCTGCTATTTCGGATTATACCCCTGTGAATCATCGTTCACAACTAGTCCAAAAAACCAACAAAACCATTGTACTAGATGCTTATAACGCAAACCCAACAAGCATGCATGCCGCTGTGATTTCCTTTAGCAAAAGGACAGGAAAAAAAGCGGTGATTTTAGGAACTATGGCAGAGCTTGGAGCACACGAAGCAAATGAACACGAAGCACTTGTAAAGCTTGTGAAAACCACGGACATTGAACATTGCTATTGGGTAGGCAGGCCTTATAACCCTTTTGTGGACGCAAACTGGTTTGAAACAACCGAAGACCTTGTAACGCAACTGAAAAATAACCCTATTGAAGCGGATGAAATTTTGGTGAAAGGTTCTAGAAGTGTAAGACTGGAAAACCTGTTGCCTTATCTTTAAACATACTACTTACGAATAATTTCGCGCTGAATGAGCCAATCTTCAGTAACAACAGGCCAAGATTTTATAGCTCCTTCCCCGCCCTGCATACCAAAACCATGACCTCCCTTTTCCCAAATATGCATCGCAGAAGGAACCCCATTTGCTTGTAATGCAGAAAAGTATGTAACACTATTTTCTACCACAACAGCTTTGTCATCACTTGCGTGAACTAGTAAGGTGGGTGGAGTGTTAGGCGTTACATGGTTTTCGTTAGAAAATAACATGACTTCTTCGTCAGATGGGTTTTCACCTAACAAGTTTTTTCTTGAGCCGTAATGCGTTTCTGGCAATAACATAGTGATAACAGGGTATATAAGAATTGTAAAATCAGGCCGAGCATAATATTTTTTCACAGTACTCTCCGAGGCATCATTTATATTGAGGTATTTTGTTGACAATGTTGCTGCCAAATGTCCTCCTGCCGAGAAACCCATTACTCCAACCCGTGAGGAATCTATTTTCCAGGAATCAGCATTTTCACGAATCAGTTCTATTGCGCGCTTGGCGTCTGTAAGAGGAACTGTACTTTGACAAGCTCCAAAAGCTGGAGAAGGCAATCTATGAATAAGCACAAAAGCAGAAACACCTAAAGAATTTAACCATGAGGCTACTTGATTCCCTTCCCTTTCATATGAAAGCCCACCATATCCACCGCCAGGTATTATTAAAACGGCTGCATTTTTTTCATTTGAATTTTCAGCAGGGAAAAACCACATCTCTGGCAATTCAACTTCACGTATCATTTTTCTTTCGAAATCATACGTAAGCGACAGTGCTACATTACTTTCACAAGGTATATTTTCCGAAAATAAACGTATTTTTTGAGACTGTGAATAACCAAAAAGGGCGCTCAAAGATATTATATAGAATAAAAGAGTAACGCGCATTTTGTTTTATTGTGGGTCATATTGGATTCGAACCAATGACTTCCGCCCTGTCAAGGCGACACTCTGAACCAACTGAGTTAATGACCCAAGACTGCAAAAGTAATGAATTCATTTATTACGTAAATTTGTAAAAAAGCTATGCTACACTACACGCGTACGGATATTGACCAAATGGATAAAATATTCCGCCTTAACCTCATCAACAGTTGTACTGGATTTAAATCTGCCAATTTGTTAGGAACAAAGTCCACAAATGGCGCACCCAATGTGGCGGTCTTTAGCAGCATCACACACTTGGGAAGTAATCCACCGCTTATTGGGTTTGTATTGCGTCCCACTACTGTTCCCCGTGATACCTACCGAAACATTAAAGAAACTGGATTCTTCACCGTGAATCATATTCATAGCACTATCGTTGAAGACGCACATCATACTTCAGCAAAATATCCTACCGAGGTTTCGGAATTTTCGCAAACTGAATTAGAGGAAGAATATTTAGAAAATTTTTACGCTCCTTACATCAAAGGAACAAAAATAAGATTGGGATGTAAGTTTTTAAGCGAATACGAAATCAAAGAAAACAACACGCTATTGCTTGTCAGTCAAATAGAGCATGTATATGTTTCCGATGAAAATATTCAGCAAAAAGATGGCTGGTTAAAACTTCAACATGCCGATACAGTAACCATCAATGGTTTGGATGGTTACGCTAAAACAGAGCTCATTGAACGATTCCCTTACGCAAGACCAAAAAAAATATGAATTTTTTAGCAGAAAATTTAGAAACATACGTACAACAACACTCAGAACAAGAACCTGATTTATTGCAAGAATTGGCACGTGAAACCCACCTAAAAGTGTTACAGCCAAGAATGTTAAGCGGTGCCTACCAAGGGCGATTGTTATCTCTTATTTCCAAACTAATCAAGCCTAAACACATTTTAGAAATTGGCACATTTACAGGATATTCGGCACTTTGTATGGCGGAAGGGTTACACGAAAATGGACGTATAGACACCATTGACGTTGACGAAGAATTAACAGATTTACAACGACGGTATTTTGATGCTTCTAGCTATGGAAAACAAATTTTTCAGCATTTGGGAAATGCGGCTGATATTATCCCCACTTTGAATGGAAACTTTGATTTGGTTTTCATTGATGCAGACAAAGAGCAATATCCACTATATTTTGACTTGATAATAGATCGCGTACAAACGGGCGGATTGATTATTGCAGATAACGTATTGTGGTCTGGAAAAGTAGTTACAAACGCCACAGACGAAGCCACACAAACACTACAACAGTTTAACAAAAAAGTGGTGGAAGACACACGTGTAGAGACCGTATTATTACCTGTGAGAGATGGTTTAACGCTTATGCGAAAAACTTAAAGTCTGCGTTTAACAGTTCCCGTAATTTCACTGATTTCTTTTTTGAGGTCATCTACTTCTTTTTGAAGTTCTTTAGTATCTAAGCCTTGCGCCTCGGCAGATTTCTCTAATTCTTCTCGGAAATCTCTACTCGCACTTTTTACTTGTTGAATGCCTTTGGCAAGTGTACGCGCAATTTCTGGAATACGATTCGCGCCAAAAACCAACAGCACTATCATAAACACAAAAACCAGTTCAGCTCCGCTTATAAAAAAAATCATAAAGCAAATATAAGGGAAACCTTGATGCTAACATAACTTATGCAAATGAGTGTTTGTATAAAAAAACTTAAGGATCTAGACTTCCCTTTTTATTTTTGAAGGTGAACAAGCAGAAAGCTATACCTAGCCAATTACGCCAGAGCCAATACATTCATGATCTAAATACCACGCAGCAAACTGTCCAGCAGCAATCGCTGATTGCGGTGCGTCAAAAACCAAGAACATTCCTTCGGAAGTGGGGTGTAGCGTAGCGGTTGTCAGCGGCTGTCTATAACGAATACGCGCTTGTACCTCCATGGGATTGTCTGAGGCTAAATCTGGGCGCACCCAATGAACATCTTCTTGTGCAATCCATAACGCACGGCGAAATAATCCGGGGTGGTTTTTCCCTTCCCCTACATAAATTGTATTTGTTTTTACATCCGTAGCCAATACAAATAATGGCTCTACTGTTCCGCCAACCGCTAACCCTTTACGTTGTCCCACTGTGAAAAAATGAGCACCGTTATGCGTTCCTACTTGCTTACCATCAGATGGCGTATAGATATATTTTTTTGCCAATTCCTCGGGGGAGTTTTCTTGCGGCTCGCAGTACATTGGGTGTGAGCTGGCTACTTGAACGATATCGCCTTTTTTAACGGCGAGTTTTTGTTGCAAAAAATCAGGGAGGCTCACTTTTCCAATAAAACAAAGTCCCTGTGAATCCCGTTTTTCAGCAGTAATCATCCCTTGTTCAGTAGCAATTTTACGTACTTCGCTTTTTTGCAAACCTCCAATGGGAAATAATGTTTTTGCCAATTGTGCTTGATTGAGCTGGCATAAAAAGTAAGATTGATCTTTATTGGAGTCGGCACCGGCTATAAGTTGATGGGTGGTGTGGGATGAAGTGGTCATCTCTCCTTTTTGGCAATAGTGCCCCGTAGCAACAAAATCTGCACCTAACGACAGCGCAATATCTAAAAACACATCGAATTTAATTTCACGATTGCATAACACATCCGGGTTTGGCGTGCGCCCACGTTGGTATTCGGCAAACATATAATCGACGATACGGGCTTTGTATTGCTCGCTTAAATCAACGGTTTGAAATGGAATTCCAAGTGTATCAGCTACAAGCATTGCGTCGTTGCTATCTTCAAGCCAAGGGCATTCATCGGAAAGAGTAACAGAGTCGTCGTGCCAATTTTTCATAAACAAGCCTATGACTTCATAACCTTGTTGTAATAACAAATACGCGGCAACGCTAGAGTCAACGCCGCCTGAAAGTCCTACAATAACACGTTTTGCTTGCATAGCGCAAAGTTAAGCAGGTTGATACCGCTCTACCAAACGAGTAATGAAGTGTTTGTGGCAGTTTTACTTGCGAAGCTTTTTTTGACGATCAGCTTCTTCCATCATCTCAGCCATTTTACGCTGAAAACGGTTTTGTTTTTTTGGCTTCTTTTTGTTCTCCTCAATCTGTGCATGGATTTTATCCTGATCGATAATCAAGTCTTTAAACACGATCATGATAGCAATCATCAACAGATTCGAAATCACGTAATACAAGCTAAATCCACTGGCATAATTGTTAAAGAAAAACAACATCATCACCGGCATCAAATACATGATAAATTTCATGTTTGGCATACCCGGTTGAGAGGGTTGCATTTGCTGTCCTGTGGTCATGCGTGTATAGAAAAATATCGCTACTGAAGCCAATAAGGGGAATAAACTAATATGATCGCCATAGAATGGAATGTTAAAAGGCAGGTCGGCAATGACGTCATAAGACGATAAGTCGTCTGCCCACAAAAATGATTTTCCTCGAAGCTCATAAGCAATGGGGAAAAAATAAAATAAAGCAAAGAAAACGGGCATTTGTATCAATGCAGGAATACAACCTGCAAGCGGACTTGCGCCAGCTTTGGTGTATAGTTTCATGGTTTCCTGCTGACGCTTGGTAGCATCATTTTTATACTTTTCGCTTATCTCCGAAATTTCAGGTTTTAATACACGCATTTTTGCCTGAGACACATAGGATTTATACAATACTGGCGACAACACCAATCGTACAATTACTGTAAGCAAAATAATGGCAATCCCGTGTGGTACTATACCAGTTAAAAAACCAAAAAGAGGATAGAATACTGAGCGGTTTATCCAGCCAATAAGCCCCCACCCAAACGAAATACTTTCAAATAAGTTTTCATCGTAATTTTTGAGTATTGCATAATCTGTCGGACCCATATACCAGTCAAAATTGGCTTGAAAACGGTTGCGGTCAAACGGAAGCGATGTTTCTGTAGAAAAACCTTTGAGGTATGCAGAGGCTTCTACCTCTTCATCAGTCATGTCTGTTGCGCTAAGCAATGCTTGCTCAAAGGGTTGTTCAGGTATCAGAATACTGCTAAAAAAATGTTGGCGGTAAGAAACCCACTCCACATTTTTTTCTTTTTCATCATCGTCACCCGAAGCAGAAAGCGTACTGTACTTATCGTTTTCGTGACGGTATGCCAATTGGGTGTAGCGGTTTTCATATTGCGCACTTTTAGCATGACGGAAACCATCCATATTCCATGAAAAGGCAACTGGAATTGCCGTATCTAGCGCATTTTCAATTCCTTCTGCAACTACCTCAAAACCAAAACGAAATCCGTTTTTGGGAAGTGTATATACAAACTCAATATAGCCGTTTGCCTCAATAGGTGCGCGAAGGCGTAATTCTTGTCCGTTGTCGTTTTTAGTAACGGTTGGAGAAAACATCAGAAATTTGGTCTGCAACAGCTGTCCTGCAGCGGTTGTAAAAGCAAGATTAAGGGAATTGTTTTCTTTGTCTACAAGGTATAGGGGTGCATCTTGATAGTTTGTTTCTCCATTTATCAACACTTGCTCCATAACCCCTCCTTTGGTAGAGATTCCAATAGAAAGCACATCGTTTTGAAGTGTTATGGTTTCTTTTGCGATATCGTCTGAAGAAAGTATTTCTTCGGAAACAACCAGTGCTTGATCGGGTGTTTGCTTTTGGGTTTCAGTAACAGCTTCTGACGTTTGTTCTTGTTGGGTATTAGCAAGTGCTAGATCTTCAGCAGATTGGTTATACATCATCCATGTAAAAATGACAAAGACGAGAACCATGCCTATGATTTGTAAGGGGTCTATACGACGTTCTTCCATTCGTTAATTATTTGTTTTTGCATATTGACTACACGCCTGCACGAAAGCTAAAAAAAGTGGGTGCGGCGTCAAAACAGTACTCTTATATTCGGGGTGATATTGCACGCCTATAAACCAAGGATGCGAATCAATTTCCACAATTTCGGCAAGCCCCGTTTCGGGGTTTACGCCAGTTGCTTTTAAACCATGAGAATTCAATTGCTCTAGATATGTATTGTTGAGTTCATAGCGATGACGGTGTCGTTCGCTAATAGCATCCTTTTGATAAATTTTTTGCGCACGACTGCCGGGAGAAAGGGCACAATCCCAAGCACCTAAACGCATTGTTCCCCCTTTGTTTTCTACCTCTTTTTGCTCGTCCATTAAGCTAATCACAGGATTTAGGGTTTGTGCTTCCATTTCAATTGAATTGGCATCTTTAATTCCAACAACATTACGAGCAAACTCAATTACAGCCATTTGCATACCCAAGCAAATCCCAAAAAATGGAATATTGTTTTCTCGAACATATCTAATGGCACTAATTTTTCCCTCAATCCCTCGAGAGCCAAATCCTGGCGCAACAAGTAGCCCGTGCAGCCCCTTAAGGTTTTCTGCGCAGTTCTCAGGGGTAAGGTCTTCCGAGTGAACGGAAACAACCTCAACTTTTACTTCGTTAGCTGCACCAGCATGAATAAATGCTTCCAAAATAGATTTATACGAATCTTGCAACTCAACGTATTTCCCAACAAGTCCTATACGAATGTGTTGCTTTGGATTTTTAAGGCGTGTTAAAAACGCTTTCCAATTTTCAAGGTCTGGTTTTATATTATCCGGAAGTGCTAGTAAATTTAAAACAACACTATCTAAACCTTCTTCAAGCATTAAAAGCGGAACGTCGTAAATGGTCTCAGCGTCAATAGATTGAATTACCGCCTCGCGCTTAACGTTGCAGAACAGCGCCAATTTGTTACGAATATCATCGGAAAGTTCATGTTCGGTACGACAGACTAAAACATCCGCATTAATACCGCTTTCCATCAATGTTTTTACAGAGTGTTGTGTCGGCTTTGTTTTTAGTTCTGCTGCTGCTGAAAGATATGGCACAAGTGTAAGGTGAATTACAATACAGTTTTCACGGCCCAATTCCCACCGCAATTGTCGAACTGCCTCAATATATGGCAAGGACTCAATATCTCCCACAGTTCCACCAATTTCAGTAATAACCACGTCATACTCCCCACTAGAACCTAGCAACTGCATACGTTCTTTGATTTCGTTGGTAATATGTGGAATAACCTGAACTGTTTTACCTAAAAATTCGCCACGACGCTCTTTTCGAATAACAGTTTGGTAAATACGCCCTGTAGTCACATTGTTGGCTTGTGAGGTACGCACATTCAAAAAGCGTTCATAATGTCCTAAATCGAGATCTGTTTCTGCGCCGTCATCGGTAACAAAACATTCTCCGTGCTCGTAGGGATTTAACGTTCCAGGGTCAACATTGATATATGGATCAAATTTTTGAATGGTGGTTTTCAGTCCACGTGCCTGTAATAAGTTTGCTAAAGATGCAGAAATAATGCCTTTCCCAAGGGATGATGTAACTCCTCCAGTAACAAAAACATATTTGGTTTTAGGCATAGCTTGATGGCATTAAAGGTGCAAAAATACAAAGAATAAACTACCTAGACTGCAACGAATCTACGACGGTGCTAGGAGGTTCTACTTCAATCATTTCAAAGCCCTGTTGCTGAATGATATAAGTAGCTGTATTTCGGAAACCTCCACCAGGAACAGGAGTATATTCAAATCGATGCTGAAGTTGTTCGCCAAGTCCCAAGGAAACACCATCATATAAAGTCCTCTTCACAGCGATACGAAGTGCTATATCAATCATCATGTCAAAGCCTTTTACTGCAGTTCGGTTAGGCACTTTACCAAAACGCCTTTTATACGATGCGTCAAATTTTAGTCTCACGCTATCTTGTTTTACATGAAAATTACTAGGATATGTGAATCGTATGTTACCCAAGTGTTCTTGCGAAACATTGGGGTCGTCATAAGTTGCCGAACGGTAGTGTGTAAACAATTGAACTTGTCTATCCTCGCGTTGTTGTGCATTAAGCATAGACGTCATACTTGTAATAAGATTTAAGTCTTCACTTTCTAAAAACACCCAGTTTAGTCGTGTTGGCGTAAGTAATGAATCTACAATATCAGGCTCTACGTATCCAAACTGCTCGTTTGGTCGAATAATTTCTGCCAGCGGAAATTTTTCTTTCAACTTCAACTCTGTATTTCGGTTTTTATCATCCGAAATAATTAAAATGCATGGATTTTCTGAAATGGCATCAAGTGAATCTATATACGTTGTGATTCGTTTGCTCAGGTTTTCTTTACTAGGAATGGAGTTAAAACTTGTTTTATAGGATTGAAAATCTCTAGGAGTCAAGGGGGAAACAACCGGAATATTAAAAAACGACATTGCTTGCGAAACACGGCTCACATTACCTGGTGTAAAAGGACCCATTACTGCATCAAATTGCGCAAAGTCTTGCTCATTGAGTGTTTGTTCAATGATATGGCGTTGGTTTTCAGTATCAAAAACAGTAAGCTCAACACTTAATCCTGCAGTATTCAGACTGTCTGCAGCAAATAGCATACCCGCATAAAAATCCAAGGCAACTGTAGTTAAGTTGCGTTCTGTAAGAGTTTTGTCGGTTTGCATGACAGAGTCCAACTCAATGCGAGAAAGTCGGAACGGCGCCATTAGTGCGATACGAACTACAGGAGACACAAAAGTACTGTCCCAAAAATTTGGCTTTGTTGAATCAAGTTGGGGGTTTTGTACCAACAGCGTATCGGCTTGTATTTTTGGAATTTTTAAAACCATACCTGCTTGTAAGTCCACACTTAAAAGTTCAGGGTTTAAGGCCTCCAGTCTTTTACGATTTAGTCCTAATTTTTGCTCTAACCTGTAAAAACCCTCTCTTGGTTGTACGGTGTAATAATCAAATTGCGCTGCTTTTTCTTCAGCTGTTTTTAGTGGAACTTTTAACAATGCCCCAATGGAAAGCGTATCTCCCAGTTCAGGGTTTAATACACGAAGAGAATCTATTGAAATTCCATAGGTGTATGCCACGCGCCAAAGCGTTTCTTTGGGTGCTACAACATGTTTACCAAGGGTAGGTACTGTTGTAATCTGAACAACTTTTTTGTAGCGTGGAATTTTAAGCTTATCCCGTTTGCGAATCCCTTTTTTTGCAAATGGATTATGCACAATAATCTGTTCTGTATTGATGTCATACCTAGAAGCAATAGCCTCAAGGGTTTCATTCTTTTTTACTTTGTGTACAACAAAATGAGAGACTTCACCATGCTGCGCAACACCCGCAAAGCAAAAAAGTGCAACTACAAAAACAATAAAACGTTTACTCCCACTCAATAGTTGCAGGGGGTTTTGAACTAATATCATATACCACACGGTTAATTCCTGGAACACGATTAATGATTTGGTTTGAAATTTCTTGTAAAAACTCATAAGGCAAATGTACCCAATCTGCCGTCATTCCGTCTGTTGATGTTACTGCACGAAGGGCAACACACTTTTCGTATGTGCGCTCATCGCCCATTACACCAACCGAATTTACGGGAAGTAGCATCACGCCAGCTTGCCATACATCGTCGTACAGACCATGATCACGTAAGCCTTGTATAAAAATAGCGTCTGCTTCTTGCAGCATCGTTACTTTTTCTCTTGTAATATCGCCCAAGATACGGATCGCTAATCCAGGTCCAGGAAAAGGATGACGTCCTAAAATTGAAGGAGCCATATGGAGACTTGCACCTACCCTACGAACTTCGTCTTTGAACAACATATTCAAGGGTTCTACCACTTTAAGTTTCATAAAATCTGGAAGTCCTCCCACATTGTGATGCGACTTAATGGTTGCCGATGGTCCATTTACAGATACAGATTCAATCACATCGGGGTAAATAGTTCCCTGAGCAAGCCATTTAGCACCATTTACTTTGCTGGCCTCTTGGTCAAAAACTTCAATAAAAACGCGACCTATAATTTTTCGTTTGGTTTCAGGGTCACTTACACTATCTAATTGACTTAAAAATGCGTCTGTGGCATCTACGCCCTTAACGTTAAGACCCATATGTTCATACTGCTCTAGTACTTCCGAAAATTCATTTTTACGTAATAAGCCGTTGTTCACGAAAATACAGTGCAAGTTTGCGCCAATGGCTTTGTGCAGCAAAATGGCAGCTACAGAAGAATCTACACCACCGCTAAGTCCTAAAATTACTTTATCATTTCCCAATTGTGTCTTCAATTGAGCTACTGTCGTATCCACAAAAGCATCGGAAGTCCAATCGGGTGTGATGCCAGCTATATCAACCAAAAAGTTTTGTAGCAACTGTTTTCCATCCGTAGAATGATACACCTCTGGATGAAACTGAATACCAAAGGTCATGTTATCATCCATGGCATATGCAGCATTTGCAACATCTTGAGTTGATGCTAATTGCGTAGCATTTTCTGGCAATTTTTTTATGGTATCGCTATGACTCATCCACACTTGAGAGTGTAGTGGAATATTCTTTAAAAACGGATGTTTCTCAACTTTTGCCAAACGCGCACGACCGTATTCTCTAGTATTAGAAGGCGCAACCTCACCGCCGTTAAAATGCGCTAAATACTGAGCACCGTAACACACGCCAAGCAAGGGTACTTTAGTACGAATCTTACTTAAATCGGGATGTGGCGCATCCTCGGAGCGCACCGAAAAAGGGGAACCAGAAAGGATAACTGCCTTAAAAGTGGCTACATCGTCAGGAATAGTATGGAAAGGGTGAATTTCACAAAAAATGGAGAGCTCTCGAACACGGCGTGCAATCAGCTGTGTGTATTGCGAACCAAAATCGAGAATGAGAACTTTGTTTTGCATATGCAAAAATACAAATAAACTTTGTTGGTGGTTATGGCTTTTGCATTAGTTTTTAACAGCTTAATACTGCAAGATTTGTAATCCCTCAGCATCAGAAAGTGCCTTTTTTAATGCACTGGTAAATGTCTCAATAGTCGTATCACTTGTAAAAGTGGAAAAGTGGGCGGAGCGTTCTTGTAACTTCCCGTTTGGGAAAAGTGCATTTTGGATATCTGTAACACGAATAATCTCATCTTTGAGTTTGATACGCTGGGCTTTAAGCAAACGCTTTTCGAGATTTTCAAGCCCTTTGATTTGCTTCTTTTCTTGTGCATTAACCGCGCCCAAGAAAGACGCATCCGTTTGTTTAGCAAGTTCTTTTAATGCTTCAAAATGATTAACTAATATACTTTTTTGAGCACTGAAATCAATATCTATATCACTAATTTGACGCACCCGTTTGTTAATAAAAGAGGCTTTTGGCAAAAATAAATCTTGAAAACGAAGATTTAAGTTGGTGCATTTTTTTACTTGCTTTTCAGACATCAGCAACACACTGGAACGGTGCTGTAATAGCGGATACGGAATATTAAATGCCTCAAAAGCTTCCTTCAGTTGCAACCAATACGCCAACTCACCTCCGCCTCCAATATAAGCTATGTTTGGCAAAACACACTCTTGATACAAAGGGCGCATTAGGGCATTTGGAGAAAACCGCTCAGGATTCAATTGTATTTCTGTTTCTAAAGCTTTTAAGCTCCAAGCATGCGTTCTTTCGATAGTTGCGTATTCATTTTCTTTTTTTACCATGCGTAAACGCTTGTCGTTAAGCAAGTAAAACAAGTTAATTTCTCTCGGGGTTACTTGTGGTTTGTAGCCTGGTATTGCGTTGGCTAAGGATTTATCGGTGCTCAAAACAGATGAGGCTGTTAGTTGTTCTCTAACTTCACAAAGCAATGTTGGGACAAAGCGTTTTTTGAGTTTCGGATCATCTCCATCAACGATTATCAATCCGTATTTTCCAAAAAGCTGATGCACTAACTTTCGGGTAGCGTTGGCCAAATTGTCTTCTTTTAAATAACAAGCTGCAAACAATGCCAAGAGTTCTTTTCCCAATGGGGTGTTATTCCAATACGGCTCCAACTGACCGTATAATTCGGCTAATGTTTTGGTGGGAATTCGTCCAACTGGACCTCCTGATTCAGTTTCCCAGCGGACTTTTTGTTCACCTAAAAAAAAGTGATTGATTTCTTCAAAATCATGATCCTCAGAAGCCATCCAAAATACAGGAATGTAGTGATGAGAGCTGTCTGCCTGCTGCATGCGCTCTGCCGTATTGATCACATCCAAAATCTTATACCAAAAAAACAAAGGACCCGTAAAAATATTTAGTTGATGACCCGTAGTAACCGTAACAGTATTGGGATTCTTCAGTAGCTGTACATTTGCTGCGACTTCCTCCTTTTGATCTAGATGACTGTATTGATTTTGGATGGCATCTGCCAATACCTTACGACTTTCATTTGAGTATGTAGCAGCCCTGTTTTGAGCTGCTTTTTGAACATTTGAAACGGTTGCCAATCCATTATGAAAAGGGAGAAGCGCCTTGTCTGATTGCAACAAACGCTGCATCAAAGGCGAAAACACACTCGACTGAAACCCCAAAGATACTACTGACTTCACGTGGCAAAAGTAGTTAATGTATGCAATTGATGCATACTACGCCATTTCTTCCTTGGCAGGAATGGCCTCTAAATCAAAATCTTGTGCAGCGGTAATCGTCAAATCGGCAAAATCACCCACCTTTAGGTAGTGCTGTTTCGCATCCACCCACACCTCATTATCCACATCAGGAGAATCAAATTCGGTGCGCCCAACAAAATAATTCCCTTCTTTTCTGTCGATCACGCATTTTAATGTTTTGCCAATGAATGCCTGATTCTTTTCCCAAGAAATCTGTGCTTGAAGTTCCATGAGCTCGTTTACGCGCGCTTGTTTTACTTCGGTAGGCACATCATCTTCTAGTGCGTGTGCGTGCGTATTTTCTTCATGACTGTACTGAAAACAACCCAACCGTTCAAAACGCATTTCTTTCACCCAAGACTTTAGCAACTCAAAATCTTCTTCCGTTTCGCCGGGATAACCTAAAATAAGCGAAGTGCGAATCACCATATCAGGAACTGCAGTTCTAAATTTCTTAAGCAAAGCGGTGGTTTTTTCCTGGGTAGTTCCTCGCCGCATGGATCGTAAAACAGTATCTGAAATATGCTGCAGAGGAATATCAATATAGGAACACACTTTTGGTTCTGTTGCAATTACTTCTAACACATCCTCGGGAAAGCCCGTGGGAAAAGCATAATGCAAGCGTATCCAAACGATGCCTTCAACCTGAGCAAGTGCCTTGAGCAAATCTGCCAAACGTCTTTCTTTATATAAATCTAATCCATAATAGGTAGAATCTTGAGCAATAATAATGAGTTCTTTTACTCCGTTTTTGGCAAGCCCTGTAGCTTCTTGAACCAAGTCTTCAATGGGTTTAGAACGATGTGAACCGCGCATAAGTGGAATGGCACAGAACGAACATGGGCGATCACATCCTTCTGAAATTTTTAAATATGCATAATTTTTGGGTGTGGTCGTAAGACGCTCTCCAAGTAACTCATGGCGGTAATCTGCCCCTAAAGCTTTAAGTAAAAGTGGCAAATCAGTTGTGCCAAAATAATCATCTACGTTTGGAATTTCAGCTTCTAATTCGGGCTTATAACGCTCACTTAAACAACCTGTCACAAAAAGCTTATCAATCTTACCTTGTTCTTTTTGTTCAGCAAATGACAAGATGGTATTCACCGATTCTTCTTTGGCGTTGTCAATAAAACCACAGGTATTCACCACAACAATATTCCCTTGTTCTTCGTGAACTACCTCTTTATTGCTGGCCTTAAGTTGCCCCATCAACACCTCAGAATCGTAGATGTTTTTGGAACACCCTAGGGTAACAACGTTTATCTTATTTTTTTTTGTTGATTTTGTTCGCATGCTTTATTCGTAGCCTTTTGGTAGCTTTCGCTGTTTTGAAATGTTTTCATATCCTGCAGCTATTGAAAGTAGTTTTTCTTCATTAAAACTAGGCGCAATAAACGTCAAACCCTTAGGCTCACCCAACTCCGAATACCCCATCGGAACAGTTAAGCATGGATAAAAAGCTATCGCGGCATAAGCGGCATGGTAATTATTTATAGATAATACAGCATCCAATTTGTGCGTTTTAATGGGCGTGTCAAAAAAGCTGGAAGCATTTTTATTTAATTGTTTTTTGATATTTACCAAACGTTGTGCAGAAACGGTATCGGCAAGTACACCGTCTAATCTAGCTTGATTGTAAGGCATATATCGCAAGCTATCGCTTGAATTGAAATTTATAATTTTTTGTACATCCAAATTCGAAAAACCAGCCGTTGAAGTAGCCGAAAAATAAGCAGGTAAATCTCGCTTCATATCTCCGCTCAATATAGTTGCAAAACCCGACAGAGAAACATTTGTTGGAGCCATTTTAACAACTTCAGCTCCTGCTTTTTTTAAGTCATCAATAGCATCACGATATAATGAATCTGTCTCTATCAGAGCGGAAATAGCGCCTAAACGTATGCCTTTCAATGATGTTTGTTTTGTGGACTCAAGAAACAAGCCAAGTCGTGGTGCTGATAGCGTTACGGAATCTTTTTGGTCAACTGCTGTTATGGCATCCAACAAAATGGCATTATCTGTAACATTTTTTGTCATGGGACCAGAAGTATCCAAGGTGCTAGAGATGGGTACAATTCCGGTTCGGCTCACCAATCCAATGGTGGGTTTTAGGCCAACAACAGCATTTTTTGAAGAAGGTGATAAAATAGAGCCCGAAGTTTCGGAGCCTAAGGCAGCAACTGCATAATTAGCTGCAACTGAAACGCCACTTCCTGAACTCGACCCACCTGTTTCAAATATTTTTCTTCCGTACGGATTCAATGTTTGACCACCTATTGCGCTATACCCCAATGGACAACCATCACAAAAATAATACGCCCATTCACTCAAATTTACTTTCCCTAAAATGAGGGCGCCATTTTCTTTAAGTTTTTTTACCACAAAAGCATCTTCGTCTGGAAAATGATGTTCTAAAATCGCAGCGCCTGCCGTTGTAGGCATGTTCGCAGTATTCATGTTGTCTTTTAACAAAATAGGCATTCCATAAATTGGGTGCTTCGTGGAAGGTTTATCAGCATCATTTTGCTTGGCTTCTTCAATAATGTTAGGGTTTAGTGCCAACACTGCATGAAGCGTAGTTTCGGGGTTTGATTCTAGAAGCCGAATGCGGTATAAATAAAAAGTGACTAAATCTTCATATGATAAGTTTCCAGATGCAATATGCTGTTGAATCGTTGGAATATTTTGCTCGATAATTAGTGGTTTAAGATCATTGTATTTTTTGTCGCCAAAACGATTAAGTGCTTTTTCAAATGGAGACCACATTACATTCTTGTCGTGAAATTTAGATTGAATAAGCTTATAGCGCATCCTTGAATTTTCGTGTGTTTCATTCTCCAATAGCTCAACTGACTCGTCATAGGGTTTCCAATACTGTTTAGCTGGCTGAGAGCAAGAAGCAATTACTGCAAACAATAGAAATAACAAAAGTTTTTTCATTCCTAGTTATTATTAAATAACGAATCTAAGAATTCTTTTGCATCAAAAGGAAGTAAATCTTCAAGACCCTCGCCCACACCAATATATCGAATGGGTACTTGGAGTTCGTCTGAAATTCCAATAACTACACCACCTTTGGCCGTGCCGTCGAGTTTGGTAAGCACAAGCCCCGAGACAGCAGTGGCTTGAGCAAAAAGTTTGGCTTGCATAAAGGCATTTTGTCCTGTACCCCCGTCTAAGACGAGTAATACTTCATGAGGTGCGTCTGGAATTACTTTTTGAACAACCCGCTGGATTTTTGCCAATTCCTGCATAAGATTGGTATTGTTGTGTAAGCGTCCTGCCGTATCAATCAACAACACATCTACTTGTTCTTTTTTAGCGCGCTCCACGGCGGTGTAAGCTACTGATGCCGGGTCACTTCCCGCATTAAGTTCCACAAGGGGGACATCAACACGCTCGGACCACAAACGTAACTGTGCCACGGCACCTGCTCTAAAAGTATCCGCCGCAGCCAACATGACATTTTTACCTTCGCTCTTAAAACGATGTGCTAACTTACCAATAGAAGTTGTTTTACCTGCTCCATTGACTCCGACAACCAACACTACTTGAAGCTTGTCTGTACTGGCATTTTGTGAAGATTCCGTAGCCGATAGCAATGCAACCATTTCGTTGTATAGCAATTTATCTAACTCTGATACATGGAGATACTTTTCTTTAGCGACCTGCTTTTGAAGCCGATCCATGATTTTTTGTGTTGTTGCAACGCCAACATCAGACATCAACAACACTTCTTCTAATTCCTCTAACAAATCAGCATCGACAGAACTGCGTCCCAGTACTGCTTTTTTTAGGCGTTGCGTCCATGCGCGTTTGGTAGCAGAAATTCCGGATTGTAATTGTTTAGAAGATGTATTAAAAAAACCCATGTGTTAAAGGTACGTTTTGGCTACAAAAAAAAGCCACAAAAAGTGGCTTTTATATAGTTTAATATGGATTGGTTTATTTTTTAGAGAACCAGTTGTCCACCAATTCTGGTGCCAGAATGGTTTCTACAAAGGTATATGCGCCAGATTTTTCGCTACGTACCATTTTGATGGCTTTCGTAAGACGCTTTGATTTTGTTTGTAAGGTTGCTACGGTTTTCTTTGCCATAATTACTTAATTTCTTTGTGAACAGTCATGCGCTTTAGAATCGGATTGAATTTTTTAATTTCAATACGATCTGGCGTGTTTTTTTTATTCTTCGTTGTGATATAACGTGATGTTCCTGCTAGACCAGAGTCTTTGTGCTCGGTGCACTCTAAAATCACTTGAACGCGGTTTACTTTTTTAGCCATGACGTGGATTATTTAATAAGACCTTGAGCGCGTGCTTCTTTAATCACAGCTGAAAGCCCTTTTTTGTTTATGGTTTTTAACGCCGAAGTAGATAATTTAAGGGTAATCCACTTGTCTTCCTCTACAAGATAAAAACGTTTCTTGATAAGGTTTGCGCCAAATTTGCGCTTGGTTTTATTCATGGCATGCGACACGTTGTTCCCAACCATCGCTTTTTTGCCCGTTAATTCACATACTTTCGACATGACCTATTTTTTAACAGGGTGCAAACTTAGTGAAATATAGTGTTTTAAAAAAATTTTTTAGGCGAAGTTAATGAACCAACATTCCATGCAACAACTCCAACGCTTTGTTAAGTGTTTTTTGAAGGTTTCTTTCACGGTGTTTGCCAAAGCAAAAAGTTTCTGTAACTTCTTGCTCTGGAGTAATTATAGCAATGCAAACCGTACCAATTTCGGCATCGGCATCTCCTTTTGATGGTCCAAAATTTCCAGTAGTAGCCACGGCAATATCAGCGTTCGTTTGACGCAAAACACCTTTCGCCATTGCTAATGCAACTGGCTCACTTACAACAGAATACTCAGATATTATATCTTTTGAAACATCCAAAATGGTATGTTTTAACTCAGTAGCATAACTGACCACTGAGCCTTTAAAATATGACGAAGCACCTGCGTTTTTAGTAAACAAAGCAGCTAAAGCACCGCCCGTGCAACTTTCGGCAGTAGCAAGTGTCCAAGATTTTTGATTCAAGGAATTTCCAATTTGCATTTCAATGGGTTCTTCGGACTCAAACCCCTTTATATTTTCACCAATAAGGGGATAAAGGGCATCGAAAAGCACATCAATTTCGTTGCGTAAGGTGGCTTGATCCGTTCCTTTTGCGGACAAACGCAAACGAACACGCCCTAAGTTGGGTAAATACGCCAATTTGATATGTGGTGGAAGTGCATGTTCCCAGTCCGATATTTTTTCTGCAATGATACTCTCTCCCAAACCGAAAGTCATCATGGTTTTATTAACCAATGCAGGAAGCGAGAAGGTTTTTTTTATACCTGGAATAAGGTATTCGTTGACCAAATATTTCATCTCAAAGGGTACACCTGGAAGCGATACAAAAACGGTGTTTTCTTTTTGCATCCACATACCCATAGCAGTTCCATGATGATTAAAAAGCTGCTTGCAGGTTGAAGGCAACATAGCTTGAGAGCGATTTAGGGCATTTACGGGTGCTTTGACATATTTAGAAAAAAGCATTTCAATGTGAGCCATTACTTCAGGGTAAAACACCAAAGAGTCGTCAAAATATTCACACAAAGTATGTTTGGTGATATCGTCTTTGGTTGGTCCTAAACCGCCTGTTATAACCACCAAATCTACATTGTTTTGGGCTTCGCTAAATGCCTCTAATATTGCCTCCTTTTCATCTGAAATAGAGCGTATTTGGCGTACCTCCACCCCAATTTTGTTAAGCGCTTTGCCAAGAAAAGCAGCATTCGTATCCACAATTTGCCCAATAAGAATCTCATCGCCGATAGTTATGATATCTGCTCTCATCTATTTTACAGTTACTGAAAATGCTTTGTGCTCTTGTATGAACCCCTCTAATTTGTCGTTTTTTGCCACAGCACTTACACCAGCAGGCGTTCCTGTAAACAAAATATCTCCAATTTTTAATGTGAAAAATTGAGACACATGTGCAATGATTTCATCAATGTTCCAAAGCATTAGACTGGTGTTGGCTTCTTGTACCACTTCCCCATTTTTACGGAGTGAAAACGGGATATTCGACAAATCGCCAAGGGAGGATTTATCAAACCACTTTCCCACCACGGCCGAGCCATCAAATGCCTTTGCCTTTTCCCATGGAAGTCCATTCGATTTAAGTTTTTGTTGCAGATCACGTGCGGTAAAATCAATACCTAATCCTATTTCGTTATAGTATTTATGGGCAAACTTGGATTGAATGTGTTTTCCAATGCGATTAATTTTAACCAATACCTCAACCTCGTGATGAACATCATTTGAAAATTCAGGGATAAAGAACGGAAGATTGGACTGCGCAATGGCGGTGTCAGGCTTAATAAAAATAACAGGTTCATCTGGACGAACATTTTGCAACTCGTCAATGTGTGCTGCATAGTTTCTGCCAATGCAAATAATTTTCATGAATTGGTGTTCAAGGTTTCCAATCGTATGGCAGTGAGGACTTTTTTAGTATAAAGCGGAAAATCTGCATCTAACAACCAACTAAAATATCCTGGTTCGCGTTGTAATACATCCACTACTTTTTTTCCTTTATGCTTTCCAAAACTAAAGGAGGGGTCACCGTCATCGTCTGCAAGAATAAAACCTGCAAAGTCTATGCTTTTACGCCTTGTAGAAAAGGCGCTTAACTTCACAACATCGTTTTCTAATTCATCGTATTTTTCAATTTGCGCCTTAAGCACCTCATAGGTTGCTGTAGTATCTGCCTCGGCACTGTGCGCATTTTCTAGGTTTTTGCCACAATAAAAAGAATAAGCTGCACTTAGGTTTCGCTTTTCCATTTTGTGAAAAATGGTTTGCACATCTACGGTGAGTTGCTTTTTAAAATCCACATCAATTCCAGCGCGAAGCATCTCTTCTGCCAATAGCGGAATATCAAATCGATCTGAATTAAAGCCCGCCAAATCAGAGCCCTTAATCATATCGTTAACCTGCTTACTAAGTTGCTTAAAAGTAGGCTCGTTTGCAACTTTTTCATCTGTGATGCCATGTACGGCTGTGGTTTGTGGCGGAATGGGCATTTCCGGATTTACCAGCCATGTTTTTCCTTCTTTATTACCATTTGGAAAAACCTTCAAAATAGAAATTTCTACAATGCGATCTTTTGCCACATTTACTCCTGTGGTTTCCAAATCGAAAAAACAAAGTGGACGCGTTAATGAGAGTTCCATATCATAGTGTTTTTGTTTCGTCCCAATTTTCAATGCGCTCTTTTAAACGAAGTAAAAACATACCTCCCATAGCCCCATTGATGATACGGTGATCATAACTATGTGACACCACCATTTGGTGGCGCACTGCAATCACATCGCCGTGTTCGGTTTCCAAAACAGCAGGTACTTTCCGTATGGCACCTAGTGCTAGAATGGCAACTTGTGGCTGATTGATGATAGGAGTTCCAGTCAAACTACCAAACATTCCCACGTTGGTAATCGTATAGGTTCCACCCTGAACGTCATCGGGGTTTAAGGCATTGTTTCTGGCATTAGAAGCCAATTCGTGTACCTTTTTTGCCAACCCAACAAGGTTAAGCGAATCGGCCTGCTTGATAACAGGAACGATAAGATTTCCATCAGGTAAGGCGGTAGCCATCCCCAAATTAATATCTTTTTTCTTGATAATATCTGTGCCGTCTAAGGAACTGTTTAGCAATGGGAACTCGGGTAAAATTTGTGCTACAAGCTGAAAAAATATGGGCGTGAAGGTAAGTTTCACCCCGTGTTGTTTTACAAAATCTTGCTTTGCTTTTTCCCGCCACTTCCACAATTTGGTTACATCAATTTCTATAAAAGACTGTACGTGTGCTGATGTTTGAAGACTTCGTGTCATGTGCTCCGAAATCACTTGTTCCATACGTGTCATGGGAACTATTGCATCTTCAATGCTTCTGGAAATTCGGGGTGTAGCAATGGGCGCTTTGACAAGAGGTGGCTTTTGTGATTGCGGTGCTTTTCTATTTTGCACATACGCCAAAATATCACGCTTGGTTACACGATCATCTTTTCCTGTGCCAGAAATAGTTGCCAGTTCTTTTTCGGAAATATTTTCTTGCTTGGCAATATTTTTTACTAATGGTGAATAAAAACGAGCATCATCCGTTGAAGATTGCGTTACAGGAGCAACCAGATCTTGCGCTTGATGCATATAAGTTTCAGCGGTTTCGGCTATGCTATTTTCAATAGCTATTTCCTCGGGTAAAGTTTCAATTGGAGCTGTTGTTTCGCTAGTAGTTTGTTGGGGAATTTCTTCATCCGTTTCGATGAGAGCCAAGGGTGCGTCCACAGCAACAACAGCATTTACAGGATGTAAAATTTCTTTAATTACTCCGCTATACTCACTCGCTACCTCAGAGTCAACCTTATCGGTAGCAACCTCAACAACCGCTTCGTCAGCAACTACGGTATCACCTTCTTTTTTCAACCATTGCGTAACGGTCGCTTCTGAAACACTCTCTCCCATTGCGGGTAAAACAAGCTGATAAATGGGCATTTCAATTTTTTTTCAAAAGTACGAATAAATCACGGGTTGCACTAAGACATTACAAGCACTTCACCTTTGGTATTACTAGAGTTGCTTCCTACGGCATGACTTTTATCTGAACTCAGAAATTTATAAGAGAATGAATTTTTATGTAAATCCATAAACGCAATGATTTCTTTAAATGAGGTGCTTTCAGGATCAAAAATAATTTCGGTTCTCGTATTCTTATATTTTAGTAATTTATCTAATTCGGTAGTATGAACGAAAGGAATATTTTTATTTACGCCTATTTCCAAATCTAGTTCATGAGAAATGAGCCAATAACGGCTTGGTTGTATTTTGTTGCTTACTGGGTTAGACCCTTTAAAACGCTTTAAAAAACTAAACACATTCGTGGCAAGTTTAATCCAAATTTTGACCAGATTAGACACATGAAAATGCTTGTTGTAAAAATAATTCATGGCTTCTCTAAACATCATTTGATAGGCAAAATCTTTTGGGGTGCTTTCCCCTTTAAAATGTATGATATTTAGATCTGGATTGTAAAAATTTGGTTTTCCAAGTTGCAAAGAGCGATAGCTTAAATCAATATCATCAGAGTACATAAAACAATCTTCGTCGAATCCATTAAGTAATCGGTAATGCGCTGTTTTCATAAACATATAAGCCCCAACTAAAATATCAGTCTTACCTGCTTGGTTTGTAGGCAATTTCAAATTGTAATATTCTCCAAAAAGTTTAGGGAAAACTTTATACAATCCCATCACTTTGGTAAATGCCACCCAAGGGGTTGGTACACCTCGCTTAGATTCTTTTAAAAAACGACCTGATCCATCGATAAGTTTTGGTCCCATTATGGCGAGCTGCCCATTCTGCTCCATAAAATCCAAGGCTTTGACAAACGTATCCTCCGCCACAACCGTATCCGGATTTAAAACACATAGATACTCCCCTTTTGCTTGTTCTACACCAATATTATTGCCTTTTGGAAATCCCACATTTTGATTGTTTTGAATAAGTTTTACTTGTGGAAACTGGGATTTTATCCACGGAACACTACCATCTACGGATGCATTATCAACCACAATGATTTCGGCATCTATTTTCTTAGTTGCTGCCAAAACACTTTGCAGACATAAATCAATAAAATACTTAACGTTATAGTTTAAGATAACTATAGATAACTTCATGCTTAATTTTTCATAGATGCTTCAAAAGGAATCCGCTGACTGATACTGCGTCCAAGCGTAAGTTCATCGGCGTATTCCAATTCATCACCCACCCCTATGCCACGTGAAATGGCAGAGAAAACCAATGGGAATTTGCTTAATTTTTTAAAAATATAGTAATTCGTAGTATCGCCTTCCATAGTGCTTCCAAGAGCAAATATTATCTCTTTAATCTCTTCATTTTCAACGCGCTCTACAAGCGCATCAATGGTAAGTTGCTGCGGACCAATTCCCTCCATGGGTGCAATTTTGCCACCCAAAACATGGTATCTCCCTTTAAATTGTCCTGTTGCTTCTATGGCCATAACATCGCGTACATCTTCTACTACACACAACACCTCTTGGTTGCGAAGCGGATTGGCACAAATACTGCATTCCTCCGCATCAGAAATGTTGTGGCACTTAATACAGTAACGTATTTGTTGACGCAATGTTGCAATAGCACTTGACAGTCTTTCGCTAAAATCTTTGGGCTGGCGTAAAAGATGTAACACAAGTCGAAGTGCAGAACGCCGACCAATGCCTGGAAGTTGTGCAATTTCATCTACTGCTTTCTGCACTAAAGACGACGGAAAATCCATGCTCAAAAATACACTATTTCACTAAATGCTACACCAACACTATATTTACCAAAAAAACACATGTCCGCTCAATCCTTAGGGCTTTGTTTACTGATGTATTTTGGAGTGCTATATGGCATTTCAAAATGGGTAGGAAAAAGCAACAGCAATGCTACTTTTTTTGCTGCAAACAAAAAAGCGCCGTGGTATTTAGTTGCTTTTGGGATGATTGGCGCATCACTTTCAGGGCTAACTTTTGTTTCTGTCCCAGGCTGGGTAGCGAGTACGCAACTAGGATATGTACAAATGGTACTGGGTTACGCACTCGGCTATGTTTTTATTGGAACGATTTTATTACCACTCTATTACAAATGGAACGTGATTAGCATTTACAGTTATTTACGTCATCGATTTGGTATAAGGACCTACAAAACAGGTGCTTCTTTTTTTATTTTATCTCGACTTACAGGAACCAGTTTCCGAATGTTTCTGGTGCTAAAAGTATTGCATTGGATTGCTTTAGATGACTTGCTTATTCCGTTTTGGGCAAGTGCTGCTGTGACAATTATTGGTATTTGGCTCTACACCCAAAAAACAGGGATTAAAACCATTATCTACACCGACACCGTGCAAACCATTTTTATGCTACTGGCATTATTTGTTGGCGTTTTTGTGTTGGTAGAAGCGTTGCAGCTGGATGTAGCATCTTTGGGAACGTGGTGGCAGGCACAGCCTACCACACAAATGTTTTTTTGGGAGGATTGGAACAGCGGCCAACATGTTATAAAGCAGTTTTTTGCTGGGGCACTCATTTCATTTGCCATGACCGGGCTTGACCAAGAAATGATGCAAAAAAACTTGAGTTGTCGATCTTTGAGAGATGCACAAAAAAACATGTTTTGGTTTACAATTGCTCTTGTTGTTGTAACGCTTTTATTTTTGGTTTTGGGCGTACTGCTTACCGCTTACGCACAAGCCCATGGAATCACAGCTTCTGGAGACAACTTATTTCCTATGGTTGCAACGCAATCGGGCTTGGGGAAGTTATTTGCCTATACTTTTGTGTTTGGGCTAATTGCAGCAGCATTTAGTAGCGCCGACAGTTCCATGACGTCACTAGCCACAAGTGCCAGTATAGATTTATGGGAAATACATGATGATGAAAGTGGTGTAAAACAGCGTAAACTGATGCACCGCATCATGGCAGCTGCACTTTGGTGCTGCATGGTGGTTTTCAATTACGTGATTAGAAACGAAAGTGTTATTGCGCAACTGCTGCTTTTTGCAGGTTATACTTATGGTCCACTACTTGGACTATTTCTGTTGGGCATTTTTTCAAAACGCTCACTTCGAGACGCTTACGTGCCCATTATATGTATTGCTACTCCCGCAATTACTTATGGGATCGCAACACTAAGCAAAACACATTTTGATTATGATTTTGGCTTTTTTGTATTGGCGCTTAACGGGGCATTGTCTGCACTTTTTTTATGGATTTCTGGCATTGGCTTACCAATGTATCAGGGCGCTTCCCCAAGTAAATCCACTTCCAAAAGCAGCTAACAACACGGTATCGCCTTGTTTGATTTTACCTTCTCCCCAAGCTTCAGAAAGTGCAATTGGAATAGAAGCTGCCGTAGTATTTCCATGTCGCATGATATTATTATACACTTGATCGTCACGAAGGCTAAACTTTTTCTGAACAAATTGTGCTATGCGTAAATTGGCTTGATGCGGGATAAACAAATCAATATCTGTGGTGTTTTTGGCATTTTTCTGCAAAGCTTCTTGAATTACCTCACTAAAGCGTACTACCGCATTTTTAAACACCAGTTGCCCGTTCATATAGGGATGATAACGCATGTCGTTCTCGTCATAATCAGAAACAATTTCGGGAATCCAACGCTTCGTGCTTGGGCCAATTATCGCTAATTCCTCGGCGTATTTCCCCTCAGAATATAAATGGGTAGATTGAATTCCTTTCGCAGTGTCTTCTTCTCGTGTAAGCACTGCTGCACCAGCACCATCGCCAAAAATAACGGAAACCGTTCGTCCGCGTGTGGTAAAATCCATGCCTCCAGAATGGTATTCCGACCCTACTAAAAGCACATTTTTGTACATGCCGGTTTTGATAAATTGATCCGCAACAGAAAGGCCATAAATAAATCCTGAACATTGATTTCTAATGTCCAACGCAGGACAGGTGCCCATACCCATTAGATCTTGCAGCAACACACCAGACCCCGGAAAATACAAGTCAGGACTAAGAGTTGCAAAAATAACGAGTTCAATCTCTTCTTTTCTAATCCCAGCGCGCTCTAGCGCCATTTCGGCAGCTTTTACACCCATACTTGCGGTACCTTCGCCCGAATCTTTTTTTATCATACGACGCTCTTTGATTCCTGTTCGTTCAGTAATCCATGCGTCATTTGTGTCCATAAGTTTGGACAAATCGTCATTTGTAACAATATTGTCTGGTACATAATGGCCTAGTCCTATAATTCGAGAGCTGTACATATTTAATGAAATTGGTTACACAAGAAACGAAATAAAATTGGTAGTAAAAAAAATGAAGGTGCAACAACCACGATGCACCTTCGAACAACTTAACCAAAATTAAACAAACCAATAACAGGAGTGCTGTAACCAATAAGAGTTTCATAGCAATTTTCTCCGCAACAATTATGTTGATTGATTACTCCACAAATATAGAAATGTTTAATAAATAAACAAATTATTTAAACAAAAAAATAATGCCATCATGTCAGCATATTCATTTTGGTATTTTTTTTGGTTTAAATAGAAAAAATAAAATCATATGTCTTCAGGTAAAATAAATGTAGCAGTAGAAAATATTTTTCCACTCATAAAAAAATTCCTTTATAGTGACCACGAAATTTTCCTACGCGAGTTGGTTTCTAACGCCACTGACGCCACACTAAAACTAAAACATCTTACCAATATTAGCGAGGCAAAGGTAGCATACGGCAATCCGCACATTGAAATAAAGGTCGATAAGGACAAACGCACCCTACATATTATAGACGAGGGACTTGGAATGACAACTGAAGAAGTCAACAAGTACATCAATGAAGTTGCTTTTTCAGGGGCTGAAGAGTTTATTAACCAATACAAAGACAGCGCAAAAGACAGCGGAATTATCGGGCATTTTGGTCTTGGTTTTTACTCGGCATTTATGGTGTCGGAAAAAGTCGAAATCATTACGAAGTCACATAAAGACGAACCTGCTGCGCATTGGACTTGTGACGGTTCTCCAGAATACACCCTAGTAGAACATGACAAAACAATAAGAGGCACAGAAATCATTTTACATATTGACAGCGAGTCAGATGAGTTTTTAGAGGAAGCGCGTATCAAAGAATTGCTTACTAAATACAATAAATTCATGCCCATTCCAATTAAGTTTGGAACACGTGAAGAAACCCGTGAAGAGGGAGAGGGTGAAGACAAAAAAGAAGTTAAAGAAACAGTTGATAACATCATCAACAACCCAACTCCAGCATGGACAAAAAAGCCAACTGAATTAAAAGACGAAGACTACACGTCGTTTTATCGCGAACTGTACCCCATGCAGTTTGAAGAGCCACTATTTCATATTCACCTTAATGTAGATTACCCCTTTGCGCTGACAGGAATTTTGTATTTTCCTAAGCTAAACAACGATCTCAATATTCAAAAAGATCGTATCCAACTGTATCAAAATCAAGTGTTTGTAACAGATAATGTGGAAGGTATTGTGCCCGAATTTTTAACTATGTTGCGCGGGGTGATTGATTCCCCAGATATACCTTTAAACGTATCCAGGAGCTACCTTCAGGCCGACGGTGCCGTAAAGAAAATCAGCAATTATATTACCAAAAAAGTAGCGGATAAATTGCAGTCCATCTTTAAAAATGAGCGTGAAAACTTAGAACAAAAGTGGAACGATATTAAAATGGTGATTGAATACGGAATGCTTTCAGAAGAAAAATTCTATGATAAAGCTAAAAAGTTTAACCTCTTCCCTACTACAGACGGCAGATTCTTAACCTTAGACGAGCTTAAAGAACAAACCAAAGAAGCGCAGACAGACAAAGACGGAAAATTGATTCAGTTGTATGCGGCAAATATAGATGAGCAACACGCTTACATTCAGGCTGCCAAAGACAAAGGCTACACGGTGTTGTTGCTAAACTCGCCCATTGTTGGGCATCTGTTGCAAAAGCTAGAGCAAGAAGACGATAAGCTGGGCTTTGTACGCGTTGATGCAGATCATATTGATAAGCTTATTGCGAAAGATGAGCCACAACTTTCAAAACTAAGTGACGAGCAAAAAGAAACACTCAAACCACTTATTGAAGACGTTGTGCCAAAAGAAAAATACACAGTCCAATTAGAAGCTATGGATAGCGAAGCCGCACCCTTTATGATTACGCAGCCTGAGTTTATGCGACGTATGAAAGAAATGCAGCAAACTGGCGGCGGCGGTATGTTTGGTGGTGGTTTTCCCGATATGTATCAGTTGGTGGTGAATGTTAACCATCCGTTGGTGTCACAAATTTTGGAAACCAAAACCAAAAAGAAACAAGAGCGTTTGATAAAGCAATCGCTAGATTTAGCACGTTTATCGCAATCGTTACTAAAAGGTGAAGAGCTTACTGCCTTTATCAAACGTAGTTTTGATATGATAAAATAAGTTTTAAAAGTACCTATATTCAAAAACCCTCACTTTAAAGTGAGGGTTTTTTCTTAAAAATTTCCCTAATTTTATAAAAACCTTACAGCATGTTATTTTTTTGGCGCACGCTGCTTTCTTTTTGGAGAGACCCTACCTACCGTAGTTTGCTTTTTGCAACCAATATTTTTTTGGCAATTGGTACAATTGCCTACCGTTATATAGAAGATTGGTCTTGGCTAGATTCCCTGTATTTTTCTGTCATCACCCTTACCACCATTGGCTATGGAGATTTTTCGCCACAAACCAATCTGGGAAAACTCTTTACCATGGCATATATTATTATTGGTGTGGCATTGATTTTGGGCTTTGTAAACACCTTGTTTTTGCACTACAAAGAAGAAGCTATAAAAAGCGAAACAATAAAAATCAAACCAAATAATGTCTTTGCTTTTTGATGTTTTTGAACCCAAACTTCCCGATGCTACAATTCGGTATTACCCTAATTTTTTAACAAAGGACATCGCAGACAGTTATTTTTTGGACTTGCTAAATTCCACTCCGTGGCAAAATGATCCGATTACCGTTTTCGGAAAAACCTATCCACAACCTCGTATGACTTCATTGCATGGGCACACCACAGACCTATACGGATATTCAGGGATTGTGATGCAACCAAACCCAATGACCAAGTCGCTTTTAGATATTGAAACGAAAATTCAAACGCTTTGCGAGGAACATTTTACTACCGTACTGCTGAATTTATACCGAACAGGAAAAGACAGTAATGGTTGGCACGCCGACGATGAACCCGAATTGGGGCAAAACCCTATAATAGCGTCGGTGAGTCTAGGAGCAGAAAGGTATTTCCATCTTAAGCACAATCAGGACAAATCCCAACGCCTAAAATTTGCGTTAGCACATGGAAGCTTACTGCTTATGGAAGGAAGCACACAACACCATTGGAAACATCAAATTGCAAAAACGGCTCGGGAGGTCGGGCCGCGCATAAACCTAACGTTTAGGAAAGTGATTAAAGCGCGTTAAGCTTTTCAATCAGCGCATTTCCTTTTTCGGTAAGCTCGTCTTGAATCGCACGAAAGTGCGCTTTTTTGTTTGCAACGTCTTTTTGATTGAGTTTTACACTAAATGCATCAAAAGCAGTTATGGCCTCGTCAACAATAGCCGAAGAAGATTTTCTGTCGGCATCTGGATTAGCCTTTTCCCAATCAAAAGTCATTTCAATAATTTCTCCCAACACGTAGTTGATGTCTTTTTTTAAATCGCGTATAGATGCCATTGTTTTTTATTTAGGTCCCGAAAACGCTACATAATTTCGAGGAGTTTCATACAAAGTTATGGATAAATCGTTTTTTGTGGCTATATGTGGTCGAAGCTTTTCCCAAATCACTACAGAAATATTTTCTGCTGTAGGGATTAAGGTTGCAAACTCAGGCACTTGCTCGTTCAGGTTTTTGTGGTCAAAGGCTTCTTCAACATGGGCTTTTATCAAATCTTTAAGGACTTTCATATCCATCACATAGCCAGTTTCCGGATCAATTTCACCGGTAACCGAAACAATAAGATCATAATTGTGTCCGTGAAAATAAGGGTTGCTGCACTTGTCAAAGACAGCCTCATTTTGGGCGTCATCCCAATCTTTTCTGTAAAGCCGATGCGCCGCGTTAAAATGTGCCTTTCGGCTCACGGTTACTTTATTCATAGCGATTTTATTTTTTCATAGAATTGCTCAAAGATAATGATAAACCATGCGGTATAACGTGCTGGATGTGCAATTATATCGGCATGTACTTCTGCTACAGGCATCCACTTCCAATCGGCAACTTCATCGGTGTTGATATTAGGCACACCATCATACTGTCCAATCATGACGTGATCTAGCTCGTGCTCAGTAAGTCCATTGTCAAAGGGGGCTTTATAAATAAATGAGGTTACTTCTCGAAGCGCTGTAACAAAACCCATTTCTTCCTGCAATCTGCGTTGACCAGCAGCGATATTACTTTCACCATCCCGTTGATGACTGCAACAGGTGTTGGTCCACAACCCTGGTGAATGGTATTTGTGTAAGGCGCGTTGTTGAAGCATTAGCTCGCCTTTATCATTAAGGACAAAAACCGAAAATGCGCGATGCAATATACCTTTTTCGTGCGCTTCCATTTTGGGCATTAAACCCAGAGGATTATCCGCCGTATCCACTAAAATAACCTGTTCTTCCATATAGAAAATAAAAATACAAAAAATGATGTGGCCTAGCGCCTTTTTCTTAAATCAACGTATTTTTGCATCTATGGGTTTTTTGGAAGAAATAGCACGCAGACGCACTTTTGGTATCATTTCGCATCCCGATGCAGGAAAAACAACACTCACTGAGAAGTTACTTTTGTTTGGAGGTGCTATTCAAGAAGCAGGCGCGGTTAAGTCAAATAAAATAAAGAAAACTGCGACAAGCGACTTTATGGAAATAGAGCGTCAACGTGGTATTTCGGTAGCTACATCGGTACTTGCATTTTTATATAAAAACAAGAAAATCAATATTTTAGATACGCCTGGACACAAAGATTTTGCCGAAGACACCTTTCGTACCCTAACCGCGGTAGATAGTGTAATTGTGGTGATTGACGTGGCAAAAGGTGTTGAGGAACAAACTGAAAAATTGGTGTCTGTATGCCGTATGCGACATATTCCAATCATTGTATTTATTAATAAACTAGACCGCGAAGGAAAAGATGCGTTTGATCTTCTAGACGAGGTAGAGCAAAAATTAGGACTCACTACTGTACCTATGAGTTTCCCCATTGGTATGGGATATGATTTTAAAGGCATTTATAATTTGTGGGACAATAACGTACGCTTATTTGAGTCAGAAAGCAAAACAACCATTAGCAACAGTAGTATCATCGATAATCTTAACGATGATACACTAGAAAACATCATAGGCAGCACCGCAAAAGATACTTTGGAAGAGGAATTGGAGTTGGTTCGAGAGGTGTATCCTAGTTTTGATCGAGATGCATATTTGAACGGACAACAACATCCTGTTTTTTTTGGATCAGCGTTAAATAATTTTGGTGTCCAAGAATTACTGGATTGTTTTGTGGATATTGCACCCCCGCCACAACCTAAAAACAGCGAAGAGCGTAGCATAGCCCCCAACGAAGAGGCGTTTTCTGGTTTTGTATTTAAAATCCATGCCAATATGGATCCAAAGCACCGAGATCGATTAGCATTTATAAAAATCGTTTCAGGCACTTTTGCGCGTAATGTTCCTTACTTACATGTTCGGCATAACAAAAAACTAAAGTTTAGCAGTCCAAATGCATTTTTTGCAGATAAAAAAGAAATTGTGGACATATCATATCCTGGGGATATTGTTGGACTACATGATACAGGTAATTTTAAAATTGGTGATACGCTCACATCTGGAGAAGAAATTCACTTTAGAGGAATTCCAAGCTTTTCGCCCGAGCATTTTAGGTATATCAACAATGCGGACCCCATGAAAGCCAAACAGCTTAATAAAGGCATAGACCAGCTTATGGACGAAGGGGTAGCACAGCTATTTACTCTTGAACTAAACGGACGTAAGATAGTAGGTACGGTAGGTGCATTACAATTTGATGTAATTCAATACCGTCTAGAACACGAATACGGCGCAAGCTGTACATACGAAAACCTTAATGTACACAAAGCTTGCTGGATAGAAGTTAAACAAGGCGGCGATGCTGACTTTAAAGGATTTAAACAAACCAAATCCAAGTTTTTAGCAAAAGACAAACGCGGTCAGTTGGTGTTTTTAGCTGATTCTGCGTTTACCTTACAAATGACTCAAAGCAAATATCCAGGTATTGTTTTTCATGCTACATCGGAGTTTTAAGGTTTTCTGAGATGTTCTGTTTATAGGCACCCGCATCAAAACACAATTCATCAATGCATGATTTTCAATAGTCGGATTGTAGCACATTGTATCGTTAACCGCATTAATTATTGACTACTGCTACATTCCACCCGGATTTTTTTTTGCAGTCTGAAAAAAAACTTGGTGTCTTCAGTGATATCAAATATGATAGCAATTGTGGTATCTACAATAAGATTCAAGAGATGGGTAAACGCAATTATTGTATGGCCAAAAGTCGATTTTGTACAAATACAAATTATACGGTTTGGCTTTTGTTTTACTAATCCCCTATAAATATAAAAACATTAACACTTAGAAAAGCAGGTGTTATGTCTAAATTTTGTTGGGAGCCAGTATTGTTTATATTATCCGTTGTGATACTATGGTTGTGGCTTGGTATTGTCGCTGCAATATTATTCACTATTGCCCAGTGATTTACAGTAGCTGGAGCATTAGAAGAAGCACTATAAGAACCTTTAACATCAACATATGTATGTGATCCAGCATCATTAGTGGTGCCACCTAAAGTAAACTGTGGTAATTGATTTCTAGCAATTGTTCTTGTGTTTGTTCCGGTAACGCTACCTAAGACAGCCCCATTTTGAGTCAGATAAGCATTGGTTGCATTTGGTAAAGATCCGCTAAAACCTAAAGCTGTTGCTCGTTGTTGTTGGGTAGCAGATAGCGTATTTATTAATCTACCGTCTAGCTTAACCCATCCATTATGATCTGCTGTTTGAACTCCAGATTTTACATCGCCTATAGTATTGTTGTTATTGATTTTTTTCCATGTATTTCCATCCCAAACTTTTGCAAGTACGGTTTCGGATAATGAAGTATCAAACCAAACATCAGATTCTAGCGGATTAGTGGGTTGCGCGTCTGATGTTGTAACTGTATTGTTTCGTATTTTAGTAATAGTACCCTTATTGTCAATAGCTTTGACTTCTTGAGCCGACATTGTTAGATAAAAAAACATGAACAAAAGGGCTAGGATGTACTGCAAATCTATAGGTTTAAACATAATTTGAGGGATGGGTACAAAACAATAATAAATTTAATTAAAAAAAGTAACAAAAAACTATTTATTCAAATGATTTTGGAAGTGAAGGGTGCTGAAAAAATATGTTTTAACCAATTAAAGCGTACTTATGTCTATTACCTCACAAATAACTGAAAACATATATTTAGGTGCTGTTTTTCATGCTATATCGGAGTTTTAATTCCAATAAAAAACCCTCCAATTGGAGGGTTTTGCTTTTTATGCTTCGCCTGTAGGACCAAAATTAAGTGGTATGGGCGGTTGCTCATAGTCATTAATTTCTCCGTGAGCAGCTTCAAAACGCTGTACGTTTTCTCCTAACGCTTTAAGAAAACGCTTGGCATGTTGTGGCGTTAAAATAATTCGCGAGCGAACTTTTGCTTTAGGTGCACCAGGCATAATATTAATAAAATCTACTACAAACTCAGATGCTGAATGGTTGATAATAGCCAAATTAGAATAGGTACCCTGTGCCGTTTCCGGATCAAGTTCAATATTGATACTCCCGTCTTTCTTAGCCTTATCACTCATTATACATCAGCGCTTAAAGATTTCTCTGCAATTAATGCTTCATATTCGTCGGTGTAACCCACAATGATATCATTGAAGGCACGGTTACCTGTACCTGCTGGAATCTTGTGTCCTACAATGACGTTTTCCTTAAGTCCTTCAAGGGAATCTACTTTACCTGCAACAGCAGCTTCATTAAGTACCTTTGTGGTTTCTTGGAAGGATGCTGCGGAAATAAACGACTTAGTCTGTAGCGAAGCTCTAGTAATTCCTTGTAGAATTGGTGTTGCGGTCGCATTAACAGCATCGCGAGCTTCCACTAGGTTTTTATCTTCACGTTTCAACAATGAATTTTCATCGCGTAATTGACGTGCTGTGATAATTTGACCAGCTTTAAGGTTTAGGGAATCCCCTGAATCCAACACTACTTTTTGACCAAATAGCGCATCATTTTCTTCGATGAAATCCATTTTATGCACCAATTGTCCTTCAAGGAAAGTGGTGTCACCAGAGTCCTGAATTTGAACCTTACGCATCATTTGACGAACTACTACTTCAAAATGCTTATCGTTGATTTTTACACCTTGTAAACGATATACTTCTTGAACTTCGTTGACCAAATACTGCTGTACCGCAGAAGGACCCTTGATAGATAAAATGTCGTTTGGTGTAATCGCTCCATCCGAAAGTGGCATACCTGCTTTAACAAAGTCGTTTTCTTGTACCAAAATCTGATTTGAAAGCTTAACCAAGTATTTCTTGATTTGACCAGTTCTAGACTCAACAATAATCTCACGATTACCACGCTTGATTTTACCAAAGGTTACTACTCCATCAATTTCAGAAACAACAGCTGGGTTAGACGGATTACGTGCTTCAAAAAGCTCCGTAACTCGTGGCAGACCTCCTGTAATATCGCCAGATTTTGCAGATTTACGTGGAATTTTCACCAAAACTTTACCCTTCTCAATTTTCTCACCATCGTCAACCATAATGTGGGCACCTACAGGCAAGTTGTATGTCTGTAATGTTTTCCCTTTGGTGTCTTTTATTAACAGTGTAGGAATGATTTTCTTGTTTCTTGATTCCGAAATTACTTTCTCTTGAAAACCAGTTTGTTCATCAATTTCAACTTGAAAGGTTACCCCTTGATCAATGTTTTCGTATCCGATAGAGCCTGTAAATTCAGAAATAATAACTCCGTTATATGGATCCCACTGACAAACGACGTCGTCTTTTTTGACACTCTGACCATCTTTTACAAAAACAAAAGACCCATACGGGATGTTGTTTGTACTTAGTACAATACCCGTATTCTTATCCACTATCTTGATTTCAGAAGTACGAGAAATCACAATTTTCACAGGATTTCCATCGCTGTTTTTAGCGTCAACCGTTTTAAGTTCTTCAATCTCAGCAACTCCGTCGAAACGAGCAACCAGCTTGTTCTCCTCAGATATGTTACCAGCAATACCTCCCACGTGGAACGTACGGAGGGTTAGCTGTGTTCCAGGTTCTCCAATAGATTGTGCTGCAATTACACCAACGGACTCGCCCTGTTGTACCATTTTTCCTGTTGCAAGATTTCGCCCATAACATTTGGCACAAATTCCTTTTTTAGCTTCACAAGTTAGTGGTGAACGAACTTCAACATGTTCAAGTGCAGAATTTTCAATTGCTTTGGCATTATCATTAAAGATTTCATCCCCAGCAGCTACCAACACTTCGGCAGAAATTGGGTCAATAACATCATGAAGCGCAACTCGACCAACAATTCTATCGCCAAGGGGCTCTACAACTTCTTCATTTTTCTTCAATGCTGAAACCGAAAGTCCTCTTAGTGTACCGCAGTCTACTTGGTTCACAATTACGTCTTGCGCCACATCGTGCAAACGACGTGTTAAGTAACCAGCATCGGCAGTTTTAAGTGCCGTATCGGCAAGACCTTTACGTGCACCGTGCGTAGAAATAAAATATTCCAAAATTGAAAGACCTTCTTTAAAGTTCGATAAAATTGGATTTTCAATAATCTCGCCTCCACCTGCATTCGACTTTTTAGGCTTTGCCATAAGTCCACGCATACCGGTAAGCTGTCGTATCTGTTCTTTAGAACCACGAGCTCCAGAATCCAACATCATAAATACCGAGTTGAAACCTTGCTGATCTTCGCTGATACGCTTCATAGCTAGTTCAGTAAGAGTTGCGTTGGTTGATGTCCAAATATCAATTACCTGATTATAACGCTCGTTATTGGTTATAAGCCCCATGTTGTAGTTGGCAATAATGCCATCTACTTGTTCATTAGCTTGACCAATCAATGCTGTTTTTTCTTTAGGGATAATAATGTCCCCCAAACTAAATGACAAACCTCCTTTGAATGCAAACGAGAAGCCCATATCTTTAATTTTATCAAGGAATTCAGCCGTTTCAGGAACACTTGTCACATTTAAGATACCACCAATAATACCACGAAGCGATTTTTTAGTCAATACTTCATTGATATAACCTGCTTTTTCTGGAACGTGTTGGTTAAATAATATTCTTCCAACGGTAGTATCAATAATTTGATATACCAATTCGCCAGCATCATTGAAGTCTTTGGCACGAATTTTAACCATAGCATTAAGATCGACTTTGCCTTCATTAAAAGCAATGTTAACCTCGTCTGCGCTATAGAATATTAAGCCTTCTCCTTTTACCTTGTGGTCTTTGGTTGACTTGCGTGCTTTAGTCATATAATACAATCCAAGTACCATGTCTTGAGAAGGTACAGTAATTGGTGAACCATTGGCAGGATTAAGGATATTGTGCGATGCCAACATCAATAATTGTGATTCAAGAATTGCTTCCGGACCTAATGGTAAGTGAACTGCCATCTGGTCACCGTCAAAGTCGGCATTAAATGCAGTACACGCCAGTGGGTGTAACTGAATCGCTTTTCCTTCAATCAGTTTTGGTTGGAACGCTTGAATTCCCAAGCGGTGAAGTGTGGGGGCCCGGTTCAATAGTACTGGGTGTCCTTTTAGTACATTTTCTAAAATATCCCATACAACAGGCTCACGCTTATCGATAATTTTCTTTGCAGATTTAACCGTTTTTACAATTCCACGCTCAATAAGTTTACGAATGATAAACGGCTTGTAAAGTTCCGCTGCCATATTTTTTGGCAATCCACACTCGTAGAGTTTAAGCTCTGGCCCAACTACAATTACAGAACGTGCAGAATAATCCACACGCTTACCAAGTAAGTTTTGACGAAAACGCCCTTGCTTACCTTTTAACGAGTCTGAAAGAGATTTTAGCGGACGGTTAGCATCTGTTTTTACGGCAGATGACTTACGGGTGTTGTCAAACAAAGAGTCAACCGACTCTTGCAGCATACGCTTTTCGTTACGTAAAATTACTTCTGGTGCTTTAATTTCCAACAACCTTTTAAGACGGTTGTTACGAATAATCACACGACGGTATAAATCATTTAAATCCGAAGTAGCAAAACGACCACCATCAAGCGGTACCAATGGACGTAATTCAGGTGGAATTACAGGTACTACTTTCATAATCATCCATTCAGGACGATTTTCACGATTTTTGTTTGCATCGCGAAGGGCTTCAACAACCTGTAAACGCTTAAGCGCTTCTGTTTTACGTTGTTTAGAAGTTTCGTTATTTGCTTTGTCGCGCAACTGGTATGAAAGTTCATCTAAATCAATACGGTTCAGAATGTCTATTAAACACTCAGCTCCCATTTTAGCAATAAACTTATTTGGATCGCTATCTTCTAAATACTGGTTTTCTTGTGGAAGTTTTTCCATGATATTCAGGTACTCTTCCTCAGTCAAGAAATCCATTTTTTGTACTGGCTCTCCTTCTTCGTTAGTAGCAATACCCGGTTGAATTACGACGTAGCGTTCGTAGTAAATAATCATGTCTAACTTCTTGGAAGGAAGCCCAAGTAAGTAGCCAATTTTATTGGGTAAAGAACGGAAATACCAAATGTGTGCTACAGGAACAACCAAGCTGATGTGTCCAACGCGGTCGCGACGAACTTTCTTTTCGGTTACTTCTACACCACATCGGTCACACACGATTCCTTTGTAACGAATACGCTTATATTTTCCACAAGCACATTCAAAATCCTTAACAGGACCAAAAATGCGCTCACAAAACAAGCCATCACGCTCAGGTTTGTGTGTACGATAATTAATCGTTTCTGGCTTTAACACCTCCCCTTTAGAGGCAGCCAAAATAGTTTCGGGCGATGAAAGCCCAATGGAGATTTTATTAAAATCTTTCTGTTGTTGTGTTTCGTTTATACGTGCCATATCCATATTTTTTTATTCTTCTAAACGAATATCAAGGCCAAGGCCTTTAAGTTCGTGCATCAATACATTAAAGGATTCTGGAAGTCCAGGCTTTGGCATGGCTTCTCCCTTCACAATTGACTCGTATGTTTTGGCTCGACCAATGACGTCATCAGACTTCACAGTCAAGATTTCTTGTAAGGTACTCGATGCACCATATGCTTCAAGTGCCCATACCTCCATTTCACCAAATCGTTGTCCACCAAACTGTGCTTTACCACCAAGCGGCTGCTGTGTGATTAGCGAGTATGGACCAATAGAACGCGAGTGCATTTTGTCGTCCACCATGTGTCCGAGTTTTAGCATATAAATCACACCAACTGTTGCTGGTTGATCAAAACGCTCCCCTGTTCCGCCATCGTATAAATACGTATGACCAAACTGAGGAATTCCCGCTTCTTTGGTGATTTCATCTATTTGTTCGTTGGTAGCTCCATCAAAAATTGGTGTAGCATACGTTTTACCCATTTTTTGACCTGCCCATCCAAGAACAGTTTCGTAAATCTGCCCAATGTTCATTCGCGATGGTACCCCAAGTGGATTCAATACAATATCAACTGGTGTTCCGTCTTCTAAGAACGGCATATCTTCTTGACGTACAATACGGGCAACAATCCCTTTGTTACCGTGACGTCCAGCCATTTTATCTCCAACTTTTAATTTACGCTTCTTGGCAATATATACTTTAGCAAGTTTTAAAATTCCGGCAGGAAGTTCGTCTCCAACAGATATTGTAAACTTATTTCTACGCAAAGCACCTTGAAGGTCGTTTTCCTTGATTTTATAGTTATGCATCAAGTCGTTAACAAGACCGTTTAGGCGCTTATCAACCGTCCAATCGGAGTTGACAAGGTGCGCATAATCGTCAACAGCATTCAGCATTTTCAAAGTAAACTTCTTTCCTTTTGGCATTACTTCTTCGCCTAAGTCGTTCATCACACCTTGACAGGTTTTACCACTTAGAATAGAAAATAATTTCTCTACCAATTCAGACTGTAACTTCTCAAATTTCACATCGTAGCTATTTTCGAGTTCCAAGATGGCCTCTTTGTCTTGCGAGCGTTTACGCTTGTCTTTTAGGATACGTGTAAATAGTTTTTTGTTGATAACAACACCATTTAAGGACGGCGATGCTTTTAAGGAAGCGTCTTTTACGTCACCTGCTTTATCGCCAAAAATAGCACGAAGTAGCTTTTCTTCTGGTGTAGGATCAGATTCGCCTTTTGGTGTAATCTTACCAATAAGGATATCGCCAGCACCAACTTCGGCACCTACGCGAATCATACCATTTTCATCCAAGTTACTTGTAGCTTCTTCTGATACGTTTGGAATGTCGTTCGTCAATTCTTCCTTACCCAACTTGGTGTCACGCACTTCAAGCGAGTATTCATCAATATGGATAGAAGTAAAAATATCATCACGAACCACTTTTTCAGAAATCACAATCGCATCCTCAAAGTTGTACCCTTTCCATGGCATAAAAGCCACTTTCATGTTTCTACCAAGAGCAAGCTCACCGTTTTCAGTAGCATACCCTTGACACAACACTTGACCTTTTTGAACACGATTTCCAACGGAAACAATGGGTTTTAGGTTGATGCATGAACCCTGATTCGTTTTACGAAATTTAATGAGTTCGTATGTCTTTTCATCTGAGTCAAACGAAACAAGTCTTTCATCATCAGACATATCATATTTGATGGTGATTTTCTCAGCATCAACATAAATAACCTTACCGTCACCCTCAGCGTTGATAAGTACACGTGAATCTGTAGCTACTTGACGCTCAAGTCCAGTCCCTACAATGGGTGCTTGCGGACGCAATAATGGAACAGCCTGACGCATCATGTTTGAACCCATCAGCGCACGGTTTGCATCATCGTGCTCCAAGAATGGAATCAAAGATGCAGAAATAGAAGCAATTTGGTTTGGTGCTACATCCGTATAATGCACTTCTGTTTTGTCCACTACCGGATAATCCGCTTCTGAGCGTGCAATAATTTTATCTGCAGCAATTTCACCAGTTTCAGTCTTTTCGATATTGGCTTGCGCAAACAGTTTACCTTCTTCTTCCTCAGCAGATAAATACTGCGATTGAGACATATCTACCACCCCATTTTCAACTTTAAAATATGGTGTTTCGATAAATCCAAGGTTGTTCACTTTTGCAAATACACCAAGGGAAGAAATAAGTCCAATGTTAGGTCCTTCAGGTGTTTCAATTGGACACAAACGTCCATAGTGCGTATAGTGTACATCACGTACCTCAAATCCAGCACGCTCACGAGAAAGTCCACCAGGTCCTAATGCAGATAAACGACGCTTGTGCGTAATTTCTGCAAGTGGATTGGTTTGATCCATAAACTGCGAAAGCTGGTTGGTACCAAAGAATGAATTAATTACCGATGATAATGTTTTTGCATTGATCAGGTCGATAGGCGTAAACACCTCGTTATCACGAACATTCATACGCTCGCGGATGGTACGTGCCATACGAGAAAGACCAACACCAAATTGAGATGACAATTGCTCTCCAACCGTACGAACACGACGGTTTGAAAGGTGATCGATATCGTCAATTTCTGCTTTGGAGTTGATCAACTCAATCAAATACTTGATAATGGTAATGATATCATCTTTGGTAAGCACTTGCTTATTCATGTTAATATCAAGACCTAGTTTTTTGTTCATTCGATAACGACCTACCTCGCCCAAATTGTAGCGTTGGTCAGAGAAGAATAATTTATCAATAATTCCTCGAGCCGTTTCCTCATCTGGCGGTTCAGCGTTACGCAACTGACGGTAGATGTGCTCAACCGCTTCTTTTTCAGAGTTAGTTGGATCTTTTTGTAACGTATTGTGAATGATGGCATAATCTGCAGATTGCGACTCCTCTTTGTGCAATAAAATAGTAGCGGCATTTGCTTCCAAAATTTGCTCAATGTGATCTTTTTCTAGAATAGTATCACGATCTAACACGATTTCGTTTCGTTCAATAGAAACTACCTCGCCTGTATCCTCATCAACAAAATCCTCAAACCAGGTATTAAGCACACGTGCTGCCAGTTTGCGTCCTAATACTTTGCGAAGTCCTGTTTTGGAAACTTTGATTTCTTCAGCAAGGTCAAAAATTTCTAAAATATCTTTATCGCGCTCATATCCAATAGCACGGAAAAGTGTAGTAACAGGTAATTTTTTCTTACGATCAATGTATGCATACATAACACTGTTGATGTCGGTAGCAAATTCAATCCAAGAACCTTTGAATGGAATTACACGAGCTGAATACAACTTTGTACCATTGGCATGGAACGATTGTCCAAAGAACACACCAGGAGAGCGGTGCAATTGCGACACAACAATTCGTTCTGCTCCATTGATAACAAACGTACCGCTAGGAGTCATGTAAGGGATAACACCCAAATAAACATCCTGAACAATGGTTTCAAAATCCTCATGCTCGGGATCGGTACAATACAATTTTAGGCGTGCCTTTAAGGGAACGCTATACGTTAAACCACGCTCAATACACTCTTGAATGGAGTATCTTGGTGGATCTACAAAATAGTCTAGGAATTCTAAAACAAACTGATTTCGGGTATCCGAAATTGGAAAGTTTTCCATGAAGGTGTTATACAGACCTTCGTTACCACGCTCATCAGATTTTGTTTCAAGTTGGAAAAAATCTTGAAATGACTTGATTTGAATATCAAGAAAATCTGGATAGGGAGGGGTACCTATGGCAGAAGCAAAATTGTGTCGGATTGCGCTTGTTATGTTGGACATACGGGTTATAATTATTTAAAAAATTACTACAAGGGGCATAAAACACCAAATGGTTTAAGCCTATCCCGCTTGGCGGGAAGGCTTAAACCTTCGGTTTGTATCGGGAACTTAATTACTTAAGTTCAACTTCAGCACCAGCCTCTTCCAAAGAAGATTTTAGTCCTTCCGCTTCGTCTTTTGCTACACCTTCCTTAATTGGGCTAGGTGCATTATCAACAAGCTCTTTTGCTTCCTTAAGTCCAAGACCTGTAAGCTCTTTTACAAGCTTCACAACTGCCAGTTTAGAAGCACCAGCAGCTTTAAGGATTACATCAAACTCTGACTTTTCCTCAGCTGCCTCACCACCACCACCGGCAGCAGGTCCAGCTACTGCAACGGCTGCTGCTGCAGGCTCAATACCGTACTCTTCTTTAAGGATACCGGCCAATTCGTTGACCTCTTTTACGGTCAAATTGACCAATTGTTCTGCAAAATCTTTTAAATCTGCCATTTTTGAACTATTTAATTGTGTTTGTATTACGTTAAGCTTCCTTTTCAGAAAGTGTTTTAATTATTCCAGCAAGGGTACCCCCACCCGATTGAAGGGCAGATACCACGTTTTTCGCAGGAGATTGAAGCAAGCCAATAATCTCGCCAATCAATTCTTCCCTAGATTTGATGTTTACCAATGCTTCCACTTGATCATCGCCTAAATAAGTTGCTTCTTCAATAAAAGCACCTTTAAGAACAGGCTTGCTTGATTTTTTGCGGAATTCTTTAATCAGTTTTGCAGGTGCATTACCTGTTTCTGACAACATCATGGCGGTGTTTCCAACCAAGACCGTAGATAAATCTTCAAAGTCTTTATCGGAAGCCTCCATGGCTTTGGCTAACAATGTATTTTTTACCACTTCCAATTTTATATTTGCCTTAAAACAGGCACGTCTTAAATTAGAAGTCGTCTCAGCATTCAGCCCAGAAACATCTGTTAAATAGATATTAGTGCTTTCTGCTAGAGTGGCAGTTAACTGCTCAATAACGATTGCTTTTTCTTCTCGTGTCATATATTTTGTACGCTATTAACTTACCTTAGTATCAATGAGAATACTTGGGCTCATCGTGCTAGACATGGCGATACTTTTAATGTAAGCGCCTTTTGCCGACGATGGCTTAAGCTTGATAATTGTTTGTAACAGTTCGTTAGCGTTACCCGAAATTTTTCCAGCATCAAAAGACACTTTCCCGATTGGCGCATGTACGATTCCTGTTTTATCTACTTTAAAATCAATTTTACCTGCTTTTACCTCACGAACGGCTTTAGCTACATCCATAGTCACCGTGCCAGTTTTTGGGTTTGGCATTAATCCCCTAGGTCCTAAAACACGTCCTAGTGGTCCTAACTTACCCATCACACTTGGCATGGTGATGATGACGTCAACGTCTGTCCATCCGTCTTTGATTTTCTGCAGATACTCATCTAACCCTACAAAATCAGCTCCAGCTTCTTGAGCTTCGGCCTCTTTATCAGGCGTCACTAAGGCCAAAACACGAACGTCTTTCCCTGTACCGTGCGGAAGTGTTACCACGCCACGAACCATTTGGTTAGCTTTACGTGGGTCAACACCTAATCGAACGGCAAGTTCAATGGACTCATCGAATTTTGAACTAGCGATTTCTTTTACCAATGCGGAAGCATCCTGTATCGAGTACAGTTTTGTCCGGTCTATTTTACTGAGCGCTTCTTTACGCTTTTTTGTAACTTTTCCCATATCACTTCAATTAAAAAGGGGATTCTCCTTTAACATTAAACCCCATAGAACGGGCAGTACCTGCTACCATTTTCATGGCAGATTCAACCGTAAATGCATTTAAATCTTGCATTTTATCCTCTGCAATGGTGCGCACTTGTTCCCAAGTAACACTTGCTACCTTGCTGCGGTTGGGTTCGCCTGATCCTTTTTTAACCTTAGCGGCTTCCATCAATTGAACGGCTGCGGGTGGCGTTTTTACAACAAAATCAAACGATTTATCTGCATACACAGAAATAACCACTGGCAATACTTTACCAGCTTTATCTTGAGTTCTCGCATTAAACTGCTTACAGAACTCCATGATATTTACTCCTGCGGCCCCCAGAGCGGGTCCAACCGGCGGCGATGGATTCGCGGCGCCTCCCCTAACTTGTAGTTTTACTACTTTACTTACTTCTTTAGCCATTATTAATTTAACTCAACATTAATGACAACTGTATGAGTGGAAGCTATACAGTTATCGGTGTGCGTAACACTCAAACTTTTTCTACTTGCATATATGAAAGCTCTAGTGGCGTTTTTCTTCCGAAAATCTTCACCATCACTTCCAACTTGCGTTTTTCTTCATTTACTTTTTCAATATTTCCATTAAAACCATTGAAAGGACCATCAATAACTTTGACTGTTTCGCCAATTTTATATGGAATATATACGTTTTCGGTTTTCACCGATAATTCATCTACTTTACCAAGCATACGATTAACTTCTGAAGCGCGAAGTGGGACAGGATCGCCACCTTTTGTTTCACCAAGAAAGCCAATTACATTTGTTATCGAACGTATAATGTGTGGAACCTCACCTGATAAGTTTGCCTTAATCATGATGTATCCAGGAAAATAATTACGTTCCTTGTTTACTTTTTTTCCGTTGCGTATTTGAACTACCTTTTCTGTTGGAACAAGTACTTGCTCTACATAATCAGATAAACCAAGACGTGCAATATCAGACTCAATGTATGATTTGATTTTATTTTCCTGTCCACTTACTGCGCGGACAACATACCAATTTTTAACTTCCGTTTCTGTTGACATAATTAACTAATTAATTGGAAGTAAAATTTAACGACACGAGAAAGCACAGAATCAGCTCCCCAAATAGCAAGTGCAAATACGATAGAAAAAACAACCACTACTGTTGTATGACGCAACAACTCAGACTGAGGAGTCCAAGTAACGTGATTTTTAAGCTCTGCGAAAGCGTCTTTTATATATGAAATAACTGCCATAATTTGTTTCTCCTTGCATGGGTTAAGAGATTTACCTTATATTTAAGAGTAAACATCTTGTCCTCTAACTATACTTTATACTAGCACGGGTTGAGAGGCTCGAACTCCCGACACCTGGTTTTGGAGACCAGTGCTCTACCAACTGAGCTAAACCCGTCTCTGTTGGTGCACTGCTCCTATCTTGGTTTGGTACACCCGCTAAGTGCGCCAAAAGGTGCTGTAAATACAGCACCTTTATTGCACAAAACGTTGATGATATTAATCTAATATCTCAGTTACCTGACCAGCACCTACTGTACGACCTCCTTCGCGAATCGCAAAACGAAGACCTATATTTAGTGCAATGGGCTGAATCAAATCAACCTCAATTGTTAAGTTATCTCCAGGCATTACCATTTCTACTCCTGATGGCAGAGCAATGTTACCGGTAACGTCTGTTGTACGTACGTAAAACTGTGGACGGTAGTTGTTGTGGAATGGTGTATGACGACCACCCTCTTCTTTTTTCAAGATATACACCTCAGCTTTAAACTTCGCGTGTGGTGTTACTGAACCAGTCTTACAAATTACCATTCCGCGTTTGATGTCTGTTTTTTCAATACCACGAAGTAAGATACCTACGTTATCTCCAGCTTCTCCGCGATCAAGAATTTTACGGAACATCTCAACACCAGTAATAGTTGAAACTAATTTTTCAGCACCCATACCGATAATGTCAACGCCATCACCCGTGTTTGCAACACCTGTTTCGATACGGCCAGTAGCAACAGTACCACGACCTGTAATGGAAAATACGTCTTCGATAGGCATCAAGAAATCTTTCTCAACATCACGCTTTGGAAGTTCAATCCAAGCATCAACCTCTTCCATTAATTTCATAACAGAATCAACCCATTTTTGCTCTCCGTTCAACGCACCAAGTGCAGAACCAAGAACAACAGGTCCGTTGTCACCATCATAATCGTAAAAAGAAAGTAACTCACGTACTTCCATTTCAACAAGCTCTAATAATTCTTCGTCGTCCACCATATCGACTTTATTCAAGAAAGCAACCATACGTGGAATACCTACCTGACGGCCAAGAAGAATGTGCTCACGTGTTTGTGGCATTGGTCCGTCTGTTGCAGCAACAACTAGAATCGCACCATCCATTTGAGCAGCACCTGTAACCATGTTTTTCACATAATCGGCGTGACCTGGACAGTCAACGTGTGCGTAGTGGCGATTAACCGTTTGATATTCTACGTGTGAGGTGTTAATTGTAATACCTCTTTCTTTTTCTTCAGGAGCGTTATCAATTTGATCAAAGCTTTTTGCTTCAGACAAACCTGCATCTGCCAAAACCTTTGTGATAGCAGCTGTTAACGTTGTTTTCCCGTGATCAACGTGTCCAATTGTACCAATATTAAGGTGTGGTTTGGACCGATCAAAAGTTTCTTTAGCCATAATAATGTTCCTTTATTCTTTTAAAATGAGCGCAAATATAATCTTTTCCTTTTTTAAAAACATTATCAATCAAAAAAAATATTAAGAAATTTTTACAAATTGTAAAATGCCAAATTTAAAGGGAAAAAACTCAAAACCTTAATCCTGCTGAATGGGCTTACGGCTTCTAGTATGGTTGTTGACAACCCTTTAACCACTATTAGTTGTGGTTTTGTTATCCGCATTAATAGCAGCTAATATTTTAATAGATGTATTGCGTAAACAATATAAAAATCAATATTTTTTAACGAGGGGAATATTTTAGATCCTTATGTCAATGTTAACAAACAAAATCAACATAAATACCTAAGGAGATTAGTTTAGGATTGAAGTGTAAGAGCCAATGAGCAGATTTGAACTGCCGACCTCTTCCTTACCAAGGAAACGCTCTACCCCTGAGCTACATCGGCGTTATGGGAGTTAAAGAGCGGGAGACCGGGTTCGAACCGGCGACATTCAGCTTGGAAGGCTGACGCTCTACCAACTGAGCTACTC
>JAQCCM010000014.1 GCA_027621175.1 Bacteroidota bacterium | reverse complement strand
AAAATTCTAGAAATCGATCCTAACTTTGACCTTTCGAAAGTAATAGAATTCTACATACTTTCCGATGTCGGGCGCGGTACATTTGATAATATTATCATAGGAAAAAATTAGAAAAGGACCTTCATCAAATAACTATAGAAATACAATTATGAAAAATATTTTAATTTATCTTAAGAAAAATTTAGGGTTGCTTTGCCTACTCTTCGGAATGCAATCCGCAATGGCACAATTTACGGTAACCGGCACAATTAGTAATGATGTAGGTGCTATGCCTGGGGCAACTGTTGTGGAAAAAGGAACAACAAATGGAGTGATTACCAACTCCGACGGAGTCTACTCAATTACTATTTCTAATCCAAAAGCAGCCGTTCTGGTTTTTAGTTATCTCGGTTTTACAACCCAGGAAGTTGCCCTCAACGGCCGAACCTCTGTATCGATTTTAATGGCTCCAATAAATAATAGTTTAGACGAGGTTGTTATCATAGGTTATGGTACCGAAAAGAAAAGCTCTATCACAGGAGCCGTTGCCGTGGTGGACGTTGAAGAAACAGAAAAAAGCCTATACACCAACATTACCGATCGTCTTCAAGGAAGAGTGGCCGGGGTATCCGTTACTACTGGAGGTGAACCCGGTTCAATTGGGGATATCAGAATTAGGGGATCCATTTTTTTTAACAATAATAACCCCCTGTATGTGGTTGATGGGGCGGTCATGAATTCCATACAATCGATTCATCCCAATGATATAGAAAGTATTCAAATATTAAAAGATGCTTCTTCTGCTTCGATCTACGGTTCCAGAGCGGCAAATGGTGTTGTGCTCATTAGGACTAAAAAAGGCAAAGAGGGAAAACTTTCTGTTAAAATTAATAGTAGCTTAGGTTTTCAACAAATTGCAAGAAAAATCGATGTAATGAATACTCAGCAATGGGCTAGGGTTGTCAGGACCGCCTTTGAAACGGACGGGGGCACTGCCCCTAATTATGCTATTAACGTACCCGACATAGACACCGATTGGCAACGCGAGGTGTACAAAACAGGGATCATACGCGATTTAAATGCAAATGTTTCAGGAGGGGGAGAAAATTTTAATGTCTTTTTTGGTGTAAACAATACCTATCAGGATGGAACGGTCAGGGGCCCTGTGTATGATCGGGTAGGAGTAAGATTAAATACGTCATTCGAAATTCTTAAAGGGCTGACCGTTGGTGAGAATTTATCCTTTGGTAGATCAAGACAAAGATCTACACCTGAGGCAGGTGAAGGTAGTCTTATACGTACGGTAGGGGCGAATTTACCGGTGATACCTGTATTAGATCCCACTAGACGCAGCGGTTATGGTCATGGAGACAATCTAAATGCCCCGAGTTACATAGCTAATCCGATTGGTGCTGCAGCATTGTTTAACAATATTACCAAAACTGAGAATATTATAGGAAATGTGTACTTAGATTATATCATTATCGATGGTCTTGACTATCATTTTAGTTTGGGCATCGACAGGAGTACGTCAGATGGTAAAGCCTGGAATAAAGGAGGAGAAATACGCACAACAGCGATCTTTAATTCGGCCATGGCCCTTGCGAAAGGTAAGGGAGAATCGACTTACCTAGAACATCGACTCACATACAAAAAAACTTTAGGTAAGCATAGTTTTTCATTAATGGGCGCATACAATGATCAAGAAGATACAGGATCTGAGACCTTAATCGCTTATGATCAAAGCTTAGCGGCCTTCGAAGACGGCATCTTCGAAATTTCGGCAGCAGACCCATCAGCGGTTCCAATACTTGGGAGTTATAAATCTACTGAAGTTGTTAAATCGCTGTTATCGAGATTAACCTATAATTATGATGACCGCTATTTTCTGAAAGCCTCAATGAGACGCGATGGTTATTCCGGCTTTATAGGAGACAACCGTTATGGGGTATTTCCTTCCGCCGATATCGCTTGGAATGTTGGTAATGAACCATTTTTTGATGTAGCGGCAATTTCTCAGTTAAAGTTCAGGGTTACCTACGGTGAGAGTGGCTTTAATGAGGCGGGCGGCAATCCTTATTTTTTTCAGAATAATATTTTAAAAGGGGTTGGAGGCGCAAATTATAACCTGGGCCCAAACAGTAGTCCAGTAACGGGAGCTACACGGGATAAGGCCCTTGGAAATCCAAATATCAAGTGGTCAAGACTCAAAGAATACAATTTTGGTCTGGATTTAGAACTTTTTAACGGCAAAATTGCATTTAATGCAGATTATTATTATGGTAAAGTCATAGATTTGTTGGCAGATATTCCCGTTCCCGGCACCGTAGGATTAAGTACCCCGATTTATGAGAATATTACGGTGCGCCTGAATGCGGTCGATAATCAGCGTCAAGGATGGGAAACAAGCCTGACCTACCGCAAGCGGAAAGGGGATTTTAATTTTAGCATTAGCGCAAATGCATCTGCCAATAACATCGTTGTAGATAAAGTACCACAAGGTTTTACGGGAATAGTTGGCAACTCTATAACAAGGGTTGGAATATCTCGGGCACAACTATATATGTTGGAATATCAAGGCCTTTACACCGCTGAAGATATTGCTGCCCTTCCTGGCGGTTTTAAAGTTTTTGGTAATTCGCCAATGGAAGGGGATGCGAAATATACCGACATCAATGGGGATAATATAATTGACCCCAAGGATAGAACGATTGTTGGTGATGTTCTACCCGACGTTCAATTTGGATTGAATATTACGGCTACATATAAAAATTTTGATTTTACGGCCTTTATGTCCGGGATAGCAGGACGTAATGTTTATAATTCATCAGTACAATATTTAGAATCCCGCTTTGATGTGAACTATCCATCTAGTTATAATCCGTGGATTGACGGTGTGGGTACGGATCCAAGGCCACATTCCTCCTCAGATCATGGAAATTATAAGCCAAGTTCAAGATTTGTGGAAGATGGAAGTTATGTCAAACTAAGAAATTTACAAATTGGCTATACAGTTCCGTTGAAAACTATAGATAATTTAAGAGTTTATCTAAGTGCTCAAAATCTGTTTACATGGACCAATTATAACAGTAATGACCCCGAGTTTGAAGGCGGTTTCTTTAATTCAGGCGAAGATCCAGGAAGCTATCCCACGATACGCACGATTGCTTTTGGCTTAAACCTTTCTCTATAACATAAAAAATAATATTATGAAAAATTTATTTAAACGTACTTTCTTAACTGTTTTTGTATTGGTTCTGGTCGGTTGCTTTTCTGACTTGGATCAGGATGATCCAAATAAATTATCAGAAGGTACATTTTGGCAAACAGAACGTCAGTTACAACAAGGGGGCATTGCTGCTTATGATCAATTACAGAACTTGGAGTTGTACTCTCAAGGAGTGAGTTTTCGTTTTACAGCATTATCCGACGAAGGCACCAATAAATGGCCATGGGAGTTTAGGGATTTCGTAAAATTTACTTTGGCCGATACCGATCAATTCGGAAGGGGATTCTGGATAGAAAACTACGCATTAATCGGAAGGGCGTATCAGGTACTAGAACGGGAACCGGAATTTAATCTGCCTGCTCTGGCCGGAGAAATGCAGTTTTTGGTTTCCTTGGGCTATTTTAACTTGGTAGGATTATTTGGAGAAAACGTCGCTTACGTCGATGGCATTCAGGATGGACTGGATAAGCCTTTAACGGCAGAAAATGGGGAGCTTTATACCCTGATGGAAAATTTGTTGCTAACGGCCATTCCAAACCTTCCCATTACCTATCCAGAGTTGGACTATGGTCGCGTCACAAAAGGTGCAGCCCAAACTTTGCTCGCCAAAATATACATGCAACAACGTCGATATGCGGATGCCGCACCCTTGTTAAAAGCCGTAATTGATTCTGGGCAATACCAGTTACTAACGAATTTTTCGGATAATTTTACGGAAACCGGAATGGTCAATTCAGAGGCTGTTTTCGTGGTTAATTTCTTGGAAAACGGAACTGCGGAAAATACTGATACAAGTTTCCGATACATGATGTTTGCTATTTCCGGGGAACAAGGTGTCTATGGAGATTTGACAGCCACCAATTTGATGTTAAGGGCATTCAATGCCGAGGAAGCCGCGACTGGGAGCAAAGATTCAAGAATGGATCATACGATTATTCACCCAACATCTTCCTTATTGTATTATGGATTATCGGGGGAGGCCTGGGCGGCAACTAGCGCCAAACCGGATTCGTTACAGACCGGATTTATGAAATATTCAGAACAAGATGCCGTAGGTAATAATGTTGATCCCATTTCCGGACTCCCTACCAATAGGGCTAACTTACTGGATGGTGGTACAGATTATATTGTTCTAAGGTATGCCGATGTACTCTTGATGTATGCTGAAGTACTTAATGAACAGGGAATGACCGCTGATGCAGTTGCGTTTGTAGATCAGGTAAGAGCTAGGGCGGACAGGCCCGGATTGTTAACTGCCTATCCGTCAGCTATCGCTAGTAAGGCTGCTTTTTTTGATCGTTTGAAACAAGAAAGGATTTTGGAACTTTCTGGTGAAAATTGGCGATTCTTCGATTTGAAAAGATGGGGGATGTATAACAGTGAGTTGCAGGTTGAGGATAATGATTTTGAAACCTTTATCGATGGCAAGAACGAAGTGGAGGGCATCCCTCAGACAGAGCTTGATCTTAATTCTAACCTTCGTCCAAATCAAGCGAATTGATATAACATCATCTGATTCAATTGAAGAGTGATGTGTAATATCCTTTATTTGTTTGCGCATGTGTTTGCCTCGGGGTAGTTCATTGCAAAAATTGGAAATAATATATTATGAATAAATATGCTCTTTTAGTTCCTAATTTGTTGTTATATGTTAAAAAGATTGCAACCTAAAGATTGAAAAGGTTTAAAAGAATAAGTATGGACCTAATTTTAAATGAAATTACAGAAATTGATATACAATCAAATAATATTAAAAATTAAAATTACGAAAACTCCTTTAATGTTTATAGGTTTATTTTTAACACTTTTTGTTGTATCCTGTTACCAGGATCCAAACTCGAATCCAAACCCGGATCCGGTACCTCAGATTGTTCGAACTGGATACAATGAAAATATTGAATGGGAAAATGTATTTACAGATGGCCCTGCGGGAAAGGTAAACAGGGCCGTGGTGGATTCTGACGGTAATTATGCAGTAATTTTTATGCCAGATAATCAATCCCGTATCCATAAAATTGATGGAAAAACCGGTGAAAGAATCTGGACCCGAGCAATAGATAATACAGTCGGATTTGGCATTTCTGAGATTAACGACGCTGGCCGTTCTGATTACATTGTTAGTGGCGGAACTGGTGAAACACAGGAAAGATGGGTTGCCAGGCTTAATGGTGATGATGGATCTACCATGTGGAGTAAAACCTATAATTCCGACGGCGAATCATGGCAGTACGATGCTATTAGAATGACAATCGTGGGGTCTGATGGTTATATCTATGGTTCTGGGCTTATTGGAGGTGATGAAGCGGGAACTATATTTATGGTGTATGGAGGTGTGGCTGCAATTATGAAAATAGACCCGGACAATGGTGATGAGATTTGGACCCGTTCAAACCCAAATACAGCATATGCATTAGCGGTTGTTGAAGCTTCTGATGGAAATCTTTATTATGGCGGAAAATCATGGGAGGAAGACTTAACATTGACAAAACTGGATAATAGTGGTACCGAATTATGGACAAAAAGTTTAGCCGGTACAGATATGATCATACCTTCCGATATGGCTATCGATACTGATAATACTATTTATTATGGTGGTCATGCCGGGAGAAGTGGTGATGGCGATCCCTATGATTACTCTTGTGTGAAAATGGATATAGAAGGAAATGTAAACTGGGTAAAACATTATGCAGATACGCGTGGTTACAGCATGAGTTATATACGCAGTGAATTATACGGAATAAAAGTCGGGACTCATGGCGTATATATGTTTGGAGGTACAGGAGATGAAAACGAAAGTTATAGTGAAGTAATTCCACCATTTTTGTCATCAGATATCTGGAACGGCTGGGTGCTTATAGTAGACCGGGATGGTAATATTAAGAAGAGCGATGTATATGCCCATGAAGAGGTAAATACAGCAACAGAATATGGCTGTATTACCGATAACGGATATGTAATATTTAATGATACGGACGCTGGTGGTGATAATGAAGTTGGTGTAATTAAAATAAAATATCCATAGTATTCCGGGAAGTGGCACTCAGTAAAATTTAACCACCAGTTCAATTTCAGGAGGCTCAGTATCTCCAGACGGAACAAAAAGTTGCAAAGAGAATACTTATGCTCCTATTGTGACTGCAGCAGAGTCAGGCTATGAATTTGATCATTGGGCTGGTGATGCCAGTGGTACGGCGTATCCATTAGTTGTAACTATGAACAGCAATAAAACAATAACTGCCAACTATTTAAAATAATATTATTTAAATAAAAAAATTAAACTCGTTGGAATTAGCTTAGTAATTCGAATAAGATACTTAAAACTCAGGAAAAGATAAATTGATGAGTACATATGTTATAGGCCTTGATTATGGAACCGATTCGGTAAGGGCAATTTTACTGGATGCCGAAAGTGGAGAGGAATTAGCCTCAGACATGTTCCTGTATCCAAGATGGAAAAAGCAGGAATTTTGTGATGCTTCACTAAATCGATTTCGTCAACATCCTTTGGACCATATTGAAGGACTGGAAAAGACAATAAAAGGGGTAATAAATAAAAGTAAAGTTAACAGTTCCTCAATTAAAGGAATTTGTATCGATACTACCGGTTCTTCCCCAATCCCGGTAACCAAACAGGGCGCACCACTTGCCTTTGAAAAGGGATTTGAAGAAAATCCCAATGCCATGGTGGTTTTGTGGAAAGATCATACTGCAATAAATGAAGCTAATGAAATTAATGAATTGGCCGAAAATTGGGGAGGTAATAATTACACCAAATACGAAGGAGGAATTTATTCTTCAGAATGGTTTTGGGCAAAAATAACCCATATTATCAGAGAAGATGAAGCTGTGAAAAACGCCGCTTATTCATGGATGGAGCATTGTGATCTAATGACGTACCTTCTTATAGAAGATCAGGATCTGGAGAGTTTTAAAAGAAGCCGTTGTGCGGCAGGGCATAAAGCTATGTGGCACGAGGACTGGAACGGACTCCCATCTGAAGATTTTTTGAACAGATTAGATCCTTATTTAGGCCAGTTGCGCGGGAGATTATATGATAAAACCTATACTTCAAATGAAGTTGCAGGAAATTTAAGTGCAGCTTGGGCAAAAAAATTAGGGCTCACTACAGATACTGTTATTTCCGTGGGAACATTTGATGCTCATGCCGGAGCTGTAGGAGCAAAGATTGAAGAGAATACACTTGTAAGGGTAATGGGTACTTCTACATGTGATATTATTGTTTCTTCCAAAGTAGAAATTGGTGATACAACCGTTCGTGGAATTTGTGGTCAGGTAGATGGATCGGTAATTCCGGGCTTGGTTGGTTTGGAAGCAGGACAATCTGCTTTTGGCGATGTTTTAGCCTGGTTTAAAGATGTTCTGTCCTGGCCAATGGACAATCTTATTTTAAATTCCACAATTCTTTCAGAAGAACAAAAAGAGAGATTAAAGATAGAAGTCGAAAAGGATTTTATTTTAAAACTTTCAGAAGAAGCCGAAAAAATAGATATTTCAGAAAGTATTCCCATTGCATTAGACTGGATTAACGGCAGAAGAACCCCCGATGCCAACCAGGAATTAAAAAGTGCCATCTCAAATCTTTCCCTGGGAACTAAAGCACCACATATTTTTAAGGCTCTGGTAAACGCCATTTGTTTCGGTTCAAAAGAAATAGTCAATAGGTTTGAAGAGGAAGGTGTTAAAATTAACAGTGTTATTGGTATTGGAGGAGTGGCTAGAAAATCTCCATTTATTATGCAAACCCTTGCAAATGTGCTGGATATGCCAATCAAGGTAGCTTCGTCAGATGAAGCACCCGCACTTGGTGCAGCGATCTATGCGGCGGTTGCGGCGGGGCTTTATCCCAATGTAATCGAGGCGAGTAAAAAACTAGGGAGCGATTTTGAAGCAGAATATCATCCTAACAAAGAAGAAGTAGCTGCTTATGCTGAACTTATGAAGGCTTATAAGAAATTAGGAGCTTTTGCTGAAAAAAATATTAACCGCAAAACTACTATCAATGAATTCAAATTATAAAGAATTAAAACGGGAATGCTATGAGGCCAATATGGAACTTGATTCATTGAAGCTGGTTATTTACACTTTTGGCAATGTAAGTGCAGTTGACAGAGCTAAGGGCGTATTTGCTATTAAGCCAAGTGGCGTTCCATATCAAAACCTGAAACCGGAAGATATTGTTATTCTGGATTTTGAAAACAACATTATTGAAGGTGAAATGAGGCCCTCATCAGATACTAAAACCCACGCTTATTTATATAAAAACTGGGATGAAATAGGAGGCATAGCACATACTCATGCGACCTATTCAGTAGCCTGGGCACAAGCCCAAAGGGATATCCCAATTTTTGGCACAACCCATGCCGATCATCTTACGACAGATATTCCATGCGCTCCCCCTATGCGCGATGAATTAATTGAAGGAAATTACGAACTCAATACAGGGATACAAATCCTGGATTGTTTTAAAGAAAAGAATCTTTCGTATAAAGAAGTCCAAATGGTACTCATTGGAAACCACGGCCCTTTTACCTGGGGAGAAAATTCGGCCAAAGCAGTATACAACAGTAAAGTTCTGGAAGAGTTGGCCAGGATGGCATTATTAACCCTACAGATAAATCCTGAGGCTCCTCGGCTTAAGGATTCACTTATTAAAAAACACTACGAGCGTAAGCACGGAAAAGACGCTTACTACGGGCAGAAATAAAAAATAGTAACTTCACATTAAAATTCTAATGGTCAATATAGCACAAAAACAAATCTGGTTTGTTACCGGAAGCCAACATTTATATGGAGAAGAAGTATTGCAGCAGGTTGCCGATAACTCCAAAAATATTGTCAATGGGCTTAATGAATCATCTCTACTTCCCATAAAAATAGTATATCAGGAAACGGTTAAAACATCAGATGAAATAGCAGAACTTTTTCAAGAGGCAAATTCCAATAAAAATTGTATTGGAATTGTCGCATGGATGCACACCTTTTCTCCAGCAAAAATGTGGATTAGAGGTTTAAACATTCTCAATAAACCATTATGCCACCTGCATACCCAATTTAATGCTGAAATCCCCTGGCAAACGATGAATATGGATTTTATGAACCTAAACCAGTCGGCTCATGGTGACAGGGAGTTTGGTTTCATTATGACCCGGATGCGTAAAAAACGCAAAGTAATTGTAGGGCATTGGCAGTCGGATCGGGTTCAGAAAAAACTGGGAATATGGAGCAGGGTAGTTTTAGGCTGGGATGAACTTCAGCATTTAAAAGTGGCCCGTATTGGAGATAATATGAGGGAAGTTGCCGTAACCGAAGGTGATAAAGTTGGAGCCCAAATGCGCTTTGGAATGTCGGTGAACGGATATGATTCCTCAGATGTTGTAAAACATGTTAATGCAGTAAAAGAAGAAGATGTAACTAAACTTCTTGCAGAATATGAATCTTCCTACAATCTTACCAATTCACTTAAAGAAGGCGGTAATCAAAGAGGCTCTTTAGTGGACGCCGCCAAAATAGAAATTGGCTTAAGGGCATTCCTGGATGAAGGTGGGTTCAAGGCATTTACAGATACCTTTGAGAATCTTGGGGAACTCAAACAACTTCCTGGGATTGCAGTTCAAAGACTGATGGCCAATGGCTACGGTTTTGGCGCTGAAGGTGATTGGAAAACGGCTGCTCTTCTGCGTGCAATAAAGGTGATGGCACATGGTATGGAGGGAGGTACTTCCTTTATGGAAGATTACACGTACCATTTTACGCCTCAAAAATCCTATGTGCTGGGTTCTCATATGCTTGAAATATGCCCAACTATAGCCGAAGGAAAACCAACTTGCGATATTCATCCGCTTGGAATTGGAGGTAAGGAGGATCCTGTGCGTTTGGTTTTTAACTCTCCTGAAGGTGCCGCCCTTAATGCTTCCTTAATAGATTTAGGAAACAGGTTTAGATTAATTGTGAATGAGGTAGAAGCTGTAAAACCTGGAGGTGAATTGCCAAATCTACCAGTTGCGAGGGTACTTTGGGATCCTAAGCCAGATCTGGATATTGCTGCAACATCCTGGATATTATCCGGGGGCGCTCATCACACCGTTTATTCCCAGGCAATTACCACAGAATTTTTAGAGGACTTTGCGGATATTGCAGGGATTGAATTGCTGGTGATCGATGAAAAAACCAACGTCAGGGATTTTAAAGATAGAATAAATGCCAATGAGGCTTATTATCACTTGTTTCAACACGGAATGTAATCAACTAAAACGACACCTATGAATTTATTAAAACGAAGCACTTGCCTGGCAGGGGTTATTTGTTTTGCACTGGTAAATATTCAGTGCAAGAAGGACCAAAAAAACAACACAAAGGATTCTGAAATTATGGAAAATAAAGAAAATCTTGTTATTCAGAAAAAAGATTTCGGTGCCACTACTGAAGGTGAAAAAGTTGATCTCTATATGTTGAGAAACGCTAAAGGAATGGAGGTTGATATCATCACTTATGGGGGAAGAATTTCTTCCCTTAAAGCGCCAGATAAAAACGGTAAATATGAGAATGTCGTTTTGGGATTTGATTCCATTAGTCAATATGTCTCAGATAATCCATTTTTTGGAGCCTTGATAGGCCGTTATGGAAACAGGATTGCAAAAGGTGAATTTTCTCTGAATGGAAAAAAATTCTCACTGCCACTGAATGATGGAGAGAATCATCTGCATGGAGGCGAGAAAGGTTTTGATAAGGAAGTTTGGAAGGTTGAAGAAGTCCAGGATAGTAAAAATTCCTTAAAATTTTCGTATTTGAGCAAGGATATGGAGCAAGGATACCCAGGTAATCTGAATACAATCGTAACCTACACCCTTAACGATGATAATTCTTTGGATGTGCTTTATGAAGCTACAACCGATAAGAAAACAATTATAAACCTGACTCAACATTCTTATTTTAATTTATCGGGTGATTTTAGTTCAACCATTCTGGATCAGGAAGTAAAAATTAATGCTGATAAATATTTACCCATAGATGCAACCTTTATACCTACTAGAGAACAAAAAAATGTCGAAGGTACTCCGTTTGATTTCAGGGAGGCTAAATCTGTTGGTAGGGATATTGTAAAAGAAAATGAGGATGAACAATTAAAAAGGGGATTGGGGTTTGACCATTGCTGGGTTCTTAATGAACAAAATAGCGGGGTGAGATTTGCTGCTTCTGCATATCATCCCGAAAGCGGACGATTATTAGAAGTCTCTACGGATGAACTGGGAATTCAATTTTATACCGGTAATTTTTTAGATGGGACCCTGACTCAAAAGGGAGGGGATGGGACTTATGGAAAAAGAAGCGGTTTTTGCCTTGAAACCCAGCATTTTCCGGATTCTCCTAACCAGGATGATTTTCCTTCTGTTGTGCTTGCGCCGGGAGAAAAATACACTTCAAAAACTTCATTAAAATTTTCCATAAAATAGTAGTATGATACCATTAGATTTATACGACTGGCTAGCTATAGCCATATACTTTCTCATCCTGGCTGGAATTGTGGCCTGGGTAATGTCAAAGAAACAAGAAAATACGGAAGATTACTTTCTTGCCGGAAGAAACGTAGGTTGGTTTGTGGTAGGGGCTTCAATATTTGCATCAAATATCGGTTCAGAACATGTAGTTGGCCTTGCGGGAGCTGGTGCAGGTGATAAGTTACCTATGCTTATTTATGAAATTCAGGCTTGGGTGGTGCTCATATTGGGTTGGGTGTTTTTACCTTTCTATAAGCGCAGCGGGGTATTTACAATGCCAGAATTTTTAGAAAAAAGGTTTGACGCTAGGTCTCGTTGGGTGCTTTCCGTTTTCTCTATAATTGCATATGTACTTACCAAAATATCGGTAACTATTTACGCCGGTGGAGTTGTGGTATCGGCTTTGCTGGGAATAGATTTCTGGACAGGGGCGATCGCAACGGTTTTACTTACGGGAATTTATACTGTATTAGGTGGTATGAAAGCAGTTGTTTATACAGAAACCTTACAGGCAATCATTTTAGTGCTTGGAGCAGGTGCTCTGACTTTTATAGGTTTGGATGCTGTTGGTGGTTGGGAGAGTATGAAAGAAACGGTTTCTCCACAATATTTAAATATGTGGAGACCAGCTTCAGATCCTGATTTCCCTTGGCCTTCGTTATTGATTACCAGTACAATTGTTGGAATCTGGTATTGGTGTACAGACCAGTATATAGTACAAAGAACACTCACGGCCAGAAATATCAAAGAGGGTAGAAGAGGAACTATATTTGGGGCATTATTAAAATTGCTTCCGGTATTTTTATTCCTGGTTCCGGGTATAATAGCATTAACCCTTAAAATGCGTGGTGAATTACATTGGGATACCCCGGATCAGGCCTTTCCGGTTTTAATGAGTAATTTATTGCCTTCAGGATTGCGTGGATTGGTTGCGGCTGGACTTTTGGCTGCATTAATGAGTTCTCTGGCATCAGTGTTTAATTCTTGTTCAACCTTGTTTACGGTAGATATTTATAAAAAATTAAGACCAAATACCCCTGAGAAAAAATTGGTAAGAACTGGTCAAATCGCTACTGTGATAATTGTGTTTATAGGAATATTATGGATACCTATTATGGCTAATATTTCAGGTGTACTTTATGAATACCTTCAAAAAGTGCAATCTTACATCGCACCTCCCATTACCGCAGTATTCTTGCTTGGGATATTCTATAAAAGAATTAATGGCCTTGCAGCCTTTGTAACTTTGATAGTTGGTTTTATTGTCGGAGGCTTTAGAGTTGTTCTGGAACTTCAAAAAGATAACCTGGATCCAAATGGCTTCCTTTTTAAAGTGGGAGATGTCAACTTTTTGACCTTTGGCGCCTGGTTCTTCCTGTTTTGTATTTTACTGGCAATAGGAGTAAGCTTGTTGAGCAGTATTCCATCTATGGAAAAAGTAAGGAACCTTACATTTCAAACTATATCAGCAGGGGAGAAAGCTAAGAATAAAGCCAGTTATAACTGGAAAGATATTGTAATCTCTGTCCTGATTCTTGCAGCTGTTGCCTGGGTAATGATAATCTTTAACGGAAATTAAGGTTTCATTTAAATGCTGAAAGGATTGAAAAATTAGATTAATAAAAATGGGGTATCCGATCTTCTCCCGTAAATTATTAACTTAGTGGGATGAATTATCCGGCATTACCGGTTTGGGGCCAGTAGGATTAGGAGCAATTATCAACTGTATCTCACGGGGGGCCAGAGTAATAGGAGTGGCAAGAAATCCCTGGCGTGCAAAACTGGCTCTCGAATTAGGAGCCGAAACAGTACTGGATCCAAATAATGCTGATTGTATTCAACAAATCAGAGAATTAACAGGAGGACTTGGTGCTGATAAATCTATTGAATGTTCCGGTGGAGAACTTTACCAATTGGTATGCATCGATGGAACACGGCGGAAAGGCCAGGTGGCATTTGTCGGCGAATCAAAAAGTCTTACGGTGAAAGTAAGCGATGATTTGATAAGGAAAGGACTAACAATATATGGTAGCTGGCACTGGAATTTAAAAGACACAAAAAAGATAATGGATACTATTGACAATAATAATGCCCTGATTAGTAAACTGATTACACACAAATTTGCCCTTTCAGAAGTAGAAGATGCTTTTAAATTGCAGATTAGCGGCAGATGTGGAAAAGTTCTGCTTCATCCATGGGAGTGAAAAGATATCCAAAATGGTTTTGACGTACTCCTGAAACAGATAATCGCTGTGTATTAATTTATCGATCAGATGGAAATCCTAAGTAATGCTCAATTGATTGTTCATGGGTCAAAAACAGATTTAAATTATATTCATCAGATGTATAAAAAATTACATAATAATTAATTATAAAATAAAAAATCATGAAAAAACTAATTTTTATCTTTTTGGGTATTTTGATCCTACCTAATATTGGAAAAGCGCAGAATAATAACTTACTATTTTCCTGGGATTTTAATGATACCACGGTTATATCACAAAAATCAAAACCCGGTAGTGAATTACTTATTGGAGGTTTGACCAAATTTGTTCCTGGAGTAAAGGACACAGCAATTAAATTCGATGGATTTTCATCATTTATTGATGCCATTCCGTCAGCCTTATCACACGAGGATTATGAATTTCCCAAAAGCATCAGTTTCGAAGCCTGGATTTCTCTGGGGGCTTACCCGTGGAATTGGGCGCCAATTCTGACCATTGGAAAATATAAAATAACCGGTTTTTATTTGGGTATCGATTCAAGGGGAAGGGTGGGTCTCCACATGTCTGATGCTACGTCGGTATGGCACGAATGCAATTCAAAACTTAATCCCACAACTAAACTTGGTTTGGAATTAAAGAAGTGGTACCATGTGGTTGGTACATACAATCCAAAAGACGGTCTGGCAATTTATGTTAATGGCAAATTAGAAAACACCTATAATAATTTTACTTTCGATTATGGCATAGCTTATAATGAAACCGAAAAAGGGTTTCGTATGGGTATGAACCGCGAAATGCTGGCACCTACCGATGCTATACGCGACTGGGCCACCTATCCCTCGCGGTATTCCTTAGACGGAATAATAGATGAAGTGAAAATTTATAACAAATGCCTAACTGCCGATGAAATACAAGCAAATTACACATTGGTAAAACCGGAAAACGAACCACAATTTGCCGCCCGGAAATTCCCAACCGTGAAACCATCAGGCAGGTTCGGTGCAAATTATATGAGACTAAAGTATTACCCTGAATGGGATGCGATATGGCCTGTTGGGGAGTTCGATGATGTAGTGGTACAATTTGACGAGTTACCTACAAAAATAATGTTTTGGCGCGGCACCCGTTATTCTCCCTGTTTGGTCACTGAGAATGGGAAATGGATGGCTGATCAAAGCCGGGAAACTGGTAATAATTGGTTTTTATCTCAGGGGTCAAGAAACGATATGCCTACAGGTTGCATTGAGCATATGTCCGATGTGCAATGCCGTAGTTCCAGAGTATCGATTATTGAGAGCAATGATGCACGTGTTGTTGTAAACTGGCGTTACCTGCAAATGGATGTGAAATATCGCCAGATGGACTTGCCAAACAATACTGGTTTTGGCCAATGGGGTAGCGAAATATACTATATTTATCCTGATGGGGTTGTAGTTCGTAAATTATTGCCCGGTGAAGGTGGTTGGCAGGAAAGTATATTTCTTAGTGAACCGGGTACTCGTCCCGAGGATAATATGGAACTTGCTGCTGCAACTTTGATGAACATGAAAGGCGAAAGTAAAACGTACTCATGGGAAAAGGGTTATCCTGTTTATGATTTACCAGATGCGAATATCCAGGTAATAAATTTAAAATCGCAATTTAAGCCCTTTACAATTTTCAGAACCGGAGGAAGCTGGGAAGTTTTTAACCTCGAGGTAAGACCCGAGTATTCTCATTTCCCATGGTGGAATCATTGGCCGGTAGCTCAAATTATTTCTGATGGACGTAGTGCAAATGCTCCCGATAGAGCTGCACATTCTTCACTAAGTTGGGGGAATCCTGTCGGAGATGTGGCTTTATATGGAATGACAGATAAAGACCCGCAAACAATAGTATCCCTTGCCCGTTCATGGAATTACCCTGCCGAACTCAAATTGTCCGGATCTGGATTTGAAAGTGCTGGATATGATTATTCCCAACGCGCCTATATCCTCAGAATGAAAAGCAATCCTGCAAATTTAAAGTTCACCCTTGCCGGTAATGAAGGTTCTCCACTTGTTAATCCGGCGTTTGTAATAAAGAACTGGAAAAGCTCCAATGTTAGGTTAATCCTTGACGGTAAAAGTATAAACCGTGGAAAAGATTTCAGGTACGCTGTGGAATACGATGTTGATGGAACTCCTAGTCTTATTGTGTGGATAAAATATCAGTCCGAAAAGAAAGCAGAATTTGAGTTGATATCAATACCCGAGTAATTACAGGTGTTCTGTATACAGTTTATACTGTGTTAACATCAGAAAAAGAAACAAAGCTTAAATAGAAGAACAATGAAAAAACTAATTCTTATCCTTTTGATTATTTCGATGATACCTAATATTGGAAAAGCACAGAATGATCGCGAAGCCGTTGCAGACTTTTATGCATACTACACTTGTTATGGTCAAAGTGATGATATAACAGGCCCATATAGCGATATTGCAGTAAAAATTGGAAATATTGGTGAAGTGGTCTTTAATAGAGAAAGTAGTTACCTCCCTTTCTTTGAAACAAAAGGGGGAAGATATTATTTCGATGAAATAATTAAACGCAATGGTGACGGAACTGATAAAAAGCCTGATGCCGATAATAAGTATTCATATGTCAGAATTATTAAAAACACTGCCGGCGAAATAGTCGTACACTGGCGATATATGCCTGACATACAAAATGTTGGCTTTAGTGGTGTGGTTCATGAATACTTCTATATTTATCCCGATGGCAGGGTGAAAAGAGAAATCAAAGAAGGAAAAGATAACTTAGTCGATTATAATGACCCACTTAATAAAACCATTCAGGAACTTCAATTAAATCAGGGTGGAATAAAAGAAATATCCCTTAAAAAGGATTCACTATCTAAAGCCGATGTGCCTTCAGGTAAAGTAAATCCCATAAAACAATATTCATCAACGCAGCCTGCTTTTTGGTTCAAGTTTGATGAGGGAGTAAAATCAAGAAAATATAACATGAAAGACTTGACCTTTGATGCTGTCTCCGTTAATCCCTCGGCTGTTAAAGGAAATATAACATTATATAAACTCGGTGTCTCTGGTACCGCCTTAGCTTTTGATGGTTATGATTCGAAAGTGGTAATACCTCAGGATCAAATACCCGAAATAGAAAAAGGTTTTACAATTGATGCCTGGGTTGCCGTTGGGTCATATCCTTGGGATTGGGCACCGATTATAGATTTGAGTTCAAATATTCAACTCTTTTTTGGGATCAACGATATAGGTCAGCTGGGCTTTAAATACGATTTGGGTCCTGATAGCTTAATGATTGTCTCCGATGAAGAAATTCTCCTACACAAATGGACTCATGTTGCAGTCACTGTTGATCCTTCAAACAAGAAAGCTGCAATATTTATAAATGGAAAAGAAGTTAAAGAAAGTGCTTTTGAATTTGAAAAAATAGAACTTTCCAGATCCGATGCATATGTTGGACTGAACCGTAGACCGATGAAAGCTACTTATCACGTATCACGGGATTATCCGGCGTATCAAAGAACACCAGAAGGAAATCAACCCATGCTTTTTGGTATTGAGGGATTGATTGATGAACTGAAAATATTTTCATCTCCTTTAACTGATGACGAAGTTTATGAGGTTTATAACACTATAAAGCCAACAGATGAAATAATAAATAATTCGGATTTGGAGAAAAGTATATTGCCAGGTGGAGTTGATGGAAAAAATGCTGAAAAATTTGGTGCCTATTATACAAAATTAAAAACTCACGACCTTTGGGATAACTTGTGGCGAACAAGTGATTATCCGGATATAGTTGTACGTTTCGATGAATTGCCAACTAGTGTCGTTTACTGGCGAGGAACAAATTATGGGCCTGGCTGGGTAACTGAAAATAATAGATGGATGTGCGATCAAAGCAGCGAAATATATAATTATTACGGTTGCGCCGAACATATGGCAGACAAACAGAATCGGTATTCCCATGTCCGTATAATTGAAAATAATCCCGCAAGAGTTATTATCCATTGGCGTTATGCCTCGAACGATATCAACTATTCATTTGAGAATCGTAAGATTTGGTCTGATGAATATCATTACATCTATCCTGACGGTAATGCAATCAGACATGTCACTTATCATGATGAAGATAAACCAGGGTGGCAGGATGTTCAATTTTTCTCTCCCCCCGGAGAATCTCCTGAAGATCAGATTAATCTGCAGGCGCTTACGGTTGGAAATCTTAAAGGCGATATTGAAAAAATGGATTGGACCAATGGAATACCTAAAAATACTATCAAAAATGAAGTAATCTCTGTTGTAAACTTTAAATCCGACTATAAAGTAATGGTGATTTATCCGGAAGATCAGATTGACGGCATTAGCGCTTGGGGTGAAATGGAACGACTTGATAAAAATAAAACTCATTTTGCTGGTCCCTGGAATCATTGGCCGGCAAGTCAAATGCCTAATGACGGACGTTATGCGCCAAGGCAGGATCGAATTACTCACAGTGGTTTAGGTGGAGGCAACCCCAGTGATTTTGCACTGTACGGGTTTACAGATAAGGATATTAAAGAAATTATTCCATTAGGACGCTTTTTCAACAACGCTCCTTCAATCAAAATTATGAATGGAGCATCAGAGGCGAAATTTATTCAATCTGAGAAAGCTTATCATATTGATGTTACCGAACCTTCGGTTTCGTTCCAAATAAATGCTTCCCAAAAATCACCATTGGTTAATCCATCATTTGTATTAAAAAACTGGAAATCCACCAATGTTAAATTGACCATTAACGGCAAAATCATTAATCGTGGAAAGGATTTCAGGTACGGTGTGGAATACGATGTCGAGGGAAACCCACAGCTAATTGTGTGGATAAAATATCAGTCCGAAAAGAAAACGGAATTTAAGTTAATCATGGTAACAGAATAATTACACTTGTTATGTATCTTGAAAATGCGATGTTAACTTCGATTTAGTTAAGGTGAATGATGTGTATCATATGTATTATGAAGCATGGGCACGATTAACTCATCATGGAGGTCAAAATGGAGAAGGAGAGGATTATGTATCCTTACAGATAGGTCATGCAACCCCGATTGATGGCGTTAAATGGGACAAAGATCCAAACAATCCTGTTATTCCAGTGGGAGACAAAGGCGAGTGGGACGAAGATGGTACTTGGGATCCATTTGTGATTTACGAAGATGGTGTTTTTAAAATGTGGTATGGCGGTGGCGTTGGTTCGCATTGTGATTGGGGTTATGCAACATCAACAGATGGTGTTAATTTTGAGAAAAAGGGACAAATTAGTCATTTGGGCGATTTAGAAGATATACATGTTGTACATAATCAAATGAATAATAAGTATTATTTATACTCCTGGAATAGAAAAAAAGCACCTTGGGATAAGGTAATGGATAGTGTTCCTCCTAATCCATCAGGTTTATTCGTGTATACATCTGATAACGAAACTGACTTTAATTTTGAAAATGGACACCGTATTCAAATTAAGGGCCAAGAGTGGCCTGCAAAATATTCACATGTCATTAGGGAAGGTGACGAGTGGGTTATGTTTTATGGTGAAGCCGTAACGCGTGGTAATGGTTCTAGTACGGGAATTGCTACATCAGAAGATCTTATCAATTGGGAAAAACGTGCTTTTCCAATTACAAAAGGGCACGATGCTGAAGTGATAAAGATGGGTGAGAATCAATGGTATTTGTATTATGGACCATATGCCCATTTTGATTGGCCAGATTGTGATATCCGTTTGGCGACGTATAGTGGAAAACTATCAGATTTGTATGAGAAATAAGTAGCCTAATTACCAGATATGACAGAGCTAAGGTTCCTTGTGTTTAAGCAATATAATATTGAAATAATCTTTAAATAATTATGGTACAAAACAAAAAAACTGTGCGAATTAAATCGTCTTTTTTTACTTACTTAATAGTATTTATAATTTGTGGTATATGGAGCGTAAATGCTAACTCAATTCATGTTTATAAGTTCTGGATTAACATTATTTCCTTAACCAACGATTTCACTTTTTGGAAATCGATTTTCTTCTAAAGCTATCAGACAATTTCCAATAATCTCTAAGGGGGCAAATTCTTTAATTTTGGAACATTTTTCAGCTTGACATTCCTCATCCATGTTGAAAAATTTTCAATAAAAATTAGCCAAAAATTTGTTTTTGTAGAACCAAAAACCTAATTTTGAAATGTCCTATTTTTTGTTAAAAAAAGTGGTTGACCTATAGGTGTACCTATAGAAAAGTTTAAGTTCTGAAGTATAAATTTACTAGTGATATTTAAAGGGTGAAACTACCTCTTTCTCCGCAAAAGAAAACCCACAGCATTTGTTGTGGGTTTTTTGTTTTAGGTATGTCGATAGTTTAGTATCGTAAATGGCTAAGACAAAAAAAGAAACACGCGAAGCGGGTTTTGGGTTTTTATGCTTGCTCAGGATACCTACAAAGGTTCACGAAGTAATCCCTCTTTCTCCGCAAAAGAAAACCCACAGCATTTGTTGTGGGTTTTTTGTTTTAGGTATGTCGATAGTTTACTATCGTAAAAGGCTAAGACAAAAAAAGAAACACGCGAAGCGGGTTTTGGGTTTTTATGCTTGCTCAGGACACCTACAAAGGTTCACGAAGTAATCCCTCTTTCTCCGCAAAAGAAAACCCACAGCTTTTGTTGTGGGTTTTCTTTTAGTCATTCGTTAAAGTGACTATTTCCGTAGGCTTAGCTATAAATCGACTTTTTTATGAGGGTTCCCATCGGCATATTGACAACACATGGGTAAAGCCGCATAGACGCTATCTACAACCGCAACGCCATTTGCTTCATGTCCTACAGCGGCAATATTTGCTGAGACTTGCGATTCCGTTGTCTTCTTCGCATTGTAGATAAATGTTAGCGTCTCTGTGTCTGTTTGCCACACCGCGTATTTTACGCCTTTGGTTTTGATGGCTGCTTTTTCGATACGTGCTTTGCACATACCGCAATTGCCACGAACAGAAATAGTTGTTTTTTCCGTTTGTGCTACTACCGTGGTAGTTAAAAAAAGTATAATAATTAGATGAATTTTCATGGTATTAAATTTATAAATTAAAGCGGAATCCCGCATATATCATTCTGCCAAAAACAGGCGCATATAGCTGGCTTGTATCAAAAAACGCACCAAATGGGTTTTCGGCACCCAAAACTGCATCGGCTTGCTTTACATCAAAAAGATTTTCTGCTCCCATATAGACCGAAAAATTATCAGAAAACTGACGTGTAAGCTGGGAACTTAATAGCGAAAAGCCTTCTGCTGTTTTTGATGGGGAAGCTAAAGTAGCCACCAATCGTTGTTGCCCAACGCGATGAAAAGTTGCATCTGCACGCCATTGCTTTCCCGCTTTTATTTCTGAGCCATAACCCAAAAACGCAAACCAACGGGTTTTAGGCTGCAATGGAACTCGTTTAAACCCTGAACGGTAGTTCGTTTTTATATCATAGGCTTTGTAAGCAAAACGCACATCAATACGATTATTAAAATTCGTACTCGCCGAGAACTGCAGGCTTTGCGCATGGCTTTTTCCCTCTAAATTATAAAAAGATACCGCGCCTGGTGTTTCCCAATCCACTACTACCCTATTTGTGAATTGTGTGCGATACGCATCCAAACTCATTTCTATAGGCTGATTAAAAATCAATGCCTTTTGTATCCAGCTAAATCCATAATTCCACGCACGTTCGGGTAGTAAACCATACATGGGTTTTGTGGGTTGTGCTATGGATAATAGTCGTTGACTCCCCAAAAACTTTTGATGCTCTGAAAAAATACTTGACACACGTCTTCCCTCTCCTGCTGATACGCGTAAAATAGTTTTATTCTCATTTAAAGCGTAACGTAAATGTACTCGTGGTGTAATAAAATCTCCGAGCGTATTATGATGATCCAATCGTAAACCAAGAATCATATTAAACTGGTCTTGACTATCGTAACTGTATTCAAAAAAACCACCAATATTCGTTTCATTTCTATGAATTTTTGTGCCCAAAATCGTTTCGTCATACATATCTGCAATATACTGCAAGCCTGTTTTAAACTTATGCAACGTGTTGCCAAGTATGGATTGATAGACCAAATGATGAAAATAACTGGTGTATGAAACATCGTAGGTGTTATTCCCAAAATAACCCTCTTGTTTGTGCTTACTCACCGCCGACTGAAAACCAAAACTTTTATAAGGGATTTCAGGAAACACATAACCTGTTTTTAGTGCGATGTCCCATTTATTAGTTTTAAGCTCCCCGCCCCAAACCGAGTTGCCAAATTGGTGCGCTTTTGGATCAAAATTTAATTGTCCAACTTGTTTTTCATCCGTGAGATAACGCAAACTGGCAAAGCCAACCCAGCCCTTTTCCGGGTCTATAAACTGCCAACGATTTAGAATATTTAGCTGCTGCGAAAGTGGCATATCTAAAAACCCGTCCTTGTTTTGATCGGTTTTCATCGTGCGTTGATTTCCGTGCAAAAAAAGCGAAGTTGCCCATGTAGCATTAAGTTGATGTTTGGATTGGATGTTTAGTTCCGTACGTCCATTAACAGAGCGGTAGCCATTTATAAAAAGTGGAGGTGCCGTCAAAGGCTTTATCAATTCGGTATTGATTTGACCTGAAATACTTTCGAAGCCATTGGTTACTGTTCCTGCTCCTTTGGTAATCTGAATGCTTTCTACCCAAGTCCCTGGGGTAAAAGTAAGCCCAAAGGTTTGGTTACTACCGCGCAAACTCGGAATGTTTTCTTGGGTAAATAATATATACGGACTTGTCAATCCTAACATTTGAATTTGCTTGGCACCGGTGAGTGCGTCAGCGTAATTTACATCAATCGACGGATTGGTTTCAAAACTCTCAGAAAGGTTACAGCAAGCAGCTTTAAGCAATTCATCGCTTCCAATCGTAGTCACGTTTCTGGGCGTAAAAATTGACCGTTGCAAAGGTTTTCGTTTCTGTGAAATTATTACTTCATCCAATGCAGCTGCATCATCTGAAATTAAATATACTTGAACAGGTTGGTTAAAACCAGAAGTGATTTTTACTGTCTTAAACCCCAAATACGAAACAACCAAAACCGTGTTTTCAGGGGAATGGGGAATAGCAAAATAGCCTTCATCGTTGGCAACTGTCCCGGTTGATGAATTTTCCCAGTACACACTCGCTCCAGCAAGTGGTTGGGTAGTGTCGCCTTGCTTGTGGACATAGCCAGTAACAAGATGGTGTTGTGCAAACAATGCACTAAAATTTATGAGAATAACGAATATAAAATAAGATTTGAACATATAAATGATTTAAAATTAAACAAACAAAACAGAGGATGTTCGTTAATCAAATCAAATATTGCTCAAATAAAATGTGTAGTGAGGTGTGAGACGATTCGGGAGGTGGTTCATAAAAACGAAATGGCTGCTTTGGTAGATTTTCAAATGCGAGTAATTCAAATTGAATTACAGGAACATCAACAATTAATGCACTAAACGTAACGTCAGCTGATGCAATTACGGTATCTTGAAATTCTAACGTAAAATGTGCTACTTCACAACACTGCTTTGAAAATACGGGTTGGTTATGCTTAGTATTCTTTTTGCAACAACTTGAAAGCGTTTGATTAATCGACGTTTCTACAAGCACGTTTTGACAAAAGTGCATGCCAATACTGCTTTCAACAGACAGTATCAAAACAAAAAACGCCAATAAAAATGCACCTATTCGCTTCATATTTAGTCCAAAACTAGTGATTTAATTGTTTTCCCGTTTAAAACTTCTAATGTTCTGTCCCGTACTTGCTCAAAAACTCCTTTAACTTCACACTTTTCTTCATTGCAATCGTCACAAGAACGATAGTAATTTAAAGAAACGCATGGTAGCATAGCAATGGGACCATCAATAATGCGCATGATTTCGGTTAAGCTAATATCTTCCGCTGGTCGTAACAGTCGAAAACCACCATCTTTACCCCTTTTACTTTCTAAAATGCGGTTGTTACGCAAATCGCGTAAAATAATTTCCAAAAACTTACGTGGAATATCTTGTTCTTGTGCAATATCAGCAGTCATAATTGCTTTTATACCATCGTCATTGCGAGCGATATACGTTAAAGCTTTAATGGCGTATTTACACTTATTTGAAATCATATCACAAATGTAAAAAAAATAAATTCTATTAATCCTATCAATTTGATAGTATTTATTATATTTGCCCTGTTTACACAACATGATAGTAGATCAATTTATCATATCGTCTAAAAAAGAAAAGTGTACTGAACAGCAGGAACGTTTTTCTCGTTCGCTATTAAAATCGATAAGTTGGAGAATAATTGGTACACTAGACACAATAATTATTTCATACCTGATTACTGGGAAATTAGCATTTGCGTTATCTATTGGAGGTATAGAGTTGGTCACCAAAATGATTTTATACGTTGTTCACGAACGCGTTTGGAACAAAATTAACTGGGGAAGAAAATGAGTGAATTGATCGCAAAAAAATTGAATAAAAAGCTAAGCGCAACATCCTCTTTGACTTCGCTTTTTGATTTTCTACTAGAACAGAATTTAGGGAATATCACATTTTCTACTTCACTCGGGCAAGAAGATCAAGTAATTACGCATCATATAGCTACACAAAAACTACCCATTGAAATTTTTACGCTAGACACTGGAAGACTTTTTCAAGAAACCTATGATGTTCTTGACGTAACGCAACGGAAATTTAAAACCCGCATCAATGTGTTTGCACCCAACACAAATTCCATAGAAAACTTAGTCGCTTCAAAAGGCCCTAATAGCTTCTATGAATCTGTAAACAACAGAAAAGAATGCTGTAATATCCGAAAAATAGAACCCTTAAAGCGTGCGTTAGCAAACAAAAATGTTTGGATTACTGGATTACGCAAAAGCCAATCGGAAAACCGTTCAGCGTTGGATTTTTTCAGTTATGACGCGTCTTTTGGGATTTTAAAATTCAATCCATTATTGCGGTGGGCGTTGGAAGATGTAACCGAATACCTAGACACACACAACGTACCACAAAATAAATTGCACGACAAGGGTTATGTAAGTATTGGTTGTGCCCCTTGTACACGAGCTATCGAGCCTGGAGAAGATATACGTGCCGGTCGCTGGTGGTGGGAATCAAGTAAAAAAGAATGTGGACTACATACAATTAAATTATGAGTATCCTTAAACAATTAGAAGAAGAATCTATTTATATCATTAGAGAGGTAGCAGGACAATTTAACAATCCGTGTTTGCTGTTTTCGGGAGGAAAAGATTCCATAACGCTATTACACTTGGCGCAAAAAGCATTTGCCCCAGCAACTATTCCGTTTCCGTTGGTGCATATCGATACGGGGCATAATTTTCCTGAAACTATTGAACTACGAGATAAGCTTGTGGCTGAGCATGGACTTCGTCTTATCGTTGGAAGTGTACAAGATGATATTGATGCTGGACATGTAGTTGAAGAAAAAGGGAGACACGCAAGCCGAAATAGTTTGCAAACTACTACCCTACTAAACACCATTGAAAAATATAAGTTTGACGCATGTATGGGTGGCGCTCGTCGTGACGAAGAAAAAGCACGTGCCAAAGAACGGGTGTTTTCTGTTCGTGATGATTTTGGGCAATGGAACGAAAAGTTACAACGCCCAGAATTGTTTGACATGCTCAATGGCATGATTCACAACGGAGAAAATGTTCGTGTATTTCCCATAAGTAATTGGACAGAATTAGACGTTTGGCATTACATCCGTCAAGAAAAACTCGAAATCCCATCTATCTATTACGCACATGAACGCGAAGTGTTTATGCGTGATAACCAATGGATGCCCGTTTCGGATTATGTAAACGTGGAAGAAAACGACGCGCGCAAACTTACATCTGTGCGTTTTCGCACTGTTGGAGACATGAGTTGTACCGCTGCCGTACTTTCCAAAGCAACAGAACTCGATACGATTATTAATGAAATTGGAGGCTCTAATTTTTCAGAACGAGGTGCACGTATGGATGACAAACGTTCAGAAGGAGCCATGGAAGAACGCAAAAAAGTAGGATATTTTTAATATGGAACTCATTAAAATTGCCACCGCAGGAAGTGTAGATGACGGAAAAAGCACCTTAATTGGTAGACTTTTATACGAAACAGGCGCATTAAAAACGGATCAAATTCAGCATATTGAAGAAAAAAGTGCTGCGCGCGGTTTTGGATATTTGGATTTGTCCTTAGCTACCGACGGATTACTCACAGAACGTGAGCAAGGCATCACGATTGACGTATCGCACATTTTCTTCTCTACACCCAAAAGAAGATTTATTATCGCTGATTCACCTGGTCATGTAGAATACACTAGAAACATGGTGACAGGCACCTCAACGGCGCAGGCTAGCATCATCCTTTTAGATGCTAGAAAAGGAGTTATTGAGCAAACCAAACGTCACTTTTTTATCACCCAACTTTTGGGCATTAAGCAAATCATATTTGCTATAAACAAAATGGATTTGGTGGATTACAGTCAAGATGTATTTGAGAATATAAAAACAACGCTTGAAAGACTGGTCGACAAACACGGACAAGATGGTGTAAGTTATCACTATACGCCAGTATCGGCTTTGTATAACGAAAATGTTGTGCGTGCTTCTGATAAATTAAATTGGCATAAAGGTGCACCACTACTCAGTTTGATTGAATCGATTCCTTTGGAAAGCAACCAAGCCAATGACGGTGCGTTCCAAATTCAATATGTGATTCGTCCAAAACGTGAAGAATTACATGATTATCGTGGCTTTGCAGGAAATGTTCGCTCGGGAAGTTTTGCTGTTGGTGATGCCATTAATATTCATCCGTCAGGAAGAAAAAGTGTCATCAAACGCATTGAAAAATACGGCGAAAGCACAGAACAAATTTCAGCTGGAGAAAACGGCACCATTCTTTTGGTTGATGAAATTGATGCCTCTAGAGGTGATAGTATCCTAAACGAAAAAGCAAATGTCAATAACGGAAAAAACATAACAGCAACGTTTTGCTGGATGCAAGACACCCCATTTACAACAGGCAATAAATATTGGTTGCAACAAGGCATTCAACGCAGTTTGGTAAAGGTGCAAAACGTGCGCTCTAAGATTGATTTAGAGGCCTTAGAAAACCGTCAAGCGAACCAGTTGGGACTGAACGATATTGGTAAAGGTGCATTGGCGCTAGCACAACCCATTACCACAAAATCATATAAAAACAACCCTGCTTTGGGTGCCTTTATTTTAATCGATCCAAACACATTCAACACCGCAGGTGTTGGATTTATAGAAACCACATGAAAAGTTTTAGAACGGAAATAGAAGACCCCATTGTTGAATACGATATTCTTGATTTAGAGCGCAAAATATTTGCGTTTAAAGAAGGGAAAATGGACGAAGAAAAGTTCCGAAGCCTTCGTTTAGCTCGAGGCGTTTACGGACAGCGTCAGCAAGGTGTTCAAATGGTGCGCATTAAAATTCCGTATGGGAAATGTTCCGCAAAACAATTGCGTAGAATTGCTCAGGTCTCAGACGAATACTCTAACGGTAACTTACACATTACCACTCGTCAGGATATTCAAATTCATTATGTATCGTTAGATAGAACCCCAGAACTTTGGGCGGAGCTAGAACAAGACGATATTACCATGCGAGAAGCATGTGGAAATACCATTCGCAATGTAACCGCATCGGCTATGGCAGGAATTGACCCAGACGAGCCATTTGACGTAACGCCTTATGCCAAAGCCTTTTTTGAATATTTCTTACGCAATCCCATCTGCCAAGATATGGGACGAAAAATTAAAATCGCTTTTTCTAGTTCAGCCAAGGATGATGCCATAACATTTACGCATGACATCGGTTTTATTCCTGTTGTACAAAATGGTACACGCGGATTCAAAATGCTTGTCGGTGGTGGTATTGGCGCCCAACCAAGAGTTGCTGATATTATTCAAGAATTTATTTCTGTAGAGGAATTTATTCCGTTCACAGAAGCTGTTGTACGTGTTTTTGACCAATATGGAGAGCGTAATCGCCGGAACAAAGCACGCATGAAGTTCTTAATCAAAGAACAAGGTTTTGAAGCCTTTAACAATCGCGTGCAAGAGGTTTACAAAGCTATTTTTCCAAAAACAATTGAGATTAACCCCACAAAAAACACAACAGAAAACACCGCCCTTTTTGACGCTGACAAAGCCGTTGATGTTCATTTTGCAACATGGAAAGAAAACAACGTATTTCCACAAAAACAAGATGGATTTGTAGCTGTTGGAATTGCAATTGATAGAGGTGATATTTCGTCTGATAAAGCACGTGCACTAGCCGAAGTTATTGATTCATTTTGCGGCGACGACTTACGCTTTACGATTGGACAAAGTATTTTGTTAAGAGGAATCAAAGACAGCAATCTACCTGCACTTTACCAAGCATTACAACAACTAGATTTAGCAAAAGTAGGGTATCATAAAATCAATGATATTGTGGCGTGTCCTGGTACCGATACGTGCAATTTGGGTATCGCAAGCAGCATGGGATTAGCCGAAGAACTGCAACGCGTGATTGAAGAAGAATATCCATCTATCATATCAAAACACAACTTGAACATTAAAATTAGCGGCTGTATGAATGCCTGTGGGCAACATGCTATTGCTGATATAGGTTTTCAAGGAATGACGGTAAAAGCTGATGGAAATATTGCTCCTGCAACACAAGTTTTGTTGGGTGGTGGCGTATTAGGAAATGGCGAAGGTAGATATGCCGATAAGGCATTGAAAGTTCCTGCCAAGCGCACGCCTCAAGTGCTGCGTTGGTTATTGGAAGATTTTGATTTAAATACACAATCAGAAGAATCGTTTCTACAATATTATCTAAGAAAAGGAACGGATTATTTCTACCAAAACCTAAAAGGCCTTGCAGACACCACCAATCTAACTCGTACAGATTTTGTAGACTGGGGAAATGAAGAAATATATCAGAAAGCCATTGGCGTGGGTGAATGTGCGGGGGTAACCATTGACCTCGTTCAAACTTTATTGTTTGATGCAGAAGAACATGTTGATAAAGCAAAAATTGCTTTAGATAAGAAAGAATGGGCAAACAGTATTTATTACAGTTATGCTGGAAGAATTAGAGCAGCAAAAGCGCTACTTACGACTCGTTCTGCAAAAATCAATTCACACCACAGCATTATTGATGCTTTTGAAATGCATTTCCCAACATATCAAAGCAAAGACAAAACCTCTTTTAGCGAAGTAACAAGGCAATTAAACACAACATCCCCTAGCGAAGCATTTGCCAATAGCTACTACGAAGAAGCATTACACGTTATGAATTGGATCAAAGATTTCAGACATGCACAACAAAATTAGCGGTAGCCTTACCATTGTTGGTGCAGGACCTGGAGATCCAGAACTGATTACACTTAAAGCGATAAAAGCCATTAAGCAAGCAGATGTCATTTTATATGACGCATTAGTAAATCCCATTATACTGACGCACAACAACTTAGGCAAACACTATTTTGTTGGAAAGCGCAAAGGCGAACATTCGTTTAAGCAATCTGAAATAAACACCATGCTTGTGGATTTTGTTCTTGAAGGAAAAAATGTGGTTCGTCTTAAAGGAGGTGATGTTTCCGTATTTGCGCGTGCAGCTGAGGAAATCGCACACGCAGAACGCTTTGACATAGCAGCAAAACTGATTCCTGGAATTTCATCTTTTACAGGAATTGCCGCAGCACATCGTATTCCACTAACAAAACGTTGCATGTATGAAAGTATTTGGGTTACAACAGGATATACTTGCGACGGTAAACCATCGGAAGATATTACACATGCAGCGCAATCGTCAGCAACTATAGTTATACTAATGGGTATGACACATCTTGAAGAAATCATATCCATATTTAAAAGATACAAACCTGAAGGCTATCCCGTTGGCATTGTTCAAAATGGCACAATGCCAGACGAAAAATGGGTGACTGGAACGCTTGGCACTATTGTAAAACATGTTAAAGATGAGGGGATTAGCAATCCAGCTACTATATTTGTAGGATCTGCTGTTGAAGACAAATCAGCACTGTGGAATATTCAAAAGGAAATCCAACACGCATGAATACACTCTACCCTATTTTTTTAAAGACAGAACAATTGCATGTCCTTATTGTTGGAGGTGGATTTGTAGCACTGGAAAAGCTAGAATTCCTGTTTAAATCATCTCCAAATGCAAGAGTTACGCTTGTTAGCCCAATGGTGCGAGAAGAAACACAAGCGTTTATTGCAGACAAAAACGTGACTGTAATTAAGCGTTCTTTCCACAGAAAATTTTTAAAAGGGAAAAATATTGTCGTTGCGACAACAGATGTACCAAAAGTAAACGAACACGTTTACACCCTTTGTCGAAAGAAAAATATTTTGGTCAATGTGGCAGATAATCCACCGCTATGTGATTTTTATATGGGTGGTATTGTTACAAAAGGGAATTTGAAAATCGCTATTTCGACAAACGGAAAATCTCCTACTTTAACAAAACGAATGCGTCAGTGGCTAGAAGGCTTTTTGCCAGAAGAAACCGATGCGCTTTTAGATAAACTTTATGAATATCGAAACAGCTTAAAGGGTGATTTTGAGCAAAAAATTGTAGCTATGAATGCATTAACAGAAAAATTACTCAAACAACATGATTAAAACTGATATCATTATTATTGGGGCAGGGCCCGTAGGACTTTTTGCGATTTTTGAAGCAGGACTTATGAAACTTCGTTGTCACCTCATAGACGCCATTCCTCAACCTGGAGGTCAGCTTTCGGAAATTTATCCAAAAAAACCGATTTATGATATCCCTGGTTATCCATCTGTGTTAGCAGGTGAATTAGTAGATAAGCTGATGGAGCAAGCTGCGCCATTTAAGCCTGGGTTTACATTGGGCGAGCGCGCAGACAGTATCGAAAAACAAGAAGATGGATCATTTATAGTTACCACAAGCAGAGGTACACAGCTTCACGCTCCCGTAGTTATGATTGCTGGTGGATTAGGCAGTTTTGAACCTAGAAAACCTCTTATTAGCAATATAGCTGATTTTGAAGACAAAGGCGTACGCTACATTGTTAAAGATCCGGACCAATTTGAAGGAAAAGACATGGTCATTTCGGGCGGTGGTGATTCGGCGCTAGATTGGGCGATTTATTTTGCAGAAAAAGGAAGCTTTGTGCATTTGGTACACAGAAGTGATCGCTTTAGAGCGCATAAAGACTCTGTAGCTCGCGTATATGAATTGGCAGCGAATGGAAAAATGCAGCTTCACACATTTGGAGAAGTAAAAGAACTAGAGGGAAATAACACGCTTGAATCCGTTGTCATTCATACCAAAGAAAACAAAACAAGCGTAAAAACGGATTTGTGGTTTCCATTGTTTGGACTGTCGCCAAAACTTGGCCCCATTGGAGACTGGGGATTGGAAATTGATAAAAATGCCATTGTGGTAGATACGTTTGATTACCAAACAAATCTTCCTGGTATTTTTGCCATTGGAGATGTCAACACATATCCTGGAAAACTAAAATTGATTTTATGTGGTTTTCACGAGGCTACTCTTGCCGTTCAAACTGCCTACAAAATCATCAATCCAGATAAAAAATTTACACTTAAATATACGACCGTTCAAGGAGTCCAAGGATTTGAGAACGAACAACCTAAAGAAACCGTTACTTCGTGAGTGCAGACATAAGTATTACGGTCGTTGACCGTGAAGGAACAGAACACGAATTTTCTGTTCCTACAGATATGAATTTAAATTTAATGGAAGTTTGCAAGGGGTTTGAACTTCCAGTGGAGGGCATTTGTGGTGGCATGGCCATGTGCGCTTCGTGTCAAGTGTATATCCTTACAGATGAACACTTTGGTGCACGAAACGATGACGAAGAAGCGATGCTTGACGAAGCTTATTTTGTGGAAGACAATTCCAGATTAGGTTGTCAAATCCCCATAACACCCGAATTAGACGGACTTAAAGTGGCTTTGGCTCCGGAAGCACCCTAACTACATTGTGATTTAAAAACTCCTTTACCCGTAGCGTGGCATTTTCACGAATATCTTGCCAAAAGAAAGATACATCGAATCGGTGATAATCTTTAACAAAAGAAACCCAAAAACGCTTCGGAACTTTGGGTAAACTTACCCACAACAAACCATCGGTAACTTCAACGGTAAGACATGTTGGAATCAATTGTTGATTATAATAAAGTAACCCCTTGTGATCTGAAAATTCGCTTGTTGTCGTACTATCCCAAGTAACGGGATTGGTCGTTACTGCCCCTTTGTACCAATCGGCATATTTGGGTAGCTTTCCCATTTTATAGCTATTCCAACTCACAAAGCCACCCGTTTGTTCGGGAGAATCCAAAGGTTTTACATGTTTAAATTCATCTTTACTAACACGAGTACCGGCTAAATATGCAGCCACAAGTTGCTGTTGAAGTTGGGTACCATCAAAGAATTCTTGAATTATTTTTTTTAAATGTATAGCCCCTTGGCTATGCCCTGCCAAAATAATGGGACGTCCCTTATTTTCATGGTTTAAATAATATTCAAAAGCTGCTTTAACATCCTCATAAGCCAGCGCTTTAGCTTCTTGCCCACCTTGACTTAGGTAGGGTTCAAAAAAAGCACGATAGTGATTTTGACGGAAATACGGTACAAATAGTCGGGCAGCATTTGCCCACGCTGAAGCCTGAAAAGGAATAATCCATTTCTGTACGCCGTCACAAATTATACTATCTTGAACGGGTGCGTTCCAGCGGGTGTCTTTTTTATCTGTTAAAAGTGTAGGATACACAAAAAACACATCCGCTTGAAGCGTATCTGAAAATTTACTTACAAATTTACCATCGGAAGTTTTACCAGCATAAACTGCCCAGTTTTGTTTATCTTCATAAGAAATAGAAGTCGGATTGGTATTAAATATGGTACTGCGATAATGAACACCACAAGAGGTCAAAAAAAACAAAACAATACCCAACAAAAATAAGTTTCGAGGATGCATAAAAATTATTTATTCAAATATGAGCATTTTTGTTGTAAAAGGAACTGCATAATTATTGAGTGGTAAAATGAAACCTAAACCGTATGAAAAATTCAAATCTTTTATTGATCTCCTTCTTTTTTTTAACCATTCTTGTAGGATGTAAACCAAGTGACGACAAGGAAAACGAAACATGCAAATCAAGTGAAGGCAAAGTAGCGATAATGCCTCTGGGTGCTTCTCGTGTGCAAGGCAATCGTCCAGTATTTGAAAGCTATCGGTATGCGCTTTGGAAAGAACTGATAAACGGAAATTGGAGTGTAGATTTTGTAGGAACACAGACAGACTCTTCACATTATGACGATTATCAAAATTATTGCTTTGATGATGATCATGAGGGTCACAGCGGATGGACATCTAAACAAATAAACAACGCTATTGGAGATTGGCTTAAAAAAACGGATACACCTGATGTTGTATTGTTTAGCTCACCTGGCGGTAACGATGCCTTGCAAGGGGAAACGCTAGCATCCATTTTACCAAACATCATTGCGATAATAGATAAAATTCAAGCACACAATCCAAATGTCACTATTTTGATTGAGCAAATGGCACCAGCGAAATCCATCTTTATGAATGCTGAAATAACCGCTGCCTTTGAGTAAATTCATACGATCATTGGCGAAATTGCAAGCAGAAAAACGACAGAAACCTCAAAAGTGATTGCTGTGGATATGGCAACAGGATTTTCGGATAAATTTTTAGCAGACAACATTCATTACAATGTAGAAGGTGCTAAATTTGTTGCTGAAAAATATTACGATAAACTTATACTCTACCTCGAAAAATAATTGGTAGTCCGTAAAAATTTTAAGTACTTTGGTTGTATGAAAAAGATTCTATTATTTGTTGTTTTTGCGGTTGGCTGTCAACGCAGCCAAATTGAAATTGGATTAAATCCAAAAAGTGGCTCCAATGCTGCTGGTTTTGCTTTACTAAGTGAAAAAAACGGTGTTGTGGAACTAAGTGTTACCATTCGTGGATTGGACCAAGGTATTCATGCCATTCATTTACACGAAAAAGCGGATTGCTCTTCTGTAGACGGCAAATCAACGGGAGGACATTGGAATCCAACTTTTGAATCGCATGGTGCTTGGGGTAACGAAACAGGCTATCACAAGGGAGATATTGGAAATTTTGAAGTTGGTACAGATGGTATTGGTCGTGTGTATTTCGAGACGGATGAATGGTGTATTGGCTGTGAGGACGACACTAAAAATATTTTAGGAAAAGCCATTATAGTGCATCAAGGGGCAGATGATTTTGTTTCACAACCTTCTGGAGCTGCCGGTGCACGTATAAGTTGCGCAGGGATTTTGGAATAGTTATTTTTTAACTTGGCCTATTGCTTCGGTAATTTGCGCGACTAACGCTTCATTTGACTTTGTGAGGTCGAATTTCATGGGGGGTTTGATGTGTATGGTTTGCTTGATACCTTTCTTCTTAATATAAATACCTTTTTTATCAAACGATCGGCGAAATCCATCAATTTGAATAGGTACCACAACGGGGTTATAGGTCTTAATAATATGTAAGGTGCCTTTTCTAACGGGTGCAAAGGGTCGTGTAGTCCCTTGCGGAAAAGTGATTACCCATCCATCATGTAATGCTTTTCCAATATTGGAAATATCGCTCATTTTAACCTGACGATTAATATCTTTACCCTTTTCACGCCAAGTACGCTCTACCGAAATAGAACCCGTGTAAGCAAAAATCCTGGGTAAAATACCAGCTTTCATGGTTTCTTTGGCTGCGATATAATAAACATTTAGTTTCGGTCTCCATATATAACTCAAATAATTTAGGTTGTCATCCCTACCCGCTAAACTGGCAAAAAATACATGCATCATGGCAGTTACGTCGGCAAAATAGGTTTGATGATTGGAAATAAATAATACATTCTTATCGGGCAATTGACGAATAATTTCAGAGCCGCGTATCTGCAAGTCATTAAACCCATTAAAGCGTTTACGAGTGATAGCTCCCAAAAGACGAATGAGCCACAGTTTAATAAACAGGTAATGTCCGAAAGGGTTTCGTTTTAACACGATTTGGTTTTGTTGCACAAAAATACAAAAGGTATGGCAATCGGCATAAAACAAGAAAAACTGTACCTTTATAGCATGTTACAACTTCAATGGAAACGCTTATTTCAGTTCTTTTTTTTGGGAATATTGGTGGCGTGTAATTCTACAAATCACACTAAAAAACCGCAGAAGGTTGTTTCAAATCCAATTGTAGTTACACCAAAAAAAGTTCCCGAAACAAAAGAGAAATCCGTTTTACCCCTAACTGCCGAAACAGCTATTCCTTTTTTAAAAGATTTTGCAGAAAACAACCCTGAAAATAAAGTGCGCATAGAAACTCCATTGGGCAGCTTTGATATATTGCTTTTTGAACAAACCCCATATCACAGGGCTAATTTTATTTTCCTCACCAAACAAAACTATTTTGACGACACTTACTTTCATCGTGTCGTTCCTAAGTTTATTATTCAAGGGGGAAATTCAGATAATTATGATACGGGACAGAAACGTAGAAAAATAGGGAAATACTTACTTCCACCTGACACACGCAATGGGTTAAAGCACCACCGAGGAGTTGTTTCCATGCCTAGTAGTGACATTGAAAACCCACATAAGCTGGCATCTCCTTATGAGTTTTTTATTGTACAAAAAACTCCTGGCGCTTATCATTTGGACGGGAAATATACTGCTTTTGGAAAAGTGATTCGAGGTATGGATGTGGTGGATGCCATAAATGCTTTACCAACAGACAAACGCGAGTGGCCTCTAACCAACATGCGGATGCGTGTAACTGTTTTAAACCAATAATTATGACAATAACGCAACTTAAATATTGTATCGCTGTCGCGGAACATCGCAATTTCACTACTGCTGCCGAACATGCTTTTGTAACTCAACCTACATTGAGTATGCAAATTCAAAAGCTGGAGCAAGAACTCGATATAACTATTTTTGATCGAGCTCAAAAACCCATAGGACTTACCGCCGTTGGGGAAAAAATTATAGCACAAGCGAAACGGATTGTGGCTGAATCGGAGCGTATGTTAGATGTTGTAGATCAAGAAAAAGGCGTAATTGGTGGTACGTTTAAACTTGGTATTATTCCTACCATCATGCCAACATTGTTGCCGATGTTTTTGCAAACTGTTCTCAAAGCATATCCACAATTGGTATTGGAAATTGAAGAAATGCCAACGCAACAGATATTAGAGCACTTAGAAAAAGGCACGCTTGATGCAGGAATTGCTGCCACCCCTTTGACTACAGATCACATTATAGAAAAACCCTTGTATTATGAGCCTTTTATGGTATATGCGCCTTCCCACTCGAAGTTAAATGCAGAAAAAACCATTACGTCAGAAATGTTTAGCACAGAGCGTATGTTATTACTACAAGACGGGCATTGTTTTCGCAATTCCGCATTGAATATATGTCAGTTACAAGACAATACCCCAACACCTTTTGAAATCAAAAGTGGTAGTTTTGAAACACTTGTACAATTAGCAAATGAGGGCTTAGGCATTACACTTATTCCATATTTAAATGCACGACAATTAGGACAAGAGCATCAGAAAAATCTCAAATCTTTTGGTGTGCCAGAACCAGCGAGAGAAGTAAGTGTGATCTATCACAAAAGAGAACTGAAACTACATATTATACATGCATTACACGAAAAAATTCGTGCAATAATCCGTGGCGCAATAGTTTACGAGGACGTAAAAATTATAAGTCCAAAGTCAAGTTAGAAAATTGATTATTTGAAAGCCAATTCATCAGCATATCATAATCATATTCATCTAAGTGATTTTTTGCTTTTTCAAGCTCTTTTTTGAAAAGTGTAGGATAGTCGTAAACTTTTGAGAGTACCGTTTTAAAATAGGATACATTTAATTTGGTCGACATTTTGATTTGTTTGTTACGAATTAACGAGGATTAGCCACACAAAATTGTTGTAGAAATGTTAATTTTTCATTTTTATGGACCATAAAAAAGAAAAAGAACAAACCTCATCACCCGACTCATCTATGCCAATAGCGTGAAGCCAAACTTGTTGTGGTTCTTTATGCGCTTCTTCAATAGTTTTGCTAATTATTGCGCCTTGAGCACAGTTAAATACAATAGTTCCAACAGCCTTTTTAGAAAAAGTGGCCTTGGTTTCTATCACAAGCATAGAGGCTTTGGTGTTTTTTTGAGCTAATGTTCGCATAAGCAACACTCCCGTAGTTAGTTCAGCAGCCATACCCTGTACCGCCCAAAACATGGAACGAAAAGGATTTTTATTTGCCCAGCCGAGACGCACAGATACTTTACAAGAGTCGTCATTAATCGCGCGAACACGAACTCCAGTGAAATAGGCAGCAGGAAGCTTAAAAAGCGTATACCTGTTAATTGTAGCTGGTGTGATTTTCATGAATCAAAAATAGTCAATTTTTTGCTTAGTACCTTGTATTACAAGTTACCTTTTTATACATTTGAACTGATGAAAATAGACAACACAAAAGCACAGATGCGAAAAGGGGTACTTGAGTTATGTATTTTGGCATCAATTAGCAAAGAGCGGAAATACGCTATTGAAATCATAAATCACTTAAAAAGTGTAAAGTTGATTGTCGTTGAAGGGACGCTTTATCCGCTACTTGCAAGGCTAAAAAGTGCTGGTCTGTTAAGTTATGAATGGGAAGAGTCATCCAGTGGACCACCAAGGAAATATTATCGTATTTCTGATGATGGTATGCTTTTTTTAGAAGAATTAAATACTACATGGAATGAACTTCACAACTCTGTAATTAGCCTAACACAAATCCAACAAGCATGAATACAACCATTAACATCAACTTAGCGGGGCAACTATTTCATATGGACAAAAACGCCTATGATATGCTGAAAAACTATTTAGAAGAAATTGCGGCATACTTTAAGAATTCCGAGATTCAAGAAGAGCTTATGTCGGATATTGAAGCAAGGATTTCAGAACTCTTTATAGAGAAAACAACATATAAAAGGCAAGTCATAACCGTCCAAGAAGTAGTATATGTCATTGAGGTTATGGGACAACCTAAAGACTTTCATGTATCTGATGACGATTTTGAAGAAGAGACACAACGAACAGAGAAAAAATTTTTTCGAGATCCCGATGACACTGTTATTGGAGGGGTGGCCGCTGGATTGGCACACTATTTTGGGGTTCAAGTGTCGTGGGTGCGTATTATATGGCTGTTGCTTGCTCTTTTTTCATGGGGCGGTTTTATCCTCTTATATTTTGCGCTTTGGACTTTTATAGGGACTGCAAAAACGACTGCCGAAAAACTTTCAATGAAGGGAAAACCAGTTAATGTATCAAATTTAGAAAAAAAGTTTAAAGAAGGGATTAACGATGTAAAAGAACGTATCAAAGACGTAGATTACGAAGCTAAAACCAAGAAGGTAAGTAATGGCTTACAGCGGTTTTTTGAAGCACTTGGCCGTTTTGTTCAAGTACTGATGGGCGTTCTAATGAAGCTGCTTGGTGTGGTTTTTATAATCATTTCTTTTGCCACCTTAATTTCACTTACAATTTCCATGTTCACGGTAGGGTTAGCAGATATTTTTAATTTTCCATTTACCACGGTAGAAAACTTCATAACCTTTCGTTTATCAGGAATTTCCATTTGGCTTGTAAGCATTCCTATTCATTTTGTAATTGGGATTCCATTTGTATTTTTAGCTATTCTTGGTCAACGAATGAGTAATACTTCAAAAAAAAGCAATAAAACTGTGTTACTTATCCTGCTTGGCATGTGGCTTTTAGCAATTTTAGCCACTACAACCATTGGAATTTACTACGCTTCCTCAATTATTTAAGCTGATTCTACAGTAGCTAAATAGCGCTCAGCATCTAAAGCTGCCATACAACCTGTTCCAGCAGCGGTTACCGCTTGACGATACTCTTTGTCTTGTACATCTCCTGAAGCAAACACACCAGGAAGGTTTGTCTTTGTTGATTTTCCCTTTGTAATTAAATATCCGGCTTCGTCCATGTCGAGCTGACCTTTAAAAATATCGGTGTTGGGTTTGTGACCAATCGCAATAAATAATCCAGTGATGGCAATTTCCTCCTTCTCCCCTGTTTGATTGTTTACCATACGTAAACCCTCGACTACTTGCTCACCCAATACTTCATCAATTTCAGTATTATAGCGTAAATCAATATTTGGCGTAGAAGTTACACGATGCTGCATGGCTTTTGAGGCACGCATTTGATCTTTACGTACCAACATGGTTACTTTGTTACAGATATTTGCCAAATAAGTTGCTTCCTCTGCAGCTGTATCGCCACCTCCTACAATGGCTACATCCTGTCCTTTGTAAAAGAAACCGTCACAAACAGCACAAGCAGAAACACCACCGCCGCGAAGACGTTGTTCGCTTGGCAAGCCTAAATACTTTGCAGTAGCACCTGTTGAAATAATAATCGTTTCGGCAAGTAATTCTTTTTCATTATCTATGGTAACTTGATGCAAACCTCCTTTTTCTTTTGAAAAATTAACTGAGGTTGCCATGCCTATGCGTACATCTGTGCCAAAGCGCTCGGCTTGTTGTTGCAATTGCACCATCATGGTTGGGCCATCAACGCCGTCAGGATATCCTGGGAAATTATCCACTTCGGTAGTTGTAGTAAGCTGTCCGCCAGGTTCCATTCCTGTATAAACAACAGGTTTAAGATCTGCACGAGCAGCATAAATAGCGGCTGTGTAACCAGCAGGGCCGGATCCGATGATAAGTGTTTTGATATGTTCAGGTTGATTGCTCATCGTCATTAATTTACATTCAAATGTACATGATTATGTGTTTTATCATCACGTAGTCACATCAAAAGTTATTATCAATCTATTGGCTAAAATGATGAAAAAATATATTTGCAAGGGTAATGATAAATTCTATATTTGCAGTCCGTTTTTACGGGGTGTAGCGTAGCCCGGTCATCGCGCCTGCTTTGGGAGCAGGAGGTCGCAGGTTCGAATCCTGCCA
>JAQCCM010000032.1 GCA_027621175.1 Bacteroidota bacterium | reverse complement strand
TCTGCGGAAGTTGAAATACCACCTGGAACAAAGCCCATATTTCCCGCAACAGTAACAAAAGGATTAGCATCTAATGCACCTGAGGTTGTCGAAGTTAATATACTTCCATCTGGTGCTGTGATTTGCCAAAATTTTCGATAATCATCTGTACATTCTCCATTAGAAATATTAAATCCTGGTATTGTGGTATCAATTGCAGCTAATGTAGTACCTTGACAAACCGCATCATTAGGGGGGTCTGGATTAAATTCAAAAGATGCCTCAGGGCCACTCTCAATATAAATAGGCGCGAAACCATTCGTTGATTGGTCGCAGGCGTTTGATGCTGTAATTGAGATTTCAAAGGCATTATTGTATACGGTATCGTTAAATTCAACATCGGCTTGTCCACATGAAACAGAATTGTAAGTATGCGTATAAGTTGATGGAGGAGGATGATTAAAAACCACTGGATCTGAACCATCGCTCACTTCAATAGTATATATGGTTCCTGGACCATTCTGAGCACCGGGAACGATATTGTAGGTTATGGAGCCCGGAAAGCAAAGAACAGGTATCCCTTCATTTGATATGGTTGCAGTGGGAGCTGCTCCTATATATAGGTCGAAGGTAGATTGATAAACACAGGAACCCTCTTCGATTGTGTAAGTAATTTGTGTAAAACCAGAATTGACAGCATGATTTATAAACTGATCTGGAACATCAAAGTTTTCTCCTACAAAAGAAAAAATAAGATCGCCATTAACATCGGTAATAGTGTGTATTGAATTTGCCGTAGTGTTCGTTGAAGCAGTTTGAAACGCAAAATTAGTCCAATAATCTGTTGCCCCCGCTGCATTATTACAACTAGTAAAATAGGTAGTTCCATTAAAAGTTGATGAGCCCCAGTTATTTGGCACCACAGCGGGATCGATGTTAGGACTGTTTTCAACCAAAACATTTAAAGTGGCTGTTGTTCCGTCTATATCAAGGGTAACGAAATAATTTCCAGCGTTATTAAAAACAACAGAGTGGGGTCCTGAGGTATCTGAAGACGTCATATCTCCACCAGGAAAACTCCAACTGTAAGCCGCATCAACGGGGACCTCAGTCGAAGTGTCTGTGAAAGTCACTGTTGTTCCTTCACAAATGCTTATGGTCCCATCACTATCATCGTCGGCTGGAGAAGAAGTGAAACTAACCTGCAGATCGAAATCTGCCGCTACATAGTCCCAAATATTATTAGAAGCAAGGGTAATTGAAAATATAACAAATGATCCCCAAAGTAGGGATTTTCTTTGAATACTTTTAAACATCAATAATTGATTTATGTACTTTTTCATAGCCTAGAATCACATCCCAATTAACAAAACTAACTAAAAGAACTTAATTTAAGATAATTTTTAAAGTAATATGAGTAAGAAGGCACTGCGGAGTTACTCAAATCGACTATTTTGAAATAGACAATAAGCAATACAAATACTTAAAAATATTTATTTATGAAGAACTCCGCACCAGAAGTTTTGGGGCAATAATGGTAGTTTTTGGCTTAAGAAACTTGGATTTAATCTGTCTGACGACTTCTTCGGCCGCCGAAGATCCAATCTTATTTTCTCTAAGATCGATGACACTGAGGGAGGGAGAATATTCTTTGGACAACTCACCGTCAGAAGTAGCAATAATTTTGAAATTTGAAGGCACAGTCCTCCCAACATCAATGGCGCATTTGAGGGTCTTGATTCCAAGTCTTTCGTCAACAGCAAACGCCCCATCAATTTGAGCATGATTTTTCAGAAAATTATCGATTTCATTTTCAGATTCATCCAAATCGTCAACCTCGAGCCTCATTACAACATGGCCTCCAGACAATTGATGCCATGCACTGGTAAAGCCTTCCTCACGCCTTTTGATCACTTCCAAATCAGAATTTACCACTACAACCAATGGGCAGCGGCATCCAGCTTGGTAGAGGTGTTCTGCGGCCTGAGCCCCACCATTCTCATCATTGCTGATGATTTGCGAACAATTGATTTCATCACTAACCCGATCAAAAAGCACCAAGGGGAATTCGTTTTTAATCAATTGTTTAAAATGTTTAAAATGTTTGTTCTTTTGAGTTTCAATCGACAAGGCGACAATGAGCCCATCGACACTGCCATTAGTCAACATTTCACTGTAGCGGACCTCGTTCTCTAAAGATTCGTTGGTGATGCAGGTGATGATAGAATACCCTTGTTTTTCAGCTGATTCCTGAATGCCATTTAAGGCCTTGACAAAATAGTAGTTGAGCAAATCTGGGATAATAACTCCTATCGTGTTGGTGCGGTTTTGCTTTAAGTTTTTAGCTAAGGTATTGGGCCGATACTTCAGTTTTTTGCTCAATGCCAGCACCTTAACTTTGGTCCCATGACTGATTTCGTGACTGTCGTTAAGGGCTTTAGAAACGGTGGAGACTGATAATCCCAATTGTTGGGCTAAATCCTTAAGCTTTACGAGTTGTTTTGCCAATTTGTGCTTCTATTAGAATGTCACTTCTACCGAAACAACTTGGTCTCCGCGTTTGACTTTTACTGTGGTTGAATTGCCTTCTTCAAACTTGGAGAGGGCTTGCATGTAGCCCATCATGTGTTTGACGTCATAATCCCCAAGAGCAACTACAACGTCTCCTTTTTGCAGGCCTGCTTTTTGGGCAGGTTTGTCTTCACTTACCCCGTCAATGCGCATGCCTTCACCGTCGAAAAGATAGTCAGGGATCACACCAAGGGTGACCTTAAAACGAGGCGTTTCTGTTTCGTCACTCGCCGTTTTTCGGAACGCCAATTTGCCGTTGTTATCGAGATCGGAGATGAGTGTGAAAATATAATCCGATATCAATTGCATGCCTTCGTAATTGAGCTTGTCAGCATCGTCAGTTGGCTTGTGGTAGTCGCTGTGTTGGCCGGTGAAAAAATGCAAAACAGGAATGTCTCCAAGATAAAAAGAGGTGTGGTCCGAAGGCCCTACACCAGACTCATTTTCGATGATTTTGAACGTCTCATTATTCGACATGACCGTCTGTTTGAACAAAGGAGAAGTGCCTGTGCCGTAAATCGCTAAGGTTTTTTCATTTGAAAGTCTTCCGACCATGTCCATATTGAACATGTAATTGATTTTATCGACGGGAACGGTCGAATTTTTGACAAAAAAATTGGAGCCTAAAAGACCGAGTTCTTCACCCGAAAAGGCCATAAACAAATAGTTGTTATTCTTGTTGTGGTCTCTCAGCCTGTAGGCCAAATTGAGCATCACGGCTACACCGCTGGCGTTGTCATCGGCGCCGTTATGAATTTCATTTTCTTCACCTCTAAACAAGGATCCTCCCAAATCGCCATAACCCAAATGGTCATAATGCGCACCAATGACGATAGTTCGCTCGGCCTTATTGTCGATATAACCCAAGACGTTTCGTCCAATGACCGTGCTGCCGTCCTCGCTCTCTGTAAAACTGGCTTCTGAATGCGGGTCCGTTTTGGGGGTAAATTTAAAATCTTGGAAATAGCCATTAGTCCCCTTTTCCTCGAGACCCAAATCGTCGAACCGCTGTGCGATGTAGTCTGCAGCCGATTTCTCTCCATCGGATCCAGTTTGACGGCCCTGAAGTTCATCGCTGGCCAAAAATTCGACATCAGCCTTTAAATTATTCTCAGGAACTGGCTGAGTTGGACAACCCATGAGCGTTAATAATAATACCGATAGCGACATTTGCTTGACCATAATAATTCTATTTTTGCTCAAAATTATCAATAAAAAAGATCATGAAGTTTATATCTGCCTTTTTATTTGTCGCTCTGGCTTTTTCTTGCAAAGACAATACAAATAAAACTCCCCAAAATCAGGCAAATTCCGACCAAAAAGACAGCCTTATTTTCCCCGAAGAAGTTCATTTTAAATCCATACGTCAAGTGACCTTTGGCGGCGACAACGCCGAAGCCTATTGGAGTTTTGACGACCAAAAATTGATTTTTCAGTCCAATAATCCCGCTTGGGGATTAGGTTGTGATCAGTTGTTCATCATGAACCAAAACGAATCCTTCGACAGTATTGCCCCTCCCATGGTGAGCACAGGTCTTGGACGCACCACTTGTGCCTACTTTTTGCCCGATAACAAACATTTCGTTTATGGCTCAACCCATCTCGGCGGTAAGGAATGTCCAGACGCCCCTCTGCGACGCGAAGGCAAATACGTTTGGCCCATCTACGAAAGTTATGACATATTTGTCGCCGATTTACAAGGCAATATTACGGGACAATTGACTACTGAACCCGGTTACGACGCCGAAGCCACAGTTTCGCCCAAAGGTGATAAAATCGTTTTTACCTCAATGAGAACTGGGGATTTAGAATTGTTTACTATGAATTTGGACGGTTCCGATGTCAAACAAATTACGAACGAACTGGGTTATGACGGTGGTGCATTTTTCTCTCCCGATGGCACTCAATTGATATTCCGATCTTCACGACCCAAAACAAATGAGGAAATTAAAGAATACAAAGACCTCCTCAAAGAAGGTTTGGTACAACCAACCAATATGGAACTATACATTTGTAATGCTGATGGGAGTAATTTGCGCCAATTGACCAACTTGGGCAATGCCAATTGGAGTCCATTTTTTCATCCCAGTGGAAAAAAGATATTGTTCTCGTCCAATTTTGAAGCAGAGCGTGGCTTTCCATTTAACCTTTACATGATTGATTTAGATGGCAAAAATCTGGAGCGAGTAACTCATGGCCTCACCTTTGATGCCTTTCCAGTCTTTTCGAATGATGGTAAGAAATTAGTCTTCTCCTCCAACCGCAACAACGGCGGTGGACGCGACACGAATTTATTCATTGCCGAGTGGCAAGATTAGTATGATCATTGAATTGTTTTCGCCAGACAGTTTAGGCGCTAACAGAAAACTTCTCCCCCATTTTAAGAGCGCCGTCGTTTATTTTTTATAACTGTCTGTCAATGTTTTGATGGATAAATTGTCGGTAAATGATTTTAAGTCTTGAGACAGGTCCTTTTCAATGAAAATGGTTTTTTCGGTATTTGGGAGCATATCGAAGTAGTTGTCAGAAAAATTATTTTCAGAATTTGTGATCACAAAAACATTTTTGCCCAGTTGATCTGTTTTTAATGTCACTATAAATTGACTATTACTTTCGTCAACGGAGTAAACTATTTTAGGGCTGCTGAGATTTAAATCTTTCGCAAGTTTAAAATACAATATGTTGTTTGAGAGAATTTTATTATTTGGATGAAGGATATGTATCCAACGAGGAGAAAGTCCCCCAGGATCGTTATTTCAGACCAAAAATCGAAATTGGCGGGGGAATACAATTATTACACTAACGAGATCACAATCTATCTAAGGAATAATCGGAATATCAAGACTTTAGTGGACACTCAAATACATGAGTTATAGGTTAGTTTAAGAAAATCAGATAATAAATTATTATATTCACAGATAAAAAGTGGATACTAATGACTTCTCAAAAAAACGGGTGATAACAAAAATCCTTTTAAATCATTGATATAACAAATTTAGAAAATTATGAAACTCATGAATTATTTTTCTTTTCTTTCGTTTATATTTGTAACGTATACTGTAGATGCTCAATACTTGACATTTAGTCATGGTGGACTCAACAGACAGTATCTTTACTATGCTCCTCCTGGCCTGCCAGCCAATTCTCCTTTAATTGTTGTAATGCATGGTTATTCTGACGATGCATCAGCCATTCAGAATTATTCTGGCATGGACCTCATAGCGGACGCTTATGGCTTTGCTGTTTGCTACCCAAGAGGCACTGTTGACCACACAGGGCAACGCTTTTTTAATGTTGGTTATGATTTTAATGTTGGAATAGACACCGTAAATGACTTGGATTTTGTAGAGGACTTAGCGGTATATTTACAACAGAGTCAAGGCTTAGATAGCAATAGAACCTACGCAACAGGCTTTTCGAATGGAGGGGATATGTGTTATAAAATCGCTTGTGAAGGCTCTGGTGTTTTTAAAGCGGTTGCTCCTGTTGCCGGCATGGTACTTCAAAGTATTCTAAGCAATAATACTAATTATTCCCCCATACCGATTTGTGAGTTTCATGGTACATTAGATAATGTTACCTATTTTACTGGAGACCCAACAAATATCGATGGTTGGGGTGCCTACCCCTCTCTGCCGTCAACAATTGATTATTTTTCAGGTCTGAATAGTTGTAATCAAACAGCAACGGATACCCTAGCTGATACAGACCCCAGCGATGGTAGTTTTATCATCCTAGAAAAGCATTCTATCAATGGTTCGAATTGTAATCAAGTCTGGTTGTACAAAGTAGTGGGTGGTGGGCACGACTGGATAGGCTCTTGGGGAAATATGGATGTTAATGCTGGTGTTGAGATGGTGGAATTCTTTCAGGATGTTTACTGTAATAGTTTAACTAATATAGACCCACAAATCTCAAATAATAAGCCCCTAAAAGTTTATCCTAACCCTGCAAATAGTCAAATCAATGTAAAAGCAGACGCAACATTATTAGGTTCAGTTTATACTGTTTATGACAACGCTGGAAAAGCTGTTTTATTAGGAAAAATAAATTCCGAGAATACAGTTATTGAATTGAGTACTTTACCAGGAGGCATTTATTTATTTAGTGTTGGAGACAATTTGAAACAGACACTTAAGATAATAAAGGAATGAAAACCAACCTATAACAGCACCTACAAGAAATTGGCGGTTCAGTGGTTAAATGAAGCTTTGTGCTTCGTATCAAGTTCAGTAGTGGCAGACAGTTTTCGTCTCCGAAATCGCCAACTTCTTGCAGCTGCAGACCGATGATACACCATGTATTTATTGACACAAGGTAAAAACAAGAGTTGTATCAGAGACAATTAGAGGACTATGGATATTGGGACCATCCGGGGGAAATACTATCATTTACTTTATCCAAAACACTAACAGAAAGGTATATGAGATCAAGATTTGATAAAAAGTGGGTCTGGTTTTAAAAGGGATCAATTCCACAACATGATAAACATTGAGGGTAGTGTATTACAAGTTCTTTGAAATGTTTTTGATTAGAGGATATCGGGGGGAGTAAATAATGTGGTAATTGTCAAAATGGGTAATCTTTTAAAATCAAATTAATGTTATTGTAAATTATTTTTAACTCTTAACCTTGAATAGATGCTCTTCCCTAGATTTGATAGAAACGGAATTCCAACTGAATCATATTCGTATACGCCATCATTATAGATATTATTTTCATTCACTCTCAGAGTGCATGAAAGAATAAATTCGATATTATTTTCTAGATCGATAATATAGGCTGATTCGGTAAGGTGTCCATATGCAAAACCAACTTTGTTATAAATCTTGAAATTTTTAGGAATTTCATTTTTAGAATCCCCAAAAAGAAAAAACTTTACATAGCTATCCCAGTACTTTGGCTTAGTGTAGCCATATTTGACTCCTTCTAAAGTATTCAAACTCATTGATTGTAGGATAAAGTCATAAAAATCATCTGACATGCGAAATATCTTATCTCCAGAGTACTTATTTCTGAAAATTATTCTTTTGGTTATTTCATGAAGATCACGTAGTGAAATATAATTCTTATCCTCAAATGAAAAAATTTGGTGAATTAAACTATCGTTTCTAATAAATCCATCTCCAATTATCTCATTTTTTAATTTTTTTCCATTTGCTGTGTAATCACTATTCTTTGAATTGATAGATAATTCATTACCATTACCTAGGTAAAAAACATATTTTAAGTTTTCTTTAATCCCGTATGAAAAATCATGAATGATACGAGAGCTTAAAAACCCTTTTTTATGAAGTTCGGTATTGATATAGTTCTTGCCTAAAAGATGAAATAGAATATTATATGCTTCATTATCACTAACTAAGAAAATTTTTTCAATCAGTTCTCTAAGAGTTCTTTTTTCGTTCAAAAGGTTTTGTCCGTCAAATACCGAAAAATTAGTGTCTAAATTTATTTTTGGTTCAGTTTTATTTATGTCCGTAATGTACTGCAGAGTTAATAAAACGACAGGGAGTTTTACGGTGCTTGCTGGGTAAAAATATAATTCATCATCTAGCGAAAAATTATATTCTTTAAAAGATATTTTACCTTTAGAATTTCTTGAAACTTCCGTTAATATAATTTGTGCATTATATTTTCCCCAATCATCTAAAACTTTAAGTATAACGGGAGAGGGATGATCAATGTAATTTAGAATTTCACGATTGCATGAAACCAAAAAAACACCTGATAATATGTAAAACTTTACTCTACCCAATCAGATAAGTTTTGTTATTAATAAATTAAATGTAAGTAAACATGGTTCTGTCGCATCTAATGTAAGGAAAAAATCAAATTTTTTAAATTTACAACAAAAAAGATGTTCAAAGGTCACTGTTTTCCTAAAGCAATCAT